>NZ_BJDQ01000009.1 GCF_005405225.1 Enterococcus dongliensis
ACGAAATGGAAGAAAAGTACTTTAATCATCTGTAAGTATCTGCTCTTTTCGTGTCTACTTTATTGACATCTATCCACCAGACTCATCAACTAGTTCCATCGCACATTCAATGACGATTTCTTTATTTAAGCGAGAAGTTTTCATTTGTCCCTCTTTTCATTATTGTTATTTTCAAAAGATATTATATAACAAAATGAATGATATATTCTATTAATCATATTGATAGTTAACATTAAATAAATCAATGATTCATTTATTTAAAACAACAAAAAAGCGCAGAAATCAATCTGCGCTTTTATATTATTTTTTTACTTTGTTTTGTCCGCTTAATTCTTTGCCTAAAGCAATGATATAATCCTGTAATTTATCTTTGATCTCTGGATGTTTCAAGCCGTATTCAATGCTTGTTGTCATGAAACCAAATTTATCGCCTACATCGAATCGTTTTCCATTGAACTCATGAGCAAAAACTCGTTGTGTTTTATTTAATGTATCGATTGCATCTGTTAATTGAATCTCATTTCCGGCACCTGGTTTTTGTGTAGCCAAAACGTCGAAGATTTCAGGAGTCAATAAGTAACGACCAATGATCGCTAAATTACTTGGTGCTTCTTTAGGTTTTGGTTTTTCTACAAAATTTTTCACGTTGAACAAGCCTTTAGCGACCTCTTCACCTGGATTGATGATTCCATATTTTGACGTTTCATCTTCTGGTACACGCATCACAGCAATCGTTGAGGCATGAGTTTGCTCGTAATCGTTCATCAATTGTTTCGTTAATGGCACTCGATCTTCCATCAAGTCATCCCCTAGCATGACTACAAAAGGTTCATTTCCAACAAATGCACGAGCTTGTAGCACGGCATGTCCCAAACCTTTAGGGTGTGATTGACGGATAAAGTGTAAATTCACATCGGTTGTTTCTTCAACTAATTTCAATAAATCTGTTTTGCCTTTTTCTTTTAGATTCATTTCTAATTCGATATTGGCATCAAAATGATCCTCAATCGGACGTTTTGCTTTTCCTGTCACGATCAAAATATCTTCGATTCCAGAATTCAATGCTTCTTCCACGATAAATTGGATTGTTGGTTTATCAACAATCGGCAGCATTTCTTTAGCCATTGCTTTAGTGGCTGGCAAAAATCTAGTTCCCAACCCAGCGGCTGGAATGACTGCTTTTTTTACTCGCATGACTCTTATCCCACACTTTCTATTCTAAAGTAAATTCATTTTCAAACGTACCTTCACGCATCATCAAATCGCGACAAGCTTGCCGGACGTCTTTATCATTGTATAGCACATCATAGATTGTCTCAGTAATCGGCATACTGACATTTAATCGATCAGCTAACTCTTTTGCTGCCTTTGTCGTTGAGACACCCTCAACAATCATGCCCATATTGTCTAAAACTTCGTCTAATTTATGGCCCTTGCCTAAAAGATTCCCAGCACGCCAGTTTCGTGAATGGACTGATGTACATGTTACGATCAAATCGCCAACACCACTTAAACCGATAAAAGTCAGTGGATTTGCTCCCATCGCTACACCTAATCGGCTGATTTCTGCTAATCCTCGTGTCATGATGGCAGCTTTCGCATCGTCACCATAAGAAAGACCATGTAAAGCGCCTGCACCTAAAGCGATGATATTTTTTAATGCCGCACCAGTTTCAACACCAATGACATCTGTATTGGTATAGATTCTTAAATATTCATTCATGAATAATTTTTGTACATAAGTTGCTAAGGTCTCATCTTCACTAGCTGCTGTAATCGTTGTGATATCATGCACTGCTACTTCTTCCGCATGACTAGGTCCTGATAAAACAACGACTCCTTGACGATGCTCTTGAGGAATTTCTTCTGTTAGAATTTCTGAGATACGTTTGTGGGTTTCTTGCTCTAGTCCCTTACTTGCATGGATGATTACAGGACTGTTTTCAACCACTTGGGCAAATTCTTGAGCAACCAACCGAACAGCCTTCGTTGGGATGACAAATAAAACAGCATCTGCATCTTTGACTGCACGTTCCAAACTTTTTTCTCCTCGAATACTTTCGGGGATTTTCAAGTCTGGCAAGTAATGTCGATTAGTATGATAAGTATTGATCTCATCAATTTGTGCTTGGTTATTTCCCCAAAGTCTTACTTCATGACCATTTTCAGCTAAAACTTGTGCTAAAGCGGTCCCCCAAGACCCCGGGCCTAAAACTGCTACTTTTTGTTTCACTGAGTGTTCCTCCTAGTTTACGTCTCATCTATACGCTTCAATTCTCCAAATAATTGGTAGAATCAGCCACTTTAATCATGTGATTGGTTTTTCGAACCTTCTTCTTTATCATAACACAGGCTGTTAACAACTCAGGCTTAAATTAAAGCTTGATTAATTCCTTTATCACGTTCATATAACTTAATATTCGTATTTTTTTTACGACGGTAATACAACAGAACAAGCCCGCCAACAAAAAGAAGCAACGACAATAATTGTGATACGCGAATCCCACCAAATAAGTAGAGACTATCCGTTCGCATTCCTTCAATAAAGAAGCGACCAAAACTATACCACGTCACATATCCTAAAAATAGTTCCCCACGTTTGGTGGTCCCATTTTTCCTAATAAATAAAATTAAGACAAATCCGATGAGACTCCATAGTGATTCATAAAGAAATGTCGGCTGACGGAATGCGCCATCAATATACATATTGTTAATAATAAATTGTGGCAAATGTAAATTTTCTAAAAAGCGGCGTGTCGTCTCCCCGCCATAGGCTTCATGGTTCATAAAATTCCCCCATCGGCCCATAGCTTGCGCTAACATCACACCTGGTGAGACCACGTCTAGAAACAACCACGGATCAATAAAATGATAACGTGTATAAATAATCAAAACAATTACAGCAGCGATCAAGCCGCCATAGATAGCTAATCCGCCATTGCGAATATTAAAAATCTGAACTGGATCAGCCAAATACGGCTCCAAATCAAATAAAACATAATATAAACGTGCTCCGATAATTGCAATCGGTAATGCCCAAAGAATGAAATTGGTCATATCATCTTCTTTTAGACCCACTCTTAATGCCTCTCGAGTGGACAGCCATAAAGCTAGGGCAATGCCTGAAACAATAATGATCGCGTACCAATAGATTTGTAGACCAAACAAGTCAAAGGCCACACGATTTACTTGTGCTAACATATTACTGGCCCGAATTTTCTTCGATTAATTGGGTCAAGCGATTCTCAAAGGTCTTCGTCGCATCATACCCCATCGTACGTGCCCGGAAATTCATCGCCGCAACTTCGATGATGATTGCGACATTTCGACCAGTTTTTACTGGGATTTTTACTTGAGGTATCTTTACTTCAGCAATCTCAACTTCCGTATTGCCGCTTCCTAAGCGATCGTATTTTTTATCTTTCGACCAGCTTTCCAAATAGACTACCAATTGGACCGGCATCGAACCACGAACAGCGCTTGCACCAAAGAGATTCATCACATCGATAATACCGATTCCACGGATTTCAATCAAATGTTGTAAAATTTTAGGCGGTTCCCCCACCAAAGTCAACTCATCTTGTTGATAAACATCGACACGATCATCTGCGATCAGCCGATGTCCACGCTTGACCAGTTCCAAAGCCGTTTCACTTTTACCGATGCCGCTATCTCCTTGAATCAATACGCCTAACCCATAAACATCTACCAACACACCATGAACACTAGTCCGCGGTGCTAAGCCGCCATTTAAAAAGCTGGAAATCTCGCCTAATAAACGTGAGGTAGAAATTGGTGAACTCAGTACTGGGATATTTCGCTCACTCGCAGCTGTAATCATTTCTTTAGGTGGTGTTAATCCTCGAGACACGATAAATGCAGGAGTATCATCGCTGCACATCCGCCGCAAAACCATCAACCGTTCTTCCGGCATCATACGTTCTGCAAAGGTGATTTCTTTATTTCCAAAAAGTTGCAAACGGTCATGAGAATAGTAATTAAAATAACCCGTCAATTCCAATCCCGGACGAGAAATATCACCAGTAGTGATGATTCGTGTAAGACTTTCCTCATCACCAGTTACTACTTCCAATGAAAGTTTATCAACTAACTCTTTTACTCTAATTGTTTCAGCCATATAATCCCTCTTTTCTACGCTTCCGCTTTATTTTATCATTTTATCCACAGAGTGACTAGGCTCAGGCAACCTTCTCCAATAAGAATCAAAAAAGTGAGTGTTGAACTGATCAATGAAAGTAAAAATGATTTTGCTTAGTATCCCTGATTTCATCTAAAATTTTAATCTATTTACAATAAACCAAAAGATCCTGCCTATAAAAAAACGGATAGGCTATTTACCTATCCGCGTATTTATCGATATTGTGCTCTGAAACGATCGCATTGATAATCGCCATCACGACTGCTACTAGAATCGAAACAGTGAAGCTAGAGAAACCAAAGCGATAATTTCCTAATAAGTTAGAAGTCAATTGCAACATACCAGCGCTGATCACAAAGCTAAACAGTCCAAGTGTCAAAATATTCAACGGCAGTGAAAGTAAGATCAAGATCGGTTTCACTAATGTATTCAAGATTGAGAGAACAAAGCTTGCGGCAATAGCCATCACCAGACTTTCCACATAAATATGCTCGGGGAAGAGCACAGATAGTGAAATAAAAATCAGTGCATTAGCTATCAAACGCTGTAAGTATGTCATTAAAAGTCGCTCCAGTCGTCATCGTCAATTTTATCCGCTTTTTTACGTTGGCGGGATGTCTTCTTCTCATAGTTGTTGTAATCATTATTTCCATAATAGGGATTGTTATGGCCATAAGAATCCCGACCTCTTGGGTTGGCGGGAATCACTAATGCTAACAAGATGTATAATACGATCGGCGCACCGATCAAACCGAAACTTAAGAAAACATAAATCACACGAACGATCGTTGGATCAATACCAAAGTACTCGGCGATCCCGGCTAAGGTACCTGTCAGTACCACATTTGTTCGTGACTTTTGTAATCTTTTTCGCATATGAATCTTCCTTCCTTAGTATTCTTAATTATCAAAATCTTTCAAGAAAATACTTCCTGTCGTTGTTGACACATCGATTTTTGCCATTTTATCTGACACTCGACGGAATTGCAACAAGCGGTTCGTTTTTTCTTTCTTTTCTCTGATCACTTCATAATCTGACAGACGGTCATTGATACTACCTAGATTCGTCTTAGCTAGACCTTCAAGACCAATCGTTTTATTCAAGGATACTTTAACATTCCCATTAACAGAACTAGCTTTGATTTTTTGCAAATTATCATGACCTGCAGTTATTTTCACATCACCATTGACTAATGAAATACCATAATTTTGAATTGCTGCTTTAGTTGCGATACTGCCGTTGACCGTTTCAATGATGGAGTCTAAAATCTCTCCTTCACGAATCTCGATGTTGCCGTTGACTCCTTGAATCTCAAGCATCGTAGCATTGATCTGTTTAAAGCTGATATTGCCGTTTGTTGATTTGGCATAAACATCCTTAGCATCCATTTTTTCCACATTCAAATCACCATTTAGTAATTTTACCGCTACATGATCATAGGTGCGTTTTGGCAAGTAGAAAACTAATTCTGCTTGGACCCGTTTATTTGGAATCTGGAATGAGATATGTTCATCATTCACTTCGATTTGACTGCGTTCTAGTAAAGATTGGAGTGGTGTTGCCTCATTCATTTTACCATAAAGTTTGATTTTCGCATCTACTTTAATCGCCGCATCATCCCACGTTTTTAAGATGACTTTCCCATTGGCTAATTTGATATCTAGCAATGTCGGTTCAACATCGGTGTATAAGAATTGATGTTCAAATTTAGAAGTTACTAGGCCTGGAACCTTGACGTTGAAGTCTTTCCAATCAACATTTTCTTCAACTGTATCAGAAACTGTCTTCAATGTTTTTTTCATCAATCGACCTAATTGAATTCCTGCTTCGCCTAATTTTTCACCCACTTGCGAGAATGTTTCACTCGCTTGATCTTTCAAATCATCTGGTATATCAAAACGTGCTCGATTACGTTCTTTACGAGTGTCATTTTGATTGGATTGGACATTTTTTAATTCTTCTTCTTGTTCGTGTGCTTGGTCATCCAAGTCAGCAAGTTGTTCTTTCAAACCGGTAATTTCAGCTTCCACGCTCTCACGAATCGCTTCGTCTTCTTCTGACAATGTATCTAATTCTTCTTTTGTATCTAATTCCATCAGAATTTCTTCTTTTTCATGAAGTACCGCATGCAATTCTTTTTTCTTTTGATTGATCTCATCGATATGTACTGAGATCTGATTCGCTTCTGTTGCTAAATCATCGAAATATGCTTCAAGGTCTTCCAAGTCCTGTTCTTCGGACCTTGAGTCTTCATCAGTCTCTGTTTCCCATTCATCGACTAAATTTGTTGCTTGGTCGCGATGGTAAGAATCTACTTTATCTGCTGCTTGTTTAATCTGTGCTTCATCTTTTGCCTTTGCCATACTTTCTAATAAATCTAAACCTTCTTCAGTGGATAGGATACCTTTTTTAACTAATTCTAAAATTCGTTGTCTTTCATTCATAGAAATTGCCTCCTTCAAAAAGCAAATAGCTTACTTTTGTTTACATTCATATTATGCAATGTTTCTGAGTATTTGTCATAGGACTAAAGACCCATCTTTTTATCCGACTTCATAAAGAGTCTCTTCTCCGATTCAGTCTGCCATTTTAAAATATCCATATAATTAGTTTAGAAAACGCCAGCTAGAATAATCCAGCTGGCGTTTTTTTTAAAAGGTCTCATTGCGATTGCTGTTAAGTTCTGTGATCTTGCCTGTTGCTAAGTAAACAATCCATTCACAAATATTGGTCACGTAATCACCTACGCGTTCTAAATAACCTGCAACGTGCAGATAATCCGTTCCGCTGATGATTGTATCTGAGTCTTTTTCCATTTTATTCGTAGTCATATCATAAATTTTTTGGAAATAATCATTGACGCGCTCATCCATTTTTGCAATCATGCGAGCATCTTTTTCATCAGTCTTCACATAGGCAATCAAAACATTGTCTACCATTTTTTTAACATAGTTGGACATCTCGTTGATTTCTTTTTCGACTTCTAAAATTCGCGGCAGTCCCTTTAAACGAATGGTTGATTTAGCGACAGATACTGCATGATCTCCCATTCGTTCTAAGTCTGAACTAGCTTTCATAATCGTGATGATTGTGCGTAGATCTGTTGTGACTGGTTGTTGCAACGCGATCATTTCAAAACTTTTTTTCTCTAGGCGGACTTCCATGTCATTGATCTCGATATCGTGATCGATAACCTCTTGCGCTATTTTTTTGTCATGGTCAATGTATGAACGAACTGATTTATGCACCGCACTTGAAACCATCATACCCATTTCATAAAACTGATTGTGAAGATTCAACAGTTCTTCTTCAAATTGTGTACGTAACATCGTTGCCCTCCTTATAGTAATATAGTTATCTTCTGGATAAAAAGATCTGGCTGCTCACCAGAATAATCCATCAAGTAGACGAAATCTGCTCGTGGGTATCTTAGCCAAATTTTCCTGAGATATAATCTTCGGTCTCTTGTTTTGCTGGAGCTAAGAAAATTTTCTTCGTTTGATCAAATTCGATCAATTCTCCTTGTAAGAAAAAGGCCGTTCGATCGGAAATCCGTGAAGCTTGAGACATATTATGCGTTACGATGATGATTGTATAATTTTCTTTTAGTTCCAACAACATATTCTCGATCTTACCTGTTGATACAGGATCTAATGCGCTTGTTGGTTCATCCATTAAGATCACTTCAGGATTTACTGCCAACACCCGTGCGATACACACCCGCTGTTGCTGTCCACCAGACAGTGATAAGGCACTTTCATGCAATTTGTCTTTCACATCATCCCAGACCGAAGCAGCTTTCAAACTTTCTTCCACTACTTGATCCAGTTTGTTTTTATCCTTTTCACCTTTTAATTTTAACCCATAAATGACATTTTCGTAAATTGAAAAGGGAAAGGGATTCGGTTGTTGGAAAACCATACCGATTTCTTTACGCAAGTTAACGGTATCTGTCTTAGGGCTGTAGATATCTTTGCCTTTATACATGACACTCCCGGTGATGGTCACACCAGGAATCAAATCATTCATTCGGTTCAATGATCGTAAATACGTTGATTTTCCACAACCAGAAGGGCCAATCATCGCCGTGATCTCCCCTTTTTCAATTTCCATATCAATGCCTTTTAAAGCTTCTTTTTTACCATAATATAAATGAAGGTCTTTGGAAGTAATAATCTTCGACATTCAATTTCCTCCGTCTCTTAACCAAAATGTCCTGATACATAATCTTCCGTTGCTTGGATTTTCGGCCGCGTAAAGATTTTTGCTGTCTCGTCATACTCAATGACGTGTCCTAAGTAAAAGAAGGCGGTGTAATCACTGATTCGAGCAGCTTGTTGCATATTGTGTGTCACGATAATGATTGTATAATTTTCTTTCAATTGAACCAATGTTTCTTCCACCGTACCAGTCGAAATCGGATCCAAAGCACTAGCAGGTTCATCGAGTAATAAAATATCTGGTTTCATTGCGATTGCTCGTGCGATACATAAGCGCTGTTGTTGTCCACCAGAAAGAGCCAACGCACTTTTATCTAAGTTATCTTTCACTTGATCCCACAAAGCCGCTTGCTTCAAACTTGTTTCAACGACTTCTTCTAATTGCTGCTTATCACGCATTCCATGCTGTTTCAATGCAAAAGTAATATTGTCGCGAATCGATTTGCTAAAAGGATTAGGGCGTTGGAACACCATACCGATTCGTTTACGCATCTCATAGACATCAATGTTTGACGCATTAACATCTACATCTTTATACATGATCTTCCCATTGACTCGAGCACTTGCAATTCCATCATTCATCCGGTTTAGCGAACGTAGATATGTTGATTTTCCACAACCAGAAGGGCCAATCAACGCAGTGATTTTATTTTTCTCAAATTCTAAATCGACGCCTTTAATGGCTTCATTGTCTCCATAAAAAACGTGTAGATCTTCTGTATGCAACGCGATTTCACCAGGCATAGTGATCACGTTGCGTTCATCCCAATTGTATTCTTTCATTGAATTGCTCCTAATTTGTCTCAAAGTATCCATTAAAAAAATGGATCAACTGTCATCTAGTCACTCATTTGGCATTTTTTTTAATTGTAAAAATTATAGTTCTTATTTATTATTCGTCCATTTACTAAGTTGACGTCATTTTTTTATGCAATCGATTGCCGAGAGCTCGTGCACCAAAGTTAAACAATAAAACTGCTAAAATCAAAACAGCCGATGCACCAGCAGAAACAGCATTGCCATCTGGCATCGTTCCTTCTGTGTTGATTTTCCAAATATGAACTGCTAACGTTTCAGCTTGTCGGAAAATACTTAACGGGCTCGACACACTCAACGGGTTGAGATTTGTGAAGTCCAAAGCTGGTGCACTTTGTCCAGCCGTATAAATCAAGGCAGCTGCTTCACCAAAAATCCGCCCAGAACTCAAAATCACACCAGTCAAGATTCCTGGTAAAGCATCGGGAACAACGATTTTAGTGACTGTTTCCCAACGTGATAGACCCAAAGCTAATCCTGCTTCACGCTGTGTATAATGAATCGCTCGCAGTGATTCTTCAATGTTTCGGGTCAACAGAGGCAAATTGAATAAGGTCAGTGCCAAGGCACCAGAAAGAATTGAAAAACCATAACCAAACTGGATAACTAAAATTAAGAATCCGAATAAACCTACAACAACTGAAGGTAACGAACTTAAAATCTCAATCGAGGTGCGGATCAGATTCGTCAGCCAATTTTTCTTTGCGTATTCCGATAAATAAATACCAGCCCCTAATGAGATCGGTAAGCTGATGATCATCGTGATCACCAATAGATAAATAGAATTGAATAATTGAATCCCGATCCCGCCACCTTCTTGGTAAGCTTTTGATGGCGAAGTTAGAAATTCCCAAGAGACATGCGGCAACCCGCGAATCAAAATATAAAGTAATAGAAAAGCTAATATCGCAACGATCAAGCCAGAAATCGTATAAAGAATACCTGTTGCGATCTTATCTGCGCGTTTTGCTTTATCCATTCGTAATGTCTCCTTTCTTTCCGATATAGCGAATCAAGATATTAAAGACTAGCGACATGAACAATAGAATTAAGGCTAATGACCATAAGACATTATTTTCTACTGTTCCCATGATCGTATTTCCGATTCCCATCGTCAAAATCGAAGTTAACGTTGATGCTGGTGTTGTTAAGCTTGTTGGAATTAGTGCCGCATTTCCGATTACCATTTGAATCGCTAATGCTTCACCAAAAGCACGAGCCATCCCAAATACCACAGCTGTTAAAATTCCCGGAACAGCCGCACGCAACACCACTTTATAGATTGTTTGCCAGCGTGTTCCGCCTAATGCCAATGATGCTTCACGATAATGACGTGGCACTGATTTTAATGTGTCGACTGTCATCGTCGTAACTGTCGGTAAAATCATGACAAATAATACAAATGTTCCGGATAAAATCCCAAAACCAGTTCCGCCAAAAATGGATCGAATAAACGGAACAATCACAGATAATCCAATAAATCCATACACAACTGAAGGAATTCCTACCAGTAATTCAATGACTGGCTGTAAAAACTTTTGACCTTTCGTTGGAGAAATTTCTGTCATAAAAACTGCCGCACCAATCGCAAAAGGCGTTGCTACGATAGCTGATAAAAAAGTCACCATAAATGAACCTAAGATCATTGGCAATGCGCCGACTAGTGGCTTGCCATCTGGTCCAGTCGCGCTAGGATTCCACACTGTCCCAAATAAAAAATCAAATACATTGATCCTATCTACAAAAAAGGTTGATAATCCTTTACTTGCTACAAAGTAGAAAATCGCTCCTACGACGAATACAATCAACGCAATACAAATGAAACTAACAAAACGTCCTCGCTGTTCGATCCGTGCACGTTTTGATTTCGTTGTAAGTGCTCTTTTTACATCTTCATTATCCAAGGCCTACTCCTCCTGATTCCTTCTAACTAAATCCATTCGGTTTTAATAACCAACAAACTTATTTTACTTGTTTAAAATCAATTTCCTTTTAACCTCGTGTAACGCTTCCATGACAATTGTAAAGAACGTGTAAACCAGAGAACTATTACTCACTCTGTTTGATTCTTATTTTTTTACAAATAAATTGACCAACGCGACCACTATGCCATAAAAGACTCCGCCGATTGGCCAAACAATCCAACTGATTTGCCAGTTTCCTGTTAAAAAGCTATATGTTAAATAAAGACCAGTCAAAAGTAGCCAATAAACCGTCGCGACTTCTTCTAAAACAGAGGAACGTTTTTTCGCTTTTTGACTGTATTCGCCTTCTTGTAGTAATTTCAATAAACTTTCCCAACGAATTCCATTGATGATAAAGATCACCACAGAAAAAGTTACCATTACCAACAACAGACAGACTGCTGCAACTTTGTAAAAATCATTTTCAGAAAAAAAACTAAGAAATAGAGGAATCGTACTTAAAAGACATAAACAAGTTGAAAGAATGTTGTTACGCGTGTAGCGGCTGGAGTAATTCTTTTTTTGTTCATTTGCCATCTTTGTCACATGCTGTTCCGCCTCAAAAAATTCATCATTTAAATAAGCAAAGGGCGCCGTTTTTGAACCGCTATAAATAAATAATGCCACCGCTGGTGTAACCAAGCCGACCAATAGTAATAAGCCTAGTCCAACTGCCTGATTTTCTGATAGGATTGTATCACCTGCACTTAAAAGCATCAATCCAATCGGAGACAATATACAAAATGCTACGCCTAAAGCGATCCATCTAGCCGTTTTTTCTTTGATAGTCAAAAATGCTTGTGCTTCTTCCAAAGTGACTTTTCGAATAGAATCTACTTTATTTTCTGGACGCTCCCCTGACTCGTTCCAATTATCTTTAAGAAGATAATCGGTACTGACCCCAAATAGTTCGGATAATCGTATGATTTTCTTAGTATCTGGAATTACTTGGGCGTTCTCCCATTCTAAAATAGATTGAAAAGGGACATTCACTAACTCCGCCAATTCTGCTTGTGTCCAACCCTTTTTCTTTCGTTCTTGTATGATTTTATCTGCTAGTTTCATATTTCTCACCTCTCGTTTTGATTGTTCTTTCTATCATTGAACTTTGGGAAAAATAAGTAACTTCTTTCAAAAAAGTATTTTTTTATCACCCGGTCATCGCAACACCTTTTGGCAATTTTTATGACCATGCATTTGATTTATTTATGTCTAGTAAATGCTAAAATAGGGACAAACTATAGCGGATTGCTCAATCATCAATCAAAACTATCTTATCCTAAAAGTATAACTAGCTTTGATCCAAAAAGCTGTTATTCTGCTCATTTGCTAAACTGCTGATTATAAAAAAAGGTTATGACCTTTAAGGTCATAACCTTTTTACTATTGATCCAATAGTTATTTAATTTGATTTCCTTGCCAATCCCGTTCTACTTTCATATCTGAGATCGGAATATAGCCAAGTTGGGGAACAACTTTTCCTTGAACGTCTTCTGATAACATGTAGTCAAGAAAATCTTTGACTAATTCAGTTGGTTGTCCTTTCGTGTACATATGCTCATATGCCCAGATTTTCCACTGATTAGTCGTCACATTTTCGTCAGTTGGTTCGACATTATCGACATTCAATGTTTGAACATCTTTAGTCACATAAGAAAATGCGGTATAACTGATTGCACCTGGCGTATCGGAAACGATTTGGCGAACCATGCCGCTTGAATCTTGTTCTTGGGCTCGAATTGCTGTTTTTCCATCTAAGACCCACTGTTCAAAAGTTGAACGCGTCCCGCTACCGGTCGCACGATTTAAAATCACAATCGCCTGGTCTTTTCCGCCAACTTCTTTCCAGTTCTTGATTTCACCTAAAAAGATTTTACGCAAATTCTCTAACGAAATATTCGTCACGCCAACACTCTTATTAACGATTGGCGTAATACCGACAACTGCAACTTTGTGATCGACTAATTTATTTGCATTGATTCCATTTTTTTCTTCAGCAAATAAATCTGAGTTACCAATCTCAACTGCACCTGATTGGACTTGACTTAATCCAGTACCACTGCCGCCACCTTGTACATTGATAAATCTGCCGGGGTTTTTACTTTGATATTCTTCAGCTACAGTCTCAACTAACGGCTGCAATGCAGAGGAACCAACAGCCGTGATCGATTCACCACGATCAATCCATTTTGAACAGCCTGACAATAATAAAAGCGTTCCTAATAGGGGAATTAACCATTTTTTCATGAAAAATCTCCTTAATCATTTCATTCAACAAGCTAGTTCATTTTATACTATCAAACCATGAAAGCGCAAATGATTTTTATAAGAGCGGGGAAATTAACCGAGCGATTCCTTCTTTAAATTTGATGACCGTCCCACGTTGATCATATTTTTCTTGGGACAAAAGATCTGATTTATTCGAATCTTTATGAAATTCCGCCCGCAGTTTTTCTGCAAACTTCGCATCATAAATAATCGTATTTACTTCAAAATCAAGTTTGAATGAACGAACGTCGATATTAGCAGATCCTACCGAAGCAATTCCTGCATCGATCACCATCGTTTTTGCATGGATAAATCCATTTTCATACGTTTCGATAATTGCACCATATTCCAATAATTCCGCAGCAAATGAATATGTTGCCCAATAAACTAAGAGGTGATCTGGTTTGTTCGGTATCTGCATTCGAACCTTTACTCCCGAAAGCAGCGCCAACTTCAACGCTTCATGAATCGATGCATCTGGAATATAATACGGCGTCTGAATCAAAATCTCTTTCTTGGCTAAATTAATCATTTTTAAGTAGGTTAATTTGATTTGCTCGTGTTCATTATCAGGACCGCTGCTGACAATCTGTAACGCTAGATTTCCTTCTGAAGAAATCTCAGGAAAATAATCTGGCTGATAAACCAATTCATATTTTTGCTGTGAATTCCAATCCATCAAGAAACGATTCTGTAACGTATAAACTGCTTGTCCACGGATTCGCAGATGATTGTCTCGCCAATAGCCGAATTTTTTGACTAGACCAAGATATTCATCTCCCACATTGAACCCGCCAGTATAACCAATCTCACCATCTATCACAACGATTTTTCGATGATTGCGATAATTCATTCGTGGATTCAAGTAAGGTAAAAATAATGGGAAGAAAAATACGACTTCGCCGCCTGCTTCGATTAAAGGCGCTAAAAATCGACGATTGACTTGTGTAGATCCCCACGCATCCAACAATAGTCTGACTTTGACACCTCTAGCAGCAGCAGCTACTAGTGCTTCTCTCATTTCAAGGCCCAACGCATCTGCACGATAAATATAATATTCCATATGAATGTGGTATTTAGCCTGCCGAATGTCTTCAATCAATGCATCAAATTTCTCGCGTCCATCAGTATAAAGAATCACTTCGTTATCTGTCGTATACAACGAACTTTCAAACATCGTCAACATGTAGATCAATTGTCTAGGATCGACTTGGTTGGTCGTCGGTTTAGGAAACAGACCTCGCGCCAACGCTCGCTGCTGTTGCTGGACTTCGACATTCATTCCAATCTTCGTCTGCATTTTCAAATCAAAAATGCGTTCCTTAGAAATCCCCTTACCAAAAAAAATATACAAAATAAAGCCGAGAACCGGGATGAACGTCAATACTAGCAACCAGGCCCACGTATTGACTGTATCCTTTCGCTCTCGAAAAACAATAATAAATGATAAAATTGTGTTGATACTTAAAAAAAACAACCCTAAGTGCTCTGTCACAAAAGACATGCTTCTACACCCCTTCTACTAAAGGATAGCTGAGACGGAGCCGAATGTAAACTAGCTATCTGACTGATTGACAGCTTTTGGTAAGCACATCTCAATATGAGGGATTCCATCTTCTAAATATACTTCAGAGTTTGATTTAAAACCAAACGAACGGTAAAAATCAACTAAATAGGCTTGCGCCGAAATTTTAATCGGATAGTTTGGATAACGTCTTTCGATTTCTTTTAAGGTTTTTGCCACAATTTTTCGTCCTAATTGATGCCCGCGAAACTTCTTTACAACTAGAACTCTTCCAAAATGAATCTCATCATCTGTTGCTAAGATACGGGTATAGGCTTGTAATTCTCCCTTTTCTTCTAACCATACATGTACTGCCTGACGATCTGCTTCATCAACTTCTTGATACGGACAATGTTGTTCTACTACAAAAACTTCCGTACGTGCCTGAAAGATTGTTATTAATTCCTGTGTGGTCAATTCATCGGTTGATTTGATCATACGATCCTCCTAAATTTTTACTATCAATTATTTTTTAATGTCCACTCGTAACTTTGATCCCAATGATCCCTACAATCAAAAGGGCAACAAAAAAACTAGTCAGAAGTGACAGGTGGTCTTTAAAAAAGAAGACACCAATCAAAATAGAGCCGACTGCACCAATCCCTGTCCAAATCGGATACGCCAGACTCATCGGCAATGAATGCAACGATTTTGCTAAAAAATAAAAACTCGCAATCATTCCGATTACCGTTAAAAGAGAATAGTTCCATTTACTGAACCCCTCACTTAACTTCATCATCGTTGCCCAAAACATTTCAAATATACCTGCGACAACTAAAAATATCCATGCTATCATCTTTATACTCCTCCTTGATTTTTTCATCAACTACAGACACCTCCGCCATCTTTAAAACAACGGAGTCTTTTATCAACAAAACGTAGAACAACAAAAAAAGGGCGTCCAATTTCTTCAAAGACCTAACGAAATTGGCTCCCTTGCTCGGCAGCAGATGATTCAATTACTTGCTATTCTAGAACTTTTTTTCAAAAAGGGCAAGTCGATTTCATGAATTATGAGCACTGTTTAAAGTAACTAGCAAAATAAAAATCATTACTTTTAACAACTATGTAAGAACAGATGTTATTTTTAAAAACTTTTCTTTAATAAAAAAAAACCTCCGAAAAATTTCGGAGAAGTTTTTTAAATCTTTAGGAAACGACGCATAGAAATAACTGAACCGATAGATCCAATCAGATAGCCGCCAACTGCCATGATAATATCTAGAATCCATACGATTTGGCTTGGACGTAATAAAGCTAGATTTGATTGCAATAAATACGGTGCCGCTAACCCATAAACTTGTGAGTACCCATAAGTTAGAATCAAAATCGGTACAATCGATCCGATCAAACCAATCCACCCACCTTCAAGGAAGAATGGCCAACGAATATAGCCATTTTTCGCACCAACAAGACGCATAATCTGAATCTCGGTTTTGCGTGAAATGATTGTAATCCGAATAGTGTTTGAAATCAAGAAAATCGCTACAAAAACTAATAACGCTGCCGCTGCTAAGCCCCAAGTTCGAACAACTTTCGACATTTGGATGATTCGGTCAGCAGAATTTCCACCGTAATTTGCTCGGAAGACGTTTGTCAGTTGACTAGCTTCTCGTGTGACCGGACGAATATATTCCGCATCTGTTGCTTTTACGACATAGACATCGTAAAGCGGGTTACTGTCCCCTTCAAATAAATCCCAAGCCTCGCCCATTTGTTTTTGTAATTTCTTCAATTGTTCTTGTTTGCTTGAGAAAGTCACTTCATCTACATGATTGATTTCTTGTAATTCAGATTTCAATTTCTTTAATTCTTTGTTTTTGGTGCCGATGTCGACAAAAACCGTCACCTCGACATTTCCTTCAACATCTTGAGCTAGTTTTGTTGCATTCATGATTACAGCTAAGAAAATCCCTGCCATCGTCAATGTGATTGTCACCGCACTAACAGATGCTAAAGTCATCCAGCCATTACGTTTGACACTTTTGACACTCTCTAATAAGTGCCGGAAGAAATTTCTAATCATCAAACTCATATTCTCCTTCCGCTTCATCCCGAACGATCAGCCCATTTTCAATCGCGATCAAGCGATGGCGCATGGTATCTACGATCGTTTTATTATGTGTGGCCATTACGATCGTGGTTCCTTGATTATTAATTCGTTCTAATAACTTCATGATTTCCCATGAAGTATCTGGGTCTAGATTTCCCGTTGGTTCATCAGCGATCAATACTTTGGGTGTATTGACAATTGCACGTGCAATCGATACTCGCTGTTGTTCTCCGCCAGATAATTCACTCGGAAAAACACGGACCTTGTGTTTCAATCCTACTAAATCTAATACTTCCATAACTCGTTTTTTGATTTCTCGTGGTTTACGGCCAATTACTTGCATCGCATAGGCGACATTTTCATAAACAGTCTTGCGGGGCAATAATTTGAAATCTTGGAAAACAACACCAATATCACGGCGCAAATAAGGAACTTCCTTATTTTTTATTTTCAATAGATCATGGTTTACAACTTCTAATTTTTTCCCAGAAGTTGCTTTTTCTTCGCGATACATCAATTTGATAAAAGTAGATTTTCCGCTACCTGAAGGACCAACGACATAGACGAACTCGCCTTGTTTGATGTGGACGGAAATTCCACGTACAGCAGTTGTCTTATTAGGATATTTTTTTGTTACATCCTGCATTTCAATCATGCTTATCTCTCCAAATCCTCTTAAATTCTTTGTTATTATAGCATGCCAACATTGCAACTGGCTTTCATTACTTTACAATTTGATTTCATTTTAACACTTAGGCATCTTGTGCCAAGCGCCATTTCAAATAAGCATCAATAAAAGGATCTAGTTCACCATCCATTACGGCTTGGACATTTCCCGTTTCATAATCGGTACGATGATCTTTCACCATCGTGTATGGATGAAAAACATAGGAGCGAATTTGTGAACCCCATCCGATTTCTTTTTGTTCGCCTCGTAAAGCCGCCGCTTCACGTTCTTTTTTCTCAATCTCTAGTTGATACAACTTGGCCTTCAACGTTTGCATCGCAGTCTCGCGATTATGAAATTGCGAACGTTGTGCTTGGCTGGCAACAACTGTCCCAGTAGGCAAATGCGTGATACGCACCGCTGAAGAAGTTTTATTGATGTGTTGGCCGCCAGCTCCACTGGCACGATAAACATCTACCTTTAGATCATCTGGATTGATCTCGACTTCAATATTTTCATCAAGTTCAGGCATAACTTCCACGGAACAAAATGAAGTATGGCGTCGATTTGCTGAATCAAAAGGAGAAATCCGTACCAAACGATGCACGCCTTTTTCTGATTTCAAGTACCCATATGCATTAATTCCTTTGATCATAAGTGTCACACTTTTGATCCCCGCCTCGTCACCTGATTGATAATCAATCGTCTCGACAGAAAAACCATGCTGCTCCGCCCAACGTGTATACATCCTTAACAGCAGCGAACCCCAATCTTGTGATTCAGTCCCGCCAGCTCCCGGATGCAATTCCACGATGGCATTATTTTTATCATAAGGATCGTCTAACAACAAGGACAATTCAAAACTAGCCACTTTTTCTTGCAAGTCTCTTAAACGTTCTTCCAACTCCGTTTGCAATTCAGCATCAAATTCTTCTTGCTGCATTTCCCACATAACCGTTAATTCCTCGGTCTCATTAGCAATCTCTTGAAATTGATCATAAGTTTCTTTTATCGCATTGTTCCGATTGATTAGGTTCTGGGCTTTTTCTGAATCATCCCAAAAATCAGGTGCAGTCATTTGATTCTCTGCTTCGGCGATGTCTTCTTCTAATTGCTCTAGGTCAAAGAGACCCCCTGAAGCTTACGACTTGTTCTTCCATCGTATTTAGTAAATTTTGTATTTCCGCGTTTTCCAAATCTTTTCCTTCTTTCTGATCGACAACTCTTTCTACTACTCTATCAACGAATCATTTCAAAATTCATGATAACTCATAAACTGTAAAAGACTGGCAAAAGACGAGACATAATAACTATGCCCCGTCCGTTCATTTTTTCTCACAAAAAAATTATTGTTCCTTACCATGACAGTTTTTATATTTTTTCCCGCTGCCGCATGGGCATGGATCATTGCGTCCGACTTTTTCAACATGGACTGGTTTTTGTTTCGTGTGGGTCAAATTCTTCGGATCACCATCTGCTTCGACCGGATGTTCCTGTTGGTTTTGTGCAACTTGTTCCCGCTGAACATTTTGACGAATCTCTGCTTTCATGAAGAGACGTGTCACTTCGAATTCAATCGCACCGACCATGTCCTCAAACATCTTATAACCTTCTGTTTGATATTCAACAAGTGGATTGTTTTGTCCATATGCCCGTAAGCCGACTGATTGACGTAATTGATCCATCGCATCGATATGATCAGTCCATTTTGTGTCAACGACACGCAAGATTACAACTTTTTCAAATTCCAATAATTGTTCTGGGCTTTGTAATTGTGAGACTTTTGTATCAAACACTTCTTTGGCGCGATCATACAAATAGTCTTTGATTTCTTGGGCTGTCTTGCCTTCAAAATCAGTTTTTGAAATAGATTCTTCATGCACTAAAGTTGAACCGGCAAAATCCGCCAACGCTTCAAGATTCCAATTTTCTTTTTCTAATTGAGTATGACTGTCAACAACCCGTGAAATCGTCCGACGTACCATATTCAATAAATTCGGTGTCAAATCTTTTTCACCCATGATGACATCTTGCCGTTGTTTATAAATCACTTCTCGTTGTTCACGCATAACATCATCGTATTGCAAAACATTTTTACGTGTATCGTAGTTGTTTCCTTCCACTCGTTTTTGAGCAGATTCTACTTGACGAGTCAGCATTTTACTTTGAATCACAGCATCTTCGTCTTCTACTTTCATACGATCCAAGAACGCTTTGATTCGTTCAGAACCAAATCGTTTCATTAAATCATCTTCAAGTGACAGATAAAATTGCGAAACACCAGGATCTCCTTGACGACCTGAACGACCGCGGAGCTGATTATCGATTCGGCGTGATTCGTGACGTTCTGTACCGATGACAGCTAATCCGCCTAACTCAACAACTCCCAGACCCAACTTGATATCCGTTCCTCGACCAGCCATATTGGTGGCAATCGTAACTGAGCCTTTTTGCCCAGCATTCATGATAATCTCCGCTTCTTTAAAATGATTTTTCGCATTTAAGATCTCATGAGGAACTTTTTCGTGATCCAATAAGTTTGAAAGCAACTCAGATGTTTCAACCGCTACTGTACCAACTAAAATTGGTTGTCCCTTACGATGGCGTTCTTTGATGTCTTGGACCACCGCGTGGAATTTACTTTCCAATGTTGGGTATAATAAATCTGAATGATCTTCTCGAATGACTGGACGATTTGTTGGGATTTGAATAACTTCGATATTGTAGATTTCACGAAATTCTTCTTCTTCTGTTTTTGCTGTACCAGTCATCCCAGCTAATTTTTTATACATCCGGAAATAGTTTTGGAAGGTAATAGTCGCCATCGTCTTGGTCTCATCTTCAATTTCTACGCCTTCTTTTGCTTCAATTGCTTGATGCAATCCATCAGAATAACGACGGCCATCCATAATCCGTCCAGTAAACTGGTCAACAATCAAAACTTTTCCTTCTTGAACTACGTAATCAATGTCGCGAATCATAATAAATGTTGCTCGCAAGGCTTGATCCAAGTGATGAGTTAATGCCGTATTATCTAAATCATATAGATTTTCTAAGCCGAAGTTCTCTTCGGCTTTTTCGATTCCTTGTTCCGTCAAACCAATTGTTTTTGATTGGATGTCGATTTTGAAATCTTCTTCTTCTTTCAGACGCTTCACAAAATTGTTCGTCCGCGTATACAATGCTGTAGACTTCTCTGCCGCACCAGAAATAATCAACGGTGTCCGAGCTTCATCGATCAAGATCGAATCGACTTCATCGACGATCGCGTAATTTAAAGGACGTTGGACCATTTGACTTTGGTAAACTACCATGTTGTCCCGTAAGTAATCAAAACCTAATTCATTATTTGTACTATAAGTGATGTCACAATTATAAGCTTCACGTTTTTCATCTGCTGTCTTTGAATTAATATTCAAGCCTACACTTAATCCTAAAAAGTTATATAGATCGCCCATTTCATTTGAGTCACGCGTTGCTAAATATTCGTTGACTGTAACTACATGGACTCCTTCACCAGTTAAAGCATTCAGATAAACCGGCATCGTTGCCGTCAATGTTTTTCCTTCACCAGTTTTCATTTCTGGGATGTTGCCATCGTGTAAAACGATCCCCCCCATTAATTGAACGTGGTATGGATACAGTCCTAAGACTCTTTTTGCAGCTTCACGAACTACTGCAAATGCTTCTGGCAATAATTCATCTAGCGTTTCGCCGGCTTGATAGCGAGCTTTAAATTCATCGGTCTTGCCGCGCAATTGTTCATCTGACAATGCTTCCATGGCGCTAGCATATTCTTCAATTTTGTCAGCAATCCCGCTCAATCGTTTCAATTCTTTTTTATCGTTTTCAATCATTCGTCTCAGAAAGTTTGCCATTCGTTTATCTTACTCCTTTATTTCTTATCATTTTCTATTTTTTGATAGAAACCCGCTAGTATATTTTAGCATTAGTCGTTGAGAAAAGAAACTTCTCGTATCAAATAAAGGGCGACTTATACAATGATTAACCATTTTTAGACTTTTTTAACTGCTGAAAGTTCCAAAACACCAAATAAAAAACCTTCCAACAGTAGTTGGAAGGTTTTTGCTATCAATCAGTTTCAATTAACCCATATTTTCCGTCTTTACGGCGATAAACAATACTTGTGCCATTTGTTTCAGCATCTTCAAAGATGAAGAAATTATGTCCTAGCATGTTCATTTGTAAAACGGCTTCTTCGCTACCCATTGGTTTCAAGGATAAGCGTTTTGTACGAACGATTTCTAATTCAGATTCTTCTGAATCTTCCGCGTTCACTAGCACGTCTACTTCACGTTCAGGTACGCCAGTTTCACGAGCTTTACGATTAATTTTTGTTTTAAATTTGCGGATTTGACGTTCTAATTTATCCACAACCAAATCAATACTTGCATATAAATCTGGTGAAGTTTCTTCCGCCCGAAGAACCAAGTAAGGTAATGGAATCGTTACTTCAACTTTTGCCGTTTTTTCTGTATAAACTTTTAAATTGACATAAGCAGTTGCATCCGGAACATCAGTGAAGTAGCGTTCTAATTTGCCTACTTTCTTTTCAACGTAGCTGCGGATAGCTTCGGTAACTTCGATGTTTTCCCCACGAACATTATATTTGAACATACGTATTGCCCCTTTCGTCTTGCCAACTGAAGATAGGAGGAAGGACCACTCTTACCTCTTCTTCTTATCTCTATTATAGCGAAATCTCATTCTTTTGCAAAGTAAATCGCTATCAATTTTACAAGCAAAAACAAAGCATTTTACCGAGCAAAAGTCAAGCTTTTCACCGTTTTCGCTCCATTTTTATACAATAATTCTGCTCCATGAAACAAGGTTCTTCCCGTCGTGTACACGTCATCTACTAATAAAACTTTTTGATTTCTAATTTTTTCACTTGTCACAGCTAACAAGAAGGGCTGCTCCATCAACAAACGCTCAGTTCGTGTTTTTTCTGATTGTGGTGATAACTCTTTTCGTTTTAATAACGGGGTAAAAGAAACCCTCGTTAATTCTAAACAACCACTAACTTGATTAAATCCCCGTTGCTCAAATCGTTCTTTGGATAATGGCAACGGGCAGATCAGATAGGTACGATATATTTTTAGCAATTGTTCAAGTTCTGTCACAAACGCTCCTCGCAATCGATAATCGCCTGTAAACTTATATGCTTTGATCCACTGGCGAAAACCTTCATCATACTGATACAAACTTTTATTATTTAAAACAAAGCCTAATTTTTGCTGCCATATATGGCAATCTTAACACAATTTCGGTGTATTTCCTCGCCCGCAACCAGGACAAGCTGTCTTTTGGTCGATTTTAGTAAATTGTTTCTCACAATGGTAACACCTTAGAGATGTCGGAAAAAACAATTCACGTAAAGTCAAATTGCGGATCAATTCTTTTTGGCAACAACTACACTTCATCGATCAATCCCAAAGATAGTGCTTTTTGATTATTTTCTTTGATTTCATTGATTGCGGCTTTGATCGGAGCTGTCAGTTCACTTGTGATAAAAATGACTTCAGCGTTGGTGTACTTTCCTTTGCGATCAGCTCGCCCAGCCATTTGGACTAAAGCTGCTTTACTATAGATCTGATGTGATGCCTGTAATACGATAACGGATACCTTTTCAAAAGTAACTCCCCGCTCTAAAATCGTAGTAGTCAAAAGCAAATGATACTTCCCCGCCCGCATCTGTTCGACTTTGAGAAGGCGTTCTTGATCTTTTGAAAAAACAGTTGTTAATTTTACTTGCGGAAATGATTTTTGAATACTGTTTGCTATCATTTGCAGCAAGGAGACACTCGGACAAAAAAGTAATACATTATTTTTTTCCAACAACAATCTAAGGTGTGCTATGACTTTCCTCGGCAAACACCCTTTATGTAAATACTTTTCTAAATGCCAAGAAAATAATACTTTGGGGACAGGCAGACTGCGCCGATGATAGCGCGCTGGTAAATAATACAAACAATCGACCGTCTTTTTTAACTGTTCATCAGGTGTCGCGCTCAAATACACGCGCTTGCCGGTTGTTTTTAGCGACCGAACTGCCGCGCGATGCAATAACGGATCTTTTGCATAAGGAAACGCGTCCACTTCATCAATAATCACTAAATCAAAATAGCTGTGATACCGTAAAAGTTGATGTACGGTACACACAACGAAAACATCTCCAGCATCTTGACGTTTTTGTCCATGATAGAGACTGATTTTTTCTTGCGGAAATGCTTGGCAAAAACGAAGAAAAACTTCGTTACAAACATCTATTCGAGGAGAAGTAAGAGCGATTTTCCTCCCTCGTTCCAGGGAATTTTTTAATAATGGAAATAAGATTTCTGTTTTTCCTGCTCCGGTTACAGCCCAAAGCAAAAATGTCTGAGCTTTTAGTTGATCTTGGAGCAGGCACTCAGCGATTTTCCCTTGTGCAGCAGATAATTCGCCTTTCCAAATGAGTGTTACTTTTCTAGTAGACAGCTTTCTTACTGGAAAATAGTAGAGAAATGAACGACTGTCTATTCGGCCTAATGCTAAACAAGCCGGACAGTAGAAAAAGCCAGCTGGCACTTTTTCAGCAGATAGCTCCCCGCAACGCTGACATAACCAGCTATTTCCTGATTTCACCATTGCTGGTATCTTTTTAGCCTGACTTAGATCTATCTGGGGATAAAAAACTTCCCACTCTTTTTTTAATAATCGCTGACCAATAATTTCCATACACCTGCCTCCTTTAAAAAAAATACGTAATACACAAAAAAAGCACCGCTAATAAGCCGTACTTTTTCATCTTTAGTTATCTAAATAATTTTGGTCTTACTAAATCAACCAACTTGATTTCACTAATTTGTTGAAGACCACATATTCTTTTTCAAGATTGACCTGAACGACTTCATAATTTGCATTCAACCAACCGTAAGCACCTTTTTCTGGATGTCGATAATCATTTGCCCACCAGTCTAAATCCTGACGAGCAGTCTGCGGCAGGCCGCTGCGGGGAAACAATAACTCGTCAAATTGTGTAAAAGTCAGTGTCACTTGTGAGCCATTATTACTTTTTAAATAATGTGTAATCCCATCATATTTTTTTGTCCGCGTCACGCTTCTCCCTCACCTTCAAACAAATTCCTATAAAGAAACATTTAGTTGAAACTCGCCCCACTTTTCTCCTATACTAACAAAGAAGAGAAAATAAAGTGAGGCAAAATCATGCTGCAAAATTACCGTACTATAAAAAAAGATCACCAACATGAAATCGAAATCAAAAAATCCCGTTTCATTTGCTTTTTAAAACGAATCACGTCTGAAGAAGAAGCCAAAGCTTTCATTCAACAAATCAAAAAGGATCATTGGAAAGCCAATCATAATTGCAGTGCCTTTGTCTTAGGGGATCGCAACGAAATCCAACGCTCATCAGATGATGGCGAACCTAGCGGAACTGCCGGTGTTCCCATGCTGGAAGTATTGAAAAAAAATGACTTGATCAATGTTTGTGCTGTTGTTACTCGTTATTTCGGCGGAACCAAACTCGGGGCCGGCGGATTGATTCGTGCTTACTCCGGAGCAGTTTCCCAAGCAATCGCTGAGATCGGTATTGTTGAAGGTCGGCTGCAACAAGAAATTTTTGTCCAATTAGATTATCCGAATTGGGGCAAAACGGAAAATTTCCTCACAAATGCACAAATAGCTGTCAAAGATACTCAATTTACCGATCAGGTCATCGTGACTTGTTTGGTTGATGAAAACCAACGAATTTCTTTTGAAACACAAGTCACTGATTTATTAAATGGCCAAGTTCATTTTGAAACGGGCGAAATGATGTATCATGAACAGATCCAAGAAGCCTAGCCGCTTGGATTATTTTTCTAAGTAAAATTCAAAGCGGCTGCCCACGTATTGCGTACGCACATATTCAAATGGACGTCCATCAGCTAGATACGAGATTTGACGCAATCGTAAGATCGCATCACCACGTTTTATTACTAAATATTCAGCAATTTGTTCTGTTGCTAAAATTGCTGAGACAGTTTGATTGGCCGGTCCAATCTCAAAGCCTTTTTCTTGTAAACTATGATAAAAAGATTCTGTGATCTCTTCTTTACTGAATCCTTCAATCAATTTTGCGGGGATACTTGCGACTTCAAAGCAGATCGGCACATCATCTGCATAACGGATACGTTCCATTCGCAGAACTTGTTCCCCTTTTTCTAAACCTAATTTTTCAGCTTCACTTGAGCTAGCCCGTGAATGGAAAAATGAGATCGTTTTACTGGAAGGAACTTTCCCAAGGGATTCCATAATGTCAGTGAAACTTGTCGTGCCACTCATTTTTTCTTGAACTTTTTTACTTGCTACATAAGTACCTGAACCGATTTTACGTTCTAAGATTCCTTCGTCAGATAATGTTTGGATTGCTTGACGAAGCGTCATCCGACTGACACCAAAACGCAAGGATAATTCTCGTTCAGAAGGCAGGCGAGCGCCGATCTTCCATACGCCGTTTTCAATTTCATTTTTTAATTGATCATGTATTTGAATATAAACTGGCACTTGATTCGCCACGTTTTTTCACCTCGTTTAATTTTCTTCTATTATAACTGGTATATACCTAATGTACAACAATAACCCTTCTATTATTTTCTACTTTGTTTTTTATTTTCCTTGATAGACCATCTATTGCAAATCAATCAGTTATTCTCATAATGGTTGTCTTTCAAAAATTACTAGAAAAAAAGAGTAGACCATTCTAATTGGTCTACTCTTTCAATTAACTTTTGATTTCTTCTTTTAACTGTTTATTGGCAGTAGCCATCATTAAACGAATCCGATTCAATTGGTTGACGATCGAAACACCTGGATCATAATCAATTGCAGCAATATTTGATTTTGGATATTGGTGACGTAATTCCTTGATTACACCTTTACCTACTACATGATTTGGCAAACATCCAAATGGTTGCATGCAGACGATGTTGTTAACACCTGTCTTCAATAGATCGATCATTTCGCCTGTCAAGAACCACCCTTCGCCTGTATGGTTCCCAATTGAAAGAATCTTGCTGGCATCTTCCGCCAATTGATAGATTGAGTGAATCCCTGTAAAGCGTTTAGAAGCACGCAAAGCTTTATCCATTGGTTTTTCTACTACTTCAATCAATTTGATGGCCCATTCAGCGATTGTTTTATTTTTCTTTGGCATGCCCATGTTGTCATATTTCCAAATTTGATTATACAACGAATAGTTCATAAATCCGATCAAATCTGGAACGACCGCTTCGGCACCTTCTGCTTCCAATAAACGAACAATATCATTATTGGCAGTTGGCGAGTATTTGACTAAAATCTCACCCACGACGCCAACTTTTGGTTTGATTTCATTTGAGATTGGAATCGTATCAAAATCTTTGATGATTTTTTTCATGTTACGATTGAAGACTGTCAATGATCCGCTTCGTACATTGCTTTCCACTTTTTTTAACCATTCTTCATGCAAGCCATCAATTTGACCTTTCTCTAATTCATAAGGTCGTGTCCGATAAACCATCCGCTCAAATAAATCTCCATAAAGTATGGCAACGACGATACGTTTTAGCATTGGCAATGTGAATTTAAATCCAGGATTGCTCTCAACACCTTTATTTCCTAGTGAAACAGAAACAACTGGAACTTGTGGGAAGCCAGCATCATTCAATGCTTTTCGCAACAACGGGATATAATTGGTTGCACGACAACCGCCGCCTGTTTGACTCATCATCACACTAGTATTGTTCAAATCATATTTTCCGCTTTGCAACGCTTCAACTAATTGCCCAATAGAGATAATTGCTGGGTAACACGAATCATTGTTGACAAATTTTAATCCAACATTGATGGCTTCACGATCCATCGCTGGCAAACAAACGACATTGTATCCGGAGGCTTCTAGCGCAACATCAAACAAACCTGATTGATGGATTGGACTAAGCATTGGTAAAAGCAATGTGTGTTTCTTCCGCATTTCTTTAGTAAAGACAATTTTTTCTGGTTCTTCAAACCGCTTGACTGGTTCAAAATTCGATTTTTCCCGCTCATTGACTGCCGCTTTTAATGAACGCAAGCGAATTCTGATAGCGCCTAGGTTGGAGCCTTCATCGATTTTTAACACGGTGTAGATTTTTCCATATTGTTCCATGATTTCTTCTACTTGATCCGTCGTTACTGCATCTAGTCCACAGCCAAAGGAGTTCAATTGAACAAGTTCCAAATTTTTTGATTTGGCTACGACACGCGCAGCTGCATATAATCGAGAATGATAGACCCATTGGTTCACTACTCGAAGATTCCCGACATCGCTTAGATGCGATACGCTGTCTTCAGTTAATACGTGAAATCCTTCTTGCGTGATTACTTCAGCAATTCCATGATTGATCTCAGGATCTAAATGGTACGGACGCCCCGAAAGAACGACTCCGCGTTGCCCTTTTTGATTAAGCATCAACAAGGTTTCTTCACCTTTTTGACGAATATCTGCTTTAAATTTTTCTAATTCTTCATACGCATGGTGCAATGCTTGGTCGATCTCTGTTTGTGTAATTCCTAAATCTTGGAAACAACGACCCAAAACTTTCGCAACCGATGCTTCATTGGCCAAATTTAAATAAGGATTTCGATAATCCACTTTGCCGTCACGGATATCATCAACGTTATTGCGGATTACATCCGGATAACTTTGAACAATCGGACAGTTGAAATGATTATCTGCTTCTTTTGATTCTTCGCGTTCAAATACAACTCCAGGATAAAAGATTCGCGGAACACCGCTATCGATCAACGCTTGGATATGACCGTGAGTAATTTTTGCTGGATAACAAGCCGTATCACTTGGGATGGTCTCCATCCCTTGTTCGTATAATGCTTTATTCGAACGTGGTGACAATTTTACCCGAAAACCTAAATCACTGAAAAATGTATGCCACAGCGGATAATTTTCATACATATTCAAGACACGAGGAATACCGATTTCACCTCGAACAGCTTCTTTTTTACGTAATGGCCGATACTTGAATAGACGACGATATTTATAATCCACTAAATTAACTTTTTTATCTTCCCGTTTCACCTTGATTTGTGCACCACGTTCGCAACGATTTCCCGTAATGAATTGACGCCCATCAGAGAACATAGTCACTGTCAACATACAATTATTTTCACACAAACCACAATGAGTAAATTCTTTTTCTGCCGTAAAAGTATCGATTTCTGCTAAAGAAAGAGTCGCAGTTTTTTCACCCACTTCATAATTTTCCAAAGCAATCAATGCTGCACCAAAAGCACCCATTAAACCAGCAATCGATGGTCGAACGACTTGACGACCTGAAACGACTTCAAAGGCTCGCAAGACTGCTTCATTATAAAAAGTTCCGCCTTGACAGACAATCTTTTCACCTAGTTCTTCAGGACGACGAACTTTGATTACTTTATAGATCGCATTTTTGATGACTGAATAAGACAATCCTGCGGAGATATCACCCACTGAAGCTCCTTCTTTTTGAACTTGTTTTACTTTAGAATTCATAAAGACCGTACAACGTGAACCCAAATCAACCGGTGCTTTTGATTTTAACGCTGCTTGAGCAAAATCTTCTACATTATAATTCAACGATTTTGCGAATGTTTCAATAAATGATCCACAACCTGAAGAACAGGCTTCATTCAACTGGATTGAAGACAAGGCGCCATCTTTGATTGTCATAGCTTTCATGTCTTGTCCGCCAATATCTAAAATAAAGTCAACACCTGGTTGAAAATAATTTGCTGCTTTATAGTGGGCCATCGTTTCCACTTCGCCAATGTCAACTTTCAAAGCATTTTTAATCAACTGTTCACCATAGCCTGTTACAGCCGCTTTACCGATGAAGACATTCTCAGGTAATTTTGTATATAAATCTTTTAATACTTTCATGGTCGTTTCCAGTGGTTGCCCTTGGTTGTTGCCATAAAATGAATACATCAAATTCCCGCTGTCATCAATCAGCGTCACTTTCGTAGTGGTCGAACCAGCATCAATTCCTAAAAATGCTACGCCTTCATGTTGAGCTAAATCTTTTTCTTTTACTTGTGCCTGACCATGACGCATCCGAAATTCCGCCAAATCAGCTTCATCTTCAAATAATGGATCCAATGTATCTGAAGGCGATAAGTGTCCTTCATCTGCTGTCAATAATCGTTGCAATAATTCTTCTAGCGAGGTGCTCTTTGCTTCTTCAGAATAAAAAGCCGCCCCCATCGCCACAAAAAGTTGAGGATTCTCTGGGAAAATCACATTTTCTGGTGTAATATTCAACGTCTCAATAAAACGTTGCCGTAATTCAGACATGAAAAATAGCGGACCGCCGAGAAACGCAATCTTTCCTTTGATTTTCCGACCAGAAGCTAAGCCTGCGATTGTTTGATTAACAACTGCTTGGAAAATACTCGCTGCAATGTCTTCTTTAGCTGCTCCTTCATTGATCAGCGGTTGTACGTCAGTTTTTGCAAACACACCGCAACGTGAAGCAATCGGATAAATCGTTTTATATTCTTTTGCTAATTCATTGACGCCGTTAGCATCCGTTTTCAATAAAACAGCCATCTGGTCAATAAACGCACCTGTGCCGCCAGCACAGCTTCCATTCATCCGCTGTTCTAGTGATCCTTCAAAGAAGGTGATTTTCGCATCTTCTCCGCCTAGTTCGATAGCTACATCTGTCTCAGGAATAATTTCTTCAACTGTACGTGTACACGCAATTACTTCTTGAACGAAAGGAATTTCCAAAACATCTGCCAGACCCATACCACCAGAGCCTGTGATACTCATTGTCATTTCTTGGTTCCCGATTATTGTCTTGGCTTCCCGTAATATACGTTCTGTGGCATTTTTCACATCTGAAAAGTGACGTTCATACTTCGCAAAAAGACTTTCGTTTTGTTCATTCAAAATGACCAACTTGACGGTTGTAGAGCCAACATCAATCCCTGCTCGTAATGCCATAATCATTCCTACCTTCCCTTTTTAACAACACTTGTTGATTAACTTACAAAGTGTTTGTTATACTACTCACGTATATTCTAAAAACATTTCGAACGTTATGCAATACTCAAAACTATTTCATTCGTGTGATAAGCAACAATCTCACAAAGTTTGTTGTAAAAATGAAAGGATTTTATTATGCCTAAAAAAATTGACCTGCGAGTTAAACGAACCAACAAAATGATTATGGAAGCTTTCATTCATCTAGTGGAAGCAAAAGGGTTCGATAATATCACCGTACAAGAAATCGCTGATGAAGCAATGATTAATCGCGCAACGTTTTATGCTCATTACAAAGACAAACAAGATCTCTATGATTTTATTTTCAAACAAGCCATCGATGCGTTTGCTTCAGTTCTTGATCCTGATCAGATTGTTCAAGGCAATCGTTTGAAGGTCCGAAAAATTGAAATGGTTTTAAAAAATATCTACGAACAAATCCAAGACAATCGAAAATTCTTTTTGACGATTATGGATGCTTCAGGTAATGAAATCCTCCGCAAAAAAATCGCAGAGATTTTAGACGAGAAATATTCTCATATCTTCAATCGTTTAAAGATTACGGAAAATGACATCGAAGTACCTTTAGACTTTATCATCGAATATATGACCTCGATCTTTGTCGGCACCTTGCATTGGTGGATTACTAGTGACACCACCATGGACGCTGACAGTCTTGCTAAATTAGTAATCAAATTAGTAGGAAATGGTCATTTGACTATTTTAGGTATTGAGATTGATCATTAACCATCACGATATTCCCCGCTGATAAAAAAACTATCCGAACTATGGTACATAGTTCGGACAGTTTTTTTAGTTATCCAATTCTTTTAATGATTTTTAGCTTTCCATTTGATTGTATGACGAGTTGGACGAATTGTACGCACACGAGGTGCTTGTCCTTTTTCTTTTGTCACTTCTAACGAATTGTCTTTAATCGTAGTGTAGATTTTTGCGACTGTATCGGTCAATAATTCTTTGACTTCATCAATTTTATTCATTTCCACAAGCTCCTTTCTCCAATTATCAATGACTTCTTCTTAAATGTAGCGTAAATTTTAAAAGGCTTCAAGTAAGAGGCTTTTACGATTAAAATAGGCGGAGCATTGCGAAGTCAAAAATAGATTTTATTTGAATCACTCCGCGTTTATTTTGAAAAAAAGCAGCTTTTCCATCCTGATTTTTTCTAAATAGTTGTTATCTAAAAGCACAAAAAAAGTGAGTTGCTAAAGCAACTCACTAAGCGACTGGGGTAGCTGGATTCGAACCAACGCATGAGGGAGTCAAAGTCCCTTGCCTTACCGCTTGGCTATACCCCAATGGTGGAGGAGAGTGGATTCGAACCACTGAACCCTAAGGAACGGATTTACAGTCCGTCGCGTTTAGCCACTTCGCTACTCCTCCAGCTAGGTTTTTTTATTACTTAAAAACCTGACTTAGTTATAATACCTAATCTCAAAAAAAAATGCAAGTACTTTTCTAAAAATTATTCGTGCAAATTCCAGTTGCGAATCAGTGCTTCGATTCCGTCATCTAACGACTTGAAATTTCCAAGTAAGTGCCCGTCATTATACGCTTGAAAATTCTTATTATCCGGTAAAATTTCACCAATAATTTTTTTACCAATTACTAATTGAGTGACTGTTTGTTTATTGCCGTTAATCACTCGTTCTTCTTCCTTGATCTGAACTTGAATATCTTTATTTTTTTTAGTCATATAATTCCCTCCGTCTTGAATAGTTTAGCATAGAACAAAAGAAAAGAACAACCGATCACTCAGTTGTCCTTTATCATCAAAACGATGGTTGTGTAGATGCTGCACGTAAAACTTCATAACCATTATCAGTCAGAAGTTGTTTGATTTTTTCTGTCTCTTTGCTAGCCAATTGGATCTCTAAAATTGTGGCATTTGCTTGATGATCCACGATTACCGTCAAAATACTAAAATCATGATCTGCTAAAACTTTGGCTACTCTAGCAAGCACACCTTTTTTGTCTTCTAAGATCTTTAGTTGAATCCGTGTCCCGCCTTCGTAATACCCAGTCAATTTTAAGAAAGCATCAAAAATATCATTATTAGTAATAATCCCTACTAATTTATCTCCTGCTAACACAGGCAGCACATTGATTTTGTTTTGCCGCATTAAATAGATACCATCTTCTAGTTCTGCATCGGGAGCAACTGTTTTGACCTCTTTGATCATCACATCAGCTACGACTGTCTTATTCAACAAATAATTGACTTCATAAACACTTAGGCTCGTCGCTTTTGAAGGAAGAGCTTCCTGAATCGTTCCTTCGGTGATCAGACCTACCAATTGATCATTAGCAACAACTGGCAAGCGGTGAATGTCGTATTTTTTCATTAAATCAACTGCATCAAATATTTTGGTCTCAGGTGTGACCGTCACTAAGTTTTCTGTCATAAAATCTTTTACACTCATTTTTTACCCTCCTAGATAAGCTTTCTTCACTTCTTCACTTTCTAGTAATTCTTGACCCGTTCCTGACAAGACTACTTTGCCTGTCTCTAATACATACCCTCGATCAGCAATTGACAAGGCCATCTTGGCATTTTGTTCAATCAATAGTACGGTTGTTCCTTGTTTTTGAATCTCTTGGATGATATTAAAAATCTCTTGGATAAAAATCGGAGCTAATCCCATCGATGGTTCATCTAGCAATAACAAACGCGGCTTGGACATCAACGCCCGCCCCATAGCCAGCATCTGTTGTTCTCCGCCAGAGAGTGTCGAAGCATCTTGATTCAACCGTTCTTTTAAGATTGGAAATTTTTCATAAATATGTTCGTAATCTTTTTGCATCTCACTGTCTTTACGTAAATAAGCACCCATTTCCAAATTTTCTAAAACAGTCAATCCAGAAAAGACATGACGGCCTTCTGGAACTTGTGAGATTCCTTGAGCAACGATTTTTCTTGGTGCCTTTTTTTGAATCTGAGTTCCTTCAAAAGTAATCGTACCTTTAGAAGGATGATTCAAGCCTGAAATCGTCCGCAAGATCGTTGTTTTTCCTGCACCATTTGCTCCAATCAAGGAGACAATCTCGCCTTCCTTCACTTCAAAGCTAACATCTTTCACTGCCTGGATCATACCGTAATGAACCGAAAGATTTTCAATTTTCAGCATTATAAGTCACCTCCAAGATATGCTTTGATTACTTCTGGATTATTTTTGATTTCTTCTGGGATTCCTTCAGCTAAGATACGTCCATATTCTAAGACATAGATTCGTTCACAAACATCCATTACCAAACTCATATCGTGTTCGATCAATAAAATCGTAATTTGAAATTCTTTTTGGATTTTTCGAATCAACAGGGTCAATTCTGCTGTTTCTTGTGGATTCATCCCTGCAGCTGGTTCGTCTAAGAAAAGGATCTTAGGCTTTGTCGCAAGTGCTCGTACAATTTCTAATCGACGCTGCTCCCCATAAGGTAAGTTGCGAGCCAAATTCTCTGCTTTATCCTGCAAATCAAAAATAGTCAACAACTTCATTGCCTCTTCTTTCAAACGACCTTCATTGGCATAAAAAGTCGGCAAACGTAAAATACTGGAGAAGAAGCTTTCCTTATTTTTACTATTCATAGCAATTAATACATTATCTAAAACAGTTAGATCTTTAAATAGACGGATATTTTGAAATGTTCGGCTCAATCCAAGATCTGCGATTGCGTAAGGTTTTTGGTCATTTAGCCGGTGACTTTTTCCATCGACATTCAACAACACATCGCCTTCACTTGGTTCATACACTCCAGTGATCAGATTGAACAACGTTGTTTTTCCCGCACCATTTGGTCCAATCAACCCAACTAATTGATTTTCTTCTAATGCGATGTTGACATTGGAGACCGCCGCTAAACCGCCAAAGTTTTTAGTTAATTCTTTAATTTCCAACAGAGGCATTCTGGTCATCTCCTTTTTTAAACTTGTCGATTATTTTTTTCACTGATAATTCTTTTGTTCCTAATAATCCGCCTGGTTTGAAGATCATCAAAATGATCAATGCCAAAGCATAAATAATCATCCGTAATGTCCCAAAATCTTGTAAATACATATTGATGATTCCTAACAATACAGCTGCAATAAACGTTCCAGTCACACTCCCGATACCACCTAATACCACAAGAATCAAAATGTCTACTGATTTAGTGAAGGCAAAATCTTTTGGTGCGATCGATTGTAAATATCCTGCATAAAGTGAACCAGCGATGCTGGCTGTCATCGCACCAAAGGTAAAGGCTATGACTTTGTATTTCGTCGTATTTACCCCCATTGCTTCAGCCGCGATTTCATCTTCACGAATTGACATCGTCGCACGGCCAGCACCAGAACGAATATAATTGACGATAAACAAGGTAGTAATCGCCATAAATCCATAAACCATCTGCCAATCCACAAACGGCTCAATTCCAAATAAACCTGAAGGACCATTCGTGATATCTTTAAAGTTAATCAATAAGATCCGAATGATTTCTGCCACTCCTAAAGTCGCAATAGCTAAGTAATCACCACTTAATCTTAATGTCGGGATACCCACTGCAACAGCAACGATTCCAGCTAAAATGACTCCTACAGCCATCCCTAGGAAAAAACCACCATAGGTTGGTGTATTCATCGAGATCAACGCTGCCGCATACGCACCGATTGCCATAAATCCCGCATGTCCTAAAGAAAATTGACCAGAAAATCCAATAATCAAATTCAATCCGACCGCTAAAATAACATTGATTCCGATTTGTACTAAAATATTATCTAAAAATAAGTTGACCATCCCAGCAGAATAAGCGATGTATAACAATGCATAGCCAATTACAATCAAAGCCAGCCAAATCAAATTATATTTTAAATTCTTTTTCATTTGACTCACCTACACTTTCTCTTTTACATGTTTACCTAAAATACCGGCTGGACGAACTAATAAGATTAAAATTAGTACGATATACACAACAGCATCTTTGAAGTCTGAAAAACCTAACGCTGTAGTTAATGTTTCGATCAAACCGATAACAAAACCACCGATTGCCGCACCAGGAATAATTCCAATACCGCCTAAAACAGCTGCGATAAATGATTTCAATCCTGGAATATATCCCATCATCGGATCAATCGAATTGTAATACAATCCAATCATCATCCCACCAGCTGCCGCTAGCGCTGAACCCAACGCAAAGGTGAATGAAATCGTACGGTTCACATCGATTCCCATCAATTGTGCCGCATCAGTATCTACACTTACTGCCCGCATTGCTTTTCCCATTTTAGTTTTTTGAACAATCACATTTAGCGCAATCATCAAGAACAATGACAGGCCTAAAATCAGTAATTGAATATTTGAAACACTTAAAAAACCAAGTTTGAAAACGCGTAATTCAATGACTTGTGGAAACGGTCTGGTTGTGGAACTGAAAAAATAAATCATCGTATTTTGTAATAAATACGAAACACCGATTGCTGTAATCAAAGCTGCGATCCGAGTCGAGTTTCTCAACGGACGATATGCTAAAAATTCAATCACAACACCTAAGATTGCACTTCCTGCCATTGATAAGATTAATGCCGGGAAAAATCCCATATTGAACTGATTAATCAAAAAATAGCCGATGAACGAACCAATCATATAAATTTCACCGTGGGCAAAGTTAATCAGTTTGATGATTCCATATACCATGGTATAGCCTAACGCCATCAATGCGTAGACACTACCTAGGAAAAGCCCGTTAACGATTTGTTGAACAAATACTTCCATTTTTATCACATCACTTTTCTAGAAAATAGAGTGGTCGTATCTCTTTGATTTTTAAAAAGGGTGCACCAACTGTTATTGGCACACCCTATTGCCTGCTTTTTCCGAGTAATTATGGATTTACGGTTTCAGCAGAAGATTCTTTTCCGTTTGTCAAACCAAGAACAACCGCTGATTTTACAGGATTGTGATCTTTGTCTATCGAGATTTTACCAGTCACACCTTCGAAATCCTTCAAGTTAGCTAAACCTTTTTGGATTGCCGCTGGTGTTGCTTCGCCTTCGTCTTCAATTGCTTGTTTGATCATATACACTGCATCATATGCCAACGCATTGAATGAAGATGGCTGTTTGCCGTATTTCTTCTCGTAAGCTTTAACAAATGGTTCTACTTTATCCGTTGCTGGTGCTTTCGTTGAGAAGTGACCTGTGTAGTAGATATTGTTGACGTTGCTTGCTCCTGCGGTTTCGATTAATTTCTCATCAGCAAAACCATCTGCTCCTAGAATTGGTTGTTTAATGCCCATTTCACGAGCTTGCTTGATGATCAAACCAGCTTCTGTATAATAACCAGGAAGATAGATCACATCGAAATCTTTGTCTTTAATCTTCGTTAAGACTGCTTGGAAATCTTTATCACCTGCAGTAAAGTTTTCTTCTGCTACAATATCGCCTTTGTAAGTATCTTTAAAGGCTTTTGTTAACCCGATTGCGTAATCACTTGAATTGTCTCCAAGAATTACAGCTTTATCAGCTTTCAAGTTTTCTTCCGCATATTTTGCTAACACGATTCCTTGGAAACTATCTTGGAAACATGCTCGGAAAATATAATCTTGAACTTTTCCTTTTTGAACAGTGATTGCATCGTCTGTTCCAGAAGGTGTTACTGCTGGAACTTTTGCTTTTGTTAGATTTGGCAACGTTGCTTTTGTTGCACCTGATGTTGCAGGGCCTACAATTGCAACAACTTCATCTTTTGTTGTTAAATTCGCTGCAACAGATGCTGCTTCATTATTATCTGATTTATTATCCTTTGAGATGTATTCAATTTTCTTTCCGTCAATTCCGCCATCTTTATTGATTTGTTCGACGGCTAATTTTGCTCCATCGTTTTCTACTTCTCCATAAGCTGCAGTGGCACCTGACAATTCAAAATTTCCCCCGATTTTGATTGTCTTGGCATCATCGCCACCACTACTATCTTTTGCTTTAGGTGAACCACATGCACCAAATAAAAATAAACCGGCTGCTAGAACCGCTACTGTTCTTTTCTTCATACCGTTTCCCCCTAATAAAATGATGATAATCTGTTAAGATACTAAAGAATATAAATCAAAAAACTCTCACTGTCAATTAAATTTTCTGAATATTTTAATAATTCTGTAATTAACAACAATTTATACCGCTTCCAATCCAAGATTTTTTTATTAGATAACTAAAAAAATCTCTTCAACCATGAAATAGTTGAAGAGCTTCCGTTAAAATAACTAATTTATTCTATTGTTAAATCTTTAAAATTTTTTTAACTCGATGTTTGGCTTTTTTTCAGTTGTGGGTAGTTGGGTTCTTCACGATCAATCAAATTTTTTCGCAATGAAAATGTTACTGGCACATAATCCAATCCAGCTTTTGCGAAAGGATGGCAACGCAAAATTCGAAACGTCCCCATCAAGAACCCCTTAAAGGCCCCGTGAACTTGAATCGCTTTGATCATATAACTAGAGCACGAGGGATAATACCGACAAGATGGCGGCGTTAACGGCGAGATGAAGCGTTGGTATCCTCGCACGAATAAAATCAATCCTTTACCTAAAATGCTCATTGTCTCACCTCAAGATTAGTTTTTGATTTCTTTTAGTACATTTAGACGTATGCTAAGAAACCTTCGTAAAAAAGAGATCGCCAAAACGGGCGATCTCTTTTTTACGTGATGACTAATGGATAAACTCCAAAATATGCCGCCAAACGTCGGGCAATAATACTTTAAAAGGATTTCCGCCACCCATTGCACCATAACCGATCATACTGCCGATGATAAATAAAAGGATACCCGCAAGTAAAATTGCTACAATCCGAATCAAGCTGCGTAAGATATGTTCACCTGAACTCATATATCCACTCCTTAAGCTAAGACAATTGCCGCGTCCGTAGCTTTCTTACTGTCACTATCTACCCGTTCCACATCCGCACCTAATTGTTGAAGTTTTTTGTGGAATTGATAATACCCACGATCTAAATACTTCAAGTTGCGTACACGTGTGATTCCTTTTGCACGTAAACCAGCTAATACTAAAGCAGCTGCAGCCCGTAAATCCGTTGCATAGACTTCTGCTCCTTGTAATTCTGATGCACCTTTGATCAAGGCAACATTATTATCAATTTTAACTTGTGCGTTCATTCTGCGCATTTCTTCCAAATGTTGGAAACGATTTTCAAAAACTGTTTCGGTCGTTGTGCTGACACCTTCTGCAACTAATTGAATAGCTGTCATCTGTGCTTGCATATCTGTTGGAAAACCAGGATGAGGCATCGTTTTGATATCCGTTGCTTTTAGCACTTTAGGACCGATTACACGTAACCCGTCGTTTTCTTCCGAGATTGTAACACCCATCTCGATTAATTTTGAAATCAATGGACGATTATGTTCAGGAATCGCACCATCAATCAAGATATTTCCTTCATTCATCGCAGCTGCAACCATAAATGTTCCTGCTTCGATTCGATCTTGAACGATTGGATGAGAAACAGCATGCAAGTGCTCTACACCTTCGATTCGCATCGTTTCTGTACCAGCACCATGAATGCTAGCGCCCATCTTATTTAAAAAGTTTGCTAAATCAACAATCTCAGGTTCGCGAGCAACGTTTTCGATCACAGTAGTTCCTTTTGCTTTAACAGCAGCCATCATGATATTTTGTGTTGCACCTACACTTGGAAAATCCAAGTAGATTGTATCACCGATCAATTCATCAGCAATTGCTTCGATATAGCCATTTTTTTGGATGATTTTTGCTCCTAAAGCTTGAAATCCTTTTAGGTGCAGATCAATTGGTCGTTTACCAATCGCACAGCCGCCAGGCATTGCCACTTTTGCATGACCATTGCGAGCCAATAAAGGCCCCATCACAACGATCGATGCGCGCATTTTGCTAACGTATTCGTAAGGAGCTTCCACGTTCAATTGACGTGTAGCATCCACAGTAATTTCTTTGGTCTCTTCATTAAACTCAACATCTGTGTTCAAATAACGAATCACTTGATTCATGGTAAAGACATCAGATAAGATTGGAACATTGCTTAAAGTAGAAGTTCCTTCCTCCGCCAATAAAGTTGCAGCTAAAATTGGCAATACAGCATTTTTTGCTCCTTCGATATGTACCGTTCCTTTTAATTGTTTGCCACCACGAACGATGATTTCTTCCATTGTATTCCCTCCAAAAAAGCTAATCGATTTCTCGTATATGTACCTTAGTTAAACGTCAAAAATATATTTTTACTCAAAAGAATGATTTCTAGGAAAAATGTGCTGCAAGTAAAGCCTATGACGATTGCTAACATGACAATCGCGATGCGAACCTGCACTTCTTTAAAAGCTTTGAATAAGTTTTCAATCCGCAATGATCTTAGCGCCCAGAAAGCTAGATAAATAAAAGAAAAATGCGAGATGATTCTAACGATTGCATCAATTCCAAAAACTTGCATAATCTATTTCCTTTCAAAAAAATCAACATTTGGATTATATCACAGATTTCTACAAAGAAGAACACATTGATCACGTAAAGAACTGTTCAGAAACTTTTAAAAAACTTAATTTCTATTTGTTCTCACCTATCATTTTGGTCTACTTCGACTTTCCAAGAGTTTCTTTCGTACAAATGTTGGATCTAGTAACGAAGGAGCAGACAGTTCGATGAATTGGTAAATAATAATTCTTTTTATTGTAAAAAAAGCTGTGTCAAATAAATGACACAGCCCAAACTATCCAGCATTCCAGAGAGTATTCTGAAAAGGCTGTTTTAATAATTAACGATGTTTTGACACTTTGATACGATTCATGGCACGGTGTAAAGCAACTTCGGCACGGCTAAGTTGGTCGATGTCTTGCTTTTCTCGAGCTTCTTGAATCCGTGCTTCCGCACGTTGTTTTGCTCTTTCGGCACGAGAGACGTCGATATCGCGTTCACGTTCTGCTGTGTCGGCAATAATCGTCAATACGTTGTCTCGGACTTCCATGATTCCCCCATTGACTGCAATCCAGTCTACGTGAGTATCAGAATCCGTTCGACGAATACGAACCTCATCAATTGCAAGAGGTGCAATGATTGGCGCATGGTCAGGTAAAATCCCGATTTCACCAGCTACCGTTTTTGCAATGACGATGGCTGCATTATGTTCATAGACGTTACCATCTGGAGTAACAACGTTCACTTTTAGAACTTTGTTTTTTTCTTGTTCCATCGGGCACCTCTTTCTAGTAGCCTAAAGTTTTCGCTTTTTCTACTACGTCTTCGATTGTACCTACGCTACGAAATGCTTCTTCAGGAAGGTCATCGTATTTTCCTTCAAGAATTTCTTTGAAGCCTTCGACAGTTTTTTCAACTGGTACATATGAACCAGGTTGACCAGTAAATTGTTCTGCTACGTTAAAGTTTTGTGACAAGAAGAATTGAATCCGACGAGCACGAGAAACGATTACTTTTTCTTGGTCAGATAATTCGTCCATCCCTAAAATAGCGATGATATCTTGTAATTCACGGTAACGTTGTAAAACACGTTGGACTTCTGTCGCTACACGATAATGTTCTTCACCGACAATCTCAGGCGCTAGAGCGCTTGATGATGACGCCAATGGGTCAACGGCTGGGTAAATCCCTTGTTCGGTTAGTTTACGTTCTAAGTTGGTTGTTGCATCTAAATGGGCAAATGCTGTCGCTGGCGCTGGGTCAGTGTAGTCATCGGCAGGCACATAGATCGCTTGGATAGAAGTGATTGATCCTTTTTTCGTTGAAGTGATTCGTTCTTGTAATTGTCCCATTTCAGTTGCCAAGGTTGGTTGATAACCAACGGCTGATGGCATACGACCTAACAAGGCAGAAACTTCTGAACCAGCTTGAGTGAAACGGAAAATATTGTCGATAAATAGCAACACATCTTGTCCAGCTTCATCACGAAAATGTTCAGCTAATGTCAAACCAGTCAAGGCAACACGCATACGCGCACCTGGCGGCTCATTCATTTGGCCAAATACCATGGCAGTTTTTTCAATAACGCCAGAATCTTTCATTTCATAGTAAAGGTCGTTCCCTTCACGTGTTCGTTCACCAACACCAGTAAAGACAGAAATCCCACCATGTTCTTGCGCAATGTTATGAATAAGTTCTTGGATCAAAACAGTTTTACCAACACCGGCACCACCGAATAGTCCGACTTTACCACCTTTTAAATAAGGAGCTAATAAGTCGATGACTTTGATTCCTGTTTCCAAAATTTCATTACTAGTGCTAAGTTCTTCAAAAGCAGGCGCTTTTTTATGGATGCCACTTTTTTCTGCATCTTCTGGGAAAGGTGCCTCTTTGTCGATTGTTTCACCTAATACGTTAAACACACGACCTAAAGTTTCTTTACCTACTGGAACAGAGATTGGTTTGCCTGTATCGACAACTTCTGTTCCACGTTGCAAACCATCTGTTGATTCCATAGCGATTGTGCGGATAACACCATCACCAAGTTCCAAAGCAGCTTCAAGAACGACTTTTGTTTTATCTTTTTTATAAACAATCAACGCATTGTTGATGTCTGGTAAGGATTGATCTAAAGAAAATTCCACGTCGACAACGGGACCAATAACTTGAACAATCTTGCCTGAACTCATGTTTCTTCCTCCAATCTCGAAATTATTCTAATGCGGAAGCCCCGCCGACAATTTCAGTAATCTCTTGGGTAATCGCAGCTTGACGAGCCCGGTTGTATGAAATCGTTAAATCATCAATAATCGCACTTGCATTATCTGTTGCTGTCTTCATCGCTGTCATCCCAGCTGCGTGTTCTGCCGTTTTAGCATCAACGATGGCTCCATAGATCAAGCTTTCCGCATATTGTGGAAGCAGCTGATCAAGAATGGCTTCTTTTGAAGGCTCAAATAGATATTCTTCGCGATATGTTTGTGCTTCGCTTGGATCTAAGTCAGAGATTGGGAGCATTTTTTCTACTCGGAACTGACTAGATAGTGAATTCACGTGATGGTTATAACATACATATAATTCATCGAAGACTTGATTTTCATACATACTAGTTGTCATCGAAACGATTTTTCGTACTTCATCAAAGCTTGGTTGATCCGATAAATTGCGTAACTCATAAGCTAATTTAACGCCGCGAGCTTTGAAAAAGTCCGCTCCGGTTCCACCAATGGCTAACAAAACATATTCATCAGCAGAATCATGATCATCTTCAAGCATCGTCATCGTTTGTTTCAAGATCGAGCTATTATAGCCGCCGACTAATCCACCATCAGAAGTAATCACGATATAACCAGTTTTTTTGACTGGACGATGTAACAACATGCTGTGATAATTGATGCCGCCTAACTCACGACCTGAATTAGCTAACTCAGTCAATTCACTTGCTGTTAAGTGCGTCAAAATCTCACGTACTCTTGAAGCATAAAGTTGGAATTTAGCTGAATAAGCCTCTGTCTTTGTTAATTTAGATGCTGATACCATTTGCATAGCGTTGGTGATTTGGCTAGTTTTTTTGGTCGATGCAATCCGTGTTTTGATTTCATTTAAGGATGCCATGATTTTTTTTCACCTCGATTATGCTTTTTCTTGGTTAGCTACGGAAGCGTCAAAAATGTCTTTGAACTCTTGAATCGCCTCATCTAATTTATCTGTATCTGGTAAATCTTTTGTATCACGAATCGTTGCAAATAAATCTGAGTGATTGGTTTCTAGATATTCAAATAGACGTGCTTCAAAATCTAAAATACTGTTGACTGGAATACTATCAAGTACGCCATGGGTCAAAGCATAAAGGATCACAACTTGTTTTTCAACAGGAAGCGGATCATGTAATTTTTGTTTCAAGACTTCAACTGTTCGACGACCACGATTTAATTTTGCTTGAGTTGCCGCATCTAAATCAGATCCAAATTGTGTGAAGGCTTCTAATTCACGATAGCTGGCAAGGTCCAAACGAAGTGTTCCTGCAACTTTTTTCATCGCTTTGATCTGTGCTGAACCACCAACACGTGATACAGATAGACCTGCATCAACAGCTGGACGAATCCCAGCATAAAACAGATCACTTTCTAAAAAGATCTGTCCATCAGTGATCGAAATTACGTTTGTAGGAATGTAAGCAGAGATATCTCCAGCTTGTGTTTCAACAAATGGCAAAGCAGTCAATGAACCGCCGCCTAATTCGTCTGAAAGTTTTGCCGCACGTTCTAATAGACGTGAATGCAAGTAAAAGACATCTCCTGGATAAGCTTCACGACCTGGCGGACGACGTAAAAGTAAAGAAAGTTCACGATAAGCAACCGCTTGTTTTGATAGATCATCAAACACAACCAATACATGTTTGCCGTTATACATGAATTCTTCACCCATCGCTGTTCCGGCGTAAGGTGCGATAAATAGTAGCGGTGCAGGTTGAGAAGCACCAGCTGTTACGACGATTGTGTAGTCCATTGCACCAAATTTACGAAGTGTCTCAACTTGTGAACGGACAGTTGATTCTTTTTGTCCGATTGCAACATAGATACAAATCATATCTTGGCCTTTTTGGTTGATGATCGTATCGATTGCGATCGAAGTTTTCCCTGTTTTACGGTCACCGATAACTAATTCACGTTGACCACGGCCGATTGGTACTAAAGCATCGATAGCTTTCAGACCCGTTTGCATTGGTTCTGAAACTGATTTACGTTGCATAACACCTGGAGCCATAGCTTCCACCGGACGAGTTTTACTTGTTTCAATTGGACCTAATCCATCAATTGGTTGACCTAATGGATTAACCACACGACCGATCATGTTGTCACCGACTGGGACTTCCATGATTTTACCGGTACGTTTTACTTTGTCTCCTTCACGAATGGACTCAAATTCACCTAGTACAATAATACCGACATCATTGCTTTCTAAGTTTTGTGCCATTCCATAAGAGCCGTTAGAAAACTCTAAAAGTTCTCCACTCATTGCATTTTCCAAACCGTGGGCACGGGCGATTCCATCCCCAACGTATGTGACTGTCCCGATTTCTTCAACCGACAGTTTATTATCAAAATTTTGAATCTGTTCTTTGATTAAAGCACTGATTTCTTCTGCTTTGATGGCCATTCATTTCACCTCTTCTTCTCTACTTTTTACTAAGTGCTGCTCGTAGACCATTTAATTGGCTGGCGAGGCTGCCGTCGATCACTTGATGATCGGTTTCAACAATGACACCGCCGAGAATTGATTCGTCAACTAACGGGGTTAATGTGGCCTTCTGGTAGCCAAAAACATCAGCGACTTTTGCTTCAAGTTCGTGTTTCTTTTCTTCAGAGAGCGGCACGGCTGTTGTAACTGTCCCGTGTGCAATTTTATTTAATGCATCATAACGACGTTCAAATTCTTCAATCATAAAAGGAAGATCATCGCTACGATTGTATTCGAAAACAACTAATAGAAAATTTTTGACGATTCCATCGAAACCACCGATAAGAGCATCCATAATCGCTTTTTTTTCAGAACCTTCTAAACGAACATCGGTCAAAATATTTCCTAAATCAGGAATCTCTTTACAGATTTCTCGGATTGTCAACAACTCTTGATAAACGGCATCGGCGGCTTTATTTTCGATCGCCAATTCAAACAAAGCTCTTCCATAACGTTTACCAACAGTATATTTATCAAGCTTCATGTTCTGTGTTTCCTAGCTTATCCATGTAGTCGTTAATCAATTCTTGATGAGCACCTTGTGAGAGCTCTTTACTCAAGATTTTCTCTGCGATTTGTAGGGAAAGCGTTGCTACATCATCTTTAACAGAAATTAATGCATTTTCGCGTTCGTCTTTGATCTCAGTTTCTGCACGATCTTTTAGACGAGAAACTTCTTCTTTTGTATCTTTGATGATGTTTTGACGACTTAACTCGCCACTTTCCTTCGCATTTTTGATGATTTCTGCCGCGTCACTACGAGAACTAGCTAGCTGAGTTTCACGTTCTTTTTCTAATTCAGCTGCTTTGATTCGTGATTGTTCGGCAGAATCTAGATCATTGGCGATCTTTTCTTCACGTTTACTTAAGATGTCTTGAACGGCACCCCACGCGAATTTTTTCAATAATGCCATTAGGATCACAAAAGCTCCTGTAACGGCAATTAAATTACCGAGCGTTGTGTTGACAGCCTCAGCAATAACTAGATTCAGCATACTCGGTCTTCCTTTCTGTTCGTCTTCCTCATTTGAGGACCATTAGGCGGCCCGTAGACTCCTTTTGAGTCTCAACAAAAAAGCGTCAATTATTAACCTTGGAAAACCATCAACATACCTAATACAACACCTAGAATTGGCACAGCTTCGATCAAACCAACACCGATAAACATTGTTGAACGAATTTGTCCTGACATTTCTGGTTGACGCGCCATTGATTCAATTGCTTTTGAAATTACTTGTCCGTTACCATAACCAGCCCCAATTGCGGCTCCCATGATTGCGATTCCTGCACCGATAAAGTTCATAATAAATTTCCTCCTAAAAGTATGTTAATTTTTTTTATTCTACCTCGATTTTATGACTGATATAAACCATAGATAGAGTAGTGAAAACAAATGCTTGGATACTACCGATAAATAATGAGAATGCGATCCAAATCATCTCAAGCGGGATCGCGAATGGCAAAGTCCACCATCCTGTGCTTGTAACCATGCTGGCAATAAGCGAAAGCAATACTTCCCCAGCAAAAATGTTCCCGTAAAGACGTAGGCCCAATGTAATAACATTCGTAAATTCTTCCATCAACTTAATAGGAAATAATCCTGAAGGTGTGAAAAAAGAATTTTTGATGTAACCGCCTAAGCCCATTTTTTCTGATCCTAGATAATTCGCTAAGACCAATACGAGTAGTGCTAATCCCATCGTTACAAATGGATCAGCTGTCGGACTTTTCCAATAAGTCACTTCATTACCAGTAACAATTTTTGTGACCAGTCCAATTTGGTTTGCTACAAAAATAAATAAGAACAACGTAAATGAGAACAAACTAAAATTTCTGACTTCTTTACGAGGCATGTTGTCACCAACAATGTTCGTAGTAAAATCAATGACCCACTCAATTGCGTTTTGCTTTCCTTTGGGTTTCAATGATAAGTTGCGCGTAAACGCATAGACAAGAAAAAAGACGATCAAACATGTCACAAGAATCATTGTCGTAACCGTACCATCAAACCATACGGGACCAATATGGAAAACCCAAGATTTTTCATCCAATCTAGTTCACCTCTCTTCCCAGCGACTCGCGTCAGCTCGTGCCTGCTTAGCGCTGCTCCTCAAAATACTATCGTATGTTACCACCAGAAAAAGAAAATTTCAAAGAATTTTCCTAAAATTTTTTCGTATAACTCAGATTACTTTTTTCAATCGTTATTTTATTCTGGTTGAAACGGCTTTAATAGTCGATTTGACCATTAAAATAAAGAGTACGGATTGTAACTAATCGTATCAAAATTTATAATGGTGTAAAGAAATTCTCACTAAATATGCGAAAAAGAATATTTTGTTACCGAGCGTAATTTTTTAGTGTCCGACTAATCTGACGATCCACATCTTTACGTTTTAAACTTTCCCGCTTGTCATATTGATGTTTCCCTTTGGCAACACCGATCAAGACTTTCGCATACCCATCTTTTAAATAGACCTTTAATGGAACAAGCGTAATCCCGGCATTTTTGACTTCACCAGCTAAACGAGCGATTTGTTTTTTATGCATCAGTAACTTACGTGTGCGCACGGGATCGTGATTAAAGATATTTCCTTGTTCATAAGGACTGATATGGACATTGTATAAAAATATCTCACCATTTCGAATTCGTGCAAACCCGTCTTTTAAGTTGATTCGGCTGTTTCGAATGGATTTGATCTCAGTGCCTTGCAAGACGATCCCTGCTTCAATCGTATCAGTAATAGTATAATCATGACGCGCTTTTTTATTTTGCGCCACTAACTTTCCTTCGCCTTTTGGCATATTATCCCTTCTTTCTACCTGGTTTTTTCTTTTTAGGAACAGACTTGTAAAAAGCCTTCTTCCCTTTTTTCTTTTTCTTGCCACTCTCGTTTTTAGCGCGTTCAAAATTCTTTCCAGTTTTCTTTTCAGAATTCTGTTTATTTTTAGAACCATTCATTGGTCTGCGACGTTGTGTCCGACGATTATTTCCCGGTATTTCTAACGCAGGTACTTCTTCTGCTTCTAAGAGTTCAAAATCAATTTCACGCGTCTCAGGATCCGATTTAGTTACTTTTACTCGGACTTTTTGTCCAATCTTAAACGTTTGACGTGTGCGTTCGCCGACCAAGGCCAATTGATTTTCAATAAAATGGAAATAGTCTTGTTTCAACTCGTTTAGATGGATCAGTCCCTCAACGGTATTTGGCAATTCAATAAAGATTCCAAACTTCGTCACTGAACTAATGATTCCGTCAAATTCTTCGCCGATTTTTTCGGCCATGAATTCTGCTTTCTTCATGCTATCAACTTCACGTTCAGCTTCAACCGCTCGACGCTCCATTTTTGAGCTATGATCTGCAATTTCAGGTAAAGACTCTGCCCACTTATCTTTGGTCGCATCACTTTGATCCTGACTGTATGAGCGGATCAAACGATGAACAATCAAATCCGGATAACGTCGAATAGGTGAAGTGAAGTGCGTATAGTACTCTGCCGCCAAGCCGTAATGACCATAGTTATCTTCTGAATACCGTGCTTGCTGCATACTGCGTAACAACATCGTATTGATTACCGCTGCTTCTGGTTTATCCTCCACCTCATCGATGACTTGCTGCAAGTCTTTTGGTGTAATCGTGTTTTTAGTCCCTTTGACTAAGATTCCCAACGCCGCTGCAAAATCAAAGAAACGTTGCATCTTTTCTTCTTTTGGCTGTTCATGAATCCGATAAATAAACGGTAGTTTCAATTGATTAAAGTGTTTGGCGACTGTTTCATTCGCCGCTAACATAAACGATTCGATTAGACGTTCGCCGACACCTCGTTCTCTTAACTCGATATCGATTGGATGGCCTTCAGGATCGACTAAGATTTTTGCTTCACGATCCTCAAAATTAATTGCGCCACGATGATTCCGGCGTTCTTCTAAGATTTGATGAAGTTCTTTCATTAAATGAAACATCGGCACCAAAGGTTCATACCGTTGGATCATTTCACGATCTTCTTTTAAAAGTGCATTCACAGCAGCATACGTCATTCGTTCACTTGTTTGGATGACACTTTGAAAAATTTCATGCTTCAAGATCGTTCCAGTTGGATCAATTTCCATCTCACAACTCATCGTTAAACGTGGGACTTTCGGATTCAAAGAGCAGATACCATTTGATAAACGTTGCGGAATCATCGGAATCACTCGATCGGTCAAATAGACACTTGTGCCCCGTTCAAATGCTTCTTTATCAAGCAAACTATTTTCAGTCACATAGTAAGATACGTCAGCGATATGGACACCTAAAAAATAATTCCCATTTTCTAATCTGCGTACCGTAACTGCATCGTCTAAGTCTTTTGCATCGGCGCCGTCAATCGTCACAATCTGCTGATCACGCAAATCACGTCGACCAACTAAGTCAGACTCTGAAATATGGTCAGGGACTTGTTCAGAAGCTGTTTGTACTTCTTCAGGAAAAGCAGTCGGGATGCCTTGTGCAATGACAATGGATAAAATATCCATCCCAGGATCATTTTTATGACCGACTACTTTAGTCACCATGCCTTCCAAACTCGTTGCATACCCTTTTTCCGGATAATGAGTAATCTCAACGATTACGATACTGCCATCGACTGGTTGGATTCCTTCAGCTGCAATAAAAACTTTAAACTGCGCACTTTTTTTATCTTTTGGTGTCACATAACCAAATAGATCAGATTCAGCAATTTCCCCAACATCAAACGCTGTAAACTCACCGACAAGCTGTTGAATCTTCCGTTCTTTGATAGCAACGACACGTCCTTCTGCGCCACGTTCAGAAAAGAGATCCGCCGTTTTTTGAATATCAATCATGACAGTATCGCCGTCCATCGCAAAATTCGTTGCCTCTTTTGGTATAAAAACATCCGGCTCTTCTGGATCAATCGTCACAAAACCAAATCCTCGTTCATTCCGACGAAAAATCCCTTCAATTTCAATTGGTTGGAATGGTAATTTGATGCGCCCTTTTTTATTAAATTCTAGTGTCTTTTCCCGTTCCATTTGCGCAACTGTTTGAACAAGTAATTTAAAGTCGTTGCTTTTACGCATAGACAACGCTTCAGCTAACTCTTCCATTGAAAGACTCTTTTTATTGGCTGCCTTCAATCCAGCCAGTATCTCTGCTTTAATTGTTTTTTTCTCCATTATTTTCTCTCCAGCCAAGACTAGCTAAAAAATCAGCTACATCTTGTTCAAATTGTCTTCTTTCAGGTCCAACAGTAATTACATGTCCACTTTCCGGATACCAGTTTAAGGTAAACGCCGTCTGTCGTAAACGCTCAGCCGTTTGAAAGACACCTTTTGCCTCAATCATTTCATCTTTTCCCGACTGTGCCAAAAAAAAAGGATGATTGATTGCTGCCAAGTTTTCAAAGGCATAGCGGGCCTGCTCTTCGATCGTTGCCAATTGTTGTTCGACTAGCGGACGATAACTGTTGATCTTTTCTTCTATTGATTCCCCATTCGTCCGTTCTAAAACTTGCCGAGCATATAATAGGAAATTTTCTGTTACATTGGTTTTGACTGGTGCAATCGGCGAACAGAAAAAGCCACCCCCAACAAATTCATCAGGCATTGTACTTAACAATCGAGTAGCAAAGATTCCGCCCATCGAAAGACCAAAAACAGCGATGTCGTGATATCCTTTCGAATGCAAAAATGCTACTGCATGCTGACTATCTTGCCACCATTTTTCAGCTGTCTCTTTTAGGATATCCAACGGATCCGCAGTTTTATGCCCCGTATATAAAGGAACATAGACCGTGTAGTTTAATTTTTCTAAAAAACGTGCCAACATTCGGACATCATTTGGACTCCCTGAATAGGCATGTAAAAGTAGAACTGCTTGTTTTCCGTGCGGGAAAAACAATGAATCAGGTGCTTGAAGCATTTTTCTTCACTCCTCGTTTGCCATTTTGCTGAACGTAGCTTTTCACTAAAGATTCGTAACTTCCAAGTCTTCTATCTTAAAGTGTACTTGATTTACTACAAATACAAAATAAAAAAGACCTCTCACTTGAGAGGCCGTTTTATTTGCTTGATAAAAACATTAATACGAAGAGTAAAATCAGCCAAATCGCACCTAAGATTGCGGTAGATCGTTGCATCACAGCCTCAAATCCACGTGCTTTTTGTTTTCCAAACAACTGATCTGCACCGCCAGTGAATGCACTTGCCGCACTATTTTGTTTGCTAGGTTGCATCATGATCGTGATAACGATGATCACTGATAAAACTAAGATAACACCCAAAATAAAATTATACAAAAGATGACCCTCCTTATTTCCAAACTACCTCATGCTCAACTTTAGCATAAATCTAGTGATTTGACTAGCGAAGCTCTCAATTATTTTCTTAGGACATCTTCGTATTCTGTCTTTTCTTCAAATTCTTTTTTAGCAAATGGACATAGTGGAATAATTTTTTTTCCTTCCTTACGTGCCTTGTCTACACCTGCAGCAACCAGTTTTTCAGCTAGTCCTTGACCGCGGTAAGTCGGATCAACAAATGTATGATCAATAATCATAATATCTGGTCCAGCGTTTGACCAAGTCATTTCACCAGCTTCTTCATCCGCATCATTTAATAATACCAAGCGTTCCTTTTCCTCTTTGATTTCCATAGTCCTTCTCCTCACATCAATGATTTATTTTTTGATCACGTATTTCAAGGCGCCACTAGGACACGTATCCACGATATAACTAGCAATCGCAACACTGCCATTGTCAGGAATGATCCACGGTCTGCGACCCACCTCAAAAATTTCTGAGTTTCCTCGTACACAATTTCCAATGTGCGCGCAAATATCTTTATTGTAATAAATATCAATGCCTTCACCCTGATATTTGCGATAACCTTGCGCCAATAATTGTTCTTCAGTTACTGGTTCTTGGTCAAATTTACCTCCGTCCATTTTCATCACTTCCTTTTAGTAAGATTATAGCTGGAATCTGAAAAAAAGCACACTAAATCGTCCTCTCCATCAACAGATCAACCAGTGTCTGAAGTGCTTGATGTGCATCTGTTTGATCAGGAAACGCTAAAACAAATACACGATTTTTAAGCGTTTCCACAATTAGTTCAAAAATACCGTCCCGTTGCCTAAGTGCAAAGGGTTTCAAACAATCTGGAGTAAAATAAATATTTCGTGGTTTTTTTGTTAAATCATCTTCTTCTAATACATGTAGACCGCGTGTTGAAAAAATCAGAATATTTCCTGCTTGATCTTCATAAATTGCCAACTGGTGCAAGCCTTCATTAGGAAACAACTCACGCAATTGCGCTTGAAGCAGTAAAAAACTAGTCTCTTTCATAAGCAGATCCTTTAACCGCTTGAATTTCTTGATTTACATACGCTTTTCCAAGTTCAAAATAATGTTGCGCATTTTCATGATTTTTTTTGATCTCTGCTGGTGTCAATTGCCTAATCACACGTGCTGGTGAACCAAAGGCTAACGAATTGGGCGGGATGATAGTTCTTTCTGTCACTAATGACCCTGCACCAATCAAGCTATTCTCACCAATTACCGCATTATTTAAAATCGTTGAGCCCATCCCAATCAATGCACCTGAATGAATCGTACAGCCATGAATAATACAGCCATGCCCAATCGTTACACCATCTTCTATCAAAGTAGGCGCTCCTTCATCCACATGAACGATCGTACCGTCTTGGATATTGCTTTTTTCTCCAATCGAGATACGATTACTGTCACCACGTAATACGCTTTGAAACCAAATTGTTGAACCCGCACCAATCGTTACATCGCCATACACATCTGCACTATCTGCAATAAAATCCACTACGATCTCTCCTTTATTAAGCTGTCACATCATTTGTTCTACCATTTTTCAAAACTAGTATAGCATTTATTAAATACAACTTCCTTAATAAAAAAGCGTCAAAAATTTCCTTCTAGTCGTTTGATTACACAAAAAAGCTGTGACAACTGTCACAGCCTTTAATTATTCGGACTCCTCCATAAATTGACTATTGTAAAGCTGTTCATAAAAACCGCCTTGTGCTAGCAATTCATTATGTGTACCATGCTCAATGATTTGCCCATCTTTCATCACTAAGATGTGATCGGCATCTCGAATAGTCGATAGACGATGGGCAATCACAAAACTAGTACGCCCTCTCATCACACGATCCATTGCTTTTTGAATCAAACCTTCTAAACGGGTATCAACTGAACTAGTTGCTTCATCTAAAATTAAGATCTTTGGATCAGAAATTACCGCACGCGCAATCGTCAATAATTGTTTTTGCCCAAGAGACACGTTGTCTCCTTCTGAATTAATCGACATTTCATAACCATCAGGCATCGTTCGGATAAAATGATCGACATTCGCCGTCTTTGCGGCATCGACGACCTCATAATCAGTCGCTTCTAGTCGTCCAAAACGAATATTGTCACCAATCGTTCCTTCATATAACCAAGCATCTTGTAAAACCATCCCAAATAATGACCGCACATCCGACCGCTTCATTTCTTGGGTATTTACGCCATCAATCAAGATTTTTCCGCCATTAATGTCATAAAAACGCATCAGCAAATTGATTAAGGTTGTCTTTCCTGCCCCAGTCGGACCGACGATTGCTACTGTCTCGCCCGCTTTGACTTCAAAGCTCAAATCTTCAATCAATGGTTTCTTTGGATCATAGCTGAATTTGACATGATCAAAGACAACATTTCCTTGGACAGGTTCTGGCAATGGGATGTCTTGCTCGTTTAATTCTTCTTCGGGTTCATCTAAAATTTCAAACACTCGTTTAGCAGAAGCCGAGGCACTTTGGATCATTGAAGAGAGCTGTGTAATTTCTCCCATCGGCTGACTAACTTGCCAAATATATTGAATGAAGGCTTGCAACTGACCAACTAAGATCACTCCATGGATTACGTTCCAACTTCCAAGGATTGCCATCGCGATATAGGTTGCATAAGCAGTCATTTGAACAAGCGGCTGCATCAAACTAGAAACAAACGCAGCCCGAAAACCAAAATGACGCAATTTATGATTGACCTCGCTAAATCCCGCCAATGTTTCTTGTTCACGTCCATATAATTTCAAAACACTAAATCCTGTCATGTTTTCTTGAACAAAGCCGTTTAACTCGCCAAGGGAATTTTGCATTCCTTGAAAATCTTTTTGAGAGACTTGAACGATTTTTCGTGAGATGACAAGTGACAAAGGAATCATGATCACAGACAAAATCGCCATCATTGGATTGATATAAAACATCATCGCAACGGCTAATAAGATTCCTAAAACTGCATTGATAGATTTAATGATTGCCTGCTGCATCGCGTTGCTGACCGCATCCACATCATTTGTGACTCGTGATAAAATATCACCTTGTTGGTTACGATCAAAATAAGATACTGGCAACCGATTTATTTTTGCTTCGATGTCTTCCCGTAGATCTCGCATCGCTGATTGAACGACCGTTGCCATCAACCAACCTGTTCCTAACTGTGTGACACAATAAACGATTCCAACAAGTACAATCACGAGCAGCCATTGAAAGACATAATCAAAATTGACCGCTTCTCCTTGAGCAATATTTTTGCTGACCTCTGTAGTCGGCAACCCTGTTAAATAGGGCAACAATGTCCCGAGAATCAAGGTTCCGATTGCGAGGATCAAAACCAAAATAAAAGTCTTTTTGTAAGGATCAATATAATGCATCAAGCGTTTCAAAGAAGAAGTATATTTTCTCATGCTAATTCCTCCTTCGATAATTGTGATGCGGCGATATCGTAATAAATCGGACAATTTTCTAATAGTTCACGATGAGTCCCAATCCCTACGACATCTCCTTCATTTAACACGACAATCTTATCAGCATGCATGATTGTTCCAACGCGCTGAGCGACTATCAAAACAGCCGATTCAGTCGTCTCTTTTTTTAGCCGTGCCCGCAGTTTAGCATCTGTTTGATAATCCAATGCAGAAAAACTGTCGTCAAAAATATAGATCTCTGGTTGACGAATCACTGCTCGGGCGATCGCCAATCGTTGTTTTTGTCCGCCAGAGAAATTACTGCCGCCTTCTGCTAATTTTTCTTGATATCTCTCTGGTTTTTGCGCAATAAATTCTGCCGCTTGAGCAATTTCAGCTGCTCGTTCCATCTCTTCTTGCGTTGCATCTTTTTTTCCGTAACGTAAGTTTTCAGCGATTGTCCCAGTGAATAATTGAGCTTTCTGCGGAATATAGCCGATTTTTTGTCGCAAATCTTTTAAGCGATAGTCTCGAACATCCCGCCCATTCACTAAAACTTGGCCTTCTGTCACATCATAAAAACGCGGAATCAATTGGATCAATGTGGACTTTCCCGAACCAGTACTGCCGATAAAAGCAACTGTCTCTCCCGGATTTGCTGTAAAACTAACATTCCGAATGACAGGACTTTCCGCATGTCCTGGGTAAGCAAACGTCACGTCACGAAATTCTAGTGAACTTTTCATCGTTAGATCTGCCGTTTTATCAGGATTGTCTTTGATCAAAGGATCCAGGTCAAAAACTTCTTGGATCCGTTGCGCTGAAACATTTGCTCGAGGATACATCATAAAAACAGTGGCAAACAGCATGAATGAAAACAACGCATGGAAAATGTATTCAATAAATGCAATCAATGTTCCCACCGCTAAAGTTCCATGACTGATTTGAACGGTCCCATTCCAAATGATCAAGACCATCACTATATTAAATAGAAAGAAAAAGCCCGGCTGTGCTACAGCCATCAAATGGAACAAACTCTTAGAACTATTAGTGTAGGCGTCATTCACTAAACGAAAACGCATCTCTTCAAATTTTTCATTAACAAAAGCACGGATAACTCGCAATCCCGACAAATTTTCTCTTAAGATTCCATTGATATTGTCCAGATTTTTTTGCTGTTTTGTAGACAATGGTTCTGAATACTTTGCAATCAAAATGACCGCTAACAATAATATCGGCAGTGCCAACAATACATAAAACCCTAACCCTGGACTCGTACGCATGATTAAATATAAACTCATCCCAAACATCATGGGGGTCATAAATCCCGTTGTTAAAATATTTTGCATAAACAACATGATTTGATACGCATCGTTTGTTGTTCTAGTGATCAGTGAGGATACTCCGACTTGCTCATATTCCGAATGTGAAAATGTCTGAACTTTTTCAAAAAGATCATCTCGAATTGCTGCGACCATTCTAGAGGTAATCTGAGAACTGAAGTAGCGCAACGAGATGTTCATGATAATGCCTATGACTGTAATCACAATCATTAAGATGCCCATTTTTTGTATATAATTAAAATCGTTCTCTCCAATTCCTCGATCAATCATTCTAGCCAAAATCGTCGGTAAGCCTAATTCAATCAAGATGAACCCAAAAACACTGATAAAATCAAACAATAATAACTTTTTATAGCGTAAAGTATACCGCAACATCAACTTCATTTCTCTCGCCTCTTTCTATACCGTAATGTTTCCAATATAGCATAAATAGATTCTTTCTGCCTTCTTAGTAATGAGTTTTTTATTTTAGTTTTTAGACTTTCTGAAAAGTTTTAAGGAATCCTCATTTCACTTCCTAGTTTCTATACTTCTTATATATTCTGTGATAAACTACAAGTAATTGTTGTAAGAACAACCCAATGAACGGTGAAATTGTTTTTTCAAGCAAGAAGCAAAGACGAGGCTTCTTCTCGGCGCTTTACTAAAACTAAGACGTTGAGCATAAAAAAATAGGTGGCAGTCGCCCCTCATTTTGTCGTGGAAAAAATTGCTATTATGCAAATAAAGGAGATAGATCAATGATTTACAAAGTTTATTATCAAGAAACCAAGGAACGTAACCCAAAACGCGAACAAACACAATCACTTTATGTAGAAGCAGATGGTGAAGAAATGGTTCACAACTTATTACGCGATAATACCCCATATAACGTGGAATATATCCAACTTTTAGAAGGCAATCACTTAGAATATGAAAAAGAAAATGCCGACTTCAAGTTAACGGAGTTCTAATATGAAACTCTCGCTGAAAAACAATGAAACTGGGGTTTTTGCCATTGGTGGATTGGGCGAAATCGGAAAAAATATGTATGGGGTTCAATTTCAAGATGAGATTATCATTATCGATGCCGGAATCAAATTTCCCGAAGATGATCTACTAGGAATTGATTATGTCATTCCCGATTTTAGTTACGTTATCCAAAACATCAATAAAGTCAAAGCAGTGGTAATCACACACGGACATGAAGATCATATCGGTGGTGTGCCTTATCTATTGAAACAAGCTAATATCCCGATCTACGCTGGCGCGTTAGCTTTAGCACTGATCAAAAATAAATTGGATGAGCACGGTCTATTGCGTGATGCCGAATTACACGAGATTGACGAAGACACTGTGATTCGTTTCCGCAAAACGTCCGTAAGCTTTTTCCGTACTACCCATAGTATTCCCGATCCTTTAGGTGTCGTTGTCAAAACACCTTCTGGTAATGTCGTGGAAACAGGGGATTTCAAATTCGACTTCACGCCTGTCGGCCAACCTGCAAACTTGCATCGTATGGCAAAACTTGGTGAAGAAGGCGTACTGTGTTTACTTTCTGACAGTACAAATGCGGAAGTACCTACATTCACCAAATCTGAGCAAACAATCGGCCAATCAATCTTACGGATTATGGAAAAAATCAAAGGCCGAATCATCTTTGCTACATTCGCTTCCAATATCTCACGTTTGCAACAAGCTGCATCTGCCGCAGTTGCAACTGGACGAAAAATCGCAGTATTTGGTCGCAGTATGGAAAATGCAATCGTTAACGGTCAAAAATTAGGCTATATCACCGTTCCTGATGGGACATTTGTTGCTGCTCACGAGATCAATCATCTGCCAGCAAATGAATTGATGATTTTATGTACTGGTTCTCAAGGCGAACCGATGGCAGCTTTATCACGGATCGCTAATGGGACTCATCGACAAATTCAGATTCAACCAGATGACACGGTAATTTTTTCAAGCTCACCGATTCCTGGAAATACTACTAGCGTCAATCATTTGATCAACTTGCTTTCTGAAGCTGGCGCTGAAGTGATTCATGGAAAAGTGAACAACATCCATACTTCTGGTCACGGTAGTCAACAAGAACAAAAATTAATGTTGCGTTTAATGAAACCAAAATATTTTGTTCCGATTCATGGTGAGTTTCGCATGCTGAAAATCCATGCAGGTCTCGCACAAGATACTGGCGTTCCTGAAGAAAATTGTTTCATCATGGAAAATGGGGATATGCTCGCTCTAACAGCAGATAGCGCGCGTCGTGCAGGTCATTTCAATGCTAGCGATGTTTATGTCGATGGCAGCGGCATTGGCGACATCGGTAATGTCGTCTTACGCGATCGTCGGATTCTTTCTGAAGAAGGCCTAGTCCTTGCCGTAGCAACTGTTGATATTGCAAAAAAAGAAATCCTTGCAGGTCCCGACATCTTGTCACGCGGTTTCGTCTATATGCGTGAATCTGGTGATATGATTAATGAAGGACAACGGATTTTGTTCCATGCCTTACGTGAAGCGCTAAATGAAGCCGGCTGTACGGAGACAAAATTAAAAAATGCTATGGTCGCTGCTTTGCAACCATTCCTATTTGATCAAACAGAGCGTCATCCAATGATCCTACCAATGATCATGACGCCAGATAATTAATTAAGACAAACACCTATCTAAATATCAGATAGGTGTTTTTTTATTATAACTTGCAAAAACTACTTCTAATCCAAAAACTGATAATTCTTCATAAAAAAGATTATTTTTAGATATATTTAAAAAATAATTGACAAACAACTCATTTATTTGCACAATAAAGATTAGCGAAGAAAATGTAATGACTTTTATTAGTTATTATATAATCAATTAAGAATAAAGGAAGATTAATTATGGTACGAACACAACGTGTGCTCCGAAGCCAGATTATTGATGGCGCTTATCAACTGATCATTAATGAAGGTTTCAAAAAATTTCATGCTCGCAATATCGCCCAACACATTGCCTGTTCCACACAGCCAATCTACCGCGAATTTGCTAATCTAGCTGAATTAAAAACAGTTTTAACCAATCGGATCTTAGTAAAATATTCCGATTTTTTAGAAGACCAAGAGCCCAAATCATTGCAAACCCTTTCAAACACTATTATGAACTACGCCTTAGATTATCCAGAAGAATTCCAGCGTTTTTTCTTGCAAGATTCTGACACTATTCAGTTAGTCAAACAAGTGACAAAAGAAGTTTTCACTGCAAACAAATTGGAAAAGAATAATGATCTCTTTTTTGACTTTTTCTGGCAGTATTGCATCGGTAAAGCTGCCTTAGCTATTAATAACGCTAATCATACTCCAGATTTAGAAGAAGATCGTTTCTTTCAATTTTCATTGGAAAACTAGCTCTTCGCTGCTGGAACAAGCTCCTCTTTTATTTTCTAAGCCATAAAAAGAGCCTTAGAGAAAATTCTCTAAGGCTTTGTCGTCTTTATTGTTTATTTACGTTAACTGCTTGAGGTCCGCGGTCGCTTTCTTCAACGTCGAAAGTTACTGCTTGTCCTTCTTCTAGTGTTTTGAATCCTTCACCTTGGATAGCTGAGAAATGTACGAATACATCGCTGCCGTCTTCACGAGTGATGAAGCCAAAACCTTTTTCTGCATTAAACCATTTTACTGTTCCGTTTTCCATGAATAAAATCCTCCTCGTGCCTGCGCACTTATTGATTGTAACATTGCTAGCTGACGAAAAGGGAAACATCTGTATACCAACTCGCAACTCAAACAAGATTACATTAATAGTTTAACATTGGTTTTATTCTACGCGCAAGGGTTTTCAATAACTACTTTAAGTACTTTTCTTCTCGTAAACTGAAATACTTGTTCTCACCTACAATAATATGATCCAATAATTCGATTCCCATCATTGCACCGCATTCTCGCACACGATAAGTAAATTCCAGGTCATTTTGCGAGGGCTGGGGATTTCCTGATGGGTGATTGTGTCCTAATACTACACGAGCCGCACTATTGCGTACGGCTTCTCGAAATATCTCTCGCGGATGAGCAATCGATTGATTTAACGAGCCAATGAAGATCGTCTTTTGAAAAATGATCTCGTTTTTTGTATTTAAGAAAAAGGCGACTAAATGTTCTTGGCGATGATCTTTTAATTCTGAGATTAAAAACTGTCCTAGTGTAACACTCGATTGAACTTTTCCCAACTTTGGTTGCAAAGCACGATAAATACGATAACCAAATTCCATCATCGCCTTTAACTCAATTGCTCTGGTCTCTCCAATTCCTTTAAATTGTTGCAGCTCCTGTAAAGTACTGTATTTCAAGTCATAAAGTGTCGGATATTCTCGCAAAATACTGCCAGCCAATGCCATAACATTTTGTTGTCGTGAACCATTACGCAAAATGATTGCCAACAGTTCTTGATCAGACAAATGTTTCTCCCCTTCCCGCAATAAGCGTTCTCGTGGCCACGAGCTCTCCGGCAATTCTTGCAACAATAAATTTTTTTCCATAGAAAAACTCCCTTGCCAACTTTTTTAAAAAGTACGCAAAGGAGTTCTTTTTTATCTTTCTAAAAAATCGATAACATCATGCAAAGATGTTAAAACAGCGGCTGTCTTTGTTTCTAATTCAGCTGTTGGCGGTAAAATATCTGGAATCATCACTACCGGTACCCCGGCTCCTTCTGCAGCTAAGATTCCATTTTTCGAATCTTCTAACACCAAGCCCTCATCACCGGCAATGCCCAACTGTTTTGCGGCAAGAACAAAAATCTCTGGATCTGGTTTGGCAAATTTCACGTCTTCTGCTGAAACGATCGCAGAAAATTTATCCCGAATACCTGCATGTTCCAATAAAATCTCAATAACTGGTCGAACATTGCTTGAAGCTAAAACTCGTGGAATCTTTTTTTCTTCAAGATATGCTAAAAGCTCATAGACTCCCGGTTTCAAATCAACTTTTCCTGTTTTAAAACGATCATGAGCCATCCCCCAACTCTCATCGATAAATTGTTGGACTGTTTCTTTGCCATGATCTGCATACATTTTATGCAGCTCTGCCCAGACTTCTTCATCTGAAACACCAATGAATTGCTTGTAAATCTCTTTGGTAAAAGGAAGACGATATTTGTCTGCCACTACTTGGTTTGCTTCATAATAGATCGATTCTGTATCAAACAGCAGTCCGTCCATATCAAAAATAATTCCTTTAACGTTCTTCATTCGTACCTCCTAAGTTTAATAATAATTGACGCACTTCAGAAACGAAGTACAGTGATCCTGTAATTAATAGTAAATCGTCTGCTTGCATATTTTCTAGTAATTCACCTAAGCCAAATTGCCAAAGTGAAACAACTTCAAAACGGCTGTCTAATTTATCAAAACGACTAAGATCCAATGCTTTAGGATATTCAAAAGTTGTTAAATAGATTTTTACCCGGGGGATAGTTGACAGTAACGTTAGCATCTGATCCACATCTTTTGTCTCTAATGCAGAAAAAAGAATCTTTATATTATAGCCCGAAAACTCACGTTTGATATTTTCAACTAAGCGTTCGATCGCATGACCATTATGCGCGCCATCCATCACAATCAATGGTTCGTTGCTGATTTTTTCCATCCGTGCAGGCCACTGAGCTTTGGCCAATCCTTTTTGAATTGTTTTTTCTTCAAAAGGCAGACCGAATTGTTCACAGTATAGATGAAATAGCTCGATTGCAACTCCGGCATTTTCTACCTGATGACGACCCAGTAAAGGCACCTTTAGTGAAGACAATTTTCCCCTTCGATCAGTAAAATTAAATAATTCTCCCCAAGTTGGATCAGGCCGCAAATAATCTACCTGATATTCTTCACCATAACGATAGATTTTTGCCGTTTCAGCCGCTGCTTTTTCAATGATTTCAATCAAAGGACCTTTAGTGATATTCCCGGTCACGACGGGGATATTTCGTTTGATGATTCCTGCTTTTTGATAGGCAATCTCATTTAATGTATCTCCTAAAATATCCATATGATCATACCCAATCGTCGTAATCGCAGTCAAGATTGGTTGAACTACATTGGTCGAGTCTAATAATCCGCCCAATCCAACTTCAATGATTGCCACATCGACTTTTTCAGCCGCAAAATAATCAAGCATCATCGCTGTTAAGATTTCAAATTCGGTAATGCCATTGATTGCCGGATCTTGATCCAGTTCAGCAACAATCGGTTGGAATTTTTTTACGTAATGAATCAGTTCAACATCTGTAATTGATTTTCCATCAATGGCGATCCGTTCATTGAATTCTTCGATATAAGGGGAAGTAAAACTTCCAACCGTTACTCCTGCTTCTAATAAAATACTTCGCAAATAGGCGACTGTAGAGCCTTTCCCATTTGTTCCGGCGATATGAATCGCAGGGACTTTTTTTTCAGGGTTATCTAATTTAGTTAATAAGGCTTGGATGCGAGCTAAACCTGGACGAGATCCAAATTTTTTTCGACTATGAATCCAAGCAATCGCTTCTTCTATCGTCAAATCTATTCGCCTCATTTACAACAATTTTTTATAGGTCTTTTACATAATTCTAGTATAGCAAAAATCAGCAAAGAAAGATTGCTAAGTACAGGGGAATTTCGTAGAATTTATGGATAAAAATAGGTGTGGTCAATCATGACCACACCTATTCATCTCTTCAATTTTTAAGAAATCGTGCGCAAGCTTGTGATTCGTTCTTGTACCGCTGCTTGTTTTTCTAAATAATCTTTCTCTTTTGCACGTTCTTCTGCTACGACTTTTTCAGGAGCATTGGCTACGAAGCGTTCATTGGCAAGTTTCCCTTGGACACGTTTTACTTCCCCACTCCATTTTTCTAATTCTTTTTCTAATCGTTCGATTTCTTCTTCGATATTAATCAAACCAGCTAATGGTAAGTAAATCTCCGCACCAGTCAGCACTGCTGACATCGCTAAATCAGGCGCTGTAATCTCACTATCAATCACCAATTCTTCTGGGTTACAGAAGCGTTCGATGTAGCTAGTATTTTCAATCAAGAATTCCGATACTTTTGGATCACTTGTTTTAATCAATAACGTAATTGGTTTTGAAAGCGGTGTATTTACTTCAGCGCGAATATTACGAACTGAACGAATCAAGTCTTTTAAGACTTCCATGCCTTTTGCAGCTGTTTCATCATTATTTTCTTCATGAACAACTGGGTAGTCTGCTACTACTAATGATTCACCTGTATGTGGAATCTTCGCCCAGATCTCTTCAGTTACAAACGGCATGATTGGATGCAACAGACGTAGTGTTTGATCCAATACATAAACTAAAATACTCTTCGTTGTTTGTTTAGCCGTTTCATCTTCACCATAGAGAATTTCTTTACTCATTTCGATGTACCAGTCACAGAAATCATCCCACATGAAATTGTATAATTGACGACCCGCTTCCCCAAATTCAAATTGATCAAATAAGTTGGTCACTTTTTCGATGGTCTCATTCAAACGTGTTAAAATCCAACGATCTGCTACAGTTTTTTCACCAGAAAAATCGATGTCTTCCACTGTAAACCCTTCGACATTCATAATTACAAAACGTGAAGCGTTCCAAATTTTATTGATGAAGTTCCAAGCGGCATCCATTTTTTCATAACTGAAACGAACATCTTGACCAGGGGCAGAACCGGTTGATAAGAACCAACGTAAAGCATCGGCGCCGTATTTTTCAATGACATCCATTGGATCGATTCCATTGCCTAAAGATTTACTCATCTTGCGTCCTTGTTCATCACGAATCAATCCATGAATCAAAACATTTTTGAAAGGACGTTCATCAGTAAACTCAAGACTTTGGAAAATCATTCGACTCACCCAGAAGAAAATAATATCATAACCTGTTACAAGGGTACTCGTTGGGAAATAGCGTTTATAATCTTCACTTGTTTCATCTGGCCAACCCATTGTAGAAAACGGCCATAAGGCAGAACTGAACCAAGTATCCAATACGTCAGGATCTTGTTCCCACTTTTCACTATCAGCAGGCGCCTCCATCCCCACATACATTTCTCCTGTTTCTTTATGATACCAAGCCGGGATGCGATGTCCCCACCATAATTGACGAGAGATGACCCAGTCATGAACATTTTCCATCCAAGTCATAAACGTGTTATTAAATCGTGGTGGGAAAAACTCGACTGCATTATCAGTACTTTGATTATTCACCGCTTGTTCAGCAAGTGGGCCCATCTTAACAAACCATTGTGTTGATAAGCGCGGCTCTACTACGACACCGCTTCTTTCTGAGTGTCCGACACTGTGGACCATCTTTTCGACTTTGATCAACCGGCCGATGGCTTTTAAGTCGGCAACGATGGCTTTTCGTGCTTCAAAACGATCCATTCCGGCATATTTGCCAGCCAGTTCGTTCATGCTTCCGTCAGCATCCATTACATTGACCCGTGGCAAATTGTGTCGATTACCAACTTCAAAATCATTTGGATCATGTGCAGGTGTGATTTTCACTGCACCTGTCCCAAATTCACGATCAACATAACTATCTGCAATGATTGGGATTTCTTTATCAACTAAAGGTAAGATTGCCATTTTACCAATCAACTCTTGGTAGCGTTCATCGTCTGGGTGAACAGCAATAGCTGTATCCCCCAACATCGTCTCTGGACGTGTCGTGGCAATTTCTAAAACGCCGCTGCCATCTGCCAATGGATAAGTTACATGGTAAAAAGCACCTTCGACATCTTTATGGATGACTTCGATGTCAGACAATGCTGTCTTAGCTTGAGGATCCCAGTTAATGATGTATTCGCCTCGATAAATCAATCCTTTTTCGTATAACGCAACGAAGACTTTCCGAACGGCTTCTGATAGTCCTTCATCTAACGTAAACCGTTCACGGCTATAGTCTAAAGATAGACCCAATTTTGCCCACTGTTCACGAATGTGTCCGGCATATTCACCTTTCCATTCCCAAACTTTGTCAATAAATTTTTCCCGGCCAAGATCATAACGAGAGATTCCTTGTTCTCTTAATTTTTCTTCTACTTTTGCTTGTGTTGCAATTCCGGCATGGTCCATTCCTGGTAACCATAACGTATCAAAGCCTTGCATTCGTTTTTGGCGAATAATCATATCTTGCAAAGTAGTATCCCACGCATGTCCCAAGTGTAATTTCCCTGTTACATTTGGCGGTGGGATAACTATAGAATAAGGTTTAGCCTGCTTATCTTCTGATGGTTTGAATAAATCTTGAGCTAACCATTTTTGATAACGACCCGCTTCAACTTCTTGCGGATTAAACTTTGTTGGTAAATTTTCAGTCATATCAGTTCCTCCTAAATTTGATTGTTGAATCAGCTAATGAAAGGCGTTAACACGAAAAAAGTCCTAGAACACAAATGTGTTCTAGGACGTAAATTACGCGGTACCACCTAAATTGCAGAAAAATCCTGCCGCTCATTCATGGTATAACGGTCATGTGCCGTGCATTCTTACTTCTTTCAGAACACAAAACTCCCAAGCTACCTTCCACGAAACAAAGTAAGAATGTCCCAGCCCAGCATTCTCTCTCTTAAAACTTTATTATTCATGTACTACTCTTGATCCTCGTTTGACTCATTCTACAATGAAGTCAGAAACTTGTAAAGTCTTACTGACCATCAAAATAGATTAATGTCTGTAATTCCGAGGTTAGATCAATATAATGCACGTGTACGTTATCAGGGACTTTTAATGGATCAGGTGCAAAATTTAAAATAGCTGTGATTCCATTAGCGACTACTTGATCAATAGCTGTCTGGGCATTTTGACTCGGGACCGTAGAGATTACAACAGTGATTTTTTCCTTTGCTAAAATTGCTGTCATATCCTCGATTGAGTAAACATGATAGCCACAAATTTCTTTGCCGATCTTTTCAGGATCATTGTCAAAGGCACAGACGATGTTTAAATTTTCATTGCGGCGGAAATTATTATTCAACAGCGCCTGTCCTAGATTTCCACATCCAATCAATGCAATACGTTTTTCTTCTTTTGTTTCTAATACATCACTGAACACTTTGATCAAGTCACTCACATCGTACCCATATCCGCTACGACCCAACTCACCAAAATGGGAAAAATCTCGCCGAATTGTTGCTGATCCAACTTGAGTCATTTTACTTAACTCAGAAGATTTGATACGGGTGATACCATTTTTTTCCAGTCCTTTCAAACAACGTAAATATAAAGACAGTCTTTTAGTCGTTGCTTTTGATACCCGTGGTTTTTGAAGAATTCGCTCCATGATCATCCTCCTCGTTCTATTATAGATTAATTTTTCAGCATTTGTTAATTATTTCACATATATAATTCTAACATGGAAAAATTGCAATAACAATCCTTTACAAAAAAGAGCAGGGACATTATGTCCTCTGCTCAAATCACCTTATAAAAAATCGGCAAACTCATTAGATTTCTCTGCTTGTTCAGGTAGGATTTTTTCAATTTTTAATCCCGCTAAACAACGTTCCATCAAACCATCGATATCAAATCGTTCTTCTAATTCTAAAACTTTTTCCAAATTTGGCCGTGTCTTAGGCTGTGGCGGTGCAAAAATCGTACAGCAATCTTCAAAGGGCTGAATCGCCAATTCAAAAGTATCGATCTTTTCTGCCAATTCAATGATTTCATTTTTATCCATCGTTACCACTGGTCGAATAATCGGGGTAGTCGTCACTTCATTGATGGCGACCATGCTGTGAAGTGTTTGTGAAGCTACTTGTCCCAATGACTCCCCATTTATGATGACTAATCCATGGCGCATTTCACGGATTGCATCTGTCAAACGCAGCATCATCCGGCGCGTCAAAGTCATCCAATAGCCTTGCGGACTGCGTTTTTTGATTTCTTCTTGAATTTCCGTAAAGGGAACTTCAATAAATTGAATTCCACCGACATAAGGCGTCAATTTTTCTGTAAGATCTTTGGCTTTTTGCAGAGCCTGTTCGCTAGTATACGGTGGGCTGGCAAAATGAACCGCTTCGATCTCTACACCGCGCTTCATTGCTAAATACCCCGCCACTGGCGAATCAATCCCGCCAGAAAGCATCAACATCCCGCGACCACTTGTACCGACTGGTAATCCACCGGCTCCTTTAATGGTCTCATAAGAAAGATACGCATCATCGCGCCGGATTTCTACACGCAGGTTAATATCTGGACGTTTCATCTGTGCCTTGATCTCTGGAAAACTATCGATTACTGCATCGCCTAAAAATTGTTGCAAGCCATGACTGTCTAATTCAAAACTATGATCACTACGTTTAGCAGTGATTTTAAATGTCTCTTTGCCTGTGTAGATTTCTTCCATGATTTGTTGCGTCATTTGTTTTAAAGCAGTCAGATTTTTTTCTACACGAATACTTGGTGAGAAATTTTGAATTCCAAAGACTTTTTCTAATTTCGGTAAAACTAATCGGCTGTCTTCTCCGTTTAATAATATATGCATCCGATCGCGATCAGCATGAATTTTCAAGTTTGGAAACTCAGCCAATGCACCTCGCACATTTTGCGCCAACTGCATGATAAAACTACGACGATTTTTCCCTTTCGTCGATAATTCCCCATAGCGCACCATGATTTCAGTATATTGCACGTTCATTCTCCTCTTTTGCCTTTATCGATACTAATTGATTTTTGAAAATTTATCGTAAAGATGATGAATTATCACCATAAATTGTTCAGCTTCTGCCATTGTATTGGCTTCATCTAAACTTACTCGCACGGCAGTTGTGGCTAGCTCATTAGGGACACGCATTGCGTGTAAGGTAGAGCTGTTGACTTTTTTACGGCTAGAACAAGCACTTGTAGTAGAAACAAAGATCTGTTTCTCTTCTAAAGCATGAACCAGAACTTCTCCTCGAACCCCTTTGATCCCAAAGGTCAAAATATGCGGAGCAAAATTCTCATCCCCAGAAAAAACGGTCACTTTATCATAACTTAGTAACGCTTCTTTCAAGTATTGACGGATGATTCCCGTATGGTTCGGCCGTTCAGATTTTTTTTCAAGATGGATCCGCAAGGCACGACTCATAGCTACGATTGCTGGTAGATTTTCCGTCGTTGCCCGTTGTCCAAATTCTTGTCCGCCGCCGTTTAACAATGGCGCTAATTTTCTTCCTGTCTTCCAGTAAATAAAACCAACTCCTCGGGGACCATGAAATTTATGAGCAGAAAATGTAGCAAAATCCACTCGCGGAGTCAGCCACTGAGCTTGATCGACTTTACCGATTGCTTGTACTGCATCAACATGAAAATGAATCGTTGGATAGTTTTCTAAAACTTCACTGATTGCTGCAATTGGTTGGATCGCACCAATTTCATTATTGACACCCATGACCGAAACTAAGATTGTTTCTGGGCGGATTAATTCAGCCAATTTATCTACCTCGACAAAGCCTTGTTTATCAACTGGTGCGATACTGACCTCATAGCCAAGTGCTTGTAATTGCTCAGCAGTTCGGCTAACTGCCGGATGTTCAACACTAGAAATGATGATATGATTGCCAAATTCACGTTTAGCAATCGCGGTTCCTTTTATGACCCAATTATCTCCTTCTGTACCGCCGCTTGTAAAAAAGATTTCATTAGTTTGTACATATAACAATTCAGCAATCTGTTTGCGGGCTTGTTGTAATAGCCGATTGGCCTGCGTTCCTAAGTCATGCAGACTAGAGGGATTCCCCATAATACGTTGACTCGTTTTTACATATGTATCAAGTGCTAGCGGATAAATCGCCGTTGTGGCACTGTTATCAAAATAAATCATTTTATGACCTTCCTTCAAAAATTCTTTCCTATTATAGCGGGAATACCATAAGTCTTCAAGTATTCCTTACGATTCCTAACTTGTTCGCAATTATTAGTGACTTTTTTACGTCGTTTTTGATTACTTGATTTAGCAACCTCAACAAGAAAAAAAGCTGAGCGAAATGCTCAGCTTAAACTAAATCCCGGTTATTGAAATAAAAATCTTCGATTCGTTTGAATGCACCAGGTTCAACTCGTTCTAGCGCTGTACCAATTTCATCTAACGCATCTTGGTAACGATATTCTTTGTTGAACAGCTCTAAACTATTCTCAATCGCCGTTTTAATCTCGGGATGTGTATGACGGTAGCGGTTGGCATATTGCATCATTTGTTCTGTCAATGCGGCAGCATCGACTAAATCATACGTTTTTTGATCCAACAATTCGATGTCTTCATCACATAGATTAACTAATTTATTAATATCGCGCATATTGATTCGTATCTTGTTCAACGATTGACTCAATTCTTCCACTCGATCCGTTGCGACAAAGAAAAATTCTAAGTAATCCCCTGGCAAACCAGGTAAACGTTGTTGTTCCACATAGCGTTTCAAATTGCGTAAGCGGAATTCGTATTTCTCAATTTTTTCTGCAGCGGCTTTTTCACCTTTACGCAAATCATGTAAGTCATCATCAATCTCAACTTGTTTGGTTTCAATATCGTCTAAGACTTTAAAGGCATCTTTATAAAATACTTGAACTTCTGAATAAGGTAATTCATGCTTATCAATTTGTGGTTCAATATTGCGGTTGCGACGTTCTAATTCTTCGATTTCTGTTTGGAATCCACGTGCACGACCCAATTCATTGTTGTTTAGTGCATAACTTTGAGAGGTATGGTCCAGCTCGACCATCAACTGATGATTGTTGCGAGCCGCGTGAGCAATGTACTCACCAATCGTTTTGCGGTTTGTTAATACATATTTCTTGGCATCAAATTCTTTTTCTAATACTGTATACAAATCATCAATCAGTTCAGCAGTTTCTTTATTCGCTGTTTCTACTGTACCTAACTCGATTTTTTCTAAATCTTCTAAGGAACGCTCTACATGTTTTTTCACTTTGTCCAAACGTTCTTCAAAATCATCTTCTGGTAAAACGAAATCGTCAGCCAGCATTTTTTCATAGGTCTTTTCTAATTCTTCAATCTGACCTGGGAATGTCTTTTCTAGATCCTCATAGATTACGGGAACTTTTTGCATCATCTCTTGAACTTCATACGTGTGCTTTTCAGCGTCATCTAACACTTCACGAGCTTCGATCGGATCCCCAGAAGTATTTAATGTTACAAATTGAGTGAATTCAATTTCAACATTTTTAACTTGTTTTTGAATCTCCGGTAAAGCTGGACCAAAATTGTCTTTCTTTTCCTTCAGGTCTTTTTTTAGTTCTTCAAAAACATCTAACGCTTGTTGGACCGCTAATGAATTACGCTCTTCTGTCTCACGTAATTCCTTCAGACCCACGCGGATTCCTTCAACTTCTTCTTCCATCTCACTCATTGTACGTTCAGCACTTTCAATCGCTGATTTGCCTTTCATAAAACGGAATGTCTCATTTTGACTTTCCACTTCAAAAATTTGGCTTTCAAGTTCGGCAAAAGACTTTGTTGATACGTCTGTCCATTTTTGATTCCATTCACGGAAAGTATTCTGACTTTGACCAACGAGGTGCATTTTTTTCACCTCATCAACTTCTTCCACGACAGGAAGATCGAATAACGCTTCTTTCCTTTTATCAAGTTCTTCTAAGCGTTCTTGATTTTTTTTCTTCATCAGATAACCAATCAAGTATAAAACGGCAGCCAAAACGACTAAGCCGATAACGATCCCTATGATTACATTACTTCCCATGTATGATTTTCCTTTCAACTATCAAGATTCAGTTTATTTACTGGTCCTTTTTCCCTATTTTTAGGCGAAAACATCTAACGTAGATTATAACATAAAAGACTTTGCTCTTCACTAGCTAGTTTCGAATTCAATCGAAATGATTATCGCACACTCACGATTCATACTAGCATTTTTTAATGACTGCTTCAATTGTTATAAATTTAAGAATAGTGTAATTTTATTAAATTTTCTGTTCTTGAAAGCTCTTTGCCCCCTTGAAATTAAGAAGATTTTCAGATAATATTAAAGCCACATTAAAATAAGAGGTGATTAAAGTGAAAGTGACCAAATTTGGCGGGAGCTCTGTAGCTTCAGCTGAACAACTAAAAAAAGTCTTGGCGATTGTTACTGGCGACTCTAGCCGTCGTTTCGTCGTCGTTTCTGCTCCAGGAAAGAGAAACAATAAAGACAAGAAAGTCACCGACTTATTGATTCAATTTTATAACGCTGTTGTATATAAACAAGAAACTGATGAAGTAGTCCGTGAGATTGTCACTCGCTATACTGAAATAGCAGCAGAATTTCATGTTGCAAAACAACTAGAACAAGTTTTCTACACTGAATTACAACAACTGCAAGAAAACTACGATGCAGTTGATCCATATGCATTGGACCGTTTTTTAGCAACGGGGGAAAACTTAAATGCTCAGCTAGTAGCAGCATGTTTTCAACAAAGTGGTGTAAACACACGCTACATCAACCCAAAAGAACTGGGGATTATTGTTTCTGATGAACCACAAAATGCTCGAATTTTGGAGCAATCCTATGAGAAAATTTACCAATGGCGCAATTCAGACGAAATTTTAATTATTCCGGGATTTTTCGGCTACACGGTTGACGGACAGTTATGTACGTTTTCTCGTGGGGGATCAGATATTACTGGTTCGATCGTCGCTGCTGGTTTAAAAGCGGAACTATATGAAAACTTTACTGATGTCGACGGTATTTTTTCAGCTAGTCCCAAATACATTCATGATCCTGAGTTGATTGAATATGCAACGTATCGTGAGATTCGCGAACTGACTTATGCTGGTTTTACTGTTTTCCATGATGAAGCCTTAATGCCTGCTTTTAAAGCTCATATCCCAGTAATCATCAAAAATACCAACAACCCAGAGTGTCAAGGAACCTTGATCAAAAAGAATTTCGAAGATGAGAATCGAAATGAAGTCGTCGGTGTAGCTAGTGATGATGGCTTTTGTGGCATCACTATTGGAAAATATTTATTAAACCGCGAAGTCGGGATCGTTCGGCGCATCTTACAGATCCTTGAATCCTTTCATATCGGGTTTGAACATATGCCCTCTGGAATCGATGACATTTCGATTATTTTACGTGAACGCCATTTGACACGGGAAATCGAAACTGAATTAATGAAACAAATCGAAGAAAAGATCCAACCTGACCAATTATCCATTGAACATGGTCTTTCAGTTGTTGCTCTGGTTGGTGAAGGAATGCGTGAACGACCTGGTATCACAGCCGATAGTACTGCCGCTTTGGCACGTAAAAATGTCAATTTGCGGATGATCTCTCAAGGAGCGGATGAACGCAGCATCATCTTTGCTATCCGCAGTGAACAAGAACGATTAGCTGTGCGTTCTTTGTATTATACTTTCTTTGATTAATTTAGACAGACAAAAAGGAAAAGCTAAAATGAATCAGCTTTTCCTTTTTGTCTGTCTAATTCTTTTTTAATCAATGGCTCAGGGGCATAATTTTTTTGCCAGTCTTCAGGTTTTAAGACCTTATTTGTAACAGGATGGTAGCGCGGCTTGCCATCTGGGAATAACTTTCCTAAATTTGCCCGATGAACGATTTCAAAAATTGGTTGCGGATCTACGCCAATCAAAGCAAATGACCCATAAGTAAAATAGAGCAAGTCTGTTAGTGCATCTACTTCGGCAATCAGCGGATCTTCTACCACTTCTGCTTTTGCTAACACTTTTTTCTGAGCTTGATCAATACTTTCGTGTAATTTTCCAACTAACTCATGGAATGTTTGTTCATCGCCTTGAGCTGCGCCGTACAGAAACTCAACGATTTCTTCTGCTTTAAAACCAGCGCGGAAACTTCCTCGTTCTATGGAAAATGCTGTTGGTTTTTCAGGTGGTTCCGGCGCAAAAATCTTATGAAACTCACGCGCCATTTGATAAGGTTCAGTCATTACTATTCAACTCCATTAGATGATCTCAAAATGTTTTAACGCTTGATAAATTCCATCTTTTTCATTTGATTCTGTGACGTAATCGGCCTGGGCCTTGACTTCAGATAGACCATTGCCCATCGCCACACCGATTCCGACTTTTTTGATCATCTCGATGTCATTATAATGATCCCCAAAAGCCATAACCTCTTCTAGTTTAATCCCCTTAGCCTTTGTAAATTCTAAAATCCCGTGATATTTCGAACCATTTTTAGGCACAATGTCTACAGAATAGGGATTCGAACGCTGAAAAGAACATTCTGGTAATTTTTTTTGCAATTTTTCTGATTCTGTTGCCGCACTGAACAACACGCATTGATAGATCGGTCCTTGTAAAATAGCCAACTTCTTATAGCGTTCTGTTTTACGATTTGGACTAAACGACTGTAAAAGATGCCGCGTAGTTCTTACTGGAAACCAGTTGGGCATCCAAGCAGCAATCTGTTTTACTAATGTGTTTTGCGACCATTTCATCAAATTGCTTCCTTCCATTTGGTGTCTACTGCCAAAAATTATTTGGCGATGCTCTTTATCCGCAAAAGTAACAATCTGCTGTAAAACATTCTCAGAAAAAGGATTTTGATAAATGTCTTCCTTTTTTGTATAAACAAGTTGGCCATTATACGTAACAAAAATATCTAAAGGCAAATGACCGATCCGCTCTTCGATTTTGACCGGCCCTCGTCCTGTTGCAACACCGCATAAGATTCCTTTCTCTTGTGCTAAGCGAATCGCTTTAGAAGTACTATCCAGTACTTTGGAATCTTTTGTCGTCAGTGTTCCATCTATATCAAAAAAAATAGCTTTTATCATGGCACTCCCTCGTTTAAAATAAATCGATTTGACTTGGATTTAATCCTTCATACTCCAATCGCAGGATTTTTTTCAATTGTAGCGCATTATCGGCAGCGTCTCCACCAGAATTATTATTAAAAATGACGCCAACTTCTGCTGAGTCTGCTGAAACTTGCTGGATCTGCTCGCCTAGTATTTCTAATTCCGCTTGATTGTACCGATACAAAGTACGTTTTTTGCGCCAATCGCCAGTTCGATCGTTCCAATAGGCTTGATTTCTGCCATGGAAACGAAAAAGACTAAATTTTTTATTCGTTATCGTAATATCTAATGGAACTGTGTCTGGCAATTGAGGCTCATCTACCATTACTAAACTAAAATCCAAGCTTCGCATAAATTGCTGTGTTTTTTTTATGAATTCTTTGGCATACCAACTATAATCACGCAACTCGATTGCTACCGGTAAATCTTTGAACAATTCTCGCAGTGTTTCTAAATACGCCACGTTTTCCTTCGTACACTTAAATTGGGCTGGAAATTGGGCTAAAAAACAAAATAGTTTGCCGCTTTCAATCATCGGCTGCATCGTCTCTAAAAAGTGTGCCTGCATTGCTGCAACTGAAGGATAGCTGTCTTGCCATTTGCTTTGGCCGGTAAAACCGGCATATAGCTTCACGACAAACCGAAAATCTGCTGGGACTTGGGACAACCAATTTTCAACAGAACTTTTATTGGCGATGCCATAATAATTCGTATCCAATTCTACTAACGGCAAATAACCGGCATATTCATATAAAGAAGAGCTTTTTTTTCCAGTCAAACTACTGTGTTCATTAAAAGAAGTTAATCCAATTCGAATCATAGTGTCCTAGCCTCCCTTTGTTTCATAGTATACAATAAACGTAGCAAAAACTTAGCAACAATGCGCTAATAACGAATGGAGTAATGAAGATGAAACGGATTTTGATTTTACATACCGGCGGAACGATTTCAATGAGTCAAGATGCCGATGGTGCTGTACGTCCAGATGATAAAAATCCTTTACTAGCAGCTGGCCAAGAATTGCGTCTGCCTGCTGATATCGAATTGATCGTGGAAGATTTCTCAAATCTTCCCTCTCCTCATATCACTGTTGAGACAATGTTTCAACTAAAAGAACGGATTAAGGCGGCTAAACAAACCGGAATTGACAGTGTCGTTATCACTCATGGAACGGATACCTTAGAAGAAACTGCCTATTTTCTGGAGATTACGATTGGAAATCTAATTCCAATTATTTTGACCGGTGCCATGCGGTCGATTAATGAACTTGGCAGTGACGGCCTTTACAACTTTGAATGTGCGATTCGAGTGGCGGCTTCTGAAAACGCCGTTGATAAAGGAGTACTGGTTGTTATGAATGATGAAATCCACAGTGCTCGTTATGTCACAAAAACACATACGACCAATGTCGCAACATTCAGAACACCAACTTTAGGACCAATCGGATTAGTCACCAAATCAAAGATTCTTTTCAAACAAGAATTACCTAAAACAACACGATACGATGTGGACACTTTTGATGCAATGATTCCGATCATCAAAGCCTTTGCTGGAATGGAAGGCGATTTTTTCAAAATATTGGATCAAGCCATTACAGTTGATGGACTTGTGATTGAAGCTTTAGGTGCTGGTAATTTACCGCCGCAAACGTTGGCTCCAGTCTATCACTTACTAGAAAAAGGCTTGCCGATCGTTTTAGTCTCTCGCTGTTTCAACGGCATCGCAGAACCTGTCTATGATTATCATGGTGGTGGAGTTGAATTGGCACAACATGGTGTGATTTTTTGCAGCGGAATCAATAGTCAAAAAGCACGCTTAAAATTATTGATTGCCTTGAACGCTCATTTATCCAAAGAGGAACTAAAACGGTTCATGGAAGAATAAAATGGCACAAAAAAAGAAGTTGAATGTTGATTCAACTTCTTTTTTGCCATAAAATATTGGCTTCGCAAGCGAGCTGATCGCCTAATCGAATCTCATGACGGGTTTTTACGTCTGTTCCTTCAATAATCTCATAAAAACTTTCGATATCATTACCGTACAATACCTCTTTATCAAATTTGACATTTACATAAGTCGGCATGTGCTTTGTCATAAAATCGTACCCTAACACATCGATCAACCAGTTGAAATACATCGCATTGTTGACGTGATGGTTACTATCAAGATCATAATAGCGGACATGATATAATTCCTTTTGTCCACTTTCAACTTTTTCGATTTTAGGCCAGCGACGGATTTTTTTTACTTTAGGTGATTCATAAGGAGCCATTAATGCGGCGTCAACACTGCTCATCTTGCGATTTTCAATGTCCATCAATACAAAAGACATATCGATTTTTAATAGCTCATTTCCAGCTGCATCGTATACCCAATAACTGCGGTAACAAAAATAGCGGTTAAACTCGGTTGGTTCTGTGACAATCGTAATTTTCTCACCAACTTGAGGCAACCGAGAAATCTGCACTTCTGTTTGGGTGATCACCCAAGTAATCCCCAATTTATTGATATATTCGGTTCCTCGTTCTAATTCATCACTTTGATCCGTTGACGATTTGATTGCCACGCTCAGTAGCGCTGGAAATGTCATCGTTTGATTGATGTCGCATTCATAATAGGCGACCTCGTGGTTGATAGTGTATCTTTTTCCCAATTATTTTCCCCCTAAAGCTAAGACACGATCTACAGAATCTCCATAACTCTCGCCGAAAATATTTAAGTGAACGAGTAGATAATAAAGCTGATAGATCGTCAGTCGATCTTGCCAACCAGACTGCATCGGCAGAATTTCTTGATAGCTGTCGAGAAATTCTTGACGAAATCCGCCAAAAAGCTGCGACATAGCAATATCTACTTCTCGATGACCATAAGAAACCGCGGGGTCTACAAAAACTGGCTGTCCCTGTGTATCAAAAAAAGTATTGCCGCTCCAAAAATCTCCATGCAATAAAGTTGGTTCAAAAGACATTGTACCCCATTTTTGATACACACGGTCTTTAAATAACGAATATTCTTTTTCTCTTTCGATTGTCCAACGATTTCGTCCTTTAGCGATCTTGATTTGAACCTCTAGTCGATTGGTAAAATAAAATTCCCACCAATCATCAGATTTCTGATTGACCTGCGGCAGCAGGCCCATAAAATTATTTCTTTTATACCCAAACTTGAGCGCATTGATTTTGTGGAGCTTACTGAGTTCATGCGCTAGGTCTTTTTGATTTCCTTCGCCTGGTTCAATCCATTCCATCAGAAGAAACGCAGTATCCTTAAAACTCCCATGTTGATATGTTTTAGGTACACGTACTGCGTTTTTTAGTTCCGCTAATCCGTCAACTTCTGCTTGAAAAAAATCTGCTGACATTTGTGGATGATACTTTAGAAAATAATCTTTTTCCCCGTCAGTGACCCGATAAGCTTGATTGATGTCTCCACCACTGATAGGTACGGCTTTTGCTTGCAAGTGTAAATAGTTTAGCAATTCCTCCATCTCGTCAACTCCTTACAATAAATAAATTTTTTGTAGGTCTTTGATTTCTTGCGCTGATACCCCGATACCTTCATGAATGAACTGTTCCACAGTGCCATAATGTTCGTTAATTTGTTGAAGGCTGGTTTGTAAGTACAACTCCTTGGCTACCATCATTGCATCGATGCCGATCAATGCTTCTGAAGAGCTCCCGGCACGTTTTGCTTTTTGATACATTTCCTGTACAACTTTTTTTAAATAACGATTAGTGGCCAAATAATCTTCCATGACTACTTTGTCATCTACACCTAGACAAGTCAATAATAACACGGCTGCAAAACCGGTGCGATCCTTTCCAGCTGTACAGTGAAACAGCAAGCTTCGATCAGCTTCTTCATTATCTAATACAAGATCAAAAAATTTCCGGTACTGACCGCGCACATGCTGGTCGGTGACAAAATGCTGATAGACTGTCACCATCTGCTGCAAAACATTTTCACCCTCCTGCATTCTTTGGATCATTTTTTTCGGTGCAGCTGAAGCAGTATCTGTTTCCTCCGGAGGAAAGATCGGTAAAAAGATATTTTCTGCTGCTGCTATTTCTTGATCCGGTTTAGCAGCTCGTTCTTCAAGTGTACGAAAATCTACTACTTTTTTGACACCATAAGCACTTAAATATGTTTTATCTTGTGTATCTAGCTGATGAATTCCCGCTGAGCGGATCAATTTGCGCTGAGCGATTTTTCTACCATCTTGAGTCTGATAACCGCCTAACTCCCGAATATTTTCAGCATGACGCACTGCCAAAAGTCTGGACATCCAATCGACCTCCTTTTGGTAAAAAGTATAGCACAGTAAAAAAGAAAACGCTTTTTCTAACAAAAAAATCCTGAAACAAGATACTTGTTTCAGGATTGATTTTAAGCCAATGCCCCCATTGGGTCCCACGGTGCCAATACTAGCGGTTCCGCTTCAAAAGCAGCTAGTTGTTCTGGCGTTAAAAATTCTTTACGGACCACGATTTGATAAGTGTATTCATCCATCCATTCATCACTCATCACAAAGAAGCCCTTCTCACCAACTTTTTCACCCCAGCTGTTTTCAACTTTCCATTTCTTAGCCGCTCCATCGATTAGATCCACACCAGTCAAAACCATCGCATGGGTCATCAGACTTTCGCCATAATCCAAACGTTCAGCTTTTGTCATCGTTAGATCAACATCAAACAGATCATCCACATCGTAGGCATTTAAAGCCATGATCCCGCTATCACGTGTCGAAGATTGACCAACATCACAGCCAAACCACACAGATTCGCCTTGTTCCAATTGTTTGACTGCCAACGCTTTGAATTCCGGCATCTCAAGATTCAAATATTTTACTTGTTTGCCGCCAACAACGTTTCCTAACATCTCAACAGTGTACGATCGCATGAAGGGTTTGTCCTCAGTTGGTGCATTGATAATGCTGACGTAATCTTCTAAGTCCACCCCGATATATTTTTCATAAAAACTTTGTGGTGTTAATTTTTGTTCCAAATGATAATTTTTTTCTTCATCTCGGTATTCAAAATCAAAATAATCCGGTGGTGTGCCTAAGGAGATCGCTAAGAGCGTATAGACTTCTTGTAACATTGCTTCTCGATTTGCTTGAATCTCTTCAGACGTTGCTTTTTCTGCGACCATTTGTCGTAGTAAAACAGCATGTTTGCGTAATAATTTGTTTAAGTAATTGTTTAGATCACGAGAATTTGAACTATTGCTGCTTTCAGGCATCACACTTTTTGGGACGACGCCATATTTCTGAAAGAGCGAGACGATCATATCCCATTGTCCGCCATCTTGTTGAGGTGTTTGCAATAAGAAAGCCACTTCACGGCTGGATACCGGTTGTTGTGCTGTCTGTAAGACATTTTGATAAAAATAATTTGCTTTTTCATATTTATCCCAAAAGAAAGTATAATTTTGCGAAAGTTCAAAATCCTTTAATTGGAATGTCGTCAGTAATTTGTGGCGGAAAGTATTCAATGCAGCAAACATCCAGCAACGACCAGATTGTTTTTGATTTGCTACTTTTCCTGTCGCAAGATCAATGGAAAAAACTGGAGTATTTTCAACATGTGCCTGAACATTTTCTGCAGAAGCACGAATCCCATTTTTCACGACACCTCGCTGCAATGCGACTTGTTTCGTATTTTTTTCAAAAGCTTCCCGGAAAGCCTGCGTTCGCTCATTAGTAATTTTTGACATAAAAAACGCCTCCTTGACGCTCATTTTACGCTTAAAACATCAAAGAGACAATCTGTTTACAAACTAGGTTGGAGTACTCGTTTTCCTTTTTGAATCCAACGACTGACTCGTTTACTTGATAGTATCGCTGTCAACAACATACTCCCCATAAATAATAAGAACAACTCAAAGGTACTGATTTCTACTCTAATATCCAGCACCCTTAATCCTTTGACGACAAAACCATGTAGCAAATAAACCGTTAATGTATTTCTTCCCCAATTTGAAAAGAAGTATCGTTTTCTTGGAACTAACAGCATAAAAGCGATGATTCCAACCATGCCTGCTCCCAGAAAAATCAAACGCTGCGGCCCGCCTAGTAATGGATGATTCAAATATTCATCGTATGGTTTTGAGCCAAACACCCAATACTTATTGATCAGATCATTTCCCTGAATAAATAGAAACAATCCAGTAAACAGCAACAACGCGATCCATTTTTTAGGATAAGCTTTCAATTTTTCAATCCATTTTTTAGGAATCATATAACCGATCATAAAATAAGGGAAAAAAGTCACCGTGCGCTGAATTGCTAAGAAATGATCAAAAATTGGGAAATAGCCGACTAATAATGCCATGATCACACTGCCGATCATAAGTTGTTTTACGGAAAGATAGGCAGTTAAATGTAACAATACATTCCAGCAGAACAAACTTAATAGAAACCATAATGACCATTGGGGAACCCCGATATCCAAACTAAATGAATCTTGCAACCCGATTAAGGTGTAGTAGCCAGAATAAAGAATTTGAAAAAAGATATATGGGAGCAATAATTTTTTTACTAAGCTCATAATCGGTTTAGGTCCGCTTTTAGCAAAATAGCCCGAGATCAAAATAAATGCCGGCATATGGAAAGTAAAAATGAAATAGTACAAATCATTGTATAAAGGATCATTGTCTATGAATGGTTGAAGAAAATGGCCAAATACGACCAAGATCATCAAAAAAAGTTTGGCGTTGTCAAAATAGGCATCGCGTTTTTGCATGCTATCCCTCCTCGTTTTTAGTATAACGAGGTTTTTTTTTGAGTTCAAAAAGATTGCTCTATTTTTGACAAAAGATCATTTTTTTATCAATATTTCGCCAAATATAAAACTATTATTCACAAAAAAATCACAGATAAAGATAAATAATCAACTAACTTTTGTATTTTTATGTATACAAAATAGATAGTCCTCTTACTTAAATCAACTAATTTTATGATTTTTTGTCCGTTAAGACTTATGAAGTAGAACACAGCCAGATACTTTTGATTTTTAACTGAACGTTTGCTATCAATACAAAAAAACGGGAACAAAAATCATTTTCTGATTTTTGTTCCCGTTTTATTATTCGCAGACTATTCGTTTAAAAACTCCGGCAGTAGGACTCGAACCTACGACATCATGATTAACAGTCATGCGCTACTACCAACTGAGCTATGCCGGAAGAATACATTCATATAATATCAATTTTTTTTAGATCATGCAATCAAAAATTATCAAAATAAACTGAAAAAATATCTCTGTCGATTGATTGATCGTAACTTGAATTTTAAGGCTCCCAGCGTCCATTCAAATCTATTACACTTGGATTTTTTTATCCTCAAACAGTTGACAAATACTTGCTACTTCGCTATTCTATATCTTGTATTAAATAACTATGCCGCTTTAGCTCAGCTGGTAGAGCGCAGCCATGGTAAGGCTGAGGTCGACGGTTCAAGCCCGTCAAGTGGCTCTTTAGAACGTTGAAAAATCAACGTTCTTTTTTTGTGTTCTCCTTTTGTTTTTACCCAAGTAATCACTGGATTAGCTATCTTACAAATCAATCATTTTCTAAGTAGAATACGATTCAATAATTTATACATAATAAAAACTAAAAAGAGACCGATCCCATAGCAGAAAAAAGTAATCTCAGCTACTACTATCCAAGGCCCTTGTAATACCGGGACAACTACTCCCAACCCAAAACTCAAAAGACCGCCTAAACATAAAACAATCCCTATTCGAACTAAATGTTTAAGGAATTCTCGTCAAAAAATTACAAAAAAAGTGCTGACCCATAGGCCAGCACTTACTGATTAAAAAATAAAAACAGGTGTTTCAGCTTCAAGCATTGGGTATAACTCTGCCATTTTATCTGGCGGAGTATTGATACAGCCATGCGATCCGCGATACATCCATAAATCGCCCCCATAGGCACTCTGCCAATTCGAATCATGGATTCCCACACCAGTATGATCGATCGGTACCCAGTAACTTACTGGACTGGCGTACTTAGAACCATCATCATTGAATCCGCGTAATACTTGATCCATCGACTTGCTGGTGATGTAATTCACTCCTGGCGGTGTCGGTGTGGATGGCTTACCACTGACGATATCTGTCTCAAGTTGAACATTTCCTTCTTTGTAATACCACATATGTTGATTCTCCAAATCGACTTCCACATACGTCTTGCCAATATTTGTTTGGACATTTGGGACATCACTTTCGACAAGCGGTACCCGTTCAAAATTTTTTCCTTTTAAGATTTGCGCACTTAGTTCAGCGACCTCAGCTGGAATATTGATCGTCCAACTATAAATACCCGCTGGAACCGAGACACTCCCTCGCCGTGTACTATTGAACTGGGTAGGGTTCACCTTTGTATTGTACGTATCATTTAACTTCGTGACAAACGCGGTCACCTTCTCTTGATTTAGTAAAATCTCGGCTTTTTCATTTGTCGTTAGCCAACTCTGCAGTTCTTCAGAAGGAATGTCCACACGCTTACCACTAATTTTATAAGCAGCTTTCAATTTAGCAAAGCGATTTAGTTTCGCTTTTTGTTTCTTTAGATTCTGATCATTTTTTGTCAAAACCGGTTGCGCATAATACTTTTCTGCATCTAGTAAATGTTTCCCATTATCTAGGTTTGCTTTCAACGCCTTTTGAACTGCTGCGACATCAAATGTTGTCCCTTTCTTTTCTGGAGCAATCACAAAACTCCCTTTATCCCATTCAATCGTTGCATTTTTTGTCGGGATACGTGTCACATTTTTTTGAACCAATACCGCGCCTAGGTTTTCGGCTAACTGATTCACTTTCGTCTGATCATATGTACTTGACAGCTGGTGTTTTTTTTCTAAAAACAGCTGGATTCCCCAAGCAAAAGGCTGCTGTTTCTCTTTAATGCCCATCAGCTCATTCTTATGATCTTCCTGCCAACCAAGTTCACTTCCTTGGATTTTTTTCCAGACAGTATCGTCCAATCGAATAGCAAAAGGGGTCTCTGATAATTCATTATTTATTTTTCGATTCGCTTGACCGATCGTTAATCCACCAACATTGATGTTATTAATTTTGGTTCTCGGTAAAAATTGTTCTGCATACTGGATACTTTTAAATGAATAAAAACTAACAATAACCAATAATACTGCCAACCCTATAATAATCATTTTTTTCGTTTTCTGCTGAAAAAAATCTTCCCCAAACTTTCTCAAAAATATATCCTCACTTTTCTTGATAATCACTCTATCCCGTGACGCCACTCCTTACAACCTCAGAGATAGTATTTTTTAGTTACTATCATATTCTACCAAAGAAATAGCATCTATTCCCTAATATTTTATATTTTCTTAGCGAATATAGCCAATTAAAAAAAGAAAATTTGCTGCTCGCTATTTTAGTCAAAAACATTCTTGAAACAAGGATTTTTTGACTAAATACGTATATTTAGTGTAAAAGAAGCTTAGCCCTCTTAGATAATAGCCATGACTTTTAAGTCATAATCTCTGGCTAGTAAATTTTTTCCTTTCAATAATGTTTACTAAGTCAAGAATTTCTAATCAGTCAATCTATCCAATTGACGATTTCCCCTTTTTCAAATTTTAGTTTGTTTACCTTTTCTTAAGGAATTTGCTGCTATTAGTCTGATTTTCTTTGATTTAATTTTCTGACTTTTTACAACAGCGTTGCAATATTGCAATTTTTATCAGCGCTTTCATCATTCGCTCGTTAAAAATGACCGTTACTTTCCTTATCAGACAGCTACTTTTAACAGTTCTTAAAAAAGATTAAGGATTTCAAAAGCGTTAGTTTTGCTATCAATTGTTACATTTATACATTAGATTGTAACTTCTTGTTACTGGTTTATAACCCATGACATGAAGAAGGATGTTAAAGTATGTCTCGTAGTCGAAATGACTGTTTCAATCACAAAAAACTTTTTGGAGGAATTTACATAATGAAATTTGGAAAAACTCTTGTACTTACAACATTACTAACAGCTGGTGCTGTATTCGCACTAGGAACAAACGATGCACACGCAGCAGAAAACTATACTGTTCAATCAGGCGATACTTTATCAAAAATTTCTGTTAAATTTGCTGGTGACAATAGTTTAGTAGAATCAATCGCAAAAGAAAATAAAATCACTAATATCGATATGATCTTTGAAGGTCAAAACTTAACAATCGATACAGAAGCTAAAGGCAACGTTACAGCAACTCCTGTTCAAGAACAAACTGCTGTACAACAAACAGCAGCTCCCGTTCAGGAAACAGCACAAGCCGCTCCTGCAGCTCCTGCACAACCAGTTGCTGAACAACCAGCTGCACAAGCAGCAACACCAACAAGCACAAATTCAGCTAAAGAATGGATTGCACAACGTGAATCAAGCGGTTCGTACACTGCAACTAACGGTCAATACATCGGACGTTACCAATTATCTGCATCATACTTAAACGGTGACTATTCTGCAGCTAACCAAGAACGTGTTGCTGATCAATATGTAACTTCACGTTACGGTTCATGGGAAGGCGCTCAAGCTTTCTGGCAAGCTAACGGTTGGTACTAAAATAATCCAAAAAAAATCCCTCATCGAGGGATTTTTTCTGTTTAAAAACTAGATTTTATCGCAGCAGGTAATTCATCCACAGTTGCTACAATTTGATCCGCTCCAGCTTTGATCATTTCTTGTCGTTCACCAAAACCATACAAGACCCCAATGCTTTTCAATTGGTTTTCCTTGGCACCTAAAATATCAAATTTCCGATCACCGACCATCACACCTGATGTTTCCTCTAATTCCGCCAATGCATAAGCAATCACATCGGTTTTTTTTGAACGTTCTCCAATTAGATCTGCTCCAAAAATTCCGGAGAAATATCTCGCTAAACCAATATTATCAATAATCTGTTTTGCAAAATACTCTGGTTTTGATGTAGCAATCGCTAAAAAATAGTTTGATGATAATTCTGCTAGTACAGCCTCGATCCCCGCATACACTGTTAATTGTTTCACTCCATGTTCAGCATAATGATCTCGATAAAGTTTGACGGCTTCCTTTGCTTCAGTTTCAGATAAGTTGTAAAGTTCCTGTAACGACTCACTTAATGGCGGTCCAATAAAACTTTGCAAGGTCTTTTTATCAGGGATCACCAATCCCTTCTTTTCTAACATATAACAAATACTATTTAAGATTCCCTCACTAGAATCAGTCAACGTCCCGTCTAAATCAAACAAAACAATATTTTTCATCATTTACCTCCTGTCTCCATCCTACTGATTCCTTTAGAAAATATCAATAGCAGACAAAATTCTTGCTTAATAAAGCAGTTGCACTTATTCTTACTTTTAGTAAGAATTAAGGAGGAATTTATTATGGATACACAAATTCGCGGATTACACCACGTTACAGCAATGACTTCTAGCGCCGAAAAAAATTATCGCTTCTTTACAGATATTTTAGGCTTACGTATGATAAAAAAAACAGTCAATCAAGATGACATCGAAACCTATCATTTATACTTTACTGATGATGCAGGCGCCCCTGGAACTGATATGACTTTTTTTGATTTTCCAAATATCCCTAAAGGAACAAAAGGAACAAATAGTATTTCACGAACTGGTTTCCGTGTTCCTACAGACGCATCATTAGAATACTGGGCTAAACGTTTTTCAAATCTAAATATTGCCCATGGCGAAATCAAGGAACGATTTGGCAAAAAATATTTAGAATTTCATGATTACGATGATCAATTGTTTCAATTAGTCTCAGATGAAAAAAATCAAGGAGTCGCTGGCGGCACACCTTGGAAAAATTCAAACGTCCCAGCGGAACATGCAATCTTTGGTTTAGGACCAGTAATCGTTACTGTCGCAAAATTTGAACACTTGAAATTAGTTTTAGAAAACCTATTAGGGTTTAAAGAAACTGCGGCAGAAGATACGTTGCATCAATTTGAAGTTGGTGAAGGTGGAAATGGCGCTACTATTATTGTAGATGATCAACCCGACTTGATCCCAGCTCAAGAAGGATATGGAAATGTCCATCACTTAGCTTTACGTGTCGCTGATGAAACAGCTCTTCGTGATTGGATCGAAAAAATCAATGGCTTGGAATTTCCAAATTCTGGTTTTGTTGATCGTTTCTATTTCCAATCTGAATATTTCTTAGCAGCTCCACACGTCTTATTTGAACTAGCAACAGATGGACCTGGCTTTTTACAAGACGAAACCTATGAACATGCTGGAGAAATCTTATCTTTGCCGCCACATCTCCAATCAAAACGTCAAGAAATCGAAGAATATGTTCGTCCATTCGATACATCTGATGCCAATATCAAACGTCCATAAGGAGGAATTCATGCACATTTATTCTTCTAAAGATCTCACAAGCAAACAAAATTATAAATTTCTGACCGGTAGTATCATTCCCCGGCCAATTGCATGGATCACAACGATCAATCCTAAAACAGACGTAGTTAATGCTGCACCCTTTAGTTATTTCAACGTTGTTTCTAAAGAATTGCCGTTGGTAAGTCTTTCAATTAATCGAAAAGAACAAAAAATGAAAGATACCGCACACAACTTACTTTACCAAAAAGAAGGCGTCATTCATTTAGTGAATGACTCTGTATTAACGAAAATGAATCAAACGGCTGCTTCTTTACCTGCTGATGAAAGTGAATTAGACAACAGCAATCTTACATTGGTAACTAGCCAAGAAATTGCTGTTCCAGCTATACAAGAAGCACCTATTCGTTTCGAAGTACGCCTCCATCAATATATTCCAATTGAAGATCATAAAAAAATGATTATTAGTGATTTATTCATCTTAGAAGTTTTAAACTATCATTTTGAAGATTCGATCTTTGATTCAGTAAAGTAATATATTGATCCCATAACTTTTGATCCAGTTGCACGCCTAGCTGGTAATACTTACAGTCACATAGCTAAAACAGTAAACATCAAACGACCAAATTAAAAAGAGTGAGCTTATCTAAGCTCACTCTTTTTTACGTAAATCAATGATTTGTACATTCCCATCAATTATCCCACTAGGACCTTTTAATTTAATCAACGACATGCGTGGATCAAAAGTTAATGACATTTCCTCTTCTAAATACAACTTTGAATGTTCCTTAATCGGGATATTACCAATCGTACTTTCGACGTCTAATGTATAATCTGAATCATCTTGATCTTTATCTAATATCAATAAGCGAAAGCTGATATTCAATGCACAACTACCAGATTTAGAATAACGTCCTACACCATCATCCAAATCTAAAACGATCCGACTATCTTGATATTTTTTAAGTTTCTCTACCAATTCATCTGCTATATTTATATGCATACTTCTTATCACCTCATATAGAGAATAGCACGATTTGAACAATCCTATAAATACTTTGCTCACAAAAAAAAGACAACCTTATGATTGTCTTTTAAACTCCGGCAGTAGGACTCGAACCTACGACATCATGATTAACAGTCATGCGCTACTACCAACTGAGCTATGCCGGA
>NZ_BJDQ01000010.1 GCF_005405225.1 Enterococcus dongliensis
AGTTTGAAGATTTAGAAACAGAGAAAATGTCTTAGCAGTCTCTACTAAAATATGTCCAAGATATTGACTCAAATCCACTCTAGTAAATATAACCAATAATGAAAGCGGTGACAGTTACTAGTTATTTCGTAACAATAAATATAATGGGTATCCATTAATTGAATTAAAGGAGGCGTTCTAAATGAAAGTAGTTTTTCATGTGGATGAAGTAGGAATGATCAGAGAGGCACGGCATAATATCGAATATGTGTTGTTGACAGAGCCTAAAGCAGATATCGTATTGTTAATGAATGGTGAAGCTGTCCAAGGCTATTTATTGCCGCGAATGATCAAGTTTATGAAGGAATATCAAGATGTCACTTATCAAGCATGCCATCAATCAATGCGTAATTTTCGTGTCCGTTCTAAACAAATGTATGAGCAAGTTGAGGTCGTTGAGTCTGGTGTGATTGGATTAGTTAAATTGCAAGAACAAGGATATTCTTATATCAAGTGTTAGAAAACAGAATTAACAAGTCCTTCATAAGAAGGGCTTTTTTTGTATTTCAATTTTTAGCAAGCTGAGCATCTAAATAAAAACAGTTATTTACAATATTTTATTGTTCGTATCAAAATATTTTCTGAAAAAAGTATTCATTTTGTTTTAATAGTGTTTTAATGTTAGGTGTAACTTATTATTCAGTTTTTTTTTGCATTTTTAAATTGAAAAAGTTGCCATTTTAACTAAAGGGCTTACATTGTATAGTTTATTTGTAAGCGGGAGGTAGCTATGAGACAAGAAAGAATTGTTGAATACTTATATGCGAAGAAGCAAGCATCTGCTCCGAAGGCATTGGCCGCTGCGTTTGAAATATCCGAGCGAACACTAGCAAATGATATTAAATGGTTGAAAGAAATAGGACCGACAAAAGGCTTTGCAATTGAACGAATCCGTTCAGCTGGTTATCAGTTGAAAGTTCTCGATAAGACTAAATTCCAAAATTATTTAGCTCAGACAAAAGAACAAGAACAAGTAGACAACTCAATTCCACAAGAACGGATCAAAAATATTGAATTGTTGCTGTTGTTTCATGAGGAATATCTTACAATGCAACAAATTGCTCAGTGGCTAGATGTCAGTTTGTCGACTGTTAAGACAGATATCAAGCAGGTGGAACAGTTTTGTGAGCATTATGAACTGACACTTTTTAGCAAGGCTCATTATGGATTGAAGATTTTAGGAACTGAAAGCAAAAAAAGACGGGCGATTTTATATTTGATTCGCAATACGATTCATACCCCTGTTTTAACGGAAAAGTATAAGGAATTTAATTTTGTTTTTGATGAAGATGATCTGCGGCTTTTTTTGAAGGAACGACTACAAAAAAATCAGTTGAAAATCAGTGATATTGTCTTTGAAAATATTGTACAGCATATTCGGTTACTTTGTTTTCGGATCATGCAAAACAATACTTTAAGCAAAGAAGAGATAGAAGGAGAGACAATTGTCGACGGTTATGATCGCTTAACAGATGAATTGGTCAATTATTTAGAAAAAACATATCAACTAGTATTTTCTAAGGTAGAAGAAAATTACTTAGAAGAACAGTTGCGAGGAAAATTTACGGTTTTAGAAAATACTGCAGAAAATCAACAATTAGAACAAGTCATCGAAAAAGCATTAGAACGTGTTGATCGGCGATATCATACCCAATTTCGAAAAGATCAAGATTTGACAAATGCGTTATTGATGCACGTAGCGCCATTACTTCAACGGCTTTATACAGGACATCAATTGGAAAATCCGATCATTGAAGATATTTATACACAATATGCAAATGTGTTCAATGTCGCAATGATTTTTATCAATGAACTAAATAAAGATCTGGATGAAGATATCAGTAAAGATGAGATTGGCTATGTCGCGATTTATTTTGTCGCTAGTCTCGAAAAACAATCCAATCAACTTATTGATGATTATAAAAAAATCGCAGTGATCTGTTCAACAGGTGGCGGTGCGGCGTATCTGCTAAAGGTTAATCTAGAACGATTGTTCAGCAATGCAGAAGTCGATACCTTCGCATTAAATGAGATCAATCAAATTGATTCAAGCTTTGATTTGTTGATCTCAACCGTCCCATTGGAACAAGCCAATCTTGAGATACCAATTATTTATACTAAAACAATTTTAAGTCAGACAGAGATCGCAAAAATTGAAAAAGATTTGAACCTTTTACGCGAATCACAAAATAAAGTTTTTGATGTGAATCAATTTGTTCTTAGTTTATTTGATTCTAATCACTTTCAAATCAAGAAACAGTCAGAAGATTATTTACAACTACTAGAAAAAGAAGGTGCACGGCTAGAAGCTCAAGCTTGGGCTGAAGCAGGATTTAAACAAAGTGTTTTAAAAAGAGAAAAGATGATCGATACGATTTATCAGCAAGGTGTAGCAGGCCCCCATCCCATGGAACAAGCAGCCATTAAAGAAGTCATAGATGTGATTTTATTGAAGAAACCATTGCTATATGGGGACAAACAAGTAAAGATCATATTTTTGATCAATATCAAGAAAGATCATCTGAATTTGCATAAAGAAATCAGCCGTTTGATGATCAAAATGATGGACGATACCACATTAGATACACAATTAACGAAAATTCAAAGTTTTCAAGACTTTATGTCTTATATGAAAAGACTAATGAAAGAAGGATAAAAAAATGAATGAGCAAGAAATGGATATTTTTAAAATTATTTCCGCAGCGGGAGATTCGCGTGGTTCGGCGTTTGAAGCATTAAGATTCGCGCGCAAAGGGAAATTTGACGAAGCAGAAGCAAAGATGCAAGAAGCAAAAGAAAAAAGTATTGATGCCCATGATGTACAAACAAAACTGATTACTAGTGAGATTAATGGAGACAAAACTGAGACCAGTCTATTGATGGTTCATGCACAGGACCATTTGATGACGAGTATTTTAGCTCGTGATTTGATTGAAGAAATGATCGGTATGTTAAGGGAACAAAGCAAAGCCAACGCTTTGTAATATAAATCTATTTTAGGAGGAGATAATTATGAAAACATTACTAGTTTGTGCCGGAGGCTTCTCAACAACCATGATGATGGAGTCAATGAAAAAAATCGTTAAGGAGTCTAAAAGTCTAGATGAAAAGGACTATCCAATGGAAGCAATCGGTGTTGATAAACTGGATCGGTACATCAACGATTATGATGTCATTTTGGTGGGCCCACAATTAAGCCATAAATATGATTTTATTAAAGGTGAAGCCGATAAGATCAACAAACCAACCGTATTACTAACGTCTGATATCTATGGCTCAATGGATGGTGCTACCGTGATGAAACAAGCATTGGTCGCTTATCGTAAAAATCAAGCATCAAAAACTCAATAGTTAGGAGAGAAAAAAATGGAAAATCCAAAAAAACAGGGTGCCTTTGAAAAAGTTGAAGCATTTATCCGCAAAACATTGGTTCCAGTTGCCAACAAAGTTGACAACAATCCTTATTTGACTGCGATCAAAAAAGGGATGGTCGTCATGACCCCGGTATTATTATTAGGTTCCATCGCCGCGATCTTCCCTTCAATTCCTGAGTTTATCAAGACACAAGCAGTTGCAAATTGGTTTGAAAATTATGGCTATATTTTTGGAATTATTTCGAAAGTTTCATTAGGCTTAGTTGGTTTATACGCTGTTTTAGCAATCTCATATTTTTTAAGTGAACATTATAAGCTTTACACGGTTGGTTCAATGATGCTTTCTGCTATCGCTTTTCTGATTGTTGCGATGGATGTTGATAAAAATGGCAACATCGTAGCTGCGTATCTTGATTCAAAAGGGCTATTCACTGCTATTTTCGTTGCCATTATTTCGGTAAAACTCTACCAATTTTTCACGAAACATAAATTAGTTATTAAAATGCCAGAAGGTGTACCAGACTTTGTTTCTAGCTCTTTTGAACTGATTACACCAACTGCGGCAATCGGGATTTTGTTCATTATCATTCGAGCAGTCACAGATAGTTTATCTGGCGGCGTGTTATTGCCACAAGTTATCATGGATGTTTTAGCACCAGCAATCGGTAGTCTTGATTCTTTGTGGATCATCTATGTAGTATTAGTATTGCGTTTAGTTTTCTGGTTTTTCGGTATTCATTCGGCGGTTTTATCACCGATTCTTTCACCAATCGCTGTACAGTATTTATCAGAAAATATTGCTGCTCATGAAGCTGGTCAACCATTGCAACATGTTATTACAAATGGGACATTATCCGCATTTGCTAACTTCACTGGTTCAGGAGTAACTATTGGATTGGTTTTAGCAATGCTGATTAGTAAATCTTTACGTTATAAAAAAGTTGGAGCGGTAGCTTTGTTACCATCACTATTCGGTATTAACGAACCGGTTCTTTTCGGGGTCCCAATTATCTTGAATCCTGTTTTGATGATTCCATTCATTTTCGGAGGCGCACTAGTCGGAATGTTTCCAATGATTTGTATGAAGTTAGGATTGTTGAATTTCCCAATTTTTGATCCTCCGTATGTTCCAGTCTTTATGGAAGGCTTCTTGACGGGATTTGACTGGCGCTCAATCATCGTTCAAGTAATCCAAGTGGCAATGTCATTTGCGTTATATCTACCATTCTTCAAAGTTTTAGAAAAACAAGAATTAGAACGTGAAGCATTATTAGAAGCTGAAAAAGCGCACTCTGTCATTTCAGATGACGATGAACAATATTTAACAGATATTGATTTCTAGCCAAAAAAGGACAGTTTCAACTGTCCTTTTTTATTAGTTTGATTTTTTATGACACAAAAAAAAATCATCCAACGAGGTATCGAATAGATCTAGTTGGAATAAGAGGTGTAAATAAATGAGGATAGAAAAACTACGTAAACGATTAGCTGAAAAAAACTTGTCCGGATTATTAGTGACAAATAAAATCAATCGTCGTTATTTATGCGGATTTACTGGTTCAAATGGTCTTTTATTGGTTACCGAAAATGCTCAGCGGTTATTTGTCGATGGTCGTTATACTCAGCAAGCACAACAACAAACCACTGGTGTGGAGATTTGTGAGATTCCTGTTGATGGCAACCTGCTTGCCTCTTTGCGTCCCTTTATAAAAGGCTTAGTTTTGGGTTTTGAAGCAGAGACGATTGATTATCAAACATTTATTGGCCTTCAGTCTCTGATAATTGAAGAAGGTGGGCACTTTGTCGCTACGGAAAATATGGTCGAAGGTTTACGCATGATCAAGGCAGTAGAAGAAATTCAGGCTATTAGACAAGCTGCCAAGATCGCCGATCAAACATTAGAATTAATTTTACCGATGATTCGTAGTGGAATGAGTGAATTAGAACTAGCAAATGAAATTGATTATCGCAGTAAGAAGCTAGGTAGTCAGGGCCCAGCGTTTGAGACAATCGTTGCCTCTGGTGTGCGGACCTCTTTGCCACATGCCCATGCAAGTCAAAAGAAAATTGAGGCAAATGAATTAATTATGATTGATTTTGGTGCGATTTATCAAGGATATTATTCAGATATCACACGAACCTTTGCTTTTGGCAACGTAGCGGAAGAAATTCAAATCACCTATCAAGAGTTGCTTAGAGCTCAAAAACAAGCAATCCAAGCAGTTGCGTTGGGTAGAGCCTTGGGAGATATCGATCAAGTCGCAAGACAAGCGCTGGAACAAAAAAATCTAGCCCAGTATTTCAGTCACAATCTTGGTCATGGACTGGGGCTTTCGTGTCATGAGTACCCTTCATTGGCGCCAAAAGAAAAGCTGCTGATTGAAAAGAATATGTCGTTTACTATTGAACCTGGAGTGTATTTGTCAAAAGCAGGGTTTGGTATTCGAATTGAAGATGACATCATTGTAAATGAAAAAGGACATGCTGAGATCTTGACTCAATTTAATAAGGAGTGGATGACAATTGACTGCAAGTGATGAACTATTAATGCGATTATCTAACTTAGATGCATTGCCAGGACAAGAGACTCAAGTCCAAAATGCATTGCAAGAAATAATTAAAGGTGTGAAGAACAAAGATTCATTTGGGAATCTCTATTTTGGTAATCTGAAAACAGAAAAGAAAAAGATCGCATTGTATGCACATATGGATGAAGTTGGTTTCTTTGTTCATCGCATAACAGAAGATGGTTTTGTTTACTTTTATCCAATCGGTGGTTGGTGGGGCCATGTTATTTTAGGTCAACAAGTACGAGCGACCTGTCGGAAGAATGGTGCTATTTTAGAAGGAATCGTCGGTACTTTACCAAAAACGAATCATAAAATGGCTGAAGTTGTTCCAATCAGCGAGATGTATATCGATTTTGGTGCACATTCAAAAACTGAGCTAGAAGAAGCGGGCCTACAAATTGGGGACATGATTTTACCTAATACTCAGTCGAAGAAAAGTTTTAACCAAAAAAAAATAATGGGAAAAGCGCTAGATAATCGAGTAGCGTGTACGGTAATGGCACAAGTAAAAAATCGTGTAGATACAAATAATATTGAAGTTATCGGAGTTGGCACAGTTCAAGAAGAAGCAGGGACGCGAGGCTCTAAAGTTGCGGCAGTCGAGGCTCAAGCGGATATCAATATTGTTATAGATGTTGCAAATGGCAAAGATACACCAAAAGCTGCGGAGTTTCCTAATCGTATCCAGGGGCAAGGACCAGGATTAGTTTTAGCGGATAAGACAGCGCTAGCAAATATAAAACTATTGGACTATTGTAAAGAAATTGCTGAAAAAAACCAAATTTCTTGGCAATACGATCTCCTTGCAGGCGGGGGAACAGATGCTGGCTCGGTACAACTATTTGCGGGTAAACCGACTTTGGTTTTTTGCGTGCCTGTTCGTTATTGCCATTCATGGAATTCCATTGTAGAGATTTCAGATGTAGAAGATACGATTGATTTATTAGTTGCAGTCATTCGTTCGTTGGACGAAGGGGGTATCGAACTTGAGCAATTTTAATGAACAACGGTCTCGTTATGATACCTATTCGACTCAATGGGATTATGTACAAGATCGTTTTGGTGAAAAAGAATTATTGCCATTTTCTATTTCAGATACAGATTTTATGATTCCTGATGGTACGATCGAGGTGTTGAACAAAGCAGTTACGCGAGGTTTTTTTGGTTATACACGTTGGAATCATTTAGACTATAAAAAAAGTATTAGTCATTGGTTCCAACAAGAATTCACTTGTACAATTGATCCTGAATGGTGTGTTTATGCCCCTAGTGTGATCTATAGTTTATCAGTTTTTATCCAATTACTGACACAAGAAGGCGATAAAATCGTTACCTTCACTCCGTGTTACGATGCTTTTTTCAATTGTATCGGCAGAAATAAAAGAGAATTAGTCGCTTTCTCACTGACGAATAAGGAGGAACAATTTACGATCGATTTTGCTAGATTAGAAAAAGTATTTGCTAAAGAGAAATCAACACTTTTCTTGTTATGTAATCCACACAATCCAACGGGACGAGTCTTCACAAAAAAAGAACTAACACAGTTGATTTCCTTATGTAATGATTATCACGTCGCAATTATTAGTGATGAAATTCATATGGATGTCCGACGCCCTGGGAAAGAACATTTACCGATTGTAACATTCATTGATCAAATTAAAACACCAATCGCTTTGCTGACCTCAGCTTCTAAAACATTTAATTCTCCAGGATTAGGAGGCTCCTATGCCTTGATTCCTGAAGTAGCATTACGAGAACGCTTCTTGAATGTTTTGAAAGGACGCGACGGCTTATCCTCCATTCCATATCCTGCCTTATTAGCAACAATGGATTGTTATAACAACCAGAAGAAATGGGTGGAGGAATTGAATCAGACGGTTGATGAAAATTTTTTTGAGATGAAAAAAATCCTAGAAGCTGATTCAAGAATTCACTTTGAAATTCCTGAAGCCACCTATCTTGGTTGGATTAATATCAAAGATTTACCTTATACAATGGAAGAAATACAAACAGTTCTAGTTAAACGCGAAAAGGTTGCTATTATGAAAGGCGAGACTTATGGTGTGGAAGGGCAGGACTATTTACGTTTCAATTTAGGAGCTCCAAAAGAAAAAATCATCGAAGGCATCAAACGATTGATGAATGCAATCTACTACTTAGACCAAAGATCCTCTTAACAGAGGGTCTTTTTTTAGTCTAGTTAGATAAATTTTTTAAATAAGTTATATTATGTGTGGTTAAGTCATTGTTATATTAGCTATAATTAGGTGTTCAGTGTTTTTTTTATTAGGTTCTATTTTTTTTGGTCTACTTGAAAAAAATGAAGCATGATACATTAAATATGAGGGTGAGGATGGTAATGAACAACGATTATGTAGACAGTAAGCAACGAAAATTTTTGATCATCAAACGGTTACTGAATCAAGAACATTTAAGTTACCAACAATTATCAGAAGAATACTATGTCTCTCGCAGTAGCATTGCCAACGATATTTCTTATACCAAAAATTTATTTTCTAAAGAAGATTTAGCATTAACTTTTGATAATTCTGGGACCTTTTTTGAAGGTACGGAGGTTCAAATACAAAGGATTATGAAACGGATCGTTCTCAACCAGCTGAACAATGGAATGCCTGTCTCTCTTTTTATCAGCGAAGAATTGATGGAAAAAGTTTCCCTAGGTTTTTATAAAGCATTAAATGAAAAGCAAATTGAGATTCCAGAGAGTTATGTACAAAATATCGTTGTTTCTATCGTGTTGATTATTCAACGAGCAAGAGAAAATTATTTTATTCAACTAGATGGAACAAATCAATATGGTAAATTTTTCTTAGAATTTGACAAATATCCTTTAGTTTATGGCCTATTAAATGAGTTACAGGAAAAAGATATTTATCATTTTTCTCAAGATGAGATTCAGTATTTGACCTACTTGATTGTGGGAAGCGGACTGCGTTTTTTTATGAAAGATAAGGCAATCCCTTTCGCTTTTCGTGGAAAAGTTCGCTTTTTGATTCAAAAAGTTAGTGAAGGACTACAAACAGATCTGACTCAAGATGGGCGTCTAGAAGAAGATCTTGTTGTTCATCTGTATCAATTAATTTTACGCTTGGAAGCACAATCTTCAGTAGTTAATCCACTGATTGAAGAAATCAAGCAAACGTATCCAGCACTTTATGGAGTAGTATGGTTCGCACTAGCAGACTTTTGTAAGCCATATCAAATTGCTTTATCTGATGATGAAGTAGGCTTTGTGAGCATTCACTTTCAAGCGGCTGTAGAGCGTGTGAAAAAAATGCATAAGATTCTTTTTGTTTGTCCAAATGGTATTGGCACCAGTTCTTTTATTTCCGCAAAGATTCGTAGAATTCTGCCAGATGTGAATAGTATTGAAACAGCCACAATTTCAACTTTGAAAGAAATGGATCTTTCAGATGTTGATTTTATCATTTCAACTGTCGAAGTGCCTGATATTGAGAAAACCGTTGTTCAAATTAGTCCAATGGTGACAGTTAAAGATATGAAACGAATCATGAATCATTATATTGATTTGATTATTGCACGAGAACAAAAGAAGCTGCCGAAATCGGAAATGGCTAATGAAACTAAAAATTTTATTGCCAAAAATATTTTATTTCAAAATTTTTCAACCAAAGAAGCTACACTTAAATTTTTACTCGATCAACAGACCTTTTTAAATGAGGAGTTGCGAGAACAGTTTGAGTCATCTGTTTGGGAACGTGAGAGATTGCAGTCAACTTATTTAGACAATGGTTTTGCTATTCCCCATGGTTCTCCTGAATTCGTTGAAGAAACAACAATAACTATCTTGATTTTAGATAAGCCAATTAATTGGGGAAATCAAAAAGTCGATATTATCGTTTTATTGATGATTAAAGAAGAAGATACCCGAAAGGTTGAATCTGTGATGGAATTAGTCATGCAAGGTATTGAAGATAAAAACTGGTTTATATCAAAAATGATGGAGGTCAGAGAATGAGTACAATATTACCGAAAAATCAAATTCAAGTCATTGAAACACTAAATAACTGGCGAGAAGCAGTCAAGCTTGCTAGTGAGCCGCTGTTAAAGCAAAAATTGATCACTCAAGATTATATCCAAGCAATGATTGATAGTGTGGAAGAATATGGTCCGTATATGGTAATCGCTGATTATTTTGCTTTGCTGCATGCACGTCCTGGAGAGGGAGTCAATCAACAAAGCATGAGCTTGTTAGTAGTAAAAGAACCTATAGATATGAAGGCTAAACCGGTGAAGATTTTTTTAGTATTAGCAGCTAAAGATAATCAGAGCCATTTAGATAGTTTACAAAGTATTATGGATGTTTTTATGGATACTCAGAAATATGAAACAATTTTGGAAGGAAACAAAGATAAGATTACGAGATTATTCAATGAAGGAGGAGAAAAAAAATGAAAATTTTAGCAGTATGTGGATTTGGTGTAGGCAGCTCAATGGTATTAAAAATGACAATTGATAAGGTAGTGAAGGAATTAGGTTTAAAAGCTACAGTAGAAAATACAGATCTTTCTACAGCTAAAGCAACATCAGCAGATGTCTATTTTACAAGTAATGAACTATTATCGGAATTGAAATCATCGGTAAAAGCACCTGTATACTCAATAAAAAAATATATGGATGTTGCAGAAGTACGATCACAAATGGAGCAGTATTTGAACGAAAGAAAGGGGTAGGAAAATGAGTTTTATTACGGATCATATTCTAAAAAATCCACCGGTGTTACTAGGATTGATTGCTATGATTGGGTTGGTTATCCAACGAAAATCGATTTCTGAAATCATAAAAGGTTCCATGACTGCAGCTTTTGGAATGGTTATTTTGACTGCAGGTGTCAACATGTTAGTGGGAACTATTGCACCGATAAATGTAGCAGTCCAAACACAATTGGGTGTAAAAGTTGCAGAAGGTCTTTCAGATGTGACTTTTACTGCTGAATATGGTGGGACAGTCGGATTGGCAATGTTTTTGGGATTGATTTTACATCTGTTGATTGCCCGTTTTACACCGATTAAAACAATTTTTTTAACTGGACATATGCTTTGGTGGTTTCCGTTTGTGTTAGTTGCTGGAGGCGTAGAGGCTGGTTTGAAAGGAACAATGTTAATCGTTGTGAGTGCAGTTTTATCAGCCATTTACTGGTCAGTAATGCCGTGGATTATGCGTAAGTATGTTTGGGATGCAACGGGAGATGATTCTTTTTTAATCGGACACCCAACCGGCATTTTGTCTTTGATTTCAGGTTTTGTTGCTAAGCGAGTTGGAAATAAAGAAAAATCAACAGAGGACTTGAATATCCCAGAAAGCCTATCGTTTTTTAGAGAGATCTCAATCACCGGCGGTTTGGTTATGTTCTTGATGAATCTCGTAGTAGGAATGATTGCACCTGTTTTGATTCCAACTGATGGAAATTTAGTGATGTTTGCGATTGAAGCTGGATTGAATTTTGGTGCTGGATTACTAATCATGCTTTATGGTGTTCGTTTGTTAATTAATCAAATTATTCCAGCTTTCCAAGGAATCGCTGAAAAAATCGTTCCTGGCGCAAAACCAGCTTTTGATGTACCCATTTTATTTAATTACCGTCCTAATGCTGTGATTATTGGATTTATCGTTGCAATGATCACATCGACACTATTGGTTATCGTAGTAAATAGTTTCAATTTATTTGGGATTTTGATTGTTCCATTAGTCATTACTAGCTTTTTTGAATGTGGCGGAGCTGCAGTCATCGGTGAAGGACAAGGTGGACTTCGTGGTGCAATTATTGGAACAATTGTTGCATCTGTTGTAATGGTTCTTTTAGTGGGCGTCTCAGCAGTTATGTTTAGTACAACGATCCAAAATTGGCTCTTGATTTTTGGTGGAAATGATCTTTCATTGTGGGGGATGGTTGGAAAACTAATAGGTAGTCTGTTTGGAGGGTTTTAAATGTTTCAATATTTTGATAGAATACGGGAGATTTTGAAAGAAGTTGAATCATCAGAAGCAGAGTCAATCGAACAAGCAGTGACACTGCTGACAGATGCTAATTTAAATAAACAAGGTATCTATATTTTCGGAGCAAGTCATGCAGGGATCTTAGCTGAAGAATTGTATTATCGTGCTGGTGGAATGATGACAATCAACGCCATTTTTGGTCGGGAATTGATGTTGGATCAATCCCCAATAACGGTAACTAGCAAAATGGAACGATTAGAAGGTTATGGGACGACGTTGGCTTCAACAATCCCCTTTAAAAGAAATGATATATTGATACTTCATTCTGTATCGGGCAGAAATCCAGTAACGATTGATCTAGCATTAGCCGCAAAAAATCAGGGGGTAAAAATTATTGCCTTAACAAACGTAGAATATTCAAAACAAGTATCTAGTCGACATTCTTCCGGGAAACGTTTATTTGAAGTAGCAGATATTGTTTTGGATAATCATGGAGATACAGGGGATGGTTGTTGTTCCATCGAAGGAATTGAGCAAAAGGTCGGACCAAGCTCAACCGTTGTCGGTGCAACGATTTTAAATACAATCATTGTCGAAGTTACACGAAAATTAGTTGAACATGGGATTGAGTATCCACCAATTTTTTATTCAGCAAATCTTGATGGTGGGGATCAGTTAAACCAAGAACTATTTAAAAAATATGAAGAGGTTATTCATTATAGTCTATAAGGTAAAAATAGAGAAGTAAGCCAATACTAATGGCCTACTTCTCTATTTTTTCGTTCCATTTTTTTGGACTCCAGATATTTCCTTCAAGGGCAATTTGCAAACTTTCATTGTCATCTTCTAATTGTTCGATGTACTTGAGAGTTTCGGTTACAATGAACTGATATTTTTCATCTGAAATGGTAGCTAATTGTTCTTCTAACCAAGTATTTCGCATTTACTTCACCTCAAAAGCAGTGTAGCATAGAATTAGTTGGCAATTAGTGTAAGATGCTTGGGAGGAAATGTACAATGGAAGTGAATGAAAGCGTTATTTTGGAGGCGCAGAAGGAATTAGCAGCAGTGAAAAATGAATTGCAACGATTGGAGCAGTTAAAATTTTCTAGTGAATTGAAAGATCAGCGGATAGAATCTTTGCGACAAGAGATTCAACAAGTGGAAGGATTTTTGAAACTGTAAGCAGATTCTTAGCCTTCTTATTTTCTCGATGGTAGAATAATTTTAGAAGTAATTTTCGCTTATTTTATCAAACAGGAGGTTCTTTTATGACAAATAATGATGAATTAAAAGGTAAAGTGAACGAAGCAAAAGGAAAAATCGCGGATGATGAATCGACTGAATTAAAAGGAAAGATTCAACAAGGTGTCGGCAAAGCAAAGGATAAGGCCAAAGAAACAGCAGATGACGTTGCCGGAAAGATCAATAAAAAAATCGATAAAGAGAGAGAATAATCTTTTAGACCTGCAGCCGCAGGTCTTTTTTCTTGAATCTGCTGAAAGAACGTCTAGGTTGCATTATAATAGAAGTAAATAAGTGAAGGAAGTGACTAGTTGTGCGTATTTTAGTTGTTGGTGGTAAAGGAACGATCGGTCAAGCTGTGGTGGAAAAATTACACGAACACGAACTGATTATTGCTGGCCGAACTAGTGGTGATGTTCAAGTTGATTTAACATCAGTGAGTAGCATTGAAATGATGTTTAAAAAAGTAGGCTATGTAGATGCAATCGTCAATGCTTCAGGAACTGCTAAAATTCAGTTAGTTGAAAAAATGACTCCAGAAGATAACTTAGTAGCAGTCCAAAGCAAATTACTAGGACAGATCAACCTAGCATTGATTGGGCAAAAATACTTACATCGAGGTGGCAGCATTACTTTGACTACAGGTATTATGAAAGACGACCCAATCCCTGGCGGTGCGTCTGCAGCGATGGCAAATGGAGGAGTATCTGCTTTTGTAAAATCAGCAGCAATCGATTTCACCCAAGGGATTCGGATTAATTGTGTCAGCCCAAATGTTCTCATAGAATCTTATGAAAAACACAAAGATTCATTCAAAGGATTTGTACCAGTACCAGCAGAACGTGTAGCAATGGCTTATGTCAAAAGTATCGAAGGGAAACAAACAGGACAAGAATATCAAGTCTATTAAAAAGCCTATCTGAAAAACTAACCACGTGCTATAAAACTAGTCAGTGATTGAATGGTGAATATACTAGGAAAAACAGGATCGAGATATTTATTGATCCTGTTTTCCTATGTTTGAGCTCTCTAATGTAAACTACCACCATGATAGTTATCAATAAATACAGTTGTATTAATAAACAGAATCGTTTATACCTGCTATAAGTAAGCAATAAAATAAGGGAAAGCACTATTGAAATCAATTATTTTGAGAGAAACGCTTAAGAATGATTGAATTTTTTTGATTTCTAGTTATAGTATATACTATAAAGTATATACCGAAATAAGTTATATAAAAATTAATCTAGTAAATTGATCTAAGAATCAGTATAGTGAATTTGAAGATCATTTGATAATCAGAATAAAATAATTAAGGAGCGAATATGAAAGAAAAGAAAACGACAAAAGCGAAGTTTGATCAAGTATCAGCCGAAATCGAGAAGCGAATCCATGAAGGAATCTACGTAAGCGCACAAAAATTACCTTCTGAATATGATTTAGCAAAAGAGTTTGACTGCAGTCGTTTAACCATTCGTAAAGCCATTGATGATTTAATCAAAAAAAATATTTTAGTAAAGCATCGCGGCAAAGGAAGCTACGTGATGACACAGCCGAAAATTCAAAGTGGACGGTCAGGGCTGCAAGGATTTACTGAGGCAGCGAAGGCTTACGGAAAAACAAGCAGTACTGAAGTTATCTCATTTAAAAAAATTAATGAACCGGCAGATGAAATAATAAATGCTTTGCAATTAGAGGAAGATACTCCAATTTATGAGTTGGTTCGTCGGCGAATTTTAGACAATGAACCAATGACAGTCGAAAAAATTTATTTGTCTGAATATTATGTAAAGGGATTGACTAAAGAAGATTTTATCGGTTCTTTATTTCAATTACTAGAAGAAAAGACAGAGATTGCTTATTCACATCAAGAAGTAGAGGCTATTTTAGTAAAACCAGAACTTTCAAAGCTTCTGGATGTTCCAATGGGAGATCCATTACTACAAGTTCATTCTGTTACCTATGCGTTAGATGCAACTCCGATTTTCTATGATATTTCATACTACCGCTCGGATCGTTATGTATTTAAAACAACACTGACACGTTATAATCATTAAAATATCTATAGACAAAATGCTTCTCAAAAAATTACATAAATAGAAATTAGGAGGCTTTCTCATGTCAATTGATTTTAGGAAAGTGATCGAAGAAAATAAAGAACAATTTTATCAAGATCTTGATAAAGTAATGCAAATAGAGAGTGTCAAAGGACAGCCAGTTGAACACGCTCCGTTTGGAAAAGGTCCTAAAGAAGCGTTAGATGCCGTGTTGGCATTGGCTCAGAAATATGGGTTTAAAACAGCGATAGTAAATGATGCGGTTGGTTATGCGCAATGGGGCAATGAGGAAGATTATATTGGCGTAGTGGGTCATTTGGACGTTGTACCTGCTGGCGAGGGCTGGTCTTTTCCTCCCTTTAAATTAAGCAAAAAAGGGCAACGTTTTTATGGACGAGGAATTTTGGATAATAAGGGGCCGATTCTGTCTTGCTTATTTGGATTGAAATTATTAAAAGAGTTAAACTTACCGACAAAAAAGACGATTCGGATTATTTTTGGAACAGATGAAGAAAATGGCAGTTCTGATATTCCGTTATATTTGAGTGAAGAAAAAGCGCCTCGTTTTGGGTTCACACCAGATTGTAAATATCCGGTAGTCTATGGTGAACGAGGAATTGTTAATTATGAAATTCTAACAACCATTCCTGAAATTGAATCAAATAGTTTGAGTGAATTTATTGGTGATCAAGCACGAGATCACGTTCCAGACGAACTATCAGTGACAATCAATGGAGAAAAAGTCCACGTTGTTGGCAAACGAGCTCCTTCTAATGCCCCTGAACTTGGTGAAAATGCGATTACCTTATTAGCAGAAAAACTGATTCAAGAGAAATTGGTCGTAGGGAAACTAGATGAGTATTTTTCTTGGGTTGTACGGAGTTTGGCAAAAAAACATCACGGTGAAGGATTAGGCATCGCTTTTTCAGATACAGACAGTGGAAAATTGATGATTACTCCGTATCAATTAATAAAAAAAGGTCATCAATTAGCTCTTTCGGTAGCTATTCGTTATCCAGTATCAGTAACTGAATCAGAAGTGACAGAAGTATTAGAAAAGCATCTACCTCCCCAAAGTCAGTTAAAAGTTGTTCGTCGGATTGAAAGCAGCCATTTTCCTAAGGATGATTCCAATGTACAATTATTAGCCAAAGTTTATGAAGATGTAACAGATTTGGATGGCACACCAGTAACGACTACAGGAGCTACTTATGCGCGTTTTGTACCAAATATTGTTGCATTTGGTCCATCATTTCCTGGTCAAAAAGGAATTGCTCATAACAAAGATGAATATATGGATGAAGAAGATTTATTATTAAACATGGAAATTTATATGCGAGGAATGTTGAAATTAATTGAATGATTGAACAAGAAGGCTTAGCAATAATATGCTAGGTCTTTTTCGTAGTTTTTTTCGCATTTCTTTTTTATATTCATGAGTCATTAAAAAAAGATAAAAAATTTTTTGATTTAGTATATACAAAACAGTATATACTATTTATAATGAAGTCAGAATTTTGGAAATGTAAACGGTAACGTAAAAGGAGGATAATGATGGCATGGGGAGCAATTGCCACATGGCGTATGGCACATGATGGCGTAGTAGAAGCATTGCAATTATTAGAAAAAAAAGAAGTAGCTGGCGATGCCGTAGAAACGTTGATTAAAACGGTGGAGGACTATCCTTACTACAAATCAGTTGGATTTGGTGGATTACCAAACGCTGAAGGAATCTTAGAAATGGATGCCGCCTTTATGGATGGAGATACGTTTGAAATTGGTGCAGTTGCAGGAATCACAGATGTAAAAAATCCTATCTCGGTAGCACGGAAATTAAGTAAAGACAAATTCAACAGTTTTCGAGTGGGTGATGGAGCAACAAAATATTCAATACTAGAAGGTTTTGAAAGAAAAAGTATGTTAACTGACCGAGCTCATAAAATTTGGGAAAAGCGGTTAAAAGAAATTCATGAGAATAATTTAAATCCTTATGATGGTCACGATACAGTTGGTGCAATCACATTAGATCAAATGGGAACGATGACAGCTGGGACTTCCAGTTCAGGATTATTCATGAAAAAACCTGGTCGTGTAGGCGATTCACCATTATCTGGTTCAGGTTTTTATGTAGATAGTGAAGTTGGGGGTGCAGCAGCAACTGGATTGGGAGAAGATTTGATGAAAGGTTGTTTGTCTTATGAAATCGTCCGATTGATGAGTGAGGGGATGAAACCACAAGCAGCCTGTGATAAAGCAGTTTATGAATTTCATGATAAGTTAACTGCTCGTTATGGAAAGGCTGGAGCTTTTTCATTGGTTGCTATGAACACTCAAGGAGAATGGGGTGTTGCTACAAATGTTGAATTCACTTTTAGTGTGGGAAACGATCAAGAAAAACCGCAGATTTTTATTGCGAACATGGGTGTCAACCACACCACAGATATCCAACCGATTACACAAGAATGGCTAGATGCCTATGAAAAACGGATCAAAGCACCAATTGAATAAAAATTAGGAGAGTGGAAAAAATGAGTAAAAAACAGATTTATCTATTTTGTGATGCCGGGATGTCAACCAGTATTATGGTCAATAAAATGATGGAAGTTGTGAATAAGCACAATATGCCGCTTCAGATCACAGCATTTCCGGTAGCACGTTCACAAGAAGTTGTGGAGAAAGAGAAACCTGTAGCAATTTTATTGGGACCACAAGTGAAATTCTTACTTGAAAAAACCAAAGAGCAATTTACGCCACAAGGAATTCCAGTTGCTGTGATCTCACCAGAAATTTATGGCATGATGGATGGCGAAAAAGCGATGAAAGAAGTTTTAAAACTGATTAAAGAAAATAAAAAGAAATAATCAACGATTGGAGGAAAAAAAGATGCAGAAATTTCTAAATTGGTTAGAAAAAATTTTAACGCCACTAGCGAAAATCATTGGAGAAAACAAGTATTTAATTGCTATCCGAGATGGTTTCTTAATTTCAACGCCATTATTAATTGTGGGTTCATTCTTCTTGTTACTTGCAAATTTTCCGATTCCTAATTGGAGCAATATCATTTCTCCAATTTTAGGTGACAACTGGGAATCTTTGATGTCAGTACCGGCTTCAGCTAGTTTTGACGTTATGACGATTTTAGCTGTCGTAGGAATTGCGTATAGTTTAGGAAGACAATTGGATATCGACGCGATCCAATCAGGGGCCTTGGCTTTAGTTTCTTTCTTTATTTTAACACCGTTTACGACCCAATTTACACCTGAAAATAGCACGCAAGTTTTCGATGTAACTAGCTTACCGCTAAAATGGATGGGTTCAAGCGGTCTGTTTTTAGGAATGATCATTGCATTAATTTCTACCCGGATTTTTGCAGCGGTAATCCATCGTGGTTGGACAATCAAAATGCCTGAAGGAGTTCCGCCAACAGTAGTGAAATCTTTTGAAGCATTGATTCCTAGTTTTGTTGTTGTAACAATTATGTTTGTTATTAATTGGTTAGTCTCTTTAACACCTATGGGGAATTTACAAGATATAATCTTTACCTTCTTACAAACGCCATTATTAAGTTTAGGAAATACCTTAGGTGCAATGATTATTGCGTATTTGTTCTTACATTTTTTCTGGTTTTTCGGAATCAATGGATCCAGTGTGGTAGGTGCAGTATTTAATCCTGTTTTACGAGCACTTTCTGTGGAAAATATGCAAGCATTCAAAGATGGTCATGAGATTCCCAATATCATCACAGGACAATTTCAAGATATGTTCGCGACCTTTGGTGGGGGCGGTTCAACCTTGTCTCTGATTATCGTAATGATTATTTTCTGTAAGAGTCAACGAGTGAAAAAATTATCGCAACTATCATTAGTTCCAAGTATTTTCGGAATCAATGAACCAATTATTTTTGGGTTGCCGATTGTGTTGAATCCAATTATCTTAATACCTTTTGCACTTGTACCTACGATTAATATTATTATTTCTTACTTTGCGATGGACTGGGGAATCGTTCCCTACACGAATGGAATTCAATTGCCGTGGACGACACCGCCAATCATTTCTGGCTTTTTAGTAAGCGGTTGGCAGGCATCTGTGTTGCAGGCATTGCTGATTGTTTTAGGGATGGTAATTTATTATCCATTTATCAAAGTAATGGATGATCAATATTTACGTGAAGAAAAGGAAGCAGAAGAAAAAGAAGCAGAAGAAATTGATTTTGATACATTTGATTTTGATGAAATCTAGGACAGGTGAATATAGTGAAAAAAATTATTTTAGTTCTTAATCATGTTCAGGCAGGAATGGGGAGTGATGAACATGCCAATCTAGCACCTAGCGGGAAAAAAGCCGCATTAGGTCCGGGGCAGACTCTTACACCCTATCTAAAAGAACAAGAAGCTGAAATTATTGCTACATTGTATTGTGGGGATCATTACTATTTGGAACACCAAGAAGAGGTAGCTAAGAAATTTATAGGGTTTGCAAAAAAATTTCAAGCAGATGCTGTAATCTGTGGTCCAGCTATGCACTATGCAAATTTTGGAGAGATGGCAGGCTCTTTGACTAAATATTTTATCCAATATGGAATTCCCGCGATTGCGGCTATGTCAATTGAAAATCCGGCAACTCAAATGTATCAACAAGAGATCCCAATTGTAAAAATGCCTAAAAAAGGTGGAATCGGTTTGAACGACTCATTTAAAAATATGGCATTGTTAGCAGCAGAAAAAGCTAAAGGTAATGATACGAAAGCTTTAGAAGAACGAATTTGTTTTTAAAGGAAGGAATTTTTTCAAATGAATGATGAACAATTACAAGTAGTCATGGGTCTAATCATGAACGCAGGCAATGCAAAAAGCGAAGCGGTGGCTGCTTTAGCTGCTGCAAAAGATAATGATTTTTCTGAAGCTGATGCGCGCATGAAGGCTGCAAACGATGCGTTAGTCGAAGCTCATAATACTCAGACAGGTCTATTGACGGCTGAAGCTAGTGGGAAAAATACCGAAGTAACACTATTAATGGTTCATAGTCAGGATCACTTGATGAATGCAATCTCTTATCTAGGATTAACTCAAGAATTGATTGATGTATATAAGCGTTTAGCTACAATAGAAAAATGAAGAGAAAACCGACAAGATCAATTGTTCTTGTCGGTTTTTTAATGGAGTAAAAAATTATGAGCATCACGAAAGGATAAAAAATCTGGGAAATAGGAATCCAACTTGGGTTCCTATTTCCCAGACTTTTGAGTTTTTGGGAAGTTTCTAATAATCATTAGGATGGTGTACGACGATAAATTTTACGACATTGTTTGTTTGATTGTCCCAATTATGGTTGATGGTGGAAAAATAATGCGCTGAATCTCCAGGATAAAGTTGGTAGGTAGTCTCTTCAATTACCAAGGTCAAAATCCCTTCTAATATATAGATAAATTCCTCTCCTTGATGAGGATAAGTAGTGGGAAGTTCTCTATTTTCGTGAGGCATGATCTCAATCAGCTTTGGTGCAATCATTTTATCTTTGGGAGAACGGCTTAGTTGTTTATAAATAATATTGTTTAATTTATGGATTACAGGTTGATCATATCCGCGAACGATAGGCTCATTCACCGATTCATCTTCAAAAAAGTAATTGATTTTCACCTTAAATAAATCTGCAATAGTAGCTAAGTGTTCTACTGCGATGGTAGTGATCCCTCGTTCAAATTGAGATAAAAATCCCGTAGATAATCCTGTCTCTTCAGAAAGTTGTTTGAGAGTCATTCCTCGTTCGTTGCGCAGATTTTTAACTTTTTCACCAATATTCATCTGGATACTCCTCATTCATGATAAAAATTTCTTTATTAACTAGTATACCTGAAAAATTAGGGAATTTCTAATCATCATCTAAATGAAAAAAACCATATTAACAAAATAAAAAATTCACAATAATGAATAAAGCGCTTGCAACTATCTGGTAGACAATCTATAATGAAAGCGGGAGGGAAGCACGTGAAAAAGACGACGGTTTTTAATATCCAGAAATTTTCGACCCATGATGGGCCAGGGATTCGTACAACAATATTTTTCAAAGGGTGTCCCATAAAATGTGAATGGTGTCACAATCCTGAAAGTCAGGTTTTTGCACCAGAGATTATGTTGAATAAATACGGAAAAGAAGAATGGATAGGTAAAGAATACTCCATTCATGAATTAGTCAAAAAAATCCAAGCGGATCAAATCTTTTATGATCAATCTGGTGGAGGAGTGACCTTTTCTGGCGGCGAAGTAATGGCACAAAATATTGATTACGTAGTAGAACTGGCTCAAGAATGTCAGCGACTAGGGATTACTGTTGCAATCGATACATGTGGAGTAGCACCGACAGAAAATTTTCGTCGGATATTGCCATATGCCGATTTATTTTTATACGACCTAAAGTTCATTGATTCACATACCCATCAATTGTATACAGGTGCTAATAATCATTTAGTTTTAGAAAATCTACGTTTTTTATCAGATCATCAGGCTGAAATCAATTTACGATTGATTTTACTGGATGAGATTAATGCGGATGAAGGAACAGCAAAAGAAATCATTGACTGGTTAACAGATGAAGGGATTCATGTAAGTGAAATATCATTGTTGCCGTATCATGATTTTGGGCGAGATAAGTATGACCGCTTACAGCGCACTTGTACACAAAATTTTACTCAGCCGTCTGATGAACAGGTGATGTCAATCAAAGAAACGTATCAAGCGGCAGGATATCAAGTAACCATCGGTGGATAATTGGGGAATTAGCAAAAAACAATAAACAAGCTATGATCAAGGAGGAAGAAGAATGACGGAATTAACATTGGAACCGACTAGAAGAGGGAGTACTGAACGGATCAAGCGATTGCGAGAAATCAGCGACAAAGAATGTACACCGAGTATCTCAATGGAGCGAGCGATTTTATTGACTGAAGCCTACAAAAAGTGGGAAGGGAAAGTTTCTGCTCCGGTATTACGAGGAAAAACTTTCAAATACATCATGGAAAATCGGACGAACTATATTGAAAAAGGTTCTCTAGTTTTAGGAGAAAAAGGGGATAGACCGTGGGCTGCTCCGACGTTTCCTGAATTGTGCTGTCATACATTGGAAGATTTTGACAATATGCATAACCGTGAAAAAGTTTTCTTTCGGGTAAGCGAAGAAGATCGTCGTATCCAAGAAGAGGTAATCATTCCTTATTGGCATGATCGTGCGATGATGACACGAATGAATCGATTATTGCCAGAAGAGTGGCATTTGTTGTTTGATGCGGGTCTTTATACTGAGTTTTTGATGCAGCGAGGACCAGGTCATACAGTGGCAGATGGAAAAATGTATCAAAAAGGGTTTGCTGATTTTAAAGCAGAGATTCAACAAGAGATCGACAATCTTGACTACAACAATGATATGGAAGCTTTGAACAAGCGCGAAGAATTAGAAGGAATGAAACTTGTTTGCGAAGGGATGATCATTTACGGCAAACGCTATGCTCAACAATGCCGAGATTTGGCTGCTACAGAAACAGATTTTAAATGGAAACAAGAATTACTAGACCTTGCAGAAGTCTGCGATGTGGTGCCAGAACATGCGCCGCAAACATTCCGCCAAGCAATTCAAATGTATTGGTTTACTCATATCGGCATCACTGTTGAAATGAATAACTGGGATGCTTATTCACCAGGGAAACTGGATCAGCATTTAGAGCCTTTTTATGAAAAAGACATCGCCGAAGGTCGTTTGACTAGAGAAGAAGCTCGTGAATTATTAGAAAATCTGTGGATTCAATTCAATAACCAACCGGCTCCGCCAAAAGTTGGGATTACTTTAAAAGAAAGCGGGACATATACAGATTTTTGTAATTTGAACACTGGGGCTTTGCGTCCAGATGGAACGAGCGGGGTAAGTGATGTTAGTTATTTGATTTTAGAAGTGATGGATGAAATGAAGCTGTTGCAACCTAGTTCAAATGTTCAGATTTCGCGGAAATCGCCGGAAAAATTTCTGCGTGAAGCCTTAAAAGTTTCCCGTAAAGGCTGGGGACAACCGGCGATGTATAATTCCGAAGCCATCTTGTCAGAACTTAGTTACCTTGGAAAATCTGTTGATGATGCTAGAGAAAGCGGTATTTGCTCAGGGTGTGTGGAGGTTGGGGTAGCTGGAAAAGAAGCATATGTGTTAACAGGTTATCTAAATATCCCAAAAGTCTTCGAATTAGCGATGAATCGCGGCTACGATCATTATACGGATAAACAAGTTGGTATCGATGTTGGTGATTTCACGAAGATGACCACTTACGAGGAGATTTTTGAAGCATTTCATCAAGAATTGCAGTATGTAGTTGATGTAAAAGTTGCAGGAAATAACTTAATTGAACGGATGTACATGGAATTTATGCCCGTTCCGCTTCTTTCGGTGATGTCTGATGATTGTATCAAAGTCGGTAAAGACTATAATGCTGGCGGGGCACGTTATAATACAAGCTACATCCAATGCGTTGGTATCGCAACAATCACTGATTCTTTAGCTGCAATCAAACACAATGTTTTTGAAGAAAAAAATATGACGATGGCAGAGTTATTAGCAGCCTGTGAAGCAGATTTTGAAAATTATGAAGAAATTTATGACAAGGTTTACAATGAAACACCAAAATATGGAAATGACGATGATTATGCAGATAGCTTATTACGAGATGTTGCTGACTCATTACAAGAAGTGATCGCTGGACGGCCAACACCAAAAGGATCGAAAACAGTAGTCGAATTTTTACCAACAACTTGTCACGTGTACTTTGGTCAAGTCATGGAAGCATCACCTAATGGTCGTCATAAAGGCATTCCATTACCAGATGGTATCTCACCAGAAAAAGGTGCGGATCGCAATGGACCGACAGCTGTGATAAAATCTGCCTCAAAAATTGATCAGACCAAAACTGGTGGCGCATTGTTGAATCAAAAATTCACACCGAGTGTGGTTGCTGGTGAAGCAGGGATAACCCATATGGCTTCGTTAGTCCGTAGCTACTTTGCTTTGGATGGTCATCATATCCAGTTCAATGTAATTGATCGAGAAACTTTATTAAAAGCACAAAAACATCCAAAAGAATACGAAAATTTAATCGTACGAGTGGCAGGTTATAGCGACTATTTCAATAATCTAGAAAAAGCGCTGCAAGATGAGATCATTTCACGAACAGAGCAAGCCTTTGGCTAGAAATTTGTGGATTGGCAGGTCAATTTAAAAAAATTAAAAAGTTTTTAAATTTGAATGCTGAAATAGTGAAAAAAGGGGCTGTGATATCATCACAGCCCCTTAATTAGGAGTCAAATATCCGTTTTTTGTAATAGAAGTTGTTGTGCTTGGATATTTTCCAAGAAGGTTTGATCGTGTTCAACGATCAGCATGGTCGGCTTGACTTGCAACAAGAGCTCTTCTAATTGTTTTTGATTGAAGACGTCAAGATAGTTTAATGGTTCATCCCAAATATAGAGTTCTGCTTCTTGTGCTAATGATTTAGCTAACTCTACTTTTTTTCGTTGGCCCATGCTCATTTCTTCAATTCGATTTTGAAAAACATTGCGCTCCATACCTAATTTTCTCAGGTTGTTTAAAAAAGCGGAGTAATCCAATTGATTGGCTTCAGCAAATTCTTGTAGATTTCCATGGTTACTTTCGTAGTTTTGTCTTACATAACTGATTTTTGCGTGTGGTCGAAACAAGCGACTGCTAGCTTCGCCGGTAAAAGAGCCGAGCAAATAATGCAAGACACTCGATTTTCCGATTCCATTCGGCCCAGTCAAAGCAATAATTTCATCGCGCTTCAATTCAAAAGAAAGCGGGGAAAAAAGCAAGTCTTGGTCAGAATAACGCAAAGTCAACTCTTCTACTTTTAAAAGCTGTGAATGCCGGCTTGAGCGATAGTTCATCGTCAAACGATCGACATCCTCCAGATCTTTTAATAAATCCTGCTTTTCTTCGATTTGATCATACATCCGTTGTTCAATAGTTTTTGAACGTTTCATCGTTCGTGCTGCTCGAGCACCGATAAAACCAGTATCAAAAATAGCACCACTGCCTTTTTCTGCCGGTTTCCCGTACTTGTTTTTTTCTCGAGATCGTGACCATTCGGCTTTTTCTGCCGCTGTTTTTTTCAATCGGCCAATCTCTCTTTTTAGTTTTTTATTTTGAGCTAGTTCAAATTCATCACGTAATTTTTTTTGCTCTTCATAAGTTGAAAAATTACCTTGATAAAGTACTAATTGACTTTTCTCGATTGCCAAAGTGTGATCGGTGACTTGGTTTAAAAATTGTCGGTCGTGGCTGACGACAATAAAACCATCCTTACGTTGCAAATAGTCTGCTACGTGTTGGCGGCCCTGCAGGTCCAGATGATTGGTTGGTTCGTCAATCAAGGGGAAAAAATCGTTTTGAGTAAAGAGCAGAGCTAATAATATTTTGGTTTGTTCACCGCCAGACAGCGTTTGATAAGGCTGCCAAAGCACTTGCGGATCTAGTTGAATCAAATTCATTTCTCGTTCTAGTTCCCATAATTCAAAATCAACAACTTCTGATAAGGCATAATACGTCAGCTGATCTGTCTCAGTAACTGCTACTGGAAAGTAGACGGGTTGTAAAGGAAACTGAATCTCTCCTTGATACGGATAATTTCCTAATAGTAATTGCATCAATGTCGTTTTTCCTCGACCATTTCGGCCGACTAATCCTAATTTCCAACTAGTATCAATGACTAGGTCAGTGTCATCAAATAATAAATCGACTTGTTTATCAAAACCAAAAGTCAGATGGGTGATGTGAATGGTTGTCATAAATATCCCTCCTTTGTCTCCAGGTGGAAACAAAAAAATCCTAACCAATTTTCAGGAAAGGATCAGAGATAATGAGCTCTTTAGTCATTTTTCAATATCTTGAAAAAATATTCATTCACATCCGTATTGCCAGAAAGTGGAACTGTCAGCAAAATATGTATAATGAACAAAAAGAGACCTACCTTTGAAACCCTAAGCCAATCCTGAAAATTTGCCCACTAATCCCGTTAACATAAGTTACTCTAAGGTTAGTGTACAACTTCCAACATTCGCTTAGTTTTTCAATGGCATGATCCCTCGTTTCAATATTGATGAGTTCATTAAAACAAAATTTTTAATATTTGTCAAAAAAAAAACGGACGCAGCCGCTTCCCCAAACATGCTACGCCCTGGAGTGATCCTCGATAAACGAGGCGAAGAAAATATTTCTTCTGTTATTATAATAGCATATTTCAGCGTCAATAATCCCTTTGTACGCTTGTGAATAGCTTCAAATAGAGACGCCATCGAGATATTTGATACAATGAATACAGAAGAGGAGGGAGTAAGATGAACAATGCAGGAATCTATCACCGGCCTGAAAGTGAATTTGCGTTTCTTTATACAAAAGATCGATTGCGGATTCGTATACAGACATCGCGAGATGATACAAAATCTGTCGGCTTGATCAGCGGTGACTTTTATTTGTTTGCCGAAGAAAAATGGTATCAGAAACAGCAATTGATGCATAAAAATTATACAACAGATACCCACGATTATTGGGAAATCGAAGTGACTGCACCTCATCGGCGGTTAGCCTATGCATTTTGTGTGACAGATTTTTCCGGCACAGAAATTTTTTATACTGATCAAGGAATCTTCAAATATGAAGAAAAATTTTTAACCCGGGATTATTTATATTTTCGGCTGCCTTATTTCCAAGAAATTGACCGCTTCAAGGTGCCGGATTGGGTAGCAAAAACGGTGTGGTATCAAATTTTTCCAGAACGTTTTTATAATGGTGATCCTACCAATGATCCAGCAGACGTGCTAGCTTGGGAAAGTGAGAGACCTACACGTGAAAATTTTTTTGGCGGTGATTTACAAGGCGTGATTGATCAGCTGGATTATTTAGAAGATTTAGGGATAAATGGTTTGTATCTTTGTCCGATTTTCACGGCTCCTTCAAATCATAAATATGATACGGTGGATTATTATGAGATTGATCCGCATTTTGGCGATAAACAAGTCTTTCGCAAATTGGTCGAAAAAGCACATGAACGTGGGATTCGAGTGATGCTTGATGCCGTTTTTAATCATTTAGGAGCGAGTTCACATCAATGGCAAGATGTGATTTTACATGGTAAGGCGTCTTCGTATGCGGATTGGTTTCATATTGATTCTTTTCCTCCGCGTTATACAGCAATTCCTGATTCTGAAAATGCTAAGGACTTGAATTATGCTACATTTAATTTCAATCCTCATATGCCAAAATTAAATACTGCCAATCCTGAAGTTCAAAATTATTTATTGGAGATCGCCACGTATTGGATTCGTGAGTTTGATATCGATGGCTGGCGTTTGGATGTTGCAAATGAAGTGGATCATCATTTTTGGAAAAAATTCCATGATACAGTCTTGCGTCAAAAAGAGGATGTGTATATTTTGGGAGAGATTTGGCATTCCTCTCAACGCTGGCTTCAAGGCGATGAATTTCACGCAGTCATGAACTATGCGTTTACTGACCGCATCAAAGCTTTTTTTGTAGAGCAGTCTCTCTCTCTTTCCCAAATGATTTTTGGCATGAATCGTCAACAACTGCTTTACCGTGATCAAACCAATGAGGTCAGTTTTAATTTATTGGATTCGCATGATACACCACGAATTTTAACTTTGTGTCAGGGCAATAAAGCGTTGCTGAAAGCTCTGCTGACCTTTATGTTCATTCAAAAAGGAACGCCTTGTATTTATTATGGTACCGAAGTAGGAATGGAAGGAGGAATGGACCCAGATTGTCGTCGTTGCATGATCTGGGAAGGACAAGACGAAGAGCTTCGAGGGTTTGTCAAGCAGTTGATCGCGGTACGAAAACAATTTTTTGAAGTTTTTAGCTATGGGAACATGCTCTGGCATTATGATGATGATAAAAAGATAGTCTCTTTAACACGAAATTACAAAGAAAAAACCGTGATTGCTACTTTTAATGAAGGTGATCCAATAGAAATAAAAAAAGCAGGTCAGTGTTTATTTGGTCAAAATTATCATGAAAATGCTACGTATCAATTGCTGCAGCACGGATTTGTGATTGAAGAGCTCGCTAAATAATCCTCAGCATCTTTGTGTCAAACTTAGAAGGCAAAATAAAATATCAAGAATTTTGTTAAGTTGTTCCTCGCCAATCGCAGAAGTCTATTTTATGGTATAGTATGAGGATCAGTCGAAACTTGCGGAGGTAAGTCATGAACAATAATGATATATTGTTACGGTTAAGATATGCTTTAGACATCAAAGATACAGAGATCATAAAGGCCTTTCAATTAGGCGGAATAGATATTTCTAGAGAAGAAGAAAAAGCGATGCTGACGAAAATAAACAACCAAGAAGGAGAAGTTAGTGATTCCTTCGAAAAAAATCTTTATGTGAAAATGATTAATAATAAAGCACTGGATACATTTTTAAATGGTTTTATTATAGTCAAGCGTGGAGAGCCAAAGAATAAAGCAACCCAATCAATCCAAACAGAAAATACAGAGATCAGGCATATCAATAATATTTTATTAAAAAAGATAAAGATCGCCTTAGCGTTGACTAGTGAGGATATGCTGGATATTTTAGCGGCAGCGGGTGTCTATCCTTCAAAAGGAGAACTTGGAGCGATTTTACGAAAGGAAGGTCATCGCAATTTTAAACCTTGCGGAGATAAGTATGCGCGTAATTTTCTAAAGGGATTAGCGCTGTGTTACCGAGAATAGATGTGATGAGGACCAATCTTTTATAAAAGATTGGTCTATTTTTGTAACTAAAAATAGTCAATCATTTATTGGCAAATAAATCATTTTACGCAATATATGTGTATGATTAAATTATATAAACATCTTATTGACTTTATATAATCCGCGTATTAAACTGTAAACAGATCAAATAAAACTTTTTAAGAGGAGAATTACATGAATCGTTGGGTTTATTTATTTTCAGAAGGTTCGAAAGAACAAAAAGATTTATTAGGCGGAAAAGGTGCTAATCTAGCAGAGATGACAAAATTAGGGTTGCCGGTTCCTACTGGATTTACGGTAACGACCGAAGCTTGCTTATATTATTTAGATCATAGCGAACAATTAACAGATGAAATAAAAGAACAAGTAATGACAGCTGTTGAAACATTGGCTGCAAAAACTGGCAAAAAATTTGATGATTTAGAAAATCCATTATTAGTCTCTGTTCGAAGTGGTTCAAAATTTTCGATGCCTGGGATGATGGATACTGTGCTGAACTTAGGTCTGAATGATCGTACGGTCGTGGCATTAGCAGAAAATAGTCAAAACGAACGCTTTGCATATGATTGCTATCGTCGATTGCTGCAAATGTTTGGGAATGTTGTGATGGGAATGGATAATAATGATTTCGAAAGTCGGATTACGGCAGTAAAAAAGGCGGCAGGGCTAACGTTTGATACGGAGTTGACGGCAGAGCACTGGAAACAAATTGTAACCGAATACAAAAAAATTTATCAAGAGAAATTGCAACGAGAGTTCCCGCAAGATCCAATCGAACAATTGTACTTAGCAATCGAAGCGGTCTTTGGCAGTTGGAACAATCAACGGGCGAAAACATATCGGCGGCTACATGACATCAGCGATGATCTGGGGACAGCTGTGAATGTTCAAGAAATGGTCTTTGGGAATTTTGGTGAAAGTTCCGGTACTGGTGTGGTCTTTTCCCGCAATCCATCAGTAGGTAATTCTGGCTTGTTCGGAGAATACTTAATCAATGCTCAAGGGGAAGATGTTGTAGCCGGTGTACGAACGCCTAAGCCGATTCAAGTCTTAGCTGATGAACTACCAGAGCAGTTTCAACAGTTAAAAACTATTTGTGAAAGCTTAGAAAAGCATTACCACGACATGCAAGATGTCGAATTTACAATTGAGCGGGAAAAATTATTTATTTTGCAGACTCGGAGTGGTAAACGAACATCAAAAGCAGCATTGACAATCTTACTCGATTTTTATAATGAAGGGATCATCGATGAGAAAGAATTAGTCAGCCGAATTGAAGCCAAAGATTTAGAAGCTGCTCTACATCCAAATTTTGATGAAAAAGCATTGAAAAATCGTGAATCTTTCTTATCAGGATTAGCAGCTAGTCCAGGCGCTGCAACAGGAGCGGCATACTTTACTGCCGAAGCAGCGACTGCGGCTAAAGCACGGGGAGAAAGAGTAATCTTAGTACGAGAAGAAACTTCACCAGAAGATATCGAAGGAATCGCTGTCAGTGAAGCGGTGATTACCAGTCGCGGCGGAATGACCTCTCATGCGGCGGTTGTTGCTCGAGGTATGGGAATTTGTTCAGTAGTAGGATGTGAACGATTAATCGTGTCGGAAGAAAATAAAGCCACAGTTGGTGATAACCTCATCGAAGAAGGGACGATCTTATCTGTCAATGGAACGAGCGGAAAGATCTATTTTGGCGAAATACCAATGGAAGAAGTCACCAATTTGGTTGCATTAGATGAATTGCATACTATTTGGGAACGCCATGCTGCAATCAAAGTACGTGCCAATGCTGAGACGCCTAATGATATCAAAACAGGAATGACCTTAGGTGCGGTTGGAATTGGCTTAGCTCGGACTGAGCATATGTTTTTTGAAAAGAGCCGCCTATTACAATTTCGTCAACTAATTTTAGCTGATAGTTTAGCCGAACGGCTAGAAGTCTTAGATCATTTGAAAAAAGTCCAAAAACAAGATTTCAAATTTATGTATGAGGCAGCAAAAGGGAAAGCGACGACGATTCGGCTACTTGATCCGCCATTGCATGAGTTTTTACCTAAAGGGGCAGATGAATGTCGAGAAGTCGCTAAAGAATTAGGAAAAACATTTAATGAAGTAAAGCGGAAAACTGATAATTTAGCAGAGGTTAATCCGATGCTGGGATTTCGGGGATTGCGTTTAGGCGTAGCTTACCCAGAGATTTATCAAATGCAGGCAGAAGCAATCATTGAAGCAGCATGTGAAGTGATGAAAGAAACAGATTTTGTGATTCAACCTGAGATTATGATTCCATTCACTATTGACGCCGATGAATTTGCACAAGTCCGTGCTTCGATTGAAGGAGCAATTCAAACAAGTCTTGAGAAGCAAAAACAAGAGCTTGATTATCAGATCGGTACGATGATTGAGATACCAAGAGCTTGCTTTGTCGCTGATGAGATTGCTGAACATGCTGACTTCTTCAGTTTTGGAACGAATGACCTGACTCAAATGGCGCTAGGATTATCCCGAGATGACTCGCCGCGGATAGTTACGCAATATCTAGAGAATGGTATTTTCAAAGAGGATCCATTCCAAGTATTGGATGAGTCGGGTGTGGGTGCTTTGATGAAACTAGCGATTGAACGCGGGAGACGAGTAAATCCAAATTTGAAGATCGGTGTATGCGGTGAAGCAGCGGCACATCCAAAATCGATTACTTTCTTAAATGATTTGGCAATTGATTATATTTCTTGCTCGCCATTTAGGATCCCCCAAGCAAAAATGACATTGGCACAAAGAGCGTTAAAAGTATAAGGGAAACGAATAAAAAAACACTAATATGAATTTTTGATTAAAAAATGATAGGTTTTAAGAAAGAGAGACACTTTTTTTGTGCTCTCTCTTTTTTGTTATTTACAAACTGATTCAAGTATAGACAAATTAGTAAAAGATAACAAAGTAATGAGATAAAAATACGATTAAATGAATGAAATATAATTTGTAAACGAATACAACCTTAGTTATACTTCTTATAGGGTTTGAATATATCATGTCATAATAAAACAGACGCTTTTTTTCACAGCTTGAATAACAAAAAAAATTTTAGAGGAAATATTATTTTTAATAAAAGTCAGTTTCTTTCTTCTAAATGATGGCTTTTCCACAATGACTTATGAATAAAATTACGGTATAATGTCAACTTGGGAGGTGAAACAAACTGCGGAATTAGAAATTATAGAATAACATTTCGATATTCATGAACGGTCTTTTCCGTTGATTGTTTTAATGTAGTACATTCTCAAAAAAGGCCATGAACTTATTTTTTGGAAATAGTTATTCTAAGCTGTCAAAATTTGAAAAAAGATTTAGACATGATCTTTCTAATGAATTTAACAGGTCTAAAAACTTGTTACAAAAAAAAGAAAGCAGGGATTAAACAATGACAATTGATTGGCAAAAAGAAGTAGAAGCACGCAAAGACGATTTACTAAAAGATTTAGGTGATCTTATCCGAATCAATAGTATTCGTGACGTGGAACACGGCACCAAAGAAGAACCTCTTGGACCTGGTCCAGCGGCAGCTTTACGCAAAGTATTGGAATTTGGCGAACGCGACGGTTTTGTTACGAAAAATATCGAAAACGTAGCCGGTCATATCGAATATGGCGATGGTGAAGAAATGTTTGGTTTATTAGGCCACGTGGATGTTGTTCCTGTTGATGACAACTGGGATACAGATCCTTTTGAACCAGTGATCAAAGATGGGAAATTATTTGCTCGTGGTTCAGCAGATGACAAAGGTCCTTCGATCGCGGCTTATTATGCAATGCGTATCATCAAAGATCTAAAATTACCAATCTCTAAAAAAATTCGCTTTATTTTCGGTACTGATGAAGAAAGTGAATGGGTTGGGATCCACCGTTACATGGAAGTTGAAGAAATGCCTAAAGTCGGTTTTTCTCCAGATGCACAATTTCCGATTATTAATGGTGAAAAAGGAATCTTATCTTACGAAGTAACTTTTGCACCTCAAGCTGATGCTGAAGCTGGCGACTTTGATCTTGTAAGCTTTAAATCAGGTTTACGGACAAACATGGTACCAGGAGATGCAACTGCTGTTCTTAAAGTAAACGATGCAGCCAAAGTTGCAGACATGAAAACAGCATTTACTGCATTTATCGAAAAATCTGGCGTGAAGGGCGAATTTACTGAAGCTGACGGTGAAGTTACTTTAACTGTGATTGGTAAAGCGGCTCATGCACAAGAACCAAAATTTGGTGTCAACTCAGCTACTTTCTTAGCTACTTTCTTAGTTGATTACAAACTTGACGGTAACGGGGCACATTATATCCAAACAATCGCTGAATATATGCACCTAGATTATAATGGTAAGAAGTTGAATGCTTACACGAAACACGATGTAATGGGAGAAACGACGTCATCTGCAAACTTATTCGATTATAGTCTAGCTGGCGATAAGAAAGTAACCTTGAATGTTCGTCACCCTGAAGGAATCACAAAAGATGAAATCTTAGCGAACATGAAAGAAGTTCTTAAAGCTGCGGATGTTTCAATTGAAATCATTGGTGATGTGAAAACACCTCATTATGTTCCCGCAACTGATCCATTAGTGAAAACATTATTGGACGTTTATGAAGAACATACTGGTCTTGAAGGCCACGAAGAATCAATCGGTGGAGGCACTTATGGACGAATCTTAGAACGTGGTGTCGCATATGGCGCAATGTTCCCAGGTGAAGAAAACGTAATGCACCAACCAAATGAATTTATGCCTATTGATAGCTTGTTCAGAGCAACAGCTATTTATGCTGACGCAATTTATCGCTTAGTTAAATAGTCGGTAATGAGAGGATACGGAATCCTGTCTTTACGGGATTCCTCATCTCATTGGGGAAAAGATAGTAAGGAAGGAATCTCAAATAATGAAAAAACTCTCGAAAGACGCTTTTGGCGGAATTAACGGTAAGGACTATGTCCCGTACGTTGCAGAAAAGCCTAAAAAATCTGGTTCACCAATCATTCTGATTTTAGGTATTTTCCTTGCAGCATTATTTGCTGCATCAACAGCTTACTCAGGTATGAAAGCCGGTTTGACCGTAGCTGCAGGTATTCCAGGCGCAATTATTGGATCAGGGCTAGTCGCTCTATTTGTAAAACCTAAAACAATCTTAGGTAAGAACTTATTGCAATTAATGTCAAGTGGTGGGGAATCTGTAGCATCCGGAATGATTTTCGTATTACCAGCCGTAATTTTAGTCGGTGGTAAAGTAAACTTTATTCAAGGTGTTGGTCTTGGAATCGGCGCTGTTTTACTAGGTGTTGGTGTCTTCTCACTCGTTCAAGACTACATGTTAGTTAGCGAACACGGAAAACTAGTTTATCCTGAAGCGATGGCTATTTCTGAAACACTAGTTGCTTCTGATACTGGTGGCGATTCATTGAAATACATGGGAATCGGATTTGGAATCGGCGGTGTTTTAACTGCTTTGACTGGTTCGGTTTTTGGTGTAATGAACAATGTGATCAGTTATGTGAACGAAAGCTTCTACAAATGGAAATTTGAAACAGAAGTGAACCCATTGTTAGCAGGGATTGGTTTTATCGTAGGAATGGACGTTTCTGTCTTGATGTTTGCAGGTTCAATCTTAGCAAACTTTGCGATTGCTCCATTATTAGGCTACTTTATGGGCATGGCAGATAGCAGTGCACATATTTGGGATAATGCTTCTCAATTATTGAGTGCTTCTGATTTTGCAGTTATTTCCGGTTCATATGTGAAATACATTGGTGCTGGTATGATGATTTCTGGTGGATTGATCGGTGCAATCAAACTGATCCCAACAATCATTTCATCAATCTCAGCAACATTAAAAGGCCGTAAAGATGGTGTTGAACAAGAAGGCGGCGGTATGCTGCCATTGATCATCGGTGCGGTTATCGGTATCGTGATGGGCTTTGTCATCACAGGAAGTGTCGCAATGGCACTTATCGGCGGGTTACTATCAATCATCTTAAGTTTCTTATTCGTTATCGTTGCGGGTCGTTTGACTGGTACGATCGGAACATCAAACTTACCAGTATCTGGTATGACGATTGCATCAATGGTTATCCTAACGTTAGTTTTTGTTATGATGGGTTGGACAACCACTGAAAATACGCAACAATTGCTATTATTCGGTACATTTATCGTATTAGCTATCTCAGTTGCTGGTGGTTATTCACAATCTCAAAAAGTTACTTTTGTAATGGGCGGAAACTTTTCAGAAGGTCGCCGTTACTTCTTAATCTCTAACATTGTTGGTGTAGTTATTGTTACAGGTATGATGGTAATTTTGGCTCCACAATTGGCTATTACTGGTTCTAACCCACCATTTGGTTTGCCACAAGCGAACTTGATGGCAACACTAACTTCAGGAATCATGTCTGGTTCACTTCCATGGCACATGGTTATCGCTGGGGTCGTGATGGGTATCGTATTGCACTTCATGAAAGTTCCAATTATGACATTTGCAATTGGTTTCTATTTACCAATCTCAACAACTTCAATCATCTTAGTAGGTGCGTTGATTCGTCAATTGATTGATACAATGAACAAAAAAGAAACAGAAGAAGTTGCTGAAGAACGTATCACTTTAGGTGTCAGCTTGTCATCTGGTTTGATCGCAGGTGGTTCAATCATCGGGTTGATCGGAATCATTTTACAAATTACTGGTATCGTTACGCCAGGTTCACCAACTGGGTTCTTAGGATCTAATGGTGCGGCATTCTTATTGCTAGCAATCTTAGTTGTTGCAATCGTTGTCCCATTGTTAAGTGTGAAGAAAGTGAAACACAATGACTAATGAACAGCGAAGCGCTGTAAATCCTGAAACTGAGGTATTATTAGATCGAGTATATCGTCAAAAAGAAGACCTGCATTATGAAGTGCGGGATGGCATCGTCTTTGTCATTACGGAGCAAAATGCTTGGATCCAACGTGTTTTACGTAAGATCCATTACAAGATTCCAGAAACTTCTGAGATGGAACTCGACAAATACGGCAGTTTTATCCTTCAACAAATCGATGGGAAACGAACTGTCAGAGAAATTGGTGAAAACCTTGGTGCTGCCATTGAAGAAGCCAATACTCAATTGTATGATCGTTTGTTGATCTATTTAAATCATTTAGAAAAAAATGAAAAATATATCGAATTGATCTAAAAAAAACATCCTCCAAGCTTAGCTGCTTGGAGGATGTTTTTTCCTTCAACAAAGCGATAGATTCTAAATAAAGTAATCGTTTTCATTAAACTTTAACCGAACTTATTAGCAGTCTTTGTTATAATTATTTTATCAAGAAAAAAGAGCAAGGAGCGAAGAGAATGAAGATTAATCAGTTTGGTTTAAAACGTGTCCCATTTGAAGAAGCAAAAAAAGAACTGTTGGCAGCAGGTTTTTTGACGATTGGTTCGTCAAAAGATATGACAAAATTATGGTTTGAATTTTTACAAAAAAGTTTTTTGAATGTCCGTGATAAAAGCGGATTTATAAATAAACTTGGCAACTTTTTGGCCGATGAAAAGACGGATTTAAAAACGTTCTATCACTCAGGAGCGACGTTAACAAAAGAAGTTTTTTACACTGTAGGTTTGCAACTATTGGAATTTGAACCAATGATTGATTTCGACCCTAAAAATGTATTAACAGAGGCAGAAAACATTGGTGTCCCAATTTTTGTGGGAGAATGTACAACGACGGAAACGATGATTGAAGCTTGGTATTTGTTGCTGACTAGTCATACAAAAAATGGTTTGAATTTTTTGGATAAACTTGCTTCAGATGGCTATTATGAGAATCAAGAAGTCAGTAAGCCATTTTTCTTCAATGGGAAAGCACAAGCTGTTTTTGATACGGCACGTTTGATTCGTGAAGTAGTTTATGTGGAAGCCCCGTTAGACACAGATAAAGACGGAAAACGCGATCTTTTGAAATTAGAGATTTTACGTCCAGCCGAAACAGAAAATGGTCTGCAAGTGGCTACATTATTTACTGCGAGTCCTTATAGTCAAGGTGTCAATGGTCCAGCAGGGGAAGAATTGACCTATGATGTGAATGTCCCATTAGAACGCAAAGAACCGACTGAGACGACATACGAAGAGATTAAGTATAAACCAGCTCCAGTAGAATTGCCGGCAGAACGAGAAGTAAAAGGCAAAGCGACTCATGCTACCGAGACTTTTAGTCGTGAAAATAATCATAGTTTGAATGATTTCTTTTTAGCACGCGGCTTTGCAGTGGTCTATGGAGCAGGAATCGGGACGCGGGATTCTGATGGGATTCAAACCTGTGGTTCGGTAGAACAAACAACCTCGATGGTAGCTTATATCGAATGGTTGGCGGGCAATCGTCGGGCCTTCACGAATCGAACGGATAATATTGAGATCAAAGCTTGGTGGAGCAATGGAAAAGTAGCAATGACAGGAAAATCTTATCTTGGTACCTTAGCGACAGCGTGTGCGACTCGCCAAGTAGAAGGATTAGAAACAATCATCTCTGAGGCGGCGATCTCTGATTGGTATCAATATTACCGTGATAACGGGTTAGTCATTGCACCAGGAGGATTCCCCGGCGAAGATGCGGATGTTTTAGCAATCGAGACCTTCAGCAAAATGCGTAACGCGGGGGATTATCTGCATAGTAAAGAATTCTTCGCTGATTACTTAAAAGAAATGGCGAAGTTACAAGATCGCAAAACAGGAAATTACAATACTTTCTGGGATGAACGAAATTATTTACCATTCATTAAAGACATCAAATGTGATGTGGTAATGGTCCATGGGTTAAATGACTGGAATGTGAAACCTCGCCAAGTTGCAGATCTATGGGATGCGTTAAAAGAAGTACCTGTTGCAAAAAAATTGATTCTGCATCAAGGGCAGCATATTTATATCAATAATATGCCATCTTTAGATTTTCAAGATATGATGAATGTGTGGTTGAGTCATAAATTATATGGTGTAGAAAATGATGCCAAAGTTCTCTTACCAGACATCGTTTATCAAAAAAATACGACGGCTCAAACGTGGGAGACGCTGACTGACTGGTCACCGATCAATCAAAAGACTTACTACCTAGGTGCTGATAAATTAACGCCAACAGTCAGTTCTGGTCAAGTCTCATTTAATGATCAGCTGCCAAAAGAACAATACGAAAGTTATACGAAGAATATTGCACTTTGGGAAAAAGATTTGAAAATGGCTGATTCAATGAAATCCCATCGTTATCTGGCTAAAACAGCCATCCTTAGTGACGATATTTTCTTAAATGGTCGCCCAAAAGTAAAACTCAGAGTTGCTTCGAGTGTTGATTTTGGGATGTTGAGTATCGAATTGATCGATTTTGGTACTGCTAAACGTTTGAAACCTGTGCCGGATGTTTTGGCATTGCATGGGCTGCCACTAGGAAGAAATTGGCGAGAAGACAATCTTGTTGAATTTAAGTTAGGTGCTGAAGATGAGTACAAACTGATTACTCGGGGGCATATCAATATGCAAAATCGAGAGAACCCTTGGAAAGTTGATGACTTAAAGGCGAATGAATTTGTGGAAATCGAGATTAGCTTGCAGCCGACGATGTATCATTTACCAGCAGGACGTCAAATTGGTCTAGCTGTTTATGGAACAGATTTTGGGATGACTGTACGCGGAAACCAAGACATTGATTATACTATCGACTTAGCAGAATCACATTTGATCTTACCGATTGGTGAATAAACAAGGCCCTAAAATTGGCGAATACATCCAATTTTAGGGTTTTTGCTGTTTTTGGGATGACTAGATTTTTTTTCGCTGAATGCTATACTGAGAAAAAAATGAAAAGGTGTAGAATATGAAGTTAAAAGGGGTAGCATTGGCTTGTTCAGCAGGTGCTTTATGGGCGTTGTCAGGTATTATGTGTCAATTTCTTTTTGAAAAGTTTGTTTCGCCGGAATGGTTGGTGAGTGTACGTCTGTTAGCGGCGGGATTATTACTTACGAGTATCAGTTTTTTTCAGCCGACTTCAAGAAAACAGCAAAAGGTTCTATCAAAGAAATTTTCGGCTAGAGATCTAGTGAGTTTGCTGTTATTTTCTTTAATCGGTATGTTAGGAGTCCAATATACGTATTTTAAGGCTATTCAATACAGTGGTGCGGCAATCGCCACGATTTTACAATTCACAGGGCCAATCTTTATTTTTGTTTATTTAGTTTTACACAAAGAAAAAAAGCTCAAGCTTATCGAAGTTGCATTGTTGCTTGTGACCTTTATCGGCGTTTTTTTGATCGTAGCCAAAGGCGGTCTACAAACATTGAATATTTCAACGACAGGATTTATGATGGGGATTGCTTCGGCAATCACATTGGCTTTTTATACGGTGCAGCCACGAGAAATATTAGTAAAATATGGAGAGATGCGGATTGCTGGTTTAGGAATGTTGCTTGCGGGTCTGGTATTTCAATTGATTCGACCAATTTGGCGGCCCCAATTTCAGTTAGATGTCAGTTCACTAGGCTTAGTAATCAGTATTGTCGTTTTTGGTACAGCACTGCCATTTTTATTTCAATTATCTAGTTTGCGTTTTATTGAGGCATCATTAGCAGGTGTGTTGACCGTAACTGAGCCAATCTTAGCAACTATTTTGAGCGTTTGGTTTTTCCATAGCCGATTTACTAGTATTCAGTTATTAGGTTTTGTAGTAGTGATTGTTTCGGTAATTTTATTGACACGTTTATCAGACAAAAACACCTTGCCAGAAGACAAAGTGATCGATTGACTAAGGACGACGTGTCAATATTCTTTTTTTATTGTTTAGTATATGATGGTTCAACAGATGAATAGGAGTTGAGTACATGAAAGAGCGGGTTGTCGTTTTTGGTGATGCAATCATTGCGATTATCTTGACTATTATTGTTTTGGAATTACCGATTCAAACAGCGGCAAATGGGACGGTTGATATAGTTGTCTTATTTAGAGCTATTGGGATTTATTTTATTAGTTTCTGCTTTGTAGCTAATTTGTGGTTTCAGACAGGGTATGCCTTTAATAAAATTGAGCAAGTAAAAAACAGAGATCTGGTCATTTATTTACTGTTGTTGTTTTTTCTATCATTAGACCCTTCTGCAACACGTCTATTGATTGAAGATACAACAAAGCAGACACTCTTGATTTACGGTGTATTGACCCTTATTGTGACAGTAGTCATGCGGCGTTTGATTACTGCACTGACTAAACAAGTATTGGACGATAACCAACGAGAACTACGCATCAAATTGCTGAATAAGCAAGACGGATTGTCTGTAATCTTTCGAGTGGTCGTTTTGATTTTTGGTCTGTTTTTTATAAGACCCACATTGATCATCTATTTAGTTCTACCTATTATGGCTTTCTTACAAAATATGGTAGAGCGTGAGGAAAATGATTTGATTGCCTCGTTGGATAGTCAACAGCAAGCCGATTATTTTCAAGATCGAAACCAAGTCTGGGGTAATTCGATGCGGCGCTATTCAGCTTTGCTGCGAGACTCGATGAAAGATGGCAGAGCGTATGATTCTGATCGATGGAAAAAAATCATGGCTGATTGGGAAGAGTATATCAATGGGGAGATCAATGAACGCAAGCGGCTTCTTCCTTCATTGAATGAGAATGAAACACGCCGGGTGAAAAATGAGATCGCTCGTTTAGAAAAACAAAGACAACGAATGGAGATGCAAAAATCGCTGACAGAAGAGCAGCCAAATCATCCTAAGCCATTGAAAAAACAACACTTGAAGCAACGTCGACCTCGAAAGTAAATACCAAGTCTAAAAGTTAAGCTTTTAGGCTTGGTATTTTTTTCCTTCTTTTATATAATGAAGTATAAATATCGCAGGAGAGCTAGGTGAAAAAATGGGAATAACAATGATCGAACATCCAATAAAAATGTACATTCGCCGTGATTTGGGTATCACAGTTGAACAATTTGGCAAACTCGCAGGTATCCCACAATCAACATTAGCAACTTGGATCAAACGCGACCGTCGTGTAGAAAAATTGCCGATTGATTTTTATAGTGCTCTAGCAACTGTGCGTAAGCAAAAAATCGAATTGGTCTATGGGGAATTATTGGAATGGCAGCAGCGCTATGATCGTTATAAACAGGAAAGTTTACAAGCAATTGCAGATGAACAACCGCTGTTTTCACTAGCAGCAGAGGAAGGTCGGACGATTTACCGAATGTATCGTACGCGCCAAATGGAAAGTCAATTGCTTGAACCGTCTCGTCGTTTGAGAAAAGCAATCGATCAGTTGGATGCGCAAACTTTTATCCAAGCAATGATTGAGATCTATGGAACAGTTGAAGTGCCGTTGCCAACTTGGATCGCAAGATCTTTTCACAAAAATGAGCTAAAAGAAATTGGACAAGCTTTTTATAATGAACTATTAATGAAAGGATAGACTCGGAAATTCTGAGTCTATTTTTTTAGTTAGAGTATTTCAATTTGCGCTATGAACATTTTTGGACCCTTCCACAAATAAGCAAAAAAGAAGCGAGTAATCGCTTCTTTCATTTCTTAGAGTTCTTCTCGAACAGTTTCAGTGATTTTTTTTAGGTTATCAGTCATTTGACCAGAGTGTTTAATGATATCTGCTACGCGTAAGAAACTATTTTTGTACATCGCCAACTCATGAAGTTTTTTGTACTTTTCTTCGATCTCATTAAAAGTTACAGGTTTACGTTCATTTTTTTCTACAGTTTCTGAACCATTCACATAATGTAATCCTAAAAAAGAAAGGGCATCATTGATTCCATCTAAAAAAGCTTCATATTCCTCTTGCCGGATCTTGCCGTCTGCCAATCGCTGACGCTGTTTTTCAATAAATAGCTCGATTACTTGTTCCATTCACAATCCCCCTGACTTTACGCATATTTTTCATGGTACTCATCTTAATTATTGTACTATGAAACTAGTTATTTGTGTTATAAAAAAAATAAAATTTTTTAAACAAAAGAAGGACTTGTACTTATTTGGTCATTGATTCATGAATTTTCAAAATAATTTGACAATTCATCGTTTTTTGGGAATAATAGACAAAAGATTAAAATCATCTGATAAATTGCTGAATCAAAGGAGATGTCCTATGGAACAAAAAAAGCGCAAACAATTACTAAAACTGATCGAATCTGATTGTCGATTAAGTATGGAAGAATATGCAATCATGTTGGGTGAAGAGGTCCAAATCATTATTGCAGAAATCAAACGATTGGAACAAGAAAAAATCATTTGCGGTTACCGTGCCTTGATTGATTGGGATAAAGTGGAAGATGATTGGATCGAGGCTCTCGTTGAGGTTCAAACAATTCCTAAAGGAGAAGAAGGCTATCGAGAAATCGCTGAGCGGGTTCGCAAATTTCCTGAAGTTAAATCCCTCTTTTTTGTCAGTGGCAGATTTGATTTTATTTTGTTATTACAAGGCCGCAATATCAAAGAAATCTCAAAATTTATATCGACCAATCTGGCATCAATCCCAGATGTCTCGGGAACTCAGACGCATTTTGTATTAGATAAGTACAAAGAATGGGGAATTGATCTGTATCAATCTGACTCTGATCCTAGAATTCAGGTGAGCCTATGAGAAATTTTTTAACCAAACGAATCACAGATATTCAACCGTCAGGTATTCGTAAATTTTTTGATATTGTATCTGAACAACCGGATGCGATCTCTTTAGGAGTGGGTGAACCGGACTTTGATACGCCTTCTCATATGGTTCAAGAAGGTGTCCGTTCACTTCAAGAAGGTCGTACTTTTTATACTGCCAATGCCGGATTACTTGAATTACGTGAAAAAATCAGCGAATATTTATCATTTCGGAATAAGGTCACGTATGATCCTAAAACAGAGGTAGTAGTAACTGTTGGTGGAAGTGAAGCCATTGATCTGGCGTTGCGGATTTTTGTGGATACAGGTGATGAAGTAATCATCCCACAACCAAGTTTTGTTTGTTATGAGCCGATTACACAAATGGCTGGCGGAACACCGGTGACGATCGATCTTAAGGCAGAAAATCAATTTAGATTGACACCTGAAGAACTTGAAAGTGTAGTAACTAAAAATAGCAAGATCTTAATCTTGTCCTATCCTAATAATCCCACGGGAGGCACGATGGATCGCGAGTCATTAATCAAAATTGCTGATGTTGTGAAAAAATATGATTTGTTAGTAATCAGCGATGAGATCTACGCAGAATTAATGTATGATGAGCCTTTCACTAGTATCGCAGAACTGCCAGGCATGCGAGAACGAACAATTGTTATTAACGGATTTTCCAAAGGTTTTGCGATGACTGGTTGGCGTTTGGGTTTTATGGCTGGTCCGAAAGTATTTATGGAACAACTGTTGAAACTTCATCAGTATACTATTATGACCGCACCAACAGCTAGTCAGTATGCAGCTTTAGCAGGTTTGAAAAATAATTGGCAAGAAACTGTTGAATCTATGCGGCTATCTTATGAAGAACGGCGAAATTATTTGCATCATGCATTGGAGACGATGGGCTTGCCTTGTTACAAAGCCAAAGGAGCGTTTTATCTTTTCCCGCAGATTAGCCAATTTGGTTTAAGCAGTGAAGAATTTGCACTGAAGTTATTAGAAGAAGAGAAGTTAGCGGTAATTCCCGGCTCTGCCTTTGGAAAAAGCGGTGAAGGTTTTTTACGTCTTTCCTATGCCTATTCGATTTATGAATTAAAGGAAGCAATCCAACGACTGGAGCGTTTTGTGGCACGTTTAACTACCCAAATTTAAAAAATAAGATTCATTGAGAGTGGAGAAATCCACTCTTTTTTTGCTTGGTGATTAATAAAGTAAAGCAATCAATGGCGGGCTCCAGTGATAATGACTAAAAATCTGTGATTTAAATAAAACTTCTTCTATATTTTTACTAAAAGCATTCTTACTTTTGCTGATAAATGATAAGATGAAGCCATATCCTCGAGATAAAAATTTTCAAAGGAGGCTTTTATGCTGTCACGTTTCAAGCAGTCAAAACTCATTTTTTGGACGGTCGAGATTGTCTTGACTATTATAGGAATTTATTTTATTTTACAAATGCCTAATATCTTTAAACCAATAATCGGCATGATCTCTGCAATCTTGTTGCCGCTATTGATTGCGGGTTTTCTTTATTACATGTTTGATCCAATCGTTATTTTTTTAGAGGAAAGAGCAGGGGTGCCACGGGTCATCGGATTTCTTTTATCATTTATCGTAATTGCTGTTGTAATCATTTTGATCATGATGAATGCCGTTCCCAAGATGATTGAGCAAACCGTACAGCTCACACAAAATTTACCTGTTTATGCCGAAGAGACGGGACAGTGGTTGAATGAGCTAGGCAGCCGAGAAGAATTTAAAAATTTCAATTTAGAAGATCAATTGGCTTCAGCAAATCTAACAATCAATAATTTGATTCAAATGGGCATCGTCAGTATAACTTCTAGTCTTTCATTGATCGTGAGCTTTGCAATGAAATTTTTTGTTTTGTTGTTTACTGTACCCTTTATTTTGATTTTTATGTTTAAAGATGGCCATAAATTTTTGGATGCAGTTTCTCAGTTTTTTCCTTTAACGATACGTAAAGAATTACGTCAAACTGTTCGAGAATTGAATGAAACACTCTCAGCCTATATCAGCAGTACCGTTTTAGATGCTTTTATCATCGGAATATTGAGTTTTATTGCGATGACGATTTTTCAGCAACCATATAGTTTGTTATTGGCTATTTTTTGCGGGATTACAAATATCATTCCTTACGTGGGACCTTTTATCGGAGCAGTACCTGCGATTATTGTCGGATTATTTATTTCGCCTGTGCAAGCACTTTATATGGGACTGTCTGTCCTAGTTATTCAACAATTAGACGGGAATTTGATCAAGCCGCTACTGTTCGGTAAGTCATTGAATATCCATCCATTAACGATTATTTTAGTTTTGATCGGAGCAGGCAGTGTTGCCGGTATCCTTGGTATGTTGATCTGTATCCCGGTTTATGCAGTGATTAAAACATTGATTATCAATATTCATAAAATCTATCAACTGCGTCGAGAAAGCCAGCTGTTCAAAGATAATAATGAAAGTTAAAACAAATAAAAAGAACTGTCCATCAAATAATTTGGTGGATGGTTCTTTTATTGTGAAATATATTCATAAATCACTGTTGTAATAAATAACTAATTTTGATCTTGTTTGTCAAAATCTTGCAAAATTTTACTAGATATCGGTTTGTTTCGTTCGAATTTGAAATGGTAAATCCCTAAAAGAGCGATAAACCAAACGGGAGAGAAAATCAACGCTTCACGTGTATCTGTAGCTAGTGCTAAAACAAACAAAACAAAAGCAAGAAAGATAAAGACTAAATAATTAGTGTAAGGAAAGAGCGGTAATTTAAACGTGCTTTTGGCAGCTAATTCTGGATTAGTTTTACGATAACGCAGATGTGTAAAGACGATCATTCCCCAAATGAAGATAAAACAAATCGTCGCGATTGAACTGATCATAGTGAAAATGCGACTAGGTACAAAGAAATTCATCAAAACAGCAAGAAAGATGATCAGTGTTGAGAAAACCAATGCATTACCAGGCACCCGATTTTTAGTTAGCTTTGTAAAAGTTTTCGGAGCACTGCCTTCTTGTGCTAGCGAGCGCACCATTCGACTTGTACTATAAATCGCACTGTTACAAGCAGACATAGCTGAGCTTAAAACGACTAAGTTGACGATTGAAGCAGCCGCAGCAATCCCAATCTCTGAAAAAACTTGAACGAAGGGGCTTTGATCTGCAGATAAACTTGACCAAGGATAGATGGACATAATGACAAATAATGAACCTAAATAGAACAAGATAATCCGTAGCGGAATCGTATCGATTGCTTTTGGCAAGACTGTTTTTGGATCGGAAGTTTCTCCGCCAATCAGCCCAACAAGTTCTACTCCACAAAAAGCAAAAGTTGCCATTTGGAAAGAAAGAGCAAAGCCACTGGCACCTTTAGGAAAGAAACCGCCATGTCGCCATAAGTTACTGATTGAAACTGTTCCAGCTCCTGTTTTAAAACCGGTGAAGATCATAAAAGCTCCCGCGATGATCAAAGCGATAATCGCGACTACTTTAATCAGAGCAAACCAAAATTCTAATTCACCAAAGAGACCTACTGCGACTAAATTTAATCCTAATAATATAGCTAGGGCGATAATCTCTGGCAACCATTGGGGAATATTTGGCAGCCAATAACTCACGTACATACCTGTTGCTGTTAAATCAGCCATTGCGATAGCAATCCAGCAAAACCAGTAAGTCCAGCCGGTTACAAAGGCCGCTTTTTTCCCTAAGTAGTCAGCAATAAAATCAAGAAAAGAATGGTAATTTAAATTAGATAGCATCAATTCGCCTAATGCGCGCATAATCAAGAAAATAATGCAACCTGTGATTGTATATGATAGAAGAATCGAGGGGCCGGTCAATTGAATGGTTTTTCCAGACCCAAGAAATAGTCCAGTACCGATTGCTCCTCCGATTGAAATTAATTGAACGTGACGATTTTTTAATCCTCTATCCAATTCTTCATGACTTTCCAATAAAATCAGTCCTTTTTTTAAGAATAAAAGAATTTTATCAGAAATCTACGAGCTAGTTTAAAAAAACTTCCAAAAATAATAAAACGATTAAAATATTACGAAAATTTAAAAATAACAAAAAAACAAAAAGAGTTATGGAAGATTTTACTATAAAGTATGTCTGATAATGGTTAAAATGCTATAATATTGACAATTCATGTAAGAATATTAGAGGGACTATTTTAGCTAATCAGTAAATCAAGGTAAGAGAAGAAATAAAAAAATGAGTGCAAGATAGATGAAACAGTTGACGATGCAACAAAGGATACTCATTTCAACTGTTGAAATGAGCACAGTTTTTACTTGGTTTTAGACTGACAGTTCCTTACATGATAGGGGAACAAAATTTGAAACTTCTAAAATGAGACGATTATCCAATAACGAGAAGGAGGAACCGATGTGAAGAAAAAGACAATCGGTTGGATATTATTAGGATTGGTTGTATTTGGTGCAGTTAGTTTTGCCAGCTACCATATCTATCAAGAAAAAATGATTCAATCAGAAAAAGCAAACAAAGAAATGTTGAATAAACGCTTGACTGAACTTTACGAAGATCAACAGTCGGGGTATTTTAAACCAGATATCTCGTCTGCTACGTTTGATGATTTGGCAACTGAAGTAAAAAATCAACGAGGAGATAGTCGCACCTTAGAAGATATTGCACAAGCAAAGCAAAATTTTGAGATTCAAATCAGATTGAATGATCTTTTTGAAAGAGATGTATTGAACGGTCTAGATTTATCTGCACATCCAGTTTTAAAAGAGCCTAAAGAAAATCAGATCCAAACAGTAAAGGAACAGTTAAAGGAAAGTTCAGCAAAAGAGAAAGAGTGGGGACAAGACATCGCGATGCTTTTAAGCATCGCTGAGACCCAATCAAAGGATTTTTCCAGTGCTGAGAACGATGTAGAAAATTTGGTCAATAAAGGAAGCGACTTAACCTTATCGGACTATTTAACCGGAGTTAAAACATTGGCTGTATTACCAGATGGGAAATTCAAGCAGCAGCTGTTAGATAAGTTAGCCCCCGTTAAAAACCAATTAGCCAATGAAAATGCTAACTTTGCCACCCAAATTCAGCAAAGTGATGCCTCCATGGAAAACGCAAAAAAGAATTATCAAGAACGCCAAGCAAAAGTATTGGCAGAACGGAATAAGGAACTGACAGTGCTGAAAAAAGAGCTAATGAAGAAACAAGAAACGTATGATTCTTATAAAGATGCTCTCGAATCACTTGAAGATAGTAAAAAAGAAGAGTCTTCCCGCAAAGAAGCAGAAGATTCTCGCTCACATGATTCTGATTCCCACACCAGTTCAGAAAGCTCAGACTCAAATTCTTCAGAAGAAGCAGAAGATGACTAAATAAAAAGAGCAATGATCTATGAGAGATCATTGCTCTTTTTGATTGGAGATTTTTTTACTCTTTTTCTTCAGCTAATTTTTTCTTTAATTGATTGATTTGTTTATCGAGATCAGCGCTCTGATTTTTTGTGTCAGTAATTTGATTTTTTATCGTAGTTAATTCTGAATCACGTGCGGCCTTTTCATGAGCATATTCGACCTCTTTATTACGATAGACATTAGTATATTGATCAGAAAGAGTCCCACCAGATGGTTCGACTTGTTGAATCAGGGCGAAGACTTGTTGGGCATATTGATCAAAGATTTGCCAATTATCTTGTGAGTCGGTCACGATGATCTCAAGCTGACTCAATGTATCGATTCGTTCAGCGATTAGTTGATTACTGAAGGTAGAAGCTTCTTCGACCATTGGTGTATTCAACTTAGCAGCTGTTAATTCATTCGCTTTTTGTTTTGCTAATGTATCAATCGCAGCTGTTGCTGTTTGTAACGCGTTTTGACGGGTCTGTAAAACTTGTTTGGTTTGGCTAGAGCGTGTAATCAATTGACCGCCAACTTTTTGTACAGAAGCAGGCATTTGGAAATCAATGTCTTCTTTTCCATTGTTCAAAAGGTCCATCGTTTGCTTGAAGATCTCTTTAGTTGCCTGACCAACGCTGGCATTATCTTGTGGTTGTGGCGTGTCATCGCCAGCCCAGACGGCCACGGTATAATGAGGTGTGGCACCAACAGTCCATAAATCTTTGGCTTCATCAGTTGTTCCAGTTTTGACGGTCCAATATTGATTGTGCGCCAAATTTAAACTTGCTGCTGTTCCATCTGCGTTTTGATGGACAGCTTTCATCGTATCGATGGTCAAATAGGCGGCATCATCACTGTAAATTTTTTGTTGTGTAAGATCATTTTGAGTAAAAACTTCTTGACCAGTATCTTTGCGCTTAATCGTGTCGATATTTAAAGGCGTACGGTAGTTTCCTTGGTTTACTAAAGTTGCAATTCCGCTGGCCATTTCTTGTGTAGTTGCACCGTAAGTCATACCGCCGACAGCGATGATTGGATTATCATCTGCCACATCTAAGCCAGTAAACTGCATCTGTGCAAGTGGTTGGTAGATTGCTTCTTTCAGTTCATTTCGATTTTCCTCAGCTAATTTATACGCAACGACATTAGAAGAAATTGCCAGTGCATTCCGTAAGGTCAAATTTCCTTTTGATCCGTTATACACATTATTAGGATACGTACTATTAGGACGATCGTCTGAAACGGTGCTTGTTTCTAACAAGCCGCGTTCATAAGCCGGAGCATAAGATACTAATGGTTTGATCGCTGATCCTGGCTGGCGGTAAGAAAGAAAGGCTCGATTGTAATGATTGCCTTCTTCACCACGTCCGCCAATACTTGCGACGACGTCACCTGTTTGATTATCAATGACAGTCATGGCCGCTTGTTTAGTATAAAAATCATTTTCAGCGTTACGATCTTGCCAAGCGTTCATGACAGTTGTCAAGATTCCTTGCAATTGGTCATGCAGGGCAGGGTCAATGGTTGTCTTGATTTGATACCCACCGGAAAGAATCCGTTGATATACTTTGTTGTATGCCGTTTTGTACTCTTTGTTATAACGTTCTTCTTCTTCCTTTGAATCAAACTGGTATTGGAAACGGAAATCTTGTTGTCCCATCAATATTTTTGTTGCAGAATCGACGGCTAAGGCGACTTCATTATTGTCCAATTGATTATTCAGTGCATTGCTGTGAATCTTTGCTGAAAAATCATCTGCTAAAGCTTCTTCGTATTGTTTGTTTGTGATATAGCCTTGTGCGTTCATTTCTTTTAAAATTAGTTTGGCTCGTTTTAATGCATTTTTTTTGTTAGTTGTTGGATCAAAAATCCCAGGATTATTGGTGATGCCAATCAATGTAGCTTTTTCTAGTAAGGTAGTATCGTTGATGGATTTACCCAAATAAACTTTCGCTGCGGCATTGATCCCATAAGCTCCGTGACCAAAATACACATTGTTCAAATAATATTCTAAGATCTGGTGTTTCGTGAAGCGTTTTTCTAGAGCTTGTGCCATCACCATTTCTTCAACTTTCCGGGAGATGGAGACTTCCGGCGTTAGATAGATATTCTTCACTAATTGTTGAGTGATCGTTGATGCGCCACGAATTCCTCGTCCGGTTGCGGCGTTCAATCCGATTGTCAGCAAACCTTGTGTATCGACACCGTGATGTTCATAAAAACGTTTGTCCTCAATGGAAATCAAGGCTTGTGAGACTAATGGATCCATCTTTTCATACGTTAGATAATCCCGTTCTTGGGTCTTGAGCTCTTTGATGACTTGTCCATTTTTATCTAAAATCGTTGTAGGATGGTGCTGTTTAAAGTCGCTCTCTTGGATTTTTGCGGCGTGTTCTTCACCCGCATCAATCGCTGCAGTCACTTCTTTGCCATATTTTTGAAAGAAGAAAATCGTTCCGGCAATTATTAATAAAAGAATCGCCGCAAGAATACTTAGCGAGATTTTAGTCGATTTGCCTATTTTTTTTCGGGAACTCTTTTTTTTCGGAGTGTTTAGTTTTTTTTCTATTTTTTTCTGATGTCGTTCTTGTCTTTTTGCCATATTTGCCTATCCTTATAGAATCGTTTCTTCTAGTGTAATAGAAAATGTACAGAATAACTATCCTATTCATATTTTTCCAAGAAAAAATTTAGATTATCCCTAAAATAGTCTGAGAATTGTTGGAAATACTTGACGCTTGATAAATTAGTCGCCACAATAAGGAGGAAATGAGGTGACCTATGAACACAGCAAAAAAATGGTTGATCTTTTGGGTCGTTCTGGCTGCGTTGTTCGTTGGCTTTTTTGGCATTGTATTAAGTGGAAATTTTCCACAATTTGCAATCCCGTTTAGTGTATTTGCCAGTGATGATAAAGCAAAGAAAAAAGAAGAATTGCCAAAACTAAAAATATTAGCACTTAGAGATGTCAATGACCAAGAATTACTAAAACAGCAGATGGAGAAAGTAGAAGCTTTAAATCAAGCATTTAAAGATAGCGCCAACTTTTCAAGCTCACAAGCAATGGCAGACACAATCGAGAAAATCTACGGTTCTGCTAAAGAGGGAAAAAATAGTTTTGACCTTTATCGAAAAATCTATCCTATGGTGAGTTCAGAAGAAAATGGTTTTGTCAGTGTGAATTTGATTGGTTTTGGTCAGCGCTTAGTTAACGATCAACCGATGACGGTCCAACGTCAAGTATGGAGTTTTACAGATACAAATGGAAGGCGGCATGATTATACTGTAAGGCTGCGTTTTAATGAGCAAGAATTAGCTGAATTGACAGCTGAAGAAGGCAGTGAGGTCAAATCAGTCATTACAACAGATGATACCTATTTGGATAAGTCAGCAGATTTTGAAACAGCTTGGTCGGAAGTGGTTCGTCGTGGTACGGACACGCAACTTTATCGTGAAATGAAAAAAGCAGGTCTAAATAGTGATCAAACCGAGTTCAAAGCATTAGAAAAAAGCATTGAAGTGACTGATCCAAGCGGATTTTTTGACTTATTCAAAGAAACGCGCGGCGATTTGACACATGCGTATTTGGCGGGCTTTTATCATACCAATACACCGACAGATGGCCAGTCAGATTATTATTTCCGTGTCCCGACTTCGGAAAAAAATATCGCAGAATTTCTAGTAGTCTATGATCGACTCCAACAAAAAATCGTGTCGATTAATCGAAACTAATCAAAAAAAGTGTTAGGAGTAGTCGCTCCTAACACTAATCAATCAAGACGGGTTTATGACCAGTATAAGGGAGAAATGTCTCAAATAAGTCAGCCGTTTTCAATTTCATATAATTTGTTACTGAACCAGAACTGCAACCGTACCACTCACGTTGAGCAACAGAGCGGTCAAAGACTAATTGGATTTCATGTTCGGGATCGTTTAACAATCCAAAAATCGTCGCTGCGCCGGGAATGACGCCTAATCGTTCTTTTAGTAGTTCTGCTGAAGCAAAGGAAACACGGGGGATTGCTAATTTTTTACCAAAATCTTTAGTAATAAATTTAAAATCAGCCGGTGTGATATAAAGGTAGAATTTCGTTTTTTTCTGATTACACAAGAAAATCGTTTTCACTACTTCGATTCCTAAGCGATCATCAATAGCGCTACAATCTTTCATTGTTAATGCTTCACCAGTGGCCACTTGATAAAAAGGGATCGCTAATTTTGTCAATGTTTCGTAGGTCAACTCTTCTAATTCAGAACCAAATGTGGTCGGCGGGGTCGTATACATCTCACTTACGTAAACCATAGTAGTCTCCTTTTTGTTTGTGATAAATAATACAATACCCGTTTTTGATCAAGTTCTCAAGTTCAAGATGAAGGATCGCTGATTTTTGATAAATCTTTTTTTACCAGAGCAGCTAAAATAATTTCAATATCTTGGTAATCGGTAGTAGAGATGTTTGACCGGATAATGACGGATTCCTGCTCTTCTAGTAGAAAATTTTTACAAGATGGCGAAGTGCCAATTATCAGCTGAGCAGATCGAGGATCTTCAACAAAGTGCAACTGATAACGATTTTTGAAATATAAATGGATTTTTTGTTGAATGAAGACACTGAAAAGCTCACTATACTCTGAAAAAACATAAACGGTTATTTTTGGTAAACAATTCTCTAAAGGAAAAAGAGTCACACAAGTTAAAAAGGAGTAGACACGTAATTGCTTGTGCTCATAATCAGGCATTTTTTGAATCAAATCCCTCCAAAAAGTTTCAAAGCGGCGAGAATAATAAGGAAATTGAGTACACACGCAATTTAGTGCCACACTGCTTCTAAGTCTATCAATCATCAAATCATTTAACTGGAAAAATTCTAGTGCCGCGTAATGTTGGTTTAATTTTTTAGCAATCAATCTTTGTTCTTGTTCATTCAGAGGTCTGAAATGCTGCGTAAAACACGTTATCCACTGCAAAACAGCTTGATCCAAGAATGAATCCTCCGCTGCATTTTTTGGCTGTAATTCAAAATCAGTCAAAAGGGAACTATAAAGTGCATAAAGAAAAAATTGCCATTCATCGGTATTCCAATTTCTTAAATAAGTTGGTTTTTCAGGATAACTAAAACGAGCTAGCTGTTTTAGTTCGACTTGATCGAAACAAAGCTGGCTTTTTTTGCTCAGGGATTGATTCGTGATCAATAACCAAAAACTGATGATTTCTAGATTTGTTGGATTGTTTCTGAGCTTTAAATCGTTCTCGAGCTGTTGAGCAATTTGGAAATAGGCATTCGTATCGATTCCGTCTACTTGGCTGAATTGTTGGTGGAATTCTCTAATAAAAAGATAATAGAACCGCCGGATATCTACTTCGCGTCCTTTTAAACGAATCGTTGTTGCACAAGAAATATAAAAGCCATAATCGCTAAGTTCAAGGTTGATTTCTTTGATTTTTCGTCGAAGTTTTGACTCGCTGATATTTTTAGCCAGGCAGAATTGGATAGCTGACAGCTCTCGTTTTGCTAAAATCGTATGAATGATCTCACAAGCAAGATCATGTTGATAAAGATAATTGGTTAGTGATTGGAGATTGGTCGAAGAACGCTCTAATTGAATGCCACGACCATTATTTATCCGCAAATTTAACGAATAATCTTTATCTGCATAAAGTACATCAATGATCGTTTGTAATTCCTTACAATTTACACGAATCGTTCCAAGACTCGCTGAGCCGATACGTGTTTGTAATTCTTTTAAGGAGATTGGCATTTGTAGACGATCTAAGATTTCGATAATCTGAATCTTCAACAGCGTATTTCTATCCATCCCAAGCATGAATGTTCCTCCATTCTGATTTACTAAGAACAAGTCGCGCTGTTATATATAATAAGATGAAAGAATAGTTAATACAAATTAATCACTAATAAATGGCAAAAAATTAAGGATTATCCTAAAGAAATATCATAAAATAGTTATCTTAAATATAACTATAGTTATATTTAAGAGTATTTATTTTTGCTCAGAAAGAGTGAATAAACTGTTTTCTTATTTTGTCAGAGATCATTTTTAATCAGCAAGCGATTGTAATTGAGTAAAGAGTGCTTCTATCGATAGAAGCTGATAAAGAGAAAACTTGTTGAAGAATGGTAGGTGAGTAATGGATAAGAATCAAAGAGGCAGAAACTATTTTAATAGCGGGGCTGTTTACTAAAGAAGAAATGATGCTATTTTTTCAAACAATTGGATTAGATTTTTAGGACTTTACTTGCTGACACAATTATTTCACGTTACACTACAATAAAAAAAGGAAGTGGCTTTTTGTATTTAATCATATTAGTGATTTTTATCATTTTAGTTGGAGCGTATAATATCTATCTCAATCTTGCACGTCGAAAGAAAAAAAAGCTGACTCCGCTGATGGTCAATATTCAAGTGACGCTAAATATTGTATTGGTTGTCGCAGGACTGCTCTATTTAATTTTTGGATAAGAAAAAGAGGAAGACGGTCGTCGTTCCTCTTTTTTTTAATGAGTATACACAATCTGTGCACCAAAAGGCATCAATGCGAGCCGAGCAAGTTTCAATGATTGCATCGCAAATGGGATACCTATAATCGTAATCGCAAGCAGACCTGCGCTGATTAGATGTCCTAAGGCTAAAGGGATACCGGAAACAATCAACCAAATAATATTGACCAGCAGATTCATACCAGTTGTGTGATATACGACATCTTTGCCAAATGGGGCAAAGCTCAGCTGAGCAAATTTGAAACACTGCAAGCCGATTGGGATACCAATAATAGTGATGCACCATAAAATCCCCGCAGCACACCAAGTCAATCCTCCAATCAAACCACCAAAGATAAACCAAATAAAATTACCTAAACAAGACATATGTCATTCCTCCATTTGTTGACCAGTATAACATTTTTTAAATAGATACCAGAAAGTCACTAGCAAAAAAATTATCGTTGTGCTAAATTCATTTAAAATGAACTGAGAAGAAAGGAGTCTATTATGCTGGAACAATTTGAATTGCTTTCTGTTGATCGAAAAACCATGTTAAAAGGCTATCATTGGCCTTGTGAAAAACCGTGGGCAGTCCTCCAAATAACACATGGCATGGCAGAACATTTACTGCGTTACCAGTCATTAGCGAATTATTTAAATACACAAAAAATCGCGGTAATCGGTCATGATCATCTTGGCCATGGCGGATCTGTTCAAGGGCAGCCCTTAGGATATTTTCATGATCAAACGATAACACACGGCATGGTTCAAGATTTATATCAAGTAACTCAATGGGGAAATAATCGCTATCCGAATGTCCCGCTTTTTATCCTAGGACATAGTATGGGATCATTTGTCTTACGCAATTATTTATCTGATTTTGGTCAGTCGATTACAGGGGCCATTCTGGTAGGGACTGGCCAGCAGCCGATCTGGCTGACGCGTTTTGGTCAACAAGCTGCAAAATTATTAGGCAAGCTTCAAGGAGACAAACATCCTAGCAGATTCATCGATCAGCTAGCTTTTGGCAATATGAATCGTAAAATCTCGAATAAAAGAACAGCTAAAGATTGGTTAGTTAGTCTGCCAGAAGAAGTTGACACTTACTTAGCTGATCCTAACTGCGGATTTTTATTTACTTTGAGTGGTTATCAGGAACTTTTTACCCTAATCATTCAGGCACAAGATCCTAATTTACTGAAGAAAATACCTAAAGACTTGCCACTATTATTTTTATCTGGTAAAGAGGACCCAGTTGGTGAATTTGGAAAAGGAGTGATGAGAGCAGCGAATACGTATCAAGCTGCTGGGCTAGAACACGTGACAGTCCGGTTCTATGAAAAAGCTCGACATGAATTGTTAAATGAGGCTCAAAAATTTACAGTTTTTCATGATATTTGCAAATGGATGGAAAAAAATTCTGGAAAATGATATTATTGAAAAAATTCTAAGTATTTGAGGGATTGTATGAGAGCAGAATTTCTGATTGATTATTGTCACCAAGGGGATTGGCAGCCGCAATGTGGTCAGCAGCAATCACCAATTGATATTCAAACCACTCGAATTGAACCAACCGATGCGCTTGCAAAAGTGCAGGTAAACTTTGCTAAAACGACTGCTACCTTTCTTAATAATGGACAGAATTTGCAATTGTTAGGATCAGGACAAGCATTGTTCAATCAGCGCCTGTTTCAATTTGTTCAAGTGCATTTTCATGCCGATTCTGAACATCGAATTGATGGACAGACGTTTCCTTTAGAAGGACATTTCTTATTCCAGACGTCCAATGGTCAACAGGCAGTTATGGGAATATTTTATCGAGCAGGAAAACACAATCCTGATTTTGACCATATTTTAAACCAATATGATCACCAGCAAGGAGAAGGTGAGTTCTCGGTAACCCACTTGATTCCTGAAAATAAAAGTTATTATCATTACATTGGCTCGTTGACGACACCGCCTTTGACAGAAGGGGTAGAGTGGTATTTAATGCATACCGTTTTAGAAGTATCGACAGAGCAGATTCAACGTTTTATTGCTATCCACGGAAGAAACAATCGTGGATGCCAAGCGCTGAATAATCGGAAAATATTGAGCTTTAAAGAATAATCGCCGCTTAATTGGCCGCTGTTGTTTTAGGTGTTGGGTAAGACTTGAAGTTAGTGCGTATTCCGGTTTGAAAGAGATGTACTTCTCAAGAAAAGAGCAGGGAACGAATTTTTAATTGTTTTAAAAAAAATTACATGTAGCCCTCTGCTTCTTTGCGAGTCAACCAAAAATGAATCCCGCCAGTAGAATCTGCCCAACGATTGGGATTGAAATTTTTTGCTTCCACCCATTCACCGATACGGTAAATAAATTCACTATCAACATAAGAAACCGCCTCGTCATAATCTTCCATTGTATACATGTCTTTGATTGTTAATACTTTGGCTTTATCACAGCGACAACAAGTATTTGTGGCCGAAGATCTGCGAGCATCAGCCGGGATCAATAATTGTACAATTCGAAAGTCGAAACACTTCTTATAACCGATGAAAGGCCCTGTTGCTGGACAATACAGATCAAAAAACTGCGTCTGTTCATCGTGGATAATCCCTGCTAAATTTGCATGTTCTAACATAGCAAAAAATAAATTTGCGCCAGAGATATCTGCCTTTTGCAGATTGGAGCCTTGAAAATCAGTTCCTTTTAAGGAAGCACCTTGTAAAAGGGCACTAGAAAAATCACAATCTCGGCACAAACAGTTATCGAAATTCGCCCCAGTCAGATCTGCATTAGAAAAATCTACATTTTCGAAGGTCATATCATGAAAATCTGCATTTCTTAGCTTGCGAAATGAATAGTCATAATCTTTAAGTCTGTTACTCATGGAAATCCTGTCCTTTCTAAAACCTTTCTTCCTAGCTATTTTAGCACCCTATAGCATGAGAAGCCAGATTTCTACGATGAAACGATTGTAAGCGCAGACAGATTTGAGAATAGTTGACTAGTTTCTGCTGAGTATCCTTTATGGGAATCTTTTTGGAAGAATTAGTTTTGTCTATTTTTAAAAACAAGGTGTTATTTGCGTTCTGAAGCATAGTAAAAAAATCGAATCAGCCAGATTCGATCGTCTAATCACCTAAATTTACAACATTGTACCATCGATGATGGTCAGATGTTGTTTTATACTGTTCGATGGAAAAGCCTGATAAAGCGTAGCCTAACAATAGCAATAAAAGTCCGCTGCCAATTAAATAAGCGGCAACTTTAGGAACCAAATGTTTTATTCTCATATTGAAATGACCTTTCTTTGAAAAATATTTCGGCGGATAATGCGCATTAAGTTGTAATGCATCGTGATAAAGACGGCACTGAATTTATAAGTCACCCACATACATAATAAACCAAAACCAAAAAGAAGCATGCCGATACCAAGTTGTGAGATTCCCATAAAGAATGAATCAAATAAGACAAATGGACTAGTAAACGCAGCAATGACACCGCCAATAATTGTTCCGCCTGCTAAACACGCGCCTGTAAACGGAATGCACCAGATCACAATATCTATACTCAAAAGTATCAGAAAGAAGGCAAGGGCTAAACTTCCCCACAAGGGAAAACCGAGAATCAAAAGAACAATCCATAACCAAGTGAAGCGACGAGGAACTTTTACTTCAGTACCTACACCAATCGCTTCGTCAGCTAGTTGTTTAGGATCTCCTAGTTTTGCGACGGCTGCTTTTTCAGAGTAACCATCTTCGATCAAATCTAAAATCATTTCATCATAATAATCGATCAACCGCTGGATCTCATTAGGTCTAACCTCATAAGCTAAATAATTGCTAAACGCCTTGATAAACTCTTCACGATTCATTTTTCAACACTCCTCTTAATGTAATGATAAACAGCTTCTACGTCAGACCAATCTTGTAAAAACTTCTGGATGCTAGCAAACCCTGAATCTGTTAAGTGGTAATATTTTCGTATACGGCCATTATGGATTTTTGAATACGTAGTAACTTTTTTAGTTGTTTCTAGCCGTTTTAGAATCGGATAAAGTGTCGATTCCGTCAACTCAAGTTGCGGATGAATTTCTTTGATAATCTGATAACCGTAAGAATCTATCTGCACCAATGAGGCTAATACACAATATTCGATTAATCCTTTTTTTAATTGACTATCCATGCCAACACCTCTCTACACCCATACTATATATTACATAGTATAGTGAAACTATCCGACTTAAGACCTATTTTTAACACTACTGTAAGAAAGTCTACTAGCTAAATGACTGAAGAAATAGTGAGCTTTTAAGTAATGAAGATAAACAGGTTCCTGATAAACTATCTCTTAAGGCACAAAAAAACTATGACAGTTATTCGGTCATAGTTCCTGGATCAAAAGCATCAGTTAAATGTATTATAAAAGGGACTGCCAGTGAGAAAGTCCATCGATTTTAGAACTAGAAAACAGACTATACATTTATGCTCGATGATCAATTTCCTTTAAGGCATTTTCTGGTACTTGATCGCGTCGTACCTCTTCATATGTTTCGACATGAGCCCCTTTGTTGGTCAGCTTTAAATAGCGGTTGATTTTCAATCGCGTGAGTCCGTTAAAGCGGATGGTTCGAGTTTTTCCGTCTTTATTAGCAGCAAGCTGTTTGTAACTGGCGGTTCCGTATCCATTGACTGACTCTGGCTCCGTAGTTTTTACATAAAGCACGCCTTTTGGTACTAGAGGATTAAGCTGATCTAAGGTACCGGCGACTTCGCTAGCTGAATGATTGGAATAAAGCATCGCACCAACTAATAAAATAAATATTCCGATAATCATACTAAGTATTTTTTTTAACATTGTTTAAATAATCTTCCCTTCAATCTTAATAAATCTAGCTTATCAAGGTTTTGAGAAGGGGAAATCCGACGAGAGACTGATTTATAGCTAACAAAACTGTCACAAATCATTTAGCGGATAGGAAGAAACAAAGAAAAGTGGTATACTTCATATATCATCTTAGAAAGCGCTTTCTAAAAAGTGTTGATAGGAAAGAAAATAAGTATAGGGGGAGAACATGAAATTTTTTCTAGATACAGCAAACATTGAGGAAATCAAACGAATCAATCAGCTCGGCTTGGTAGACGGCGTTACCACTAATCCTACAATCATCGCAAAAGAAGGCAAGGATTTTGAAACGGTCATCAAAGAAATTTGCGAGTTAGTCAATGGTCCAGTCAGTGCTGAAGTGACTTCTTTAGCCAGTGAAGAAATGATTCGTGAAGCTCGTCAAATCAATCAATGGGCCGATAATATTGTAGTAAAAATTCCTATGACAGAAGAAGGACTTAGAGCAGTTCACACGATTTCTAAAGAAGGAATCAAAACAAATGTCACATTGATCTTTTCAGCGGCTCAAGGATTAATGGCTGCTAAAGCTGGAGCAACTTATGTCAGTCCTTTTTTAGGTCGCTTGGATGATATTGCTTCTGATGGGATTCAACTAGTTAGTGATTTGAGGGAGATTTTTGATATTTATGGTTTTGAGACGGAGATTATTGCAGCGAGTGTTCGCCATCTTGGACACGTAGAAGCTTCAGCCTTAGCTGGCTCAGATATTGCAACTATTCCAGGGAATCTATTTCCTAAATTATGGAGTCATCCGTTAACGACCAATGGAATTCAACAATTCGAAACAGATTGGCAAACTTATCAAGAAAAACAAAAATAAAAAAGGATCGGTGAGTGACAACTTGCCGATCCTTTCGCTGTTATTGATTTATTCTAACGAATGTCTTAACCGATGATCCGACTTACAGATTCGCTATTTAGTTGAATGATAAAAAACAGGATATTTTAAGAAAAATGATTTCCATTATTTTGCGGGGCGATAGCCTGCTCTTTTCGCTTCATCGACTGTTTTGAACCATGCTTTTGGATTGGTCGTCTTATCGTAGTACTTACTGCCGGGTAAATGATAGACCCCACTTTTTGATCCTTTGATTAGACCCTTGCCAGAACTATCGACATATTTCTCAGTTCCAGAAGCAGAGTCAGTAGTTTGTGATGGTTTTGTAGTGCTTGTACCATCGGCATAATTTAATTCCACTCCTTTTTGGACATTAAAAATATAGACGTTAAAATAAATATCGCTACTATCGATAGATTGAGCCATCATATGGACTCCGCGAGGGAGAAGCTCATCTTCGCGGAATACCGGGACAACCGAGTAGCGGACGTAATTTTTCTCACTTTTTTTTAAATAATAGGTGACATCCATTTCAAAACGCAACATCTCAGGACTGTTCAATTGACGCGTGCCGGTGATCAGGTTTTTCCAATTCGCATTTTCGCCGGTTAGCTGGTAGCCAATCAAATGAGAACGGTTGAAAAGATATTGACCATTGATTTTCTTACTGTGCCAACCTGTAGGCGTCACGCTAGAGATGTCTCCGCGTTTTTCTGTCGGCATCAGCTTTTTATTTAATAAGGCTTCAGCGCCAGTTGCACGATTGAGAGAATCTAAGTCACCATATTTTTCCCAAGGTCCGTTGGCAATAGACAAATCTTTTTTGGAAAAAGTAGGTTTGTTCTGATTGATTTCAATCGTTTGTGTTCCTTGGTAGTCAAGCTTGGCTAACTCTTGCTGGGACTCAACGACTTGTGACTGATCTTGTGTTGTCGGTTTCGATGGGTGGCTCTGATTTTGTATGCTGTAAACAGCAAAACTAGCTACTAAAATAAAAATTACTGCAGCTAGCTTTCTCTTTTTTGACAAAAAAATTACTCCTATTCCATTTCTTTCTCACTTATTTACTTAGAATCGGCTGTCCATAAAGCAAACAAGTACATAAAACCGTTGATTATTCAGGGGCACCGATAATTTTGATATACTCATCAGGATTTAAGATCTCAAAATGTTTTGCCACCAACTGGTTTCGTTTGTTCCGTCGGCCTTCGATTCTTATTTTATATTTATTTTCTGGCAGGCGGAAGACATAACCTGAGAGGTAACGATCTTTAATCAAGACCTCCGTTTTTTCTTCTCCATTGCTCATAATCAATAAAGACATCATAATCGGTTTTTCTTGCAATAAAATGGTTTTTTCTAATAGGCCGCGATACTCTTCCAAAAAATCACTTCTTTCTATAAAAATCTATAGCTAGATTTTAGCATTTTTGTGAGATTAATGCTCTAATAACGACATAACAGGTAAGGTATTCAGTAAATTTGAGGAAATATACACGAAATAGTTTATTTTTTAAAAAAAAGCAGGAATCATATCGATTCCTGCTTTTATTATAATTCATCATTCATCGCAGCAACATTTGCTTCGGCCACACGTTTGTTTCCTTGATGCAATTCAACAATCGTCCAGATTAACAATGCCAGAACTGCGATTATCAAAATATAAGCAATCGTGTCTGCAGTGGTGATTTCAACAGTTGTAGGATGATCTCCGAAAAATCCTTCGATTTGACTAGGCAATCCGATTAGATTTAAGTAAGTCAATCCGATAACAGAAATCCAGCCAAGTAGTTGGATGATTCGTTTATTTTTAAAACGTTCTCCCATTTCAGCACGACTATTCGTCATCATCAATAGCGGTAACATAGAAAAAGGTAAGGCAAAGGCTAAAAAGACTTGCGAATTATTCATTAAATTATTCAATGCTTCATGTTCTTCAATCACAGTACTGCCGCGAGTGAGCAAAACGCAAATCAATACTGGAACGACTGATAGTAAGCGGGTAATCAAGCGGCGCAACCAAATGGGCATGCGCATGTGGATGAATCCTTCCATAATAACTTGTCCAGTTAATGTTCCCGTGATCGTAGAATTTTGACCGGAAGCTAAAAGAGCTACGGCAAATAAAGTGGATAACGCACCGGTCTTTGCGACACTCATTAAAATCCCATTACTCATCGTGGCAGGATTAGATAATGCTTCGTATAAACCAAAGAATGAAGGATCTTTGACAGTTCCAGTTTTAAAAACAGCTACCCCCATGATCAGCAATAACGCATTGACTAAAAATGCCAGCGACAATTGAATATTTGAATCCCAAGTAGTGAAACGTACAGCATTTGCGACATCTTCTTCATCTGCATGATCGACTGCTCGTGTTTGTGAAACTGCTGAGTGAAGGTAAAGATTATGCGGCATAACGGTTGCTCCGATGATTCCTAATGCACCGGTCAAAGGTGTTTGTCCGCCAATGGCAGGGGAGTTGGTAAATGTTTCATTGGTTGGAACGAATCCTTTTAGTACCTCATGCCAGTTAGGATCGGATAAAGCCACTTGATAAATAAATACAAAGAGAATGACAAAAATCAAACAGACGACGATGGCTTCAATTTTACGAAAACCGACTTTCGTTAAAAGCAATAATAAAAATACATCTAAAACAGTGATGAATACAGCGATAACTAGCGGGATATTAAACAATAAATACAAGGCGATGGCTGCGCCAATAACTTCGGCGATATCTGTTGCCATAATCGCTAACTCAGTTAAGATCCAAAGGACGATTCCTAAGGGTTTACTTGTACGAGCGCGAATGGCCTGAGCTAAATCCATTCGGGTGACGATTCCTAGTTTAGCTGCCATGTATTGTAAAAGCATCGCTACTAAACTAGAAAGTAAAATAACTGACATTAATAAGTATTGAAAATTTTGGCCGCCAGTAATGGATGTTGACCAGTTCCCAGGATCCATATAGCCAACAGCAACTAAAGCTCCAGGGCCTGAATAGGCAAGTAGTGTGCGCCAAAAACTTTTTCCTTTTGGTACGTTTATGGTGCCGTTGACTTCTTCTAAAGAAAGTCCATTAGTATGTTCTAAAATGGGATGTTTTTTTGGACTCAAGATGTTCCCACCTTCCTCTAAACTTTTCTACGAGGCAATCATACACCCAAAATAAGGAAAATGGAAGAAAAAAATTCGGCATACCTAAAATAATTGAAAAATAGTTAGGTTTGTGTGTCTATTTAGGCGATTTTTTTAGTTAGCTACAAAAAAAGGCTTCCCAATATTCGGGAGGCCTTAATTATTGACTGATTTCAATTACACGATCTGTCCAATCTTGATAAAATCCTTCTTCATGAGAAACGACGATAACTGTTCCAGCAAAGTTTGCTAAACTTTTACGTAAACTGTCTTTTGTATTTTGATCGATATGATTTGTTGGTTCATCAAGAATCAGCAAATTACCTTTTTGCATAGTCATTTGGCATAGTTTGACTTTGGTTTGTTCACCACCACTTAATGTACTTAAGGGTTCCTGTGCTAATTGATTGGGCAAACCGGCTTTTGCTAAATGTTTGCGTAACTCTTTGACTGTTTCTTTTGGAAAAAGCTCGCTTAAATACTGTAAGGGAGTTTGATAAGGATTCTCCCATTGCAAATCTTGTTCAAAATAATTGATTGTTGTATTTGCCGGAAAATGAAACTCACCAGCTATTTTTGGAATAGTTCCAATCAATGTTTTCAACAGTGTAGATTTTCCAATTCCGTTAAATCCGCGGATCGCAACTTTTTCTCCATAACGCAAAGTGATATTGATAGGTGCGAGTAATGGTTTTTGATAACCAATCTCAAGTTCTGTGGTCTCAAGCGCTAATGTTGTCACAATCGGGGCATAAGGAAAATCGAATTGGGCAACAGCATTGGTAGAAGGAGGGGTCAAGCGTTCTACTTTATCTAATTGTTTTTGCCGACTTTTTGCCATAGTTGAACGAGAGCCAGCTTTATATTTGCGAATATATGCTTCAGTTTTTTCGATTTGACGTTTTTGAGCCGCATATTGTTTCATATAAGTCTCTTGGAACTGTTCCTTTTGTTTCAAGGCTTTGGTTAAATTCCCCGTGTATTTAGTCAGTTTACCAAATTCAATGTCTGCAATGTGAGTCGTAATCTGATTTAAAAAATCGCGATCATGAGAGATTACCACAAAAGTACCGCCGAAGTCTTGTAAAAATTGGCTCAACCAAGCAACATGCTCATCATCTAAGTGGTTTGTCGGTTCATCTAGAATCAAAACATCAGGTTTTTCTAGTAATAATTTTGCTAAAATTAATTTTGAACGCTGACCGCCACTTAAATCTTCTAACGGTGTATCCATGCCCAAAACATCCAATCCTAATCCACTGCTCATCTCAGCAATCAAAGTATCAATTTGATAGAAATCTCCTTGATCTAGTTCTGTTTGCAAGCGTCCTGCTCGTTCCAGCAATTTATCATCCATTGTTTCCCCATACTCCATGTATAGTTCACCAATTCTTGTTTCTTTGGCAAAGTCAGCAGCATAAGCTGTTTTCAAAAAATCCTTGATAGATAATGTGGGATCGACTTCAACGTATTGATCCAAATAACCAACATGGATATTTTTTTGCCAAGCAACAGTGCCTTCATCAGGTAATTGTTCCCCAGTAATGATTTTAATCAGGGTACTTTTTCCCGCACCATTTTGGCCAATCAAGCCAAGGTGTTCGCCTTTATTCAAATGCAATTCTAAATCTTCATATAAAATTTTATCGCCAAATTGTTGTGCGATACCGGTTAAATCTAAGATACTCATGTTTCTCCTACTTTCTTACTCAATTTCCCATCATCTAATAAAAACAAAAGATAGTCAAGTGAAAAAGCAGTAATTTCAGATTGTCCAACTAATCGCTAGCAACTAGTGTAGGAAAAAAAAGAATCACACGATGGAGCAATTCCTTTTTTCTTAATGAAGGATACTGACCAATAAAGAACAGTTATTATGTAATTAAAAAAGAGTAGAAAAGAAACTAATGTCTTCATTTAAGACACCAAAAAAGCCTCTGCTTTCCATTTTTAAGCAGAGGCTTTTAATTATAAACATCCATTATTTAGTTAGCTCCTTAAGCAGGATTTTTTAGGTTATGAATTGCTTGTTCAATAGTGATACCGATTCCATGCTGGTTCGTATTTGTCGAATAAACAATGAAAATATTTTCTTCTAAATCAAATGTTACGCGATAAGGTCTTTCTTGTTTAAAGTACGCCATAGTGCTTCCTCCTTTCGATTAATAACAAATTTACAAACAAATTATAACATATTTAAAAAATGAAAAGACGAAGTATCTATAGAATATTTTAATTAGAGATATTCAAAAAATGAAACATTATCGACTTAGTAAAAGAACCATATCCAAATTATTCAAAAAAATAATTCTTTTGTAACAGCAGTTTTGGAACAAGGGCAGATTATTTAAAATAATAAAAAAGAGTGTCATTAAACCTAAAGTAAGTCGTTCTTCCAACAATTAGAAAATAGATGGAAGATACTCACATAAGTTTTAGACACTCGTAAAGCTTGCGCCCCTGCCAAGGAAGCTAAGTATAGCATTAAATGGGTTGATTGTGAAAAATCTGCTGCATCGCCCGTCTTAACGGAAAGAACACAAGGCTGACGATCAGAATAGTTGAAAAAAGATTAATCACGGTGGCCGGCATAGTGGCTAAAGCTGCTAAAAAAGCCGGTTTTAACTGCGCACCAGCGATCATTCCCATAACAGTCACTTTGATAACTGACATGATAAATTTGGTAATTCCAGCAAAAATACCGATAATCACGATTTGATAGACACGTTGCGGTTTCTGTTTGAAAATTGAAAATGCCGCATAGGCCGCCGCACCAACGACAAAACTTTCTAGTAAAAAATAAGGCGCTTCACTAGCAAAACCATTTAGGATATCAAAGATAAAAAAACCGATACCGCCGGCTAATGAACCTTGCCAATAACTGATTAGCAAAACGGCTAATAAGACAACCGCATTACCAAAATGAATAAATGCTCCGGTTGGTAGAGGAATCTTGATCATTGTTCCAATAAAAGTCAAGGCAGCAAATAGAGCAATTAATACTAGGGTTTGAATTCGTTTATCACTGTTCATTTGAATACTCCAATCGTTTTTCTCCGTGTGTATAAGCACCATGCCAAACATGGCCTACATAAGGATTGATTTTTTCACCCATCGCAATTGCGGCTTGTACAAAGTCGATGGCTAGTTGAATGGCTTGATCAACAGGAAATTTTTTAGCAATGGCTGCAGTAAGTGCAGCTGCAAAAGTACAGCCAGCACCATGGTTATAAGCTGTATCAATGACTGGGTGAGGGTAGCGATAAAAATTTTTCCCATCATAATGCAAATCTAAGGTTTGATGACTGGCTAAACGTGCCCCGCCTTTGATCACTACGTGTTTAACACCTAGTGAGGCAATAACTTTTGCTGCTTGTTGCATTTGCTTTTCTGAAGTCAAGTCTCCTAGTTCAGATAAAATACCCGCTTCACGTAGATTGGGAGTGGTGATCAATGCTTGAGGCAATAATTTTTTTCGTAAAGCCTGAACCTGTTCGCTTTGAATAAAATCTTGTGTGTCTTTACCTCCAATCACAGGATCGACAATCAAAGGAATATTTTTGGGCAGCTGGTTATCTACTAAATAAATCATTTCTTTTGAGGGCAATAATCCTGTTTTTATTGCATCGATTGGTCCAGCAAAAACCGAAGCAAGCTGTTTTTGAAGCCATTCTAGCGGGAGTTTTTGTAAGTGATGGGTACCATTTTCTGGATCTAAGGTAACAATCGAAGTGATTGCAGCTAAGCCAAAAGTCCCGAATTCTTGAAATGTTTTTAGATCCGCCTCTAAGCCGCCACCGCCAGTAGCGTCAGAGCCTGCAATTGTTACAACTTTTTTCATCATTTCACTCCTTTTCTCAATAAACGTGTAAGAATCCGCTCTTACATAATGAATCGTTCTTAAAGCATATCTTTTTCATTCATTAAAGAAAAGAGCCAATTGGCTTTGTTTGACCTCAGCCAATTTAGTTATGAAAAAAGTGAAAAAGTTCCAGCTAAATCAACTTTTATATAAAAAAAGGCAAATCTAGTATTGAATCTAGATTTGTCTTATAGCAGCACGTTTAAATAGATGATCTATCTTGGACTAATTCCTAAAGAAATTCGACCAAAGCGGCTGATTCGTGTGACTTTCCAACTAGGGGACCAAACTGTTTCAACTGAAACTTCCTTAATTTCAGTGATCTCTTTAAGAGCCACAACGATTTCGTTAGGAACAGTTACCATACAACCGCATCCCATTGAAGTAAAGGTAACGACCACTTTACAATGCCCAGTCTCATCTAAAGCGACTTCATAAAGCAATCCTAAATTATATATATCTAATCCTATTTCCGGATCATAAATCGTTTCAAATTTTTCAATCAACTGTTCACTGATTGCAGCAGCTCGATCGTTAATAAGAATATCTTCTCGCATCTTTTTTCCTCCGTTTCAGAAAAGATTATGTGTATTTTTTCATGAAAAATTCCTTTTTTCAAGAGTTTTTATGAAATTTTTTTGTTTTAACTTAGAATTTTTTAATGTTTATGTTAAAATACAATTAGATTATTCAAAGCTAATGCCGGAATAATAACGATTATTTTGAAAGGGGAGTTTTACTATGACTGATAACCAGCCAAAAAAAGATATCCGCATCAGAAGTAATGTTTATGATAATATGGTCAAATCACCAAATCGCGCGTTGTTGCGAGCAACTGGAATGGGTGACCAAGAACTTGAGCAACCGATTATTGGTGTGATCAGCACTTGGGCCGAAAATACCCCTTGTAATATTCATTTAGCTGACTTAGGGAAACTTGCGAAAAAAGGTGTGATCACTGCTGGTGGTTGGCCAGTACAATTCGGGACGATTACAGTTTCAGATGGTATCGCAATGGGAACACCTGGCATGCGTTTTTCTTTGCCGTCTCGTGATATTATTGCCGATTCAGTTGAAGCAGCAATTAGCGGACACAACTGCGATGCATTTGTGGCAATCGGAGGCTGTGATAAAAACATGCCTGGTTGTATGATTGCGATTGCGAATACAGATATTCCGTCGATTTTTGTCTATGGCGGAACAATTGCTCCTGGAAATCTTGATGGAGAAGATATTGATTTAGTTTCTGTATTTGAAGCGATCGGTCAATGGAATCATCATGATATGACTGCCGAAGAAGTTCGACGGATCGAATGCAATGCTTGCCCTGGACCTGGTGGTTGTGGCGGTATGTATACAGCAAATACGATGGCTTCAGCAATCGAAGCAATGGGAATGAGTTTACCTGGTTCCTCTTCTCATCCAGCAACAACAGAAGCAAAATTGAAAGATGTGGAAGAAGCCGGCGAAGCAGTTATGAAACTATTGGAAAAAGGTATCTATCCGAAAGATATCATGACGCGTAAGGCTTTTGAAAATGCAATCACAGTCGTTATGGCATTGGGTGGCTCGACCAACGCAGTACTTCATTTGATGGCGATGGCACATGCTGCAAATGTCGAATTGACGTTAGATGATTTCAATGATTTCCAAGAGAAGGTTCCTCATTTAGCCGATTTGAAACCAAGTGGGAAATATGTTTTCCAAGATTTATATGAAGTTGGTGGCGTACCTGCTGTTATGAAATACCTTTACGAAAATGGTTATTTACATGGTGATTGCTTAACGGTTACTGGAAAAACACTTGCAGAAAACTTAGCAGACGTTCCTTCACTAAAAGAAGGCCAACAAATCATCATGCCGTTAGAAAATCCAAAACGTAAAGATGGTCCGTTGATCATCTTGCATGGTAATCTAGCGACAGAAGGTGCAGTCGCTAAAGTTTCCGGCGTGAAAGTCCGCCGACATGAAGGACCAGCTAAAGTATTCAACAATGAAGAAGATGCAATTGATGCGGTACTTGCGGATGAAGTCATTGATGGCGATGTTGTTGTTGTTCGTTATGTAGGACCAAAAGGTGGACCTGGTATGCCAGAAATGTTGTCTTTATCTAGTATGATTGTCGGAAAAGGGCAAGGTGAGACAGTGGCCTTGTTGACAGATGGTCGTTTTTCAGGCGGAACGCATGGACTTGTTGTCGGGCACATTGCGCCTGAAGCACAAGATGGTGGAGCGATTGCCTTGTTAAAAACAGGCGATATCGTTGTGATTGATCAAGATACTAAAGAACTTACAATGAAAGTTTCTGAAGCAGAGCTTGCAAAACGCCAAGCAGAGCTTGTGATTCCGCCATTGCATACCCGTGGTGTTCTAGGAAAATACGCACATCTGGTTTCCAGTTCTGCTGAAGGTGCAATTACTGATTTTTGGGAAAAAGAAGACTAGTCAAATAAACTCATTGCTAGTCGTTAAAAGATAATAAAAAGCAAAGCTAGTACAAAAACTAGCTTTGCTTTTTTAGATTGCTTGATTAATGAAGCATCATAAATCTAGGATAAACAGGTAGATAACTAAAATCGTAACTTAGGTTACAAAAAGCTATCGTCAAAATATCTTTATTGATTTTTGATCCATTGATCACGGATAGTATCTGTTAGTCGGATTATTCGTTTTCCGACTTCTGAGTATTGATTTGTTGCTAAGTTTGCTAATGAAACACGGACGGCCCATTCGCTGCTGCCGAAAGCATTGGCTTTTAACAACATCAATTGTTCTTTTTCGGCTAGGGAAGTCAAAACCTTTGTGACTGTCCATTTATTTTTCAAATAGTCCGCAAAATCATTGCCATAGCGTTTCCGGCTCCAATCTTCATAATTGATCTCGCAATAATAAGCAGTATCTAAATCTTCTAATGGTGCTTGGAGTCCCAATGTATCAAATAATAGGCGTTCTCGTTGGCGGCAAATATCCATTACTTCGGCTTTGTAAGCCTTGCCTTCATCTAATAAGCTGTATAAACTAAACATGACCATCATTACTTGCTGTGGAGCAGAAAGCCCAGAAGCATGATTCAAAGCAACATCACGACTGTCGGCGACAATCCGATCAATAAAGGTAATCGTTGTCGGATCTGCTGTTAACGAAGCGTAACGTGCATTCAATTGAGCAACTTTTTCTGGAGATAACTGGGCGATCAATTCATCAAAAAGATTGTATTTGGCTACCGCAATTGTGCCTACACGCCAACCAGTCGCACCAAAATATTTTGAATAGGAATAGATACAAGCAGTATTATAAGGAATCGCTGAAAACAGGGAAGTAAAGACGGGTACAAATGTACCATATACATCATCCGTTAAGATCATCAATTCAGGATTATCGGTAGCTACGATATCTTTTAATAAATCGATGGTTGGCTGACAAAGTGCGTTGGCTGTTGGATTACTTGGGTTTACCACAAAAACTGCTTTGATATCAGAATCTCGTAACTTATTGATTTCTTCATCAGGATATTGATAAGTCATTTTACCGGCGACCATCGTTTGTTCCGCTTGGACTTTGACGATGTCAAATGAGTATTTTGGCAGTTCAGGAATTTCCAAATAAGGCACAAATGTCGGCAACATCAATGCAATCTTATCTCCACGATTTAATAAGAAGTTATTAAGCAAAGTGTCAAAGATATAGCAGATTCCTGCAGTTCCGCCTTCCACAGCAAAAATATCAAAAGGCACGTTGCTGTCAGAAAAAAGTTCTTGATTCAAGTAGGCTTTGATAGGACCTTCGCAGGTACTCAAGCACCGCACGGGATTTGGATAATTGTCCCCAATAATGTGATCGAGCATACTTGTTAGCCAAGCTTCTTTGGGCATCCCTAGATAATTATTATCAGAAAACCAGATTTTTTTTAAAAAGTCGGCTCCTTTACCAGGATGTGCTGCTAAAAATTCTACAAAACGTTGGCTACAATCAGTATCAGCTTGGATCATTCCAGCGGTTAATTCACCACTGCCATATAAGGTTTCTTGCGTAGCAAACTGTCCTAGTAAAAAGAAGGCTTCCCGTGGTGTCGGTGCAGTCCAATTTGGATTTCCACGTCCAGCGTTCAGAAGATTAGTAACAGTTTTATTTTCATGAATTTTTTGTTCTAAAAAAAGACTCAATTCGAAAGGGCTTAACTCTTCTAAGGCTTGTTCGGCAATTGTTGACACAAATATGACTCCTTCTACGCTTTATTTTAAGTCTATAGTAACGAGAATAATTTTTAATACAGCGTAAATACGCTTAGAGTTTGTGAGAAAATTTCTGTTAAAAAACAAAGAAATAATGGTTGTTTTTTTCAAAACAGGTTACAAATGCTAATATGACAATAAAGTTACCGCTTACAAAATTCTAAGAATTACGAATTTAGAGTTTTTTTAAGGAAGATATCAGACTTTCGACCCATGTTAAATAGATAAAAAATCGGCATACTATATATAGAAACTAATGACTATCCAACGAAGTGTCACTTAATTACAAGGGAGTCTGCTAGCGCAAGTTGATTAAAAGTGTAATCAAAGGGTAGTAACAGTAGTTGTCAGAACTTATTATGGATCAGGAGGAATCAGAGATGGAACAATTGATTGCTATTGCGTTTATTGCATTACTAATTTTCTTTGTTGTAAAAGTCGGCTCAGTCTTGTGGCGGATAGCTGGGGTCTTATTTTTGCTATTTATCATCTATCTTTATAAAGATCAAGTCCTTTCGCAAATCCAGCAATTTATTGCTGAACCTAATTTTGCTGGCCTATGGCAAAGTATTTCAACTTTCTTTGGCAATTTATTTGAGAAAGTTACCGGTTTTGTCAGTACAGTGATTGAATAATTCAAAAGCAGTCAGTTTATAAACTGACTGCTTTTTTACTTATATTCGAGGATTTCCGATAATATATTTTTGGCAACGTCGATAACTCGTTAAAACTTTTTCTGGTATGTCCACATGAGGAATGAAATCAGCCCCTTTTGGACCATAACCATTCTCATCATCCTTAAGTCGGCGAATCTCACCGATGACTAAAGACAAGAAATAATCAGCAGTCCACCACATATCCATTTTTTCATTTTCAAAATATGGGCGATGATCAAACTCAATTAATTTCGGTTGTTCAAAAAAGAGCGGCTGAATAGCAGATAACGGTAACTGCCATTCCTTACTAAAGGTTAGATGGGAACGCTTCTGGACGAGTGGATCTTGGACGAGCCAAAATTTTTGAGGCGGCTCATGATCAAAAAGTTGATAGGAAAAACGTGCATTTTCACCGGTATTTGTCGAATGTTTTTCTAAAAGCAGTAAAAGATCACGCAAACAGTAATAGGAAAATATCTCTTTGATGATCTCTGCTTCAGAGAGTTGCTCCCACTCGGGGCGAACAAGTTCTGGACAACTTTTTTGACAATTTGCGATCAAAGGAGCAGTACCATGACCAAAGCCACCAACAAAGATGACGCGTTGTATTTCAGCTGTTGTTTCACAAAACTTTGCAGCAGAAATGATAAGATAAGGCAAACTATTCCCGGCTATCAGCAAGGTATCTGCATGAAAATCGGGATTCTCAGGAGCTGTTGTTAAATAATCAACAAGGGTAACAAAATCAGACATCGCAACCTCCTTAAATAAATACGTATACAATAGTAGCAAAAAATTTAAAAGAAAAAACCACTGATAAAACTATACCAGCGGTTATGAATTAAAATAAATATCGAATAAAAAAGAAAATACATAAGACAAAGAGGACAACGGATAGAAGCAACCAAACTTTTTGTTTGATCCACAGAAATTTTCCATAACAAAAAGCAGCCGCAGCTCCGGTCAAGAGACTGAATAGATCCATGACTTCACGATGTTCTACAAGACGTGCAAGCATTAAAACGCTGAAAAGGATCAGGCTAAAAATACCCGCTGTAGCTAAAGCTAGATCCGTACTAGTTTGTTTACGTTCTTTTTCCATCGGTTCCCTCCATCCATACAAAAGTCTTTCAAATGATTTTTGAATTAACGGGTACTATGTTTTTTTACTGACGATCAAGCAAAAGGTAAATTCGTTTTGTTGAAACTGTTGTTTTTATTATAAATGAATCCGATTACAATGTCACGTATCTAAGTGTTCTATACTAGAAATACAAGTTATTTTTTGTTTTTTTACCTGCGTTTTCCATTTTTTTTGAATGAAATTTCTAACTAGTAGTGTATACTTGTTGGGTAAAAGAGGTGAGAATGTGACTCAATTTTATTTTGTCCGACATGGGAAAACGGAAATCAACGCAGAAGGACGTTTCAATGGGGGAACTGTCGATTCTCCTTTAATCCCCGCAGGAGTCGCTGCTACTAAGCGGATGGCGCAACATTTAAAATCTGTTTCGTTCGACATGGCCTTGACGTCTCCTCAGATGCGTGCTCAGACGACGGCGAAAATTATTTTAGCAGAAAGTATCAATGCACCGATCCTAACTATTATTGAAGAGTTGCGAGAAATGCATTTAGGTGATTGGGATGGTAAAAAAATTGATCAAATTACAGCAGATTTTCCTGAAGAGCTAAAGAATTATCGAATGCGGCCTGATTTATTTGATGCAGAAAAAATTCATGCTGAAGCATATCCTAATTTGATTGCTCGCAGTACTAAAGTGATTGAAGAAGTAACAAGGACACATCCCAATGATAAAGTGCTCGTAGTCAGTCATGGAATCTTACTGATGGCATTGTTGAATACATTAAAAGGAGTCCCACTAGCAAAGATTCGGGAAAGCGGGATCGTAGATAATTCAAGTTTGACGATTTTAAATCATTCCAAAGAAAAATCAGTTTTTGAAACTTGGGGCCAAACATTCTGATGAGATGAGTGATTCCTTTTTAAGAGTATAATCAATAGTTTGTTAAGATACAGGATTATGATAGAGATAAGAAATTCTAAAGCATCCAAGGAATTTCTGTAAAGGCCAGACAGGTTCTAAAAGAGCCAGAACTGTCAAAATAGCAAAAAAACTATAGATAACTTTTTAAAAACTTTTTAATGTTTTTATTATTGTGTTTTTTTATATAAAATTTCTGAGAGAATCCTTCAAATAAAAAAACAGAAATTCCTTTCAAAATTAGACTTTAAAAAACTAAAACTCCCTTCAAAATATACTTGAAGGGAGTTTTAGTTTTTTAATAGAGATTCTTAGCTTGTAAATAAGTCTTTTCGTTTTAAACGGTAAGTCAATTCGATCATCGTCTCTTGTTCTTCTAAAGGGGCAGAAGCATCGGTTAAAAAATACTCATAGCTGCGAAAAGTAAAAATACCATTTTCTTGTTTGATGGCAGTGATCAGTTCTTTGTAAGAGTCTGTTAAGTCGTCATAATCGCCGATATATAATGTTCGTACGGCTTGATAACTAGGTAAAACATAACTTTGAAACCTTTCTGTGGAAGGAAGTTCTTGATTGATTGGAATACCAATCTCGACATCTAATAGCTCATCTCTAGGTTGTCCGGCATCATTGAGATTTAAGTAAGAAATAAATGGCGTTCCTACAGGTTCTGCTCCATTTTTTTGGATGTATTCTAGCAAATCCACAAAAGAAGTCCCGATATAGCTTGGGATGTGTTCATGTGAAATATGAGTGGACATGGAAACGATTGTCTGTGCAGGTTTGACGATCTTCTCAATTTGCATACTGTTACCTCCCATTTCATAAACTACTATGGTGATTGTAACAAGGAACATAGTCGAATACAAACAGGAACTATTCTTCTGGTTGGAATCCTCTGACTTGTCCGTGTTGATTCAAATAATTAAAGAAGATAGGGAATACGTCTACATCGGCTTTATCCAAACGTTCTTTTGTTTCAAGTCGTTGCCAAGTTTTAGCAGAGATGGTTTTTTCTAATCGTTTTCTTGCTTGCTGAAAGCTTGGTTCTTTCTGGTAGACCACACGATTCAATAACTCTCCTTTAGCATAGAGATAGCAGTAATATGCATGTTCTTCCGGCAGGATGCCGACAAAGGTTTGATTTTGCATGATTTGGATCAATTGTTTGTTGCGACGCAAAAAACGTTGAACAGTTAAGTAATTGTTCCACCATTGGGCAGAGGCCTCATAGTCATGGCGCTCACTAGCAGCTTGGACCCGTTGGTCAATCCGTGTGAGTAAACTAGTTGACTGGCCTAAAAGCATTTCTTTGATCTCTTGAATCCGCAAATCAAATTCTTCTTCAGGAGAGCATTCATTGTAATCTTTCACAATTCCCGCTACGTATTTTAAAGGTCCGTCTAAACGATAGACACTATTGATGATCTGCTTTAACTCTTGAATTTTACTTTGTTTGAAAAAAGGACCAATCACTAGACCTTCATCAGACCATTCATTTAAAACTTTTAGATAAGGTGCTGTATCTATAAATTGGAAGTATCCATAGCCCTCATAATAGTTCATCATACGGTTATACTGCGGACGAATTTGGTGAATCAATTGACACTCTAATAGGAGTGCATCAAACTCGGTATCAACTAATAGATAATCAAAATCTACGATCCAACGAACCATCTCTTGAACTTTTTTTGAATGTTGCTTATTTTTAACAAAATAGGAACTGACTCGTTGCTTTAAATTTTTCGCTTTTCCGATGTAAATAATTTCACCGCGAGTATTTTTCATCTGGTAGACCCCGGGGGTTTTTGGCAGATTTTTGATTTTTTCTTTCAGTATAAGATCACCTCATTTTTAAATTATCTAAAAAAGATTTTTAAACAACTTTTAAAAACACTATTCTAGATTCATTTTTTTCAAATCTTTCAATTTTTGATATAAAAACAACTTTTTAGTCTAATTTCTGAAAAAATAATCTGAAATATCCAAAAAAGAAATCCTTTCCCAATGACCGTCAATTTCTATTGTGTTATAATTAACTACGTTAAGAAAGCAATGAGAGAAAGAATGGAGAGATGTTAAATGTCAAATAAAGTTTTAACCCGACGCGAGCTGCGCCAACAAAAACGACAGAAGGCCACTAACTATCGCTACCTAAAGAAGGGTTCGGCTGTGGTAGGGACCGCATTAGTAACAGTTTCAGTAGCGGCTCCTTTGCTGAACACTAATGAAGTAGAAGCTGTTGAAGGAAAAACGACCGCCACCACATCAAATGTAAATAAAAAAGCTTTTATAAATGAGATTTCAACTATAATCAAACCATTGGCTGAAAAACATGATCTTTATGCGTCAATCATGATCGCTCAAGCCGGACTTGAAAGTAGTTGGGGACAAAATGATTATGCGCAAGCTCCTTATTATAATTTATTTGGTCTAGAAGGACAGTATCAAGGAAAATCTGCGATGCTGGACAAAGAAAATCCAGAAACTGGACAATCAGAGAAAAAAGAACTGAAACAATACGATTCGTATAAAGAGGCTGTCCAAGATTATATTGAGATCTTAAAAACAACCTCTGGTGATGGCAATGAAAATTACTTCAGCGGAGCTTGGAGAAGCAATGCAAAAGATTACCAAGCAGCTGCAACTGCACTAGCAGCACGGTTTAGTAGTGATGAAACGTATGTTCAAAAATTAGTTTCTACAATTCAAGAACATGATTTAACAAGTTATGATGCTACTGAGCCAGTGACTCCGCCGGTTGCACAACCAGCTGCATCTGTTCAATCAAAAGAATACACTGTTCAATCTGGTGATACGGTTAATTCTATCACGGATCAATTTGGAATTGGAATTCAAGAATTTATCGAGTGGAATAATATTAATGATAATACTATTTATGCTGGTCAAACTGTAGTAGTCGGTGATGATGCAATTAGCGAAACTGCTCCGATTACCCAAACAGAGACCATTGAAAATCCAATGCCGGTTGAAACACCGAGTGAAAACACCACACCAATCGTACAACCAATTGTTGATACTACACCGGTAACAGACGTGACACCTGTTCAGGAAACACCTGCTCAAGAAGTAGTTCAACAAGAAACAGTTCCTGTTCAACAAGAGAATACTCAACAAGAAGAACAAGCAACACAAGCGACGCCAACTCCGGAGGTACCAGTTACAACACCTGAGGCACAACCAGAACAAGCGCAGCCGGAACAAACACAACCAGAACAAACACAACCAGAACAAACACAACCAGAACAAACACAACCAGAACAAACACAACCAGAGCAAGGGCAAGATCAACAACAAACAGCGCCTGAACAAACAACAGAAACTTCTCAAGGTCAGCAAGTTGTTAACGAAGCAGAAAAATATATTGGGACTCCATACGTTTGGGGAGGAAAAGACACTAGTGGTTTTGACTGCTCTGGTCTTACACAATATGTCTACAAACAAGTGACAGGAAAAGATATTGGTAGCTGGACAGTTGCTCAAGAGTCTTCAGGTACACAGATTTCAGTGAGTCAAGCGCAACAAGGAGATCTGTTATTCTGGGGAGATAAAGGTTCAAGCTATCACGTTGCGATCTCAGCTGGTGGTGATCAATACATTCATGCACCTCAGCCAGGAGAAAACGTGAAATACGGTTCGACTCAATATTATACTCCAGACTTTGGTGTACGTGTATATTAAACTTAATCTAATGATAGTGTCCAAGAAGACAGTAGTTGTTCTTCTTGGATTTTTTTGTGTATATAAATAAAAATAATGGCTCTTCTGCGGTGAAAAATCTTTTATTTTTACATAATTATTTCAAATTTCTCCTATAGGTACGAGCTTTTGCTATTTAATAATAAAAAAATTTCATGCACAGAAAACTTTTTGCTCGTCACAGATAAAAATAACTAGTATAATCTAATAGACTAGGATTGACGGATATAAACTGAATAAACTGGTTGGATTCGTTGGTATATTTTGTATTTTTAGTTCATAAAGTAATGATTAGAAAGAGGGCGAGAAAAATGGAAAGAAAGGTACGTTATAAACTGCATAAACGTCGGAAGCAGTGGGTGAAAATTGCTGTAGTAGTTTTAGGTGGTTTTATTCTTTCTGTAAGTGTTGGTGAAGAAGCTAATGCGAGTAGTGAAATAGAACAAACTCAAGATCCTACTAGCCAAGTAAGTCAAATTATAGAACCAGAGGAAGTTCCAATCTCAACAGAATCTACCATAGAGACTGATACTGTTGAGCCACAGGCTGTATCAATAGAAGGAAGTAAAGAAACAATTGAATCAACAGGGAGTTCGGTAGACACAACAAAAACTCTTGATACGACTTCTTTAGTGGTGAAGGATGAAACAGAACTTACAGGTAATCAGGTTGAATCAACAACTGAAGGAATCGGTGTGGAGCAATCATCAATTTCTGAATCTCCGATTGAAACGACTGGGGAAATCGAAGCAATTAGTGAAGAATCCAGCGCAATCACAGCATCAGATTCACAAGTAGAAACTCCAGTCAAGACACCTGTTGAATCAACTGATTTTAGTATAGTAGATAAAGAAAATGAAACGGTTATCAACTACACAAATGATCAAAAAAGTCATAACGTTTTAGTAAGCGCTAACATAAAAGCGGGTGATAGATTAGAAGTGGTGACACCTTGGATTTTTAATGCAATGAGTGATGATGTTATGGGAATGGAAAAAAACAAAGTTGTGGTGGATGTAAGTGAGCAAACTATCACGGAACGTACAGAAGGAAATACTGTATTTACCTATCTAGCTGATAAAAATGGGTTCGTTCAATTTAATGTTGGATGTATGCTAATAAAGTAGACAATTTTTCTGCTATACTGCTATTTGACTAGACACTATTTTTGAAAGGAATGTT
>NZ_BJDQ01000011.1 GCF_005405225.1 Enterococcus dongliensis
ACATTCCTTTCAAAAATAGTGTCTAGTCAAATAGCAGTATAGCAGAAAAATTGTCTACTTTATTAGCATACATCCAGTTACACAAACCAATGTGAAAATTACTTATGAGATAGAGCCAGGAACAGAAGCGATAAATGACGACTATGGAAATGGTTATTATTATGAGTTTAGTAAAAATGATTTTAATCCCTTTGATATCTCTATTGTTTATGCAGATGGTACACAGACATCTTATACTACAGATAAGCTAATGAATGGACGACTTTACCTACCAGAAGGAAAAGATGGCTCAGATACAGTTAAAGTAATAGCATCGGCAGACGAGCTTTTTGCAGGAAATTCATTAGAATTTAAGTATGGGACCTATCGTCTTTTAGACACGTTGAAGCCTGTTAGTACTGCAAATTATACGGTTCACTTTGAAAGTGATTTGATACAAAAAGATTCTAGTAAAACTTTAAAAGTATCGGATCCAGAAAAGATTCCTCTATCTAGTTCAATCTTTGGGAGTATGATCTTTTCTAAGGAAATCTATCGCCCTGGAGAGGAATTTACTAACAACTTTTTTCTCACAACTAATTATGCTGCTAATTTAGGAGTGTATTATTTTATTATGCCAGAAGGAATGGACTACACAGACATTGCTTGGTCTCCCGACCCTGTGAGTGATCTTTCAGATCTTCCAGATATCCATAACTATCTTACGGATTTAGGTTATGTGGGTGAAAATGGTGAAAAAGTCCTTAAAGTGGATTTATCTAGTCTCTATTCTGATAAATTTGTTGCCAATTCAATGATTTTATACATGAATAAAATTAGTTTAACAATGAAAGTCAATGAGGATGCTTTACCAATAAACAAGTTGTTGGATGCAAGAGATGTTTCTTTCCTTGCCGTAACAGACACATATCCATTATTAGCTGATGAAATACCTGTATATAAACAATTTGGTTCAGAAAAAATTGAAGGTCATAGCAGTCGGGATAGAGGGAGAGCTATTCCTTATAGTATTGTATTACCAAGTTTTGTTGGAGTGAAAAATGGTATTGACGATCCTATGACTGAAAAACAGGAATTTCTAGCTTTTGATTCTTCAATACCCGAAGAAACGACGGCTCATTTTAATTCTGGAAAAACATTCAAAACAGAGGATGATCTAATAGATAGCCATATTCGCTTGACATCAATCAATGGAATGGCAGGTTCGCTTTCTACAACTCAAAATATTTTAATATTACCTACTATTGAAGCGGGAGATCCTTTTACAATGGTTCTTACTGGTGCCGGAATACTATCAGATAATTTAAGTACGGATACCTCAAAGGTACTTTACTCTTCTGACATAGTTACTGTAGATGGAAATAAAATAATTGATACGTCCGATTTTTTGACTGCGAATCAAGTAACAAATTGGTCAACTATTCGTACCGTTATTTTATCATGTGAAGAGCTCAATGAAGGGGAGTATACATCAGTTATCTTACCGGTTCAAGTTCTTAATATCAACCAAGTAGAAAAAGACAGTGAAGCGATGATCAAAACGGATTTTTTATTTAATTCAGCTGGAAAGGTCCTTTCAACAAGTAGCAATTTAAAAGCAAAAGTGACTGTCAGTGATGCTGTTTTTACGAATGGAATAACCATTATTGACGTAAAAACAAATCAAAGCCCAATTATCATCGACAATAGAGAGCAAGGCTCTTTAGTTCGAAGCTTAAATACAATGGTGCTTCAAAATATTGATGGGACTATTGATAAAACTGTAGATGAATTATTAACTCATTCAATAGAACAAGCATCCTTGAAATTTAACCAGACTGTTAATCTGTGGTCAAAGGTATTTTTACCAACATTGCAAAAAATTACCAATCAAAAACCTGAATTTAATGATTTTTCTTATGCGGTTGCACCGGAATTTATTGCTCAGTGGAATAAAGATATTGTCTTAGACAAGCAAACTTATGAAAAACTCCCAGAGACATTTGAAATTCCGTTAATCGCACAAAATGATCAGATTGCTTTACACTATACTGATGGAGATGGTCATGAACTAGCGGAAACAGATTGGTTTAAGCGAGAGCATAATACTCCAATGATGATATCCGATGTAACTGAAAAAATATCTAATGGAACACTGCAAAAGATTATTGTGGATATTAATGAAGGAAAATCCTCTAATCTCTTGGAATCAAAATTTGAGTCAAATCATGATACTGAATTTGTTTTTGGTGATGTTATACCGGAGGAAAATGGGTATGTAGTTTATGATTTGTTCGATCAAACGATCACAACTGGTCACTATTCTATTGATGGAACACGCGTAGGAGGCCAGACGATTTCAATCCCAACGATAGTGAAAGAGATTAAACAGTTGATTTTAGAAAGTGATACAGGAGGGAGATATGCAAATCTTAGTGATGAACAATTAACCGAATTAATTCAAAGGACGTATACAAATCTCCTGGATTTAATTTATTCACCATTTTTATTACATCCTGAAGGTTTTGTGACACAACAGTTAACGAGTGTTGAAGAGAAGCTTGGTTTAAAATTAACTATTTCAGAATATTTCCCTGAAGAGTTTGCAGAAAATCCAGAAGCTGCATTTACCGAGATGGAACAAGTTATGAAATTCAGATTTTCTCAACTTAGAAACTTTGTTGGGCTACTAAATAGTTATCAGGTTACGTATGTGTATACAACTTCTCTAATAGATGAGGGAACAAAACATTACGAAATTACAGTAACCGAATCTGAAGCAAGTAAAGCAAGAGCAGAACTTGAAGTATTAAAAGCAGAGAATGAAGCCAAAGGAATTCATACAACAGTTCAGTTAAATGTGCTGCCGAATGAAGCACCGTCTAAAATAACTGTAATACCAGAAAAGCCAACAAAACAGAAAGAAACAACATCGGTACCTGAGCCAGTCAGGAATACGGTAACTCTAAAAAAAGATAATCTAGTGCTGCTTGTTGCTCCAGAAAAAGGAGATTCAATGGCAATCAAGGATGTGATTGTTCCAATGCAAAATACAACTAATGGGGCATCCAAGTTACCACAAACTGGTGAAACTAAGAGCGCGACAGGCTTTATTACAGGATTAGGTATATTGCTAACGTTTGGCTCTGCACTCATTTTCAAGAAAAAACATGAATAGATTTCTTAAAAAAGTTCATAAATAAATAGAAATTTAATAAGAACTCTCAAGTTTAGTTAATGAACTCTAGATGTTAGACCAAAAATCTGATTTTGGAGTCAATTCATAGACTACTTGAGAGTTTTTATACGTTAGGTTATAGATCGTTTAGTAATTCATAGTATATTTATAATTAGTGAGAGTCTTCGTTACATAAACGTCATCGATTTTAAGAGTTCTTATTTTTTTGAGGAAATTGTAGGCGTATTATACGGTGGACGCTATAATAAGAACACTACATAAATAGTTATGAAGAGAGGTGACTTTCTTCAAAAGAGGTATTTAATGGAACAAAATAAAAAAGACCTATCAGTAATAGATCAAGATCTTCCACTGAAGAATAGATTGCCACTGGCGCTTATGGAAAAGATTGAGGGCTATCCGGAAAATAGACGTCGCCCTGTAAATAAAATCGTTTTTAAAAATGAATATTTTCAATTGACCTATAATACGAAAAATGTTTCGTTTGCGATTTCTTCAAATGGTGATCTCGTGTATTCTGCGATTCCTTATGATACAGGAAGAAACTATATCCAACGAGCCGCTATTCAGTATTTGCTGCATCCTGGGGAAATTCGGCAATATATCGAACGTCATCAGTCCACCTTAGAGAAATATTTAATGCTAAGTATTTTTCAAGTAACAGGTCATCGAGTGATGGAAGATTCAATTGAGGTCAGTCACGCTTACCAAGCGATTTTACAAAATCCACTGTTAGAAATACAGATTGCTGGCCGCTTGATGCAACATGATGAGACAGGACCATTATCTGCAAATCTTGCCGGGAAGTTTTTATTTAGCGAAAATGTAAAAACAGGTATTGCCGGCTACATTTCTGAATATTTGACTTTTGTCATTCAACTGACTAATTCACTGCCTTTAATGATCGATGGTAAGGTGGTAACATTATTGGACAAACAAGACTCTTTACTAATTAGTAATGGTTTAACAAGTCATTCAGAGATCGACTCAGCTGTGTCGTTATTGCCTCAAGAAGTACAAACTGGTATTAAACAGGGACTTGTGGCTGCAGAGAACATCCCAATGACAAATACTCAACCGCTTTTACGATCAAAATATGGTGATGAATTGGCAAATGTCCGCAAAAATTATGTGGCTCATAGTGTTGCACCAGCTGAAGCAGAAAAATATTTCAAAAATATCCACTCGATTGAAAATCGGCATTTAATCAATGTAGTCTCGGACATTCACACAAAGGATAAGAATCTGCCGTTTGTGAATCGCCACTTTAATATTTTAGCCGGTGATATTTCAGATTCTCATGCTGTGGACAAAGAAATTGAAGGATTATATGTTATTGGCGGTCATGAGCTGGTCGATGTGTTACCTGAAACGACGGATCACTCAGATAAGCAATGGGATAAATGGCGACCATTTTTCAACTATGAGTGGTTCACCACATTGTTGAAAAATCCTGATGAAGCTTGGTACCGACTACCTACAGGTGATCATCCCTTTTATGAAGTAGTCAAAACAGCACTTGAACCACGGTTTCCTAAAATGAAACTGTTAAATAATGCTAGTTTGATCTATAACAATGTTCGTTATATCGGTTTGACGATTCCTGTAGCATTAACAAAGAGAAAACAAATGCAGCAACGATTTATTTTAGCTGCGCTGGAAAAATTATTAGGAGAAGATACTGCTATTCCAACTGTGATTGTCTCGCATGCACCGTTGTTTAATGAATTGAGCCTTCTATCTGAGTCAAGTAGTGCCTATAACAAAGCATACGTCTGTGATGAACCAAAGATTGAACAGTTATTCCAGCAATACAATATTATTGGTGCAATTCACGGACATCATCATATTCCGGCATCGTCAAGACGATTCAACAAAGTCCAATTTGCTGGAAAAAAAATATTTGTTGTTTGCTCAATTTATTCAAAAGTGAACACTGGTTTTGAATTAATGAGTTTATTAAATGAACAAGGTTGATTAGAAAACTGATTTAATGATACAAGTAGCTGCTAAGTTGGAACGAAAAACCCCCTCATCGTCATTTTTAACGGTGAGGGGGTTTTGTTTTAAGCTAAGACAGCAGCAATCATGTCAGGCAATTCTTTTTTCATGACACGTTTAGTAGCTAAAGCATCAGTATACGTGATTGTTTGATCAGCTGTGATTGTTGCTAATAATTGACGCTCTTTTTTTGGTGGGTTATAAAAGACCTCGATTGCTTTGTCGGTATCTGACCATTCAGCAGAATAATTCGCTTTTGTTTTTAGCGCTTGGTTCAAAGCTTCTGCTTGTGTAGCTGTTACGGCTTTATCAGTCGGTTCTTTGACAACATCGGCTAAGATATCTTGTGCAAGTTCCGCTGCTTTGTCAGTTGTCTCATCGACAGGTTCCGTTGTTTTAAAACTTTCTGACCACAAGTTGTAAATACTATTGGTTAGTTGATTCAACGTATTTGTTTGTGGTTTTTGGATGTGGGCATCGACCAAGTCTTTGAATGAGTGGTCCTGCTCGGCACTTTGAATATGACGAGTCTTGCCATCCGGTGTTGTTTCCTCAAGATGGATGCGATGAGTATCTGCTTTGTCGAAATAGATTTTTACATCGCTGTGGATATGGTTTGCAAGAGTTTCTTCCACTTGAGCAAAAGTTTTGTTGATTTGTTTGTTACGATTTTTGATTGATTTTTTGATACTTTTCAAATTCACGAGTATAATTCAGTCGCTTTCTTTTAAGAGTTGTACTAATCCGTTTGTATTATAGCATACTTCGTTAAAAGTGCAGTAATAATACAAAAAAAGGCGGAGATTTCTCTCCACCAATTCTTTTTTTAACGTAAATCATCCAAAAATTCAGTTTTTTCAGGATTAATCTCGTCGCGCATTTTAATAATCTTAGCAGGAGTCCCAGCAACAACAGCACCAGCCGGGACATCTTTGGTCACGACAGCACCAGCTGCGATGACTGCCTCTTTTCCGACATGTACGCCTTCTAAAATCACTGCGTTAGCACCAACTAAAACATTGTCTTCTACAATGACTGGTGAGGCACTAGGCGGTTCTAACACACCAGCTAACACGGCACCTGCACCAATGTGGGCATGTTTGCCAACAGTCGCACGTGCGCCTAAAATAGCGCCCATGTCGATCATCGTATTTTCTCCGATTGAAGCGCCAATATTGATGATAGCGCCCATCATAATTACTGCTTTTTCGCCAATCGCTACTCGTTCACGAATCAGTGCCCCTGGTTCGATGCGTGCATTGATGGTTGAAATATCCAGCATCGGAATAGCAGAATTTCTACGATCGTTTTCCACATGAACAGCGCGAATCTTTGCTTGTTGTTCAGTCAAGACTTCTTGGACTGCCTGACTTTCTCCAATCAAGATCCAAGTCTCAGCTTGACCAAAAAATTGAACATTTTCTTTGCTGATATCAGTTAAATCTCCTTGGACATAAGCTTTAACCGGTGTGGTTTTCTCAGCATTTTTAATATATTTTGCAATCTCATAAGGATCAGTTAAAGTCATTGAATATACTCCCATCTCGTACTAAAATGCTTCATATTTCAAAATAGGAAAAATGAAGACTGATTTGGCTACCAATACCATCCACTGTAAATGAAACAGCTTGGTAGGGGTTAGGATTCATTTGCATTCTTGGCCAGTGTTAAATTTTTTGAAACATTAGCTCTCGTCAATTAATTTTTCCATGTCATATAAACCAATTGTTTTTTTGCTGATATATTTAGCTGCTTTGACTGCGCCGCTAGCAAAAATATTACGTGACAAGGCTAGGTGATTCAATTCAATCACTTCATCTGGCCCGGCGTAAATGACGGTATGTTCGCCGGGAATCGTTCCTCCACGAACAGCGTGGATTCCCAACTCTGATAATGGATTTTCTAAATCATTTCCATGACGGCCATAGACATATGTTTTTTCTGTTTGAACAGCATCATTGACTGCATCAGCTAACAATAGCGCTGTACCGCTAGGGGCATCTTTTTTCTGATTATGGTGTTTTTCAACGATTTCAATATTGAATTCTTCTTCTAAAACAGGAGTGATCTCACGAATCGCTTTCGCTAACAAATTGATTCCTAAAGACATATTGGCGGAAAAGAAGACGGCTGTTTGCGTAGCAGCGCTTTTCATCTGTTCTTGTATGTCATTTGTCAAGCCAGTCGTAGCGATAACAACGGGAAGTTTTCTATCGGCGCAGTAATCTAAAACTGCTGGTACAGCAGAATAATGAGAAAAGTCGATAACCACATCGGCGTTGATTTGACACGCTGTGATGGTTTGATAAGTAGGGAAATCTGCTTCAAAAACATCACGATCAATCCCGGCAACAATTTGCATTTCAGACTGCTGAGAAATCATTGTCTGTAATACTTGACCCATTCGTCCATTGGCACCACTCAAGATGATATCGATCATTTTGAGACCTCCAAACCATAAGCCGTCATTTCTTTTTTCAGACGTTCTACCGTCTCTGCTTTAGCCGTATAAAGAGGTAGCCGGAAATTTGGCTGAATCTTGCCTAATAAGCCAACAGCAGTTTTGACTGGGATAGGATTTACTTCGCTGAAGATTGTATGGATTAGTGGTAACTGAGCAAGTTGTAGTTTTTTCGCTAGTTGGAAATCACCATCTAGCAATGCTTGAGTCAATTCGTGGGTTTGTCGTGGTGCAATGTTGGCAATCGTTGAGATTGCTCCTCGTCCACCGAGCGCCATGATTGGCAATACTTGATCATCATTTCCGGAATAAATCGCAAAATCATCAGGTGTGATACGAGCAATTTCAGCGATTTGTGAGATATCACCGCTCGCTTCTTTTATAGCGACGATATTAGGAATCTCACTTAGTCTTTTGACCATTTGAGGCGTAATGTTCATATTCGTACGTGAAGCAACAGAATATAAAATAATCGGTAGTTTCACACTTTGGGCGATTTTTTGGAAATGTAAAAAAAGACCTTCGTCTGACGTTTTATTGTAGTAAGGAGTTACGATCAATAGAGCATCAGCACCAACTCTTTCGGCTCCAGTCGATAATTCGATGGCGTGGCGGGTATCGTTTACACCTGTTCCAGCAATTACTGGGATTCGTCCGTTCACCTTTTTGACAACTGCCTCGATTACAGCAATGTGTTCATCGTTGGTCAAGGTGGAGGCTTCGCCGGTCGTTCCACAAGCGATGATTGCATCGGTTCCTTCGTTGATCTGCCATTCAACAAGCTCCTCTAACTTCTTGTAATTTACGGAACCATCGGCTTCCATTGGAGTAACTAAAGCGACACCGGATCCTTCAAATATTTTCAAGGGAGACAACTCCTTCATTATTTTTTCAAAGCTCATCTAAAACTAAGCTTTAATAGTGAAATTATAGCCTAATTATGAGTGAATGCCAACGTAAATCTCATGAAAAATTTAATCGTCTAAGTTTAAAGAGAAGGATGAAAAAAATTGTATAAAATTATTTATTTGAAAACTCCAGAATTAAAAACAAAAATAACTGAGTAACTGAATAAAAATCCTCCAAAAATAAATTAATGACCAAAGAAGCAATTTATACTATAATATGAGAAACTATCAATGGTTTTTTAATCTAATGAACATTATTCTGAGTATATTTATGGAAACGAGTGAGAGAATGATTGATGCAGAAGTCAAAGAATTAGAAGAATTAGTAACTACGATGCGCCGTGAATTGCACCAGATCCCTGAATTAGGCTTGCAAGAAAAACAGACGGCAGCATACATCCGGCAAAAGTTAAGTACTTTTGGAATCAACGAGACTTATGAAGTTCTTGGGACTGGTACGATTGCGGTTCTACGAGGAACAAAACTTGGAAAGACACTAGCATTTCGTTCAGATATAGATGCGTTACCCGTGACAGAACAAACGGGATATAGTTTTGCTTCGAAAACACTAGGGAAAATGCATGCATGCGGTCATGACGGTCATATGGCAACATTATTAGGTTTTATTGCATACTTACATAAGCACCCTGAAAAAATTCAGGGGACACTTGTTTTTGTATTTCAGCCAGCTGAAGAAGGACCAGGCGGGGCAGAATTAATCATGAAAACAGGAATCTTACAAAAATTAGGTGTTGAGGAGATTGTAGGCTTGCATGTATTTCCTGATTTGCCAGCCGGGAAAATCGCTTGTCGTCCTGGAGCGATGATGGCGCGTAATGCGGAAGTGACGATTACAATCAAAGGAGTCAGTACACATGGTGCGCAGCCGCAACTAGGCGAAGATGCAATCGTTGCTGCTGGGGGAGTGATCACTGGGCTAAATAGTATTTTAGCAAGAAATATTGGTCCATTAGACAATGTCGTGTTGACTTTCGGGACAATCCATGGCGGCGAAGCAATGAATATCGTTGCCAAAGAAGTTGTTTTGCACGGGACGATGCGCGCATTTGATGATGCAGTTTATGATGAAGTCGTTCGACGAATTGATCTATTGGCTAGCGAGATTGCAAAAGGTTATGGTTGTGAAGCAGAAGTAGTCTTTAATCATATGTATCGTGTAGTCAATAATGATCCAAAAATGGTGAGAACATTGGAAAAAGTTGCGGCTGATTACTATGAAGAAACCTTGCCCTATTTGATTGCGGAAGACTTTTCGATGTATCAGCAAGAGATTCCTGGGATGTTTTTCTTTCTTGGTATTCGTGATGAAGCAAAAGGGTATACGTATCCATTGCATAGCAGCAAGATGAAATTTGATGAAGTGAACTTATTGTTGGGAATCCAGACATACGTAAACTTAATCGCTGGATTGAATGAAATTTAACTTAGGAGGCTTACAATGGAATTTGAAACAAAAAATGGGCATTTGATGTGGGATGGCTGTGATACAGTCACGTTAGCTGAAAAATTTGGTACACCGTTATATGTCTTTTCACAAACAATGATCGAAGAAAAATGCCAAGAATTGAAACGAGATTTTGTCGATAAATATGAAAATGTTCGAGTTGCCTTTGCCAGTAAAGCTTTTTCAACCTTGGCAATGTTAAAAATTATTCAAAAACAAGGATTTTCCCTTGATGTCGTTTCTGATGGCGAACTATATACGGCGATTAAAGCTGCGTTCCCAGGAGAGCATATTGAAATGAACGGCAATAATAAATCGCTTGAAGAACTAGAAATGGCTCTAGATTATGGTGTCGGTCGAATAATTGTCGACAGTTTACAAGAAGTTGATTTGATTGCAGGAATTGCCAAAGAGAAACATAAAGTAGTAGATATTTTATTTCGGATAACACCTGAAGTTAATGTTCAGACTCATTCTTTCATTTCAACTGGTCAAAAAGATTCAAAATTTGGGATTCCAATTGATGAGTCGATTTTATTTCCTCAGATTCAACATGCAATTGAGAGACCAGAAGTAAACTTCTTAGGATTTCATTTCCATGTAGGCAGTCAATTATTTGATAATCAATCCCATTTGGCAGCAGTGGAGATTGCCTTAGATTTAGTGAAGATGGTACGAGAACGTTTTGATTATACGATAAAGGAACTAAATTTTGGTGGCGGTTTTGGTGTGCGGTATACTGAAGCAGATCGGCCCAAACCGTTTAGTTATTTCACAGATCCAATGATGGAAAAAGTTTTGGCTTTTTGTCAAAAAGAACATTTTCCGCAACCAGCAGTGGTCATCGAACCAGGGCGCAGCATTGTAGCAGAAGCAGGAATCAGCCTCCACAGAATTGGAGCAATCAAAGAACTTCCAGGTTTACGAAAATATGTTAGTATTGACGGCGGCATGACGGATAATATCCGTCCCGGACTTTACGAAGCAAAATATACCGGTGTTTTGGCTAATAAAGCGGAGTCTGCACCAGCTGAGAAAGTAACAGTCTCTGGTAAGGCTTGTGAGAGTACCGACATCTTAGTCAAAGACATTGAATTACCAACAGTTGAAACTGGCGATCTCTTTGCCACGTTTTCAACGGGTGCATATGGGTATTCCATGGCGAGCAACTATAATAAGCTGGCAATCCCTGCAGTTGTGCTGACAAAAGAGGGACAGGCAGAAATTATCGTAAAACGGCAAACGTTGGATCAAATCATCCAAAATGAAGTCGTTCCTGATTTTCTAAAATAGAAACAAATGAAATGAGGTTAGCAAATGAGAGTACCATTTTATAAAATACAAGGTGCTGGAAATGATTTTATCTTGATAGACAATCGAGAATTGAATTTTTCTAGTGAACAATTAACAAAATTTACTGCACGGGTCTGCTCGCGGCGTGTTTCAGTGGGTGCAGATACATTGATTGCTATTGAGACGGCTCGTGATAACGGAGATTTTTATGCACGTTTTTTTAATGCAGATGGTTCTGAAGCAGAAATGTGTGGGAATGGTGCGCGTTGTGTCGCACGCTGGGCTTATGAAACAGGCATCACAAAAGATAAAATGGTCATTGAAACAATTGCCGGTAATGTACCGGCAGAACGGTTAGATAGTCGAACATATCGGGTACAATTAAATTCACCGACTGTTTTTGAAGCAAATAAAACGATTCAAGTAGCAGGCAAAGAAGTGACAGTAGATTATGTTGAATTAGGGAATCCAGGAATCCCTCATCTAGTTGTTCACATTCCAGATCTTGCGATGACCGAATTAGCATCGATTTTTGACTTTGCGAGAAAATTACGCAATCATCCTGCTTTTAAAAAAGGGACCAATGTAAACTTCTATGACATTTTATCTGATCAAACAGTCGTTGAACGTACGTATGAACGTGGGGTAGAAGACTTCACGTTAGCTTGTGGTACTGGGACCGGATCAACTGCATATGTATTGACCAAAAAAGGATTAGTCAAAAATGATCCTGTGGTGATTGAAGTATTAGGAGGACAACTTCAAGTAAATGTCATAAATGAAGAGCTTTACTTAATCGGTGATACGAATTTAATCATCCAGGGTACGATCTTAGATGAAGATTTATAAAACAGCTATTAATCAAGTGAAATCTGAGATTCTATTGTAATCAAAGAGTGTGACGCTTATGCGTCACCTCTTTTTTTGTATTCAGTGATTGATTTAAGCTTCAGTTTTTGATAGACAATGACCATTATAGCCGTTTGTTGATGGATTTTTTTGCTCTATTCCTAGAAAAGTCGACAGATGAAGATTTTTAGCTATTTTTATTAATAAAAACGGTTATTTCAGTTATAAAAATTGGAAAAAGATGGTAAAATTATGAAAAGAATCAAAATAACACACGTAATAATGATGTATTCTTTTGTTTGTATCTTAGTTCATAAGAGGGTGAATCAATGGATTAGAAAGGATGGAATAGAGGGAAAGGCCAGCTTTGACTTGAATCTAATAGAATTAAAAAATCTCAGTTAGGGTGCACCGAAAAAGAGAAAATTTTAGTAAATCTATACATTTTTTGGAGGAAATTAATGGAAAAGAAACGTTTTAAGATGTACAAAAAGAAAAAAACATGGGTTGTAGCACCGATAGTATTTTTGGGTATATTAGGTGCCGCTGCGTTCTCAACAGATAAAAATACTGCATATGCAGCGGAAACTATGAATGATCAAACTGTGCAGGTGGTTGAACAAGCCTCAGCGGCAATAGAATCTTCTGAGAGCAGTATCCAAGTTGCAGGAGAAAATTCAAGTGTAAGTTCCGAAGCATCAGTGACACAAAGTAGTGATCAAGCAGTCACTGCATCAGGGCAAGAAACGGGTGAACCGCTAGTTACAGTCGATGCTGCTCAATCAGAATCAAGTGAACCATTAAATGAAGCGACAGTGGCAACTACTTCATCGGACGAGTCGACAGATGATACTACAAGTGAGCGAACTATCAAAGATACTACCAGTGAGAGCAACGACACTGCGGAACAAGAAACACTAGTTACGGAAACAACTACTGAATCCAATGAGGATACAACAGTTAGTAAGGTACCGATGATAGCTAAGTCGCTTACTCAAAGTAAAACAAGCAGCACAGTTACAGTGAAAAAAGCAAAAGCATTCGCGGTAAAATCAAGTTTGGCTGTTAAGGCCGCACCTAAAGCAGCGCCTAAGCCAGTTAGTGTTCCTAAGATATCCATTTTTCGTGTATATAATCCCAATTCAGGGGAACACTTGCACACAATGAATTCGTATGAAAAAGATCATCTCGTGCGATTGGGTTGGCGCTATGAAGGGATAAGTATGGTTGTTTCTAATACTGGGAAACAATTGCTTAGAATTTATAATCCCAATTCAGGGGAACATCATTTTACCTTAAACAGCAATGAGATCACTATGTTAAAGCGTGCTGGATGGCGTTATGAAGGTGTCGCTTGGTTGACACCAACGAGTGGTGTAGCAATGTACCGCGTATTTAATCCAAATGCTAGAGGTGCCGGTTCACATCATTACACTATGAATGTAAGTGAACGAAACAAATTACTTAACGTAGGTTGGAGAAATGAAGGCGTTGCTTGGTATACATTAGGAACAAAAAGCAGACAAGAAGTGATGCTAGATTGGTTCTATGCACGCAAAGGAAAAGTTACTTATTCAATGGCGAATAGAAATGGTCCAAACTCTTACGACTGTTCAAGCGCTGTCTTTTATTCATTAATCGAAGCAGGATATTTATCACCAAATACTTGGATAGGAAATACAGATACTTTGTTCTCCTATGAAGGAAAATTGTTTAAAGCTATCTCTAGAAATGAAGTAAGACGAGGAGATGTCTTCGTTGCTGGTGAAAAAGGAAGTTCTGGGGGAGCCTTTGGACATACCGGTGTTGCTACAAGCGGCAATACAATCATTCACTGTAATTATAAGGATAATGGAATTTCAGAAACAGTGATTTTGAACCGAACAGGAGATCCTTGTTACTGGTTCAGATTTATCTAAACAGATTCTTAAAAACGCACTGAGATTACAGATACATCCTATTGGAGGCTAATGAAATGAAAAGCAATCGATTAAAATTATTTATTGCAACATTATTAGTAGCCGGTGGAACATTCGTCCTTGCTGATAAGGCAGAAGCTTCCACCTTATATCGTGCTTATAATCCCAATACTGGGGAGCATTTATATACTCAAAATCACAATGAAATTCCGGTTATTGTTTCTCATGGCTGGAAAAATGAAGGAACTGCATGGGAAGCACCTAATAATGGCGCGCTTGTTTACAGAATGTTCAACCCTAATAATGGTGGGGATCATTTTTATACATTAAATTCAAATGAACGAGATCATTTGAAAAAAGTCGGCTGGCGTTACGAAGGAATCTCTTGGCATTCCGGTGGTTCTATCCCAGTCTATCGCCTGTATAATCCAAACGCAAAATCAGGTACCCATCATTACACGATACTGACTAATGAACGAGATCATTTGAAAAAAATTGGTTGGCGTTACGAAGGCGTTGCTTTTTATGCCAATGGTCACTCTGCATCTTCTTCTAGTGTAAAGCCTAGACATGTAGATGTTAATGTGACCGGTGTTGGCGGGAAAGAACAAAGTATTCCAGGATCTTATCGTTTGCTGTATTCGAATAAACCTTTTGATCAGGCTCAGTTATCAAACGTTGCAACAGTTGATTTCTCAGCAGATGTTACCTTGACAGGAAATTCAAATGATTATGAAACCCAATTTGTCATTGCTGGAAATGGAGAGGGTAGTGGACAAATAGGCGTAGAATTACACTATCAAGCAGGTTCAGATGCTAATTTCGCACAAGGTTGGATTAACACAACAAATATCAATTTTCCAGCTGGAGCGGGAACGGCTGGCCAACAATATTATTCTGTAAATACAAATGCGCCAAGAGTAGCTAAAGGCCAACAAGTCCATCTTCAAGTGAAATATTTTGCTTCAGGTTATATGCAAACATTTGTGGGTGGAAAATTAGTCGGTCAATATAAAACAAAATTGGTTCCCGGAAGCAATGCGTATATCTTACATGATAGTACTAGAGGGACAGTGAAAATAAGAAACTTAAAAGTATTTAAAAACGGAACAGATGTTACTCGAGAAGGACAAGTTCCTTTTAAAGCTACGTCGTTTGATTTTTCAAATGGATCTATTTCTGGAGCGTACTAAACTAGCTAAATAAATAAGAAGCAATTCCAACTGGAATTGCTTCTTATTTATTTTTTAATTGTTTAAAGGAATTCTCAATTCAACTTCAGCATCTTTGGGATTCCCGTTTAATAATGCTTCGACAACAAAGGTATCTTCTTTATATAAGTCAGGATTTTCTGGTACAATCTCTCCGAAAAAAGTTCGAATCAATTGGTCGAAAAGTTGACGGCTAGGTCCGCCAGTTGCTTTTAAAACAATATATTCACCTGCGGGAAGGATGCGTTCTTCAGCTTTGGGATCATTTGTCGTAGTATTGGCACCAGCAAAGTATTCTAAGTAATCTTCTTTCGCTTCACTTAGAGCATAGCCAATCTTATCCGTACTTTCGGCCATCAAAGCAGGAAACTTTCCGCTCGTTGCTAATGAGAGAAAATGGTGGCTCTTTTTTTCTGAAACCTCGCTGATATTTTTTATTGTAGGCAGCGGCAAAACTGCAGCATAACCTGTAATCACTGTTTCGTTAAAAGTTTTAATTTCATAATTAGTCATTTTTTTTGCCTTCTTTCTGTTAGGATGGGTATACTATAACTGATTAAACATGACAACTAGCTGTCATATATTATAAAAAAGAGGAAATCTATGCGTATCGAACGACTGATCAGCATGATCATGATTTTATTAAAACAGGAAATTGTTTCTACTCAGGAATTTGCGGAGCGTTTTGGTGTTTCCAAACGAACGATCCTGCGAGATGTAGAGACATTGAGTCTAGCCAATATTCCAATCTATACTCAAAGAGGGCGTAACGGCGGGATTGGATTGTTGCCGAATTATAAAGTTTATAAAAAATTATTGACTGCTCAAGATATTCAAAATTTATTGATTGCTCTAGCTGGAGTTCAGCAGTTGATTGAAAGCCCGGAAATTCAAGCAACTATTTTAAAAATTCAAGCGTTGCAAGACGAACAAATTTCTCAAGAGTCTTTATCCATTCAGCATATAGGATGGCTTGGTTCAGCGGAGTTAAAAAAATTAGCTGAAGAATTGAGTCAGGCAATCAAAAATCATCGATTGGTTACATTTGATTATTTTGATCGGAAAGGTCGGCTCAGCCAGCGGACAATCGAACCCTATCACTTGACTTACAAAGGAGAGCGGTGGTATCTGCAGGCGTTTAGTTTAGAGCGTCAAGATTGGCGGATTTTTCGGCTTTCACGTATGACCCATTATGAAATCAGGGATCAGATATTTATCCCACGAGCCTTTCAACCACGAACCTTGACTCTTGATGCAACGATTCATCCAGTTTTTGCTACGCTTACATTAAAAGCAGATCAACAGATTCGGGATGTGCTAGTCGAACGCTTTGGCAAGAAATCACTAACACCAATTGATCAAGAGAGATTTTTGATAGATGTCCGACTACCGCAAAATGAAGATTCTTTTCGTTTTTTACTTTCTCTAGGAAGACACGCACAAATTGTTCAAAGTGACAGCTCCTTTTTTGATGCTTTTAAAAAGTACCTTCAAACTGTTGGTGCGATGTATACGTAAAAAATCAAAATATTCATTGCAAGCTCTTCTAAAGAGGGAGGGCAGTATTTTAGAATAGAAATGGGAATATGTAAAAAGCGTCTACAGATAATTTTTCAATATCTGTAGACGCTTCTGTTTTATTTGTGAGCACAAGTTCCTGTTTCGTGTCACTGAACATTTTTATAGCAGTTGTTTTCTAATGTAGTTTCATGGGGAAGGGTACTACATCAAACTATGCTTCTTTTACTTTTGTTGATTGAACGCCATAACCTAATTTTTCAACAACAGCAGATAATTGTTCTGGACTAACTTCTTCTGGATTGAAATTTGCCTTAATCTTGCTGGCGTTAAATAAAACTTTTGTATCACTGACACCAGGTTGTTGAGAAACAGCATGCTCAATTTTTTGCATACAGCTTGGACAAGATAGCGTATCTAATTGCATAATAATCTTTTTCATAATGATTCTTCCTTTCTTCTTTTGTCTATTATAAGGCGTAACTCGTGGGAAAAAATTGATTTTTATCAAGTTTTCTCTATTTTTTGTGTCCAAAATACAGTAGACGCATAGCATTAAAAATTACTACCAAAATACTTGCTTCATGAACGAACATACCACTAGCCATGTAGATAAAGCCGGCAAACAAACCAATGAGTAAGAATAAAACGACACCAATCGCAATCACAACGTTTTCACGAGTATTCAGCACAGTTTTCTTAGCTAAACGGTAAGCGTGAACCAAGGCTTCAAAGCTTGATTGCATCAAGACAACATCACTGGTCTCAATAGCAACATCGGTTCCTGATCCCATAGCGATTCCAATATCTGCAGTAGCTAAAGAAGGAGAATCATTGATTCCATCTCCAACAAAGGCAACACGGCGACCTTGATCTTGGAATTTTTTGACAAATTGTACTTTTTCATCTGGTAATAACTCAGCGTGAACTTCATCGATTCCTAAAACATTAGCTACATATTCAGCAGTGATTTGGTTATCACCTGTCAACATCACCAAGTGTTTTGCACCAGCTTGTTTCAAACGAGCGAGTTGTTCTGCAACTTCTGGGCGAATGATATCGGAGACACCAATGATTTGAGTGATTTTTTTATCGATCACTACAATGATAATAGAGCTGCCGTTTTTTTGTAATTGGAGCAGATCTTGTTCTTGTTGCGGTGTCAATGAAAGATTATGGGTCGCAATCAATTTAGCATTACCAGCACAAACTTCATGACCATCAATTTCAGCTACAATTCCTTGACCTTTAATGGTCTGGTTGTTTTGGATTGTTAATTGTTGAAAGGTCAGTTTTTTTTCAGTGGCGTAATTAATTACGGCACGACCAAGCGGGTGATCAGATAACATTTCTAAGCGGGCAACTAAGGCTAAACTCAGTTTTTCATCTGTCGTATAATTTTTGATAGTAGAAACAGCAGTCGTACCTTTCGTTAATGTACCGGTTTTATCAAAGACGAAAGTATCGATTTTAGAAAAAGTATCCATCGCTTCGCCGCCTTTGACTAAAATCCCGCGTTTTGCCCCATTACCAATACCTGCAACATTCGAAACAGGTGCCCCAATAACTAAAGCCCCAGGGCAACCAAGCACTAAAACGGTGATAGCTAAACGAAAGTCACGACTTATCAAACCGACAATCAACGCAATGAATAATACAGCAGGCGTATAGTATTGTGAAAAGCGGTCGATAAATTTTTCAGCATGTGATTTGGTATCTTGTGCTTCTTCGACCAATTCAATGATTTTTGCAAAGGTCGTATCGTCACCGACTTTGGTTGCTTCGATTTTCAAAAAACCATCGGCTAAGATCGTTCCAGAGAAAACTTCATCGCCAGTCGTCTTCACGACTTGTTTAGATTCGCCCGTGACCGCGGCTTCATCTGCATAACCTTTACCATCAACAACTTGTCCATCGACGGGAATTGCACCGCCAGTTTTTACTAAAACGACATCGCCTTCTTCCACATCGTCGATTGTTACTTCTTCAGTCGTACCATCTGCTTGTAGGACACTAGCAGTAGTGGGAGCCATCTCTGTTAGCGCTTTGATGGATTCTCTTGTTTTAGTCAACGTTTTTTGTTCTAAGTAACTCCCAAACAAAAATAAGAAAGTGACAATGGCCGATTCATTGTATTCACCAATGATGAATGCACCGATTACAGCGATGGTAACTAATAAATCAATCGAGATGACTTTGACTTTGACTGCTTGATACGCATGAATCGCAATTGGAATCACAGCGATGATAGAAGCTACAGCCAATGCTATTTTGTATAAAAGGATGACACCAGCAATTTTCCCAACAAATCCTAAGGCAATCAAAATGGCTGATAAAACAGTAATGTGGTTACTATGATCTTGGATCCACTTTTGAACTTTCATTTTTTTTCCTCTTTTCTCTTTCGTTCTTACAAGACATAGTATAGGGCGGTTCTATTGATAAAAAATTGACCAATATCAAGTTTGGTAAAAAATCAGCAAAACTACTCTTGTTTTAATTGAATACTATAAAAGAGATTGATAAATAAGAAGAACATTGAGCTGTTTGCGCACACTTCATGAAGGTCGTCACTACAGTTTAATAAAAAACTTGTTGGAGCAACATTTTAAGTTAATAAAGTAGAGAATGATAATTCTGATGAACCTGTATATTTGAGGAAACAAGTGATGCGAAAAAAGACTATAAATACGCATGATCAGATGAAGTTCCGGAAGAAGAAAGAGGTAGTCATAAAAAAAGTAGAACGAACTTCTGCAGCACTAAACTCTGAAACACCAGGTGAATTTGATATTAATAGGCTAAAATATGGTACTTACTATTTACATGAAACAGTCGCACCAGATGGTTATGTAGTACCAAATTCTGATTTTGCTTTTACCGTTGAGGAAGGACTAGTTGTATTTCCTGATTTGAGAGGAGGACGGTATCGTCTGCAAAGTAAAGCGGTCAATTTATTCATCTACGTGAAGAGTATCAAAGCCAAACAATTTGATCTTAAGTTGAAACAAAAGGGAACGTTTGTCTTGATTAATGAAGACGGCTACCGCTTAATCAAAAAGATTTAAGCTGAAATTACAGGGGGATTTTTCCAAAATGAGTGTCCTTTTAGTCATATAAAGACTAAAGGATCTTAGTATCTATAACTAAAATCAATGGATAGTCATTGGAAATTAGCATTAGTCAAAACCATTACTGTACAGGTATAGTTAGTATACTGAACAATAAGTAGTTGAAGACGGAGGAGATCAAAATGGGAAAAATTTATCAATCAATTTCAGAACTAATTGGAGAAACACCCATTGTAAAATTAAACAAACTGGTACCAGAAAATAGCGGAGAGGTTTATGTAAAACTAGAATTTTTCAATCCTGGTGGCAGTGTAAAAGATCGAATCGCGTTAAACATGATCGAGGCTGCTGAGAAAAATGGAGAATTAAAACCGGGGAATACAATTGTAGAAGCTACTAGCGGGAATACCGGTGTAGGCTTGGCGATGGTAGGTGCGGCAAAAGGCTATCCAGTCATCATTGTAATGCCAGATACGATGAGTACTGAGCGAAGAAAACTTATCCAAGCATATGGAGCAACATTGGTGTTGACGCCTGGAGCTGATGGAATGAAAGGAGCAATCGCTAAAGCAACAGAATTAGCTAGTCAAGATGGCTTCTTCATGCCTTTACAATTCAATAATCCAGCCAATGTGGTAGCACACCGTGAAACAACTGCCAAAGAGATTCAAGAAGTTTTTGGAAATACAGGGATTGATGCATTTGTTGCAGGTGTCGGTACCGGCGGAACAATCACAGGTACCGGACAAGAATTAAAACGAACATATCCTAATTTAAAAGTTTATGCAGTAGAACCAGAAGAATCTGCTGTTTTAAGAGGTGGCGCACATTCTCCACATAAAATCCAAGGAATCGGAGCAGGCTTTGTCCCAGAGATATTAGATACAACTATTTACGATCAGATTCTTCCTGTATCTAGTGACGTAGCATTGCAAACAGCGAGAGAAGTTGCTGCAAAAGAAGGAATCTTAGTAGGAATCTCTGCCGGTGCAGCTATTCAGGCAGCTATTCAAGTAGCTAAAGAATTAGGTCCAGATAAAAAAGTAGTGGCGATTGTTCCAGATAACGGGGAACGTTACTTGTCTACAACCTTGTATCAATTTGAGCAATAAACTTTCTTTTATTGAATTTTAGCCCAATCAGCATTGCTGATTGGGCTTTTTTAGATTTAGCAGATGGGTTGTTTTGAAATCAAAAAGTTGTGGGATACCGTGTGGTAAGGATGACGATTGTTGCAACTAATACTAGGAACAATAAACCTGAGACAATCATGTTTATTTTCACTGGTTTTATATTCAAGAGTTTTTCTTTACTAGAGAATAAAGGAATAATCGATAAGCTGACTGGGATAAAATAGCGTCCCTGGACACCTTCAATGGCATCTGTTCGACCAACCTTGTTCCAAATTTGATATAAAGCAAAGAAGGTCAAAAATGTGTAAGCAACCAGCATAGTTATTAAGATCACGCGTTGATGAATAGCTAAGGTCGATTTTTCCTCTTGCACAAGAGCGGCTAAAACAAAGCTAATAATGTACACTATGATCCAATGCAATCCTAATGGAGTATCTAATAATCCAAATTTACCGACAAAAGAATAAATAATGTCATCGCCTTTTATCCCAAATAAATAATTTTCGTGAAAATTATCAAAAAAGATTGCTGGTTTTTTTAAGAACAAGGCTAATTGTTTACCAGGGTTGGCAAAATCACGATAGAGCGTCTGTTGATCAATCATGAGTTTATTCCAAGTAACATAAAAGAAGATACTGGCTATAAAAATCGCAATGCCCCAGACAGCTTTTCGTTTAGGATTAAATGATTTGTTAGGTATCAAAAAGAAAAGCAGTCCTAATGTAATCAGAGTTGGTTTCATTAAGACTAAAACAACCATTAAAAATCCACTGAATAAAAGCATCGGATTAGAAATTGTCTGTTTTTTGATCAGGCTTAAGAGCCAAGCAATAAATAAAAAGCTGACAGCGATGATCATACCATCCCCAGATGTTGATGAGGCTAAGAATAAAGCCATAGGATTAAGTGCTAAAACAGTGGCACCTAATTTTGAAAAGGGAAATTTCCAAATCGCGAAAGAGACGATTACGATATATGTGATCAAATTAAAATAGCGTGCCGCATAGTACTGGTCAATTATAGGTTTTCCTAGTACTTTTCCAAAGGAGATTCCGATGATTTGAGGAAGATAACTAAAAAAATGATAGTTTGTGATTCCACCAGTAGGAACCCACTCACGTCCTTCTTTGTTAGCTTTCTTGTTATGGATATAATGATAGGGAGGCTTTTCATACTTTCCAGCTTTATCCAGACTATATGAATTCATACTTTTTATTTCTTTTGGGAGTTTGAATCCAAAAGTATTCCAATTTTTTTTATTTGTTCTTGTCTTTTCGTGGGACTCATCTGAAAAAGATTTCGGTTGAATTTTGAATTCAGAAAAAGCAACAGCTTTAGCGAAATGCCCTACTTCATCGGGTGCTTGTAAGGGAGGGACAGTCTTGATCATTAGTAGCCCAAAGACTAGTGCTAGTACTAAAAATAGTTTATTTGGAAAAGGTATTTTTTTTAGTCGCGCAATCATTCTGAAATCTCCAGCTAATATTTTTTCGATTAGAATCTCTCCTAACTTGATACTCAATCATCTAATTATACCTATTATTTTATAGAAATAAAACCGAATAAGTCATTTATTTAAACGACTACTTATACAGTTCATAATGTATTTGATTCTCTGCTGATCAGAGCTACTTTCAATATGATACAATCGACATTATTGGACTGATATTTATCAAGTAGCCATAGAAAATCCTGTGTATGATTACTATATAAATGAGGTGAGGAAATGATTCAAGATTTGAATCGATTGATGGATTATATTGAAGAACACTTAACCCAAGAAATTTCATTGGCCGAAGCGGCTAAAACGATTGGGATATCGGAATATCATTTAAAACGGACGTTTTCTTTTATCGCGGGGCTATCCTTGATTGACTATATCAAAATTCGTCGTCTAGCGCTGGCAAATGAGGAGCTAGTCCGCGGTGAATCAGTGACAGATATTGCCTTTAAGTATCGATACCAATCAGTAGAAGGTTTCTCACGAGCTTTTCGTGAATGGTCGGGATATTTACCATCAGAGGTCATTAAAAATCGTCAACAAAAATCTTTTCCTCGACGCTCATTTTATATAGATGTTAAAGGAGGAGTTTCAATGGATTTTAAAATTGAAGAAAAAGATGCGTTCAATTTGGTAGGTGTTTCTAAGCGAGTACCGATCCAATTTGAAGGAGTGAACAATGCGATTCAAGAATTGGCACAATCGATTACAGAAAAACAAAAGACTGAAATGCATGAGTTAGGTGATTTATACCCAAAAAAAGTTATCAATGCATCTTATACTTTTGATGAGGAACGAATGGAAGAAAAAGGGGAATTGACTCATTTTATCGGTTTTGCTACGACCCAAGAAAATCAGTTCGCTGATTTGACACAATTAAAGATAGCCAAACAAACGTGGGCGGTCTTTCCTAATAAAGGACCATTTCCACAAACATTGCAAGATACTTGGGGGAAAATTTATTCAGAATGGTTGCCATCTTCTGACTATGAACTCGTTCAAGCACCAGAAATCTCATTTACCAATTTTAGCGACGGTTTAGAAAATTGTTATAGCGAGATTTGGTTAGCCGTAAAAAAGAAGAATTAGTTGATTCGTAAAGACTATTTAATAAAAAATAAATGGATGAAACTTGATAACTATCAATTTTTTTAGAAATGATTCGTTCTATACTTTGAACTGTAGAGAAGAAAAACTTCTCAGCAGTTGAATGAGAAAGAAGGAACGGACATGTCAAAAATTAGTAGCTATTTAAATGAAAATCGAGAAAAACTAGCCCTTTATACCACAGCGATTACCCGTGCACACGGAGCAAATCATCCAGAGGTATTTGAAGTGAAAAAAATTTACGATACTATTTGGGATCAGCTGCAAAATGAAGGATCGGAAGTAAACTTAGACACGGAATTCGAACAGTTACGAGAAACTACGAATAACTATGAGATTCCTTCTGATGTTTGTCAAACATTCGAAGCAACCTATACAATGCTAGCCGAAGCCGATCAATTAAATCAAAAATGAGTGAAATACAGCCTATGTAGGCTGTATTTTTTTGTAATTAATAAGTGAATAGGGATAGTTTATCTGCTTTGTCCTTCAGTTAATTGTATTAACTGCTTAAGAAAAAGTGAGGCAGCGTTTGAAAAGATTTGTTTCTTTTTCCAAATAAGACGGATTTTTGAGGTGAGAGCGGGCGACAGTGGGACAAAGGTCAGACCGCTGTTGTTTGTATTAATGATTCCGTCGATACAAAAAGCGAGACTAGTTCCTTCTTTGACCAATAAAGAGGCATTATAAAGCAAATTGTAACTGCCGACTACATGAAAATTGCTTAAACTTTCGCCTAACCAGTCAGACAGTTGATTATTAACCAGTGTTTGACTAGAAATCAGCAACGCTTGATTTTTTAGATCTTGGGGAGTTACGGCCGTTTTTTTTGCTAGCTCATGATGATTATTGACTAAGATTCCCCAACAATCTGAGACCGGCAGGGAAATGTATTCATATTTTTGTTTTTCAACTGGATCGATTACTAGACCAAAATCTAAAAGTCCTTTATCGATTTTATTTTTTACGTCATCGGCATTGCCGCTATACAGATGAACATTGATGTCGGGGTAGGTTTTCATTAGGTCATTTAATACAGTAGCCAAAACCTGGAAGGCTTGAGATTCGCCGCCGCCGATGAGAATGTCTCCACCGATGACTTCATTTTTCTTAAGATTTGCAGTCGTTGTATCGACTAATGCTAGGATTTCTTTTCCACGATTTTGTAAATAGACACCGTCTTCAGTCAGTGAGATTTCACGATTTCCTCGAATAAAAAGTTGGACACCTAATTCTTCTTCCAAATCTTTTAATTGTTTCGACAAGGTGGGCTGAGAAAGATGCAAGACTTCAGCTGCTTTGCTAATAGTTTTTTCTTGAGCCACTGTTAAAAAGTAATTTAATACGCGTAAATCCATCATATCCTCCTATAACTAAAAACGATAGCTAACTATTCTATATAAGTATTTTTTATTGTAAGTATAACGAAGTATACTGGAATCATCAAATAAAGGAGGTTGATAAGTTGGCTAAACAGGAATTACTTGAAAAAATTCAGGGCATTGAAATCTTGCCTGGTTCTGCTATCTATGATGAGATTCATTTATTAAAAGCCAATAATGAACAACTGCTGATGAAAATGAATGGAGAATATCATAGTCCTAAAGAAATACGAATGTATTTGGAGGAAATCACAGGGAAAATACTTGATGAATCTGTGGAGGTTTCGCAACCGTTTTATACAGATTTTGGCAAACATACCTCATTTGGCAAACATATTTTTATTAATCAGAACGTTACATTTGTTGATTTAGGCGGGATTGAAATCGAAGATCATGTATTAATCGGTCCGATGTGTCGGATTATCACAGTAAATCATCTTGTGGATCCAAAAAAAAGGCGTGGGCTATCTGTGGCAGCCGTTAAAATCAAAGAAAATGCTTGGTTAGGTGCTAACGTTACGATTCTCCCCGGAGTAACTGTAGGTAAAAATGCAATTGTTGCCGCAGATGCGACGGTTACTAAAGATGTACCAGATAATGTGATTGTAGCTGGTTCGCCAGCTACAATCATCAAAGAAATAAGTTACTAGATAAATCACTAGTAGAAATGAGGAAAAAAATGACTGAACTTTCAAATAAAGTAATGATTATTATGGGGGCTTCTTCTGGTATCGGGGAAGCAACGGCAAAATTATTAGCTAGTAAAGGGGTAAAACTCGTTTTGGCAGCACGAAGAGAGGAACGTATCAAAACTTTAGCAGATAGTCTAGGAGACCAGGTTTTTTATCAAAAAGCTGATGTAACTGATCGACAACAAGTACAAAAAGTAATTGATTTGACGATTGAAAAATTTGGACGAATCGATGTAATGTACAATAATGCTGGTATTATGCCACAAGGAAATCTGGCCAAGTTGGAATATGCTAGCTGGCAAAAAATGCTCGATATTAATATTATGGGCGTATTAAATGGAATCGGAGCGGTCTTACCTATTATGCAAAAACAACAGTCGGGTTTGATTATTTCAACAGATTCCGTTGCTGGACATGTTGTTTATCCAGGGTCTGCTGTTTATAATGGAACCAAATATGCCGTGCGGGCAATCATGGAAGGATTGCGTCAAGAAGAATTATCCAACGGTATCCGCTCTACGATTATCTCGCCAGGAATGGTATCTTCAGAGTTATTTGATACTGTAGGGGATGCAACGACTGAAATGGCATTAAGAGAAACTGCTGGAAAAGCAGGATTCAGCTTGGCCTCAGCAGATGTCGCTCAAGCGGTATTGTATGCAATTGAACAACCAGAACACGTAACAATCAGTGAAGTCTTGTTGCGTCCAGCCAAACAAAGTATTTAAACTAAAATATAGTTAGACTAATCGTTTTTCTAGTAATAAAATTGAATGAAAGGTAAAGGAGTAACTACCATACTAGCAGGTACTCGTTACATTTTGTACAAGCGCTTTCTTTGCTTTATCTTCACGATTCTTGCATAATGAATGAAAATTCAAGGGGGTGAACAAATTGTCAACGACGGTATTTGTTAATTTTCCTGTGAAAGACGTACAAGCTTCGACTGAATTTTATGAAAAACTAGGATTTAAGAAGAATCAAGAATTCTCCGATGAACATGCCAGTTCTATGGTATGGGATGACGCTTTTTCGATTATGGTACTAGATCATGAGTTTTATCGTCAGTTTCTTAGAAATAAAGAAATTACGGATACAACAAGCCAAAGTGGTGTACTGACCGCCTTTTTAGTAGAAAATGCTGATGTAGTAAAAAAAATTGCAGAAGCAGCCAAAGCAAATGGTGGTGACTATTTTTCTGTTGATATGGGAATCCCAGAAGAGCAAATGTTTAGTTTGGAAGTATTAGATCCAGACGGCAATCAACTTGAACCAATCTGGATGAAAACATCTTAATAAAAAGACCACGATGTTAACATCGTGGTCTTTTTTGACTATCCTACAACAAAAATTTATTAAAATAATGGAGTAGAACTAATTTTCTTGGTCAAATGACGGCAATCTACTATTTTTTTGTTTTAATTATAATTATTATAAAAACAAAAGGGCGTTTTCCAGCTGTTAATGATTATCTTTCTCGTTTAGGTACTATCATTTTCAATTAGATTATGTGAGTGCTAATCTAATAATGAAGAAAAATGGAGGCGAAAGAGATGAGTAATATAAGAAAACTCTTATTAACAGTGATGGTTGGAATCGTGGCATTGATTTTTGAATTTGGATTCCATCAAAGTCAGTGGGCCTTTTGGTTGGTTTCGATTATTGGTGGTATCATGACGATTTCTATGCTGATCGGTATGATCAAAACATTACGCTCTGGAAAATATGGAATAGATATTTTAGCGGTTACAGCTATCTTAGCTACATTATTAGTAGGTGATTATTGGGCGAGCCTAGTCGTTTTGATTATGTTGACAGGTGGTGATAGTTTAGAAGATTATGCTAGTCATCAAGCGAGTCGAGAATTGCGATCACTTTTAGATAACTCACCGCAGGTTGCTCATCGAATCGATGGAGAAAAAATCAGTGAGTTAGCTGTTGATGAAGTTCAAGTAGATGATCTAGTCTTGATTAAACCCGGTGAATTAGTTCCAGTCGACGGTCGAATCATTGCGGGTGAATCGTTTGTAGATGAGTCTTCGCTAACAGGAGAATCCAAGCCGATTGAAAAGAGGATCAATGATGAGTTGATGTCTGGTTCGGTCAATGGTGATGCAGCACTTCGCATGAAGGTGACAAAAGCTGCAAAGGATAGTCAATACCAAACTTTGGTAAAATTAGTAAAAGAATCTGAAGCCAAACCTGCTCACTTTGTTCGATTAGCGGATCGTTATGCGGTTCCTTTTACGATCACAGCTTATGTAATTGGAGGAGTCGCTTGGTTTGTTTCAAAAGATCCTGTTCGTTTTGCTGAAGTTTTAGTCGTAGCTTCTCCTTGTCCGTTGATTTTAGCAGCACCAGTTGCCTTAGTTGCGGGAATGAGTCGTTCAAGCCGGAATGGAATTGTGGTTAAAACTGGAACCACCATTGAGAAACTTGCTCGTGCAAAAAGTATAGCTTTTGATAAAACTGGAACTTTGACCAAAGGCAGTCTTTCAGTTAAAGAGATCCATATTGAATCGACTGATTTTTCTAAAGAAGAGTTGATTACCTATGCAGCAAGTGCTGAACAAGAATCTAGTCATATTTTAGCTCGTTCCTTAGTCGCTTATGGAAAAGCCAATAAAATTGCGCTATTTCCAGTAAGTGATTTAGAAGAAATCACTGGTCAAGGAATCCAAGCACAAGTCAATGGTAAAATGATTCGGGTCGGCAAAGCTGCTTTTGCTGGTTCCGCGCATGAATTAAGTAATGAGAAAACAGCTGTCTATGTCTCACTCGCTGATCAATACATCGGCTACATCACGTTTACAGATATTGTTCGCGAAGAATCAGCAGAGACGATTACAGAACTAAATAGCTTAGGAATCAAAAAAACGATCATGCTGACTGGTGATCATCAATCTATTGCGAATCAAATCGCAAATCAAGTAGGGATTTCAGAAGTCCACGCGGATTGTTTGCCGGAAGAAAAAATAACTGTTTTAAAAACATTAGTAGAAGAAGATCGTCCAGTCGTTATGGTTGGAGATGGAGTCAATGATGCACCAGCTTTGGCGGTTGCAGATATTGGAATCGCGATGGGAGCTCATGGTTCAACAGCGGCTAGTGAAAGTGCAGATGCAGTAATTTTAAAAGATGATTTAAGCCGCGTTTCAGCGGCAATTCGATTATCCCAAGATACCATGCGAATCGCTCGTCAATCAGTATTGATTGGATTGATTATTTGTGTGATTTTGATGTTAATCGCAAGTACGGGCGTAATTCCAGCATTATTAGGTGCGGCTTTACAAGAAGTAATCGATACTGTTTCAATCTTATCTGCTTTACGAGCACGAAAAGATAAATAAAAATTATGAATCCGCAAAATTTTGCGGATTTTTTTATTGTAAAAAATTATGTTCGATAAATAAAATAACTGAAAAACATAACAAAGAAGCAACGAATCAGCAAAATAATGTTAGTTATCCTACTTATTCAAGTAACAATACTTTGAAAGCGCTTTTTCGCTATGATACACTATTTTTATAAGTTTGATTGATTATTTTTGGGTAGTTTTAAAAAACTTACCGACCATACGTAAAATTAACCAACTCAGTATTGGAGTAATTTTTCAATTTTGGAAATAAATCAATTTGAAAGAATGAGGTGTTTACGCATGTTTTCTTTTCGAGAACGAACAAAACTGATTCAAAAATTGAGTGATCAGACCTTTGATTTAGTAATCATTGGCGGAGGGATCACAGGAGCAGGAGTGGCGCTACAAGCTGCAGCTTCCGGTCTGTCTGTGGCGTTAGTGGAGATGCAGGATTTTGCTGAAGGAACCTCTTCGCGATCAACTAAACTGGTCCATGGCGGGATTCGGTATCTCAAGACATTTGATGTTGAAGTCGTTTCAGATACGGTGGGTGAACGAGCGATTATTCAAAAAATCGCTCCGCATATTCCTAAAGCAGATCCAATGATTTTACCGATCTTTGATGAGCCTGGCTCAACTTTTAATCTGTTCTCTGTCAAGATAGCGATGGATCTTTACGATCATTTAGCAGGAATTACAGGCGGACGTTATGCAAATTATATGTTGAGTAAGGCAGAAATTCTAGAACGAGAGCCGCAACTTGAATCAGAAGGATTATTAGGCGGCGGTGTTTACTTGGATTATCGCAACAACGACGCGCGCTTAGTGATTGAAAATATCAAACAAGCAGTGGCTGATGGGGCTATCGCAGTTAGTCGGATGAAAGTAGAAGAAATACTCCATGATGAAGAAGGACAGGTATCTGGAGTAAGAGCGACGGATTTATTAAATGATCAAACGATAACAATCAATAGTCGCTTGTTGATCAATACCGCTGGCCCATGGTCAGATATTGTTAAAAAACTAGATCAAAAAATCGATCACAAGCCGCATATGCGTCCGACTAAAGGCGTACACTTAGTTGTAGATGGGGAGAAACTAAAAGTTCCTCAGCCAACCTATTTCGATACTGGAGAAAATGATGGACGGATGATTTTTGTCATCCCGCGAGAGAATAAGACGTATTTTGGGACAACAGATACGGATTATCAAGGGGATTATGACCATCCAAGGGTGGAAAAAGAAGATGTTGATTATTTATTGAAAATCGTGAATCGTCGTTATCCAGAGGTTGATCTAACGATTCATGATATCGAAGCTGCTTGGGCAGGGCTGAGACCACTAATCAGCGATGCTTCCGGTGATTATAACGGAACGAAAAAAGAAAAAATTAGTGACGCTAATTTTGAAAAAATCATTCAAGCAGCAAAAGATTACGCTAATGGGAAGCAATCACGTCCTAAAGTAGAAAAAACGATTGTTGCAGCAGCAAAAGAAGAGCCTGACGACAATCCATCAGCCGTTTCTCGCGGTAGCGATTTGACTGTCGCTGAAGATGGTTTGTTGATACTATCTGGTGGGAAACTAACAGATTACCGATTAATGGCTGCTGGGGCAATGAAAAAGATTATTTCTTTATTGCCTGATCAAAATTTTCAGCTGATTGATTCGGAAAATTATCCGGTTTCCGGTGGACGATTCGACCCAGAAAAAGTGGAAGAAGAATTAGAAAAAATTACCTTAGAAGGTGAAAAACAAGGATTGAGTACGGAAGATAGCCAATATATCGCTGAACTTTACGGCTCGAATGCGCCAAAAGTTTTTGCACTGAAGGATCAAGGATCGTTTAAGGGATTAACGTTAGCAGAATCGATGGCATTACGTTACGCCATGGATGCTGAGATGACGCTGACACCAGTTGATTATCTGTTGCGCCGAACCAATTACATGTTATTTATCAGCCATCGTTTGATGGAAATTAAAGATGCTGTTGTCGATGCAATGGCTGAATATTTTGCTTGGAATCTAACAATGAAAGAGGCATATCAAACAGAGTTAGACCAACAAATCAGAGAAACACAATTAATGGATTTAAAAAAGCAACAAAAATTATAATATAAGAGGAGTGGGAACATGGATTCATATATCATGTCGATCGATCAAGGGACAACATCAAGTCGAGCAATCATTTTTGACAAAGCTGGTAAAGAAGTCAGTTCTTCGCAAAAAGAATTTACTCAACATTTTCCAAAACCAGGCTGGGTGGAACATGACGCCAATGAAATCTGGAATTCGGTTCAATCCGTTATTGCTGGGGCGTTAATCGAAGGCGGCTTCCGCCCAAATCAAATCGAAGGAATCGGGATCACTAACCAACGTGAAACAACAGTTATTTGGGAAAAAGAAACCGGCCATCCTATCTACAATGCGATTGTTTGGCAATCAAAACAAACGAGTGAAATTGCTGATGAATTAAAGGAACAAGGGCACTCGGAGATGATCCAGAAAAAAACGGGTCTATTGATCGATTCTTATTTCTCAGCAACAAAGGTCAAATGGATTTTAGATCATGTTGAAGGTTCTCGAGAACGAGCAAAAAATGGTGAATTATTATTTGGAACAATCGATACATGGTTGGTATGGAAATTAACAGGCGGAAAAGTCCATGTTTCAGACTATACAAATGCTAGCCGAACAATGATGTACAATATTTATGACTTAGAATGGGACCAAGAAATTTTAGATCTATTGGATATTCCAAAAGAAATGTTACCAGAAGTAAAATCCAATTCTGAAATCTATGGTCATACTGAAGATTATCATTTTTATGGGAATCAAGTTCCAATCGGCGGTATGGCAGGTGACCAGCAAGCAGCACTCGTTGGTCAGTTAGCTTTTGAAAAAGGCATGGTAAAAAATACGTATGGAACAGGTGCCTTTATTGTAATGAATACAGGTGAAGAACCGATTCTTTCAGAAAATGGGTTGTTGACTACAATCGGTTATGGAATTGATGGCAAAGTAACTTATGCGTTAGAAGGAAGTATTTTCGTGGCAGGTTCTGCTATTCAATGGTTACGTGATGGGTTACGAATGTTCCAATCTGCTCCTCAATCAGAAGATTATGCTAAACGAGTCGACAGCAGTGAGAACGTTTATGTTGTTCCGGCGTTTACAGGATTAGGAGCACCTTATTGGGATCAACAAGCTCGAGGAGCGATTTTTGGCCTCACACGCGGTACGACCAAAGAACATTTTATTCGTGCAACGTTGGAATCATTAGCATATCAAACGACAGATGTTGTAAGAACCATGGCTAAAGATTCGGGCACAGAGATTAAATTATTACGAGTAGATGGCGGTGCGTCAAAAAATGACATGTTGATGCAATTCCAAGCCGATATCATTCAAACACCGGTGGAACGGGCACCTTATTTGGAAACAACTGCTCTAGGTGTGGCATATTTAGCTGGTTTAGCAGTTGGCTATTGGAAAGATATTGATGAAATCAAAAAATTTGCATCAGAAGGACAGCGTTTTGAACCAAAAATGAAAAAAGAAGAAACAGATGATCTTTATGAAGGCTGGCAAGAAGCAGTTAAAGCTACAATGCAATACAAACATCGTCCAAAAGAAAAAAATTCTGATTAATCCGTTTTAATATTCTATAAAAAAGCTAGTACTGTAATAGCTAGGAAAATAAGGAGGAGTGTTCCATGGATACAAGCATGTCAACACAGATAATTGGAGAGATCATTGGAACGATGATCTTAGTATTGCTAGGTGACGGTGTTGTAGCAGGAGTTAGCTTACGTAAGACAAAAGCCGAAGGAGCCGGCTGGATTGCTATTACACTAGGCTGGGGAGCAGCAGTTACGATTGGTGCTTATGCGGCAGGATATATGTCATTTGCACATCTGAATCCAGCGGTTACAATTGGGATGGCCATTGCTGGGAAAATTGGCTGGGACATGGTAGTTCCTTATATCTTGGGACAGATGATTGGAGCGATTATCGGTGCAGTCTTAGTATTTATTCATTACTATCCACATTGGAAAGAAACAAAAGAACCAGCGACGATTCTTGGCGTATATTCAACAGGTCCGGCAATTCGTAGTTTAGGTGCAAACTTGATCAGTGAGATCATCGGAACTTTCGTCTTGGTCTTTGCGTTGTTGGCATTTGGAATGAGTAAATTCGGTGATGGATTAAATCCAATTGCAGTTGGTATTTTGATTTTAGTAATCGGGCTCTCACTGGGTGGAACCACAGGGTATGCGATTAATCCTGCTCGAGATCTTGGTCCACGAATCGCTCATGCATTTTTACCGATTCCTAATAAAGGGGATTCCGATTGGGGATATTCTTGGGTACCAGTAGTTGGTCCGATTATTGGAGGAATTTTAGCAGCCTGGTTATTTATGGCATTACCAATGTAATTTTTCAAGGGTAATAGGATGTTTCTATTACCCTGTTCTATTTTTATCCAAAAAATTCATTGCAAGAATTAGGAGGAATCGTAAGTGAAAAAAATTATCAATGATCCTAAAAATGTCGTAGAAGAGATGGTTAGCGGATTGGTGGGAGCTTACCCAGATTATGTGAAACAAGTTCCTGAAACTTTAGTGGTCACTCGCAGTGATACATACGACCAAGTCGCATTAGTCAGTGGGGGTGGAAGCGGACATGAGCCATCACATGCTGGTTTTGTTGGTGAGGGGATGTTAAGTGCTGCTGTGTGCGGTCAAGTTTTCACTTCGCCAACTCCAGATCAAATTCATGAAGCCATCAAGGCGACTGATAAAGGAAAAGGAACGTTATTGATTATAAAAAATTATTCTGGCGATGTCATGAATTTTGATATGGCAAAAGATTTAGCTGAAATGGATGATATTCAAGTAGATTCTGTTTTAGTAGATGACGATATTGCAGTAGAAGATAGTACGTATACTCAAGGGCGACGTGGTGTTGCCGGGACAGTTTTGGTTCATAAAATTTTAGGCGGCATGGCAAAAGAAGGAAAATCAGTTTCTGAATTAGCCAGTTATGGCAAAGACTTAGTAAAAGATATTAAAACCGTCGGAATCGCATTATCCGGAGCGACCGTCCCTGAAGTTGGCAAACCAGGTTTTACCTTAGCTGAAGATGAGATGGAGTTCGGTGTAGGAATACATGGTGAACCCGGTTATCGACGTGAAAAGATTAAGCCAGCTCATGATATTGCTCAAGAGATTATTGGGAAATTAAAAGCAGAGTTTGATTGGCAAGCAGGGGATAAATACGGCTTGTTTGTCAATGGAATGGGGGCGACGCCGTTGATGGAATTATTTATTCTGTTCAATGACACGCAACAGCTTCTTGCTGATGAAGGATTAGAAATTACTTTCACCAAAGTAGGAAACTATATGACATCTCTTGAAATGGCAGGCGCATCAATTACGATGATCAAATTAGATGAAGAACGTTTACGGTTGTTAAATGAACCAGTTCATACAATTGCTTGGTAATGAAATAAAAAATTGATTGTTTTGATGAGAGAAATTATTTGACTAATGGAATTACATTGATTGAGATCAGATATCCAATCAAATGAGTGTTCAAGGAGGTCCACTATGTTTACACCAGAAAATTTGCGAAAAACCTTAGAATTATTCAATGAAAAAGTCCAAATTAAGAAAGAATATTTGAGTGAATTAGATACACCGATTGGGGATGGAGATCATGGAAACAACATGGCTCGCGGGATGACTGCGGTAATGGCTGCAGATCTATCAGGTGATTTGCCGGATGTATTCAAAGCTGCAGCAATGGCCTTGATCAGTAAAGTAGGCGGCGCATCTGGCCCGCTTTATGGAACGGCTATGATGGAGATGATGAAAGCCAGCAAAGATTCAAGTGATCCAGAATTATTGTTAAAGGCTGCGATTGCTGGGATTGAAAAACGAGGAAATTCTAAAGCTGGTGAAAAAACTATGTTAGATTTATGGGTACCAGCCGTAGAGAATTTAAATAATGGGACCTTGAATCCCGCAACGATTGAAATATTAGTTGAAAAAACGAAAAATATCAAAGCAACTAAAGGTAGAGCCTCATATGTCGGTGATCGCTCGATTGGCCATATTGATCCTGGTGCGATGTCATCAGCTTATTTCTTTGAATCAATGATTGAGGCAGGTGTATTTGATGAGTAGAGGTGTAGTATTAGTTTCTCATACTAAAGAAATACCAGACGGATTGAAACGATTGATTGGTGAAATTGCCAAAGATGTTCCTATTACAACTGCTGGAGGTCTGGAAGATGGTGGGATTGGAACTTCTATGGAGCGAATCTCACAAGCAATTGAAGAAAATCCTGCCGATGAATTGTTAGCTTTTTATGATCTCGGTAGTGCTAAAATGAATCTAGAAATGGCAATTGAAATGACGGATAAAAAACTAACACTGTTTGATACTGCATTGGTCGAAAGTGCATATACTGCTTGTGCGTTACTAGCTGCAGATGCTGCAGAAACGGAAATAGAAAAACAGCTGGCTGAATTGAAAATAAAATAATGGATTTGAAAAGGATCAATTTTGGATTGATCCTTTTTTTCATGGATATGATTAGATTGTTTATGCAAATAGAATTAAAATTTTCTGGAATTATTACAGATTATATTGAAATTAATTTAAAATTAACCTTTTATCATTTAATAGCTTCTGTTATAATTGTCATCACATCTTAAAGAAGGAGCGAATGAGTATGACAATTTATAATTTTTCCGCAGGTCCCGCAGTATTACCGAAAGCTGTATTGGAGACCGCACAATCCGAAATGCTTGATTATAAAAGCAGCGGCATGTCGGTGATGGAGTTGAGTCATCGTTCCTCCTTGTTTGAAGAGATTATCCAAACAGCTGAGAACTTGTTACGAGAACTGATGGCTATTCCTGACAACTACAAAGTTTTATTTTTACAAGGCGGTGCAAGTTTACAATTCACAATGGTGCCGTTGAACTTGGCTCAAGGGAAAAAAGCTTTATATGTCAATACAGGATCTTGGTCTAAAAAGGCGATTAGTGCAGCGAAAGCGTTGGATAATGTAGAGGTCGAAGTAATTGCCTCGAGTGAAGATAAAAATTTTACCTATATCCCAGAGATACCTAAAACAATCGATCAGAATGCAGCTTATGTGCATATTACAACGAACAATACGATAGAAGGAACCGCTTTCGAAAAGATTCCTTCATTTGGCAAAGTACCCGTGGTCGCAGACATGTCTTCTAATATTTTAGCGAATGATTACAAAGTGGAAGATTTTGGGTTGATCTACGCTGGTGCTCAAAAAAATATTGGTCCAGCTGGACTGACTGTAGTAATTGTTCGTGAAGATTTACTCAATAAAAAGGCGATTTTTGCGCCGATGTTAGATTATGCTTTGCAAGCAAAAAATAATTCTTTGTACAATACACCGCCGACTTATGGAATCTATATTGCGAAATTGGTCTTTGAATGGGTGAAAGCTCAAGGTGGTGTTGCGGGAATCACAGCAGAAGATCGGAAGAAAGCACAATTACTCTATGATGCGATTGAAAATTCACATTTGTTCAAAAGTCCGGTAGAAAAGAAAAGTCGCTCCATTACAAATATTCCATTTATTACTGGTGATGAAGATTTAGATAAAGCGTTTAATCAAGCAGCGTTAGCCCAAGGGTTTGAAAATTTAAAAGGGCATCGCTCGGTTGGTGGAATGCGGGCAAGTCTTTATAATGCTTTTCCCATTGAAGGAGTGGAAGCATTAATAGCGTTTATGGAAAAATTTGAGAAGGAAAATGGAGGAGAATAGATGTTTCAAATCAAAACATTCAACGCGATCGCTCCTGAAGGAATGGCGCGTTTTGATCAAGAAAATTATCGTATCAACGAAAGTGAAGAGCCAGACGGTATTATTTTGCGAAGTCAAAAATTACATGATTATGATTTCCCTAAATCTGTCTTAGGAATCGCCCGTGCCGGTGCTGGCACGAATAATATTCCAGTCAAAAAATGTACAGAAAAAGGAATCGTCGTTTTCAATACACCCGGAGCGAACGCTAATGCCGTTAAAGAATTAGTAATCGCCAGTTTGTTGTTATCTGTTCGACCAATGGTCCAAGGAATCAGCTGGGTACAAACATTAACTGGTACAAATGTTGACGAACAAGCAGAAGCTCAAAAAGCACAATTTGCTGGAACAGAACTAGAAGGAAAAAAATTGGGTGTGATTGGATTAGGTTCAATCGGTGCGATGGTAGCAAATGATGCATATCGTCTTGGAATGGAAGTCACCGGTTATGATCCATACGTTTCAGTAGATACTGCTTGGAGTATCTCTCGACGAGTAAAACGCGCAAAGGATCTGAAAGAAGTTTTAACAAACTGTGATTTTGTAACGATACATGTGCCCTTAACTGATCAGACTCGCCATTTGATCAGCACAGAAGAATTATTATTAATGAAAAAAACAGCACGACTAATGAACTTTGCTCGTGGTGAGATCGTTGATACAGCAGCAGTTGTTAAGGCTGTAAACGAAGATCGCATTGCTGGGTTTACGACTGATTTTGCTGAGGAAAAATTACTTCACAATGACAAAATCACAGTCTTGCCACATTTAGGTGCTTCAACTGAAGAAGCTGAAGTCAATTGTGCTAAAATGGCCGCTCGTGGCTTAAAACGCTTCTTAGAAACCGGAGTTATCAAACGTTCAGTGAATTTTCCTAATGTTGAAATGGCTTTTGAATCGCCTTATCGAATCACGATTATCAATCATAATATTCCCAATATGTTAGGATTGATTGCTTCTGAGATTGCTACTTTAAAAGTCAATATTGATAATATGGTGAATCGAGGGCAAGATGATTATGCGTATACGTTAGTAGATATTGCAGAAACTGATCCTGAAAAAATCGCAGCAATTGCTGAAAAATTAGCTGAAAATGAAGGAATTATTCGGGTTCGAGTGATCAAACGAGATGAGGAGAGTGAATTTTAATGGTTCAAGTACATCCGTTTAAAAGTATTCGCCCGAAAGCAGAATTAGCAGATAAAGTTGCGGCCTTGCCCTATGATGTGGTGAATTCGCAAGAAGCACGCGATCTAGCGGCAGCTAATCCTTACAGCTATTTTCATATCGACAAAGCAGAAATCGATTTACCTACAGACCTTTCTCCGTATGATGAAAAGGTCTACCAACAAGCGGCAGAAAATTTAGCGGCATTTTTAGAAAAAGGCTGGCTATTTAAAGAAACAGAAGCCTGTTTTTATTTGTATGAACTAGTGATGGCAGGGCGCAGTCAAACTGGAATTGTTGCTTGCACGTCAATTAGTGATTACATTGATGAAAAGATTAAAAAGCACGAATTTACTCGTCATGAAAAAGAGATTGATCGGATGAACCATATCCGAACTTGTGATGCAAATACTAGTCCGATTTTCTTAAGCTATCGTCCACAGACTGCGATTCAGACAACGATTAAAAAATGGCAGAAAGATCATGTCCCTGTTTATGATTTTGTTAGTTACCATGAAGTGACTCATCGTGTGTGGGTGATTGATCAAGCTGATACAATTGAAGAACTGACTAATCTGTTCACTGAAGTAGATGCTTTATACATTGCTGATGGGCACCATCGAACCGAGTCTGCGGTAAAGATTGGTTTAGAAAAAAGACAAACTGGTAAACAAAATCCTGAGACAGAACAATTTTTATCGATTATTTTTCCTGAAGATGAATTGGCAATCTGGGAATACAATCGTGTCTTGAAGACAACTCCGCCAGCTGATTTTATGGCTCGTTTAGCTGAAAATTATCAAGTGACTAAAACAGACTTGAAAAAACCAGCAAAAGCCGGTGATTGCCAGTTGTACGATGGCTCGGCTTGGTACACAATGAGGATCAAACCAGAGAAAGTCCCCAATGATCCGGTGGAAAAACTAGATGTCGCACTACTCCAAAAGTTCGTACTAGAAGATATTTTTGGAATCGATGATATTCGGACAGATAAACGGATTGATTTTGTCGGAGGAATCCGCGGCACAACTGAACTAGAAAAATTAGTAGATTCTGGTGAATGGAAATTAGCTTTTTCCATGTATCCGACGCAGATGACCGATTTGTTAGATGTTGCGGATGCTAAAAAAATCATGCCGCCAAAATCAACATGGTTTGAACCAAAACTGTTGAGTGGGTTATTTTTACATGATTTGGAAACAAAATAAAGAGACTGCGGCAAATTTGTCGCAGTTTTTTTAATTTATAAGTTTGTGAATGTAACGCTCTTGGTATCTTTGACGGTAGTGATTTGAGCACGATCAACCTATTTCCTACCCTCAGTTTCGATCCATTAAATTTCTTCGTCAGTTTCAGTTTTTATCCATTAGAAAGTCCCTAGAATTCCTGATAATAAGCTAAATTTCTTATGGGAATTTCTCCAAAAAGAACGAAAGCGCTTTAAATGATGGTAAGCTAAGCTTGTGAAAAACAATTAAGGAGGATCTGGGATGAAAGATAAAACAAAATTAATTCATGGATACCCTGCGTTTGATGAAGCGACCGGCGCATCTTCAATTCCGATTTATCAATGTTCGACCTTTAAGCAAGCCTCTATCAAAGATGGACAGCCTTATACATATTCTCGTTTTGGCAATCCAACACGAACGGCGTTAGAAGAGGCTGTCGCCGCACTGGAAAATGGAAACTACGCAACAGCATTTGCTTCTGGGATGGGAGCGATCTCAGCAGTTTTGCTGAGTTTCAATCAAGGAGACCATTTAGTTATGTGCAAAAGTATCTATGGCGGGACGTTTCAATTGGTGAATGAGGTCATGGAGCGTTTTGGAATCGAAGTGACTTTTGTCGATGAAACGAAGCTGGAAGAATGGGAACAGGCGATTCGACCAAATACTCGCGGACTCTACTTAGAAACACCATCTAATCCATTGTTGTCAGTGACCGATATTGCGGGTGTCGTCGCAATTGCAAAAGATCATCAGTTAGTAACGATGATGGATAATACATTCATGACCCCTCAATTTCAAAAACCATTATCTCTCGGTATCGACGTCGTGATCCACAGTGCGACCAAGTTTATCAATGGTCACAGTGATGTCGTGGCTGGGCTGGTCGTGACAAATAATGAAAAGTGGCATCAGCAAATCAAACTGCAACAAAAAGTGCTAGGCGGTATTTTAGGGGTTGAAGACTGCTGGTTAACGATGCGCGGTTTAAAAACAATGGCCTTGCGGATGGAGCAAAGTGCTCGTAGTGCAGAAAAAATCAGCCAAATGTTAGAAGAGCATCCTGCTGTTCAACGTGTCCATTACCCAGGACTGCCAAGTCATCCCGGGTATCAAGTTCATCAACGTCAGGCTTCTTCTGGTGGTGCGGTGTTGTCATTTGAATTAGTAGATCAAGAAGCTGTCTATACTTTTGCTGAAGCACTAAAAATCCCGATTGCAGCCGTAAGTCTTGGCGGTGTAGAATCGATTTTGTCTTATCCAGTTACTATGAGTCATGCTTGTGTACCAAAAGAAGAACGAGAAAAACAAGGCGTGACTGATGGCTTGCTTCGTTTGTCTGTGGGGATTGAAGACACAGAGGATTTGATAGCTGATTTGCTTCAGGCGTTAGCTAAAGTTCAATTAACTGTGAAATAAGCACGTTGGATTTTTTCAACGTGTTTTTTTTGTTAACAAATTAGTATTAAGAAAATCAAGTACGGAAGATTACCAAAGAATAGACAGCTGCTTTCTTTTTTTTGGAAAAACTAATACCGTAAAATGAACGAGTTCGGTATAATGGAGGCATCTCTTAGAGGAAGTGACCATCATGATCGAAAATTTATTGCGTCCAGAAGTACTGTTTTCAAATGCGCTTGTTTGTTTAGTTACTTTTTTACTGACTCGCTGGGCGCTTAAGCGAAAAAAGGCGCCCCAACAGACAGAAGCAGTCGTTCAAATCCCAAAACAAACAAAGGACGGACAGGCTGTACTGGAAACATCTTTAACTACTCTGCAATCGTACAAAAACAATCTCAATAAGTATGGCTATACTTATTTTCAAGAGACGACACCGATTGTGATTCAACAATTACAAGCCGAAGCCGATAGTTTAATTCCAGGAAACACCAACCAAATAATTATTGAACTATTGCAGAATAATTATGAAAAACTAGCTGCTTTTCAGCAAGAAGAAGTGATAGATACTAAAAAACAAGAACTAGAAGTATTGAATCACGTCAATAAAACAATTATTATTTGGCGAAATTTGCTAAAAGAAAGTCGGTGATTAAAATTTCGAAAGCAACTGAGACAGAGGTCTATCAATTATTAGAAAAATGGCAGATTTCTTATGAACGAGTGGTTCATCGGGCAGTATTTACAGTAGCAGAGATTGATTTTTCAATTGCTGGCAGTGACGTGAAAAACCTATTACTGAAAAGTAAGAAGACGAAGAACTATTACTTTGTGATTTGTCCAGGTGAAAAACGAGTAGCTATTAAAGCTCTGGCAGATTTATTAAACGAGCGTCACTTATCCTTTGCTTCAGAAGCAGAACTTTTTGAGTTGCTTGGGTTAGAAAAAGGTTCAGTGACACCATTAGCTTTGCCTCATGATTCAGCACGTCAAATCAATTTAATCATTGACACAGCCATCGATCAAACAAAAAAGATTGGGTTTCATCCGAATATCAATACAGCAACAGTCGTGATTTCATTTGATGATTTTAAACGATTTTTAGCGAACCTAACTATTGAACCAATGTATTTGGCCATTCCAGAAAAACCGCTCGAAGCATAAGCCTCGAGCGGTTTTTTGGTATCAATGTAGATGCAAGCGGCGCCGAATACTGTCAACTTTTGAGCCTAGTAATTTATCAGCCATTCGTGTTTTTAAGGCTAAAATCATATAAGTCAGCCCGCCGGATGCAGCGACAATCAAAATAATAATCATAGATTGCATTTTCGAATCTGAGCTTAAGATCATTTCACAACCTAATTTGACTATAAAAGCTACAGCCCCCATGACAAGCGACATCATAGTGACTTTTGCGATCGACGCAAAAGTTTGCCTAAATGGAAACTGTGATAAGACATGGATTCGATCCAATAAAAACATGTTGGCCACTAACAATCCAATAAAAGTCGCGATTAACGGACCGTAGGCTTTGAACATAAAGATCAATGGAAATTGCGTCAATACTTTCACTAGCACACCAATTCCTAAAAAAGAAACAGCTTGCATGTTTCCATCTAAACCTTGCAACATTGTCGAACAAACCATAAGTAAGCCCATCATGACTCCTACTACACAAGATGCTGCCAATAACTCTGCCCCAAGAGGATTGGGACGATAGAACAAAGTGTTTAGTGGATAAGCTAGAACGATCATTCCAACTGTTGCGGGCATCATAACAAAGAACAGTAATTGGATATTATTTGTCACTAATTTTGCTAATCCTTTTTGGTCTTTTTTTGTGAACCGTTCTGTGATTAGTGGGAGTCCCGCAGTTGCCATCGCTGTACCAAGAGCGATGACTACCATAGTCAATTTATCTGGATTGGCAGAAATCAAAGCGAATAATTCTGCATTTTTTGCAGCAGAATAATCTGTCACAAGCGACATGATTTTTTCAAAAGAATATTGATCGATCAGTTTAAAAATACTGATGCCGCTACCTACGATAATGAAGGGGATTGCTTGGGCAATCATTTGTAAAACAAGCTGGCGCCCAGAAAACGTAATTTGATTGTTACTTTCTTTGACCAATTCCCTAAATGCGGAGCGTTCCTTGAAGAGGGAGAATAGTAAGACTGCCATGGCAAAAGCAACTCCGATAAAAGCCGCAAAGGTTGAATAGACGACTGCGGTCTTATAGCTGCCATTGTTGATACGCATAATAATGAAAGCCGACGCTAGCATATAGCAGACGCGTGCAATTTGCTCGACAATCTGTGAAATCGCATAAGGTTTCATGTTATTGTTTCCTTGGAAAAATCCGCGGATGACGCTCATCGCTGGGAAAATCAATAACACAACACTCAAGGAACGCATAACAGGTACGAGGTCTGGATTTCCTTGAGATAAATACGGAGCGCCTAAAAACATGACTCCTGCAAAAAGGATTCCTCCAATAGTCATTAGTCGCATCGTATAGAACAATAATTTCTTACTTAACCCATATTCATTCATTGAATTATAACGAGCAGTTTGTTTGGCGACTGCAGCCGGGATCCCAGCTGTTGAAATCATCAAAAATAAGGCATAGACATTGTAACCTTTTGTATATAAATAGTTGGCTGCTTCACCATGAGGCTGCATCCACATATACCAAGGAATAACGTAGACTGCTCCTAATAATCGCGAAAAAATATTGCCGACAGTCAACCAGGCGGTACTTTGTACCATTTTTTCTTGCGTACTTTGTGTTTTTGGTACTGCCGCGGCTGTTTCTTTCTGTTTTTTTAAGGGTGGTGCAACCGCTTGGGCATGGTAACGAGCCATGCGTGAAGGAGTATCGGACAACTCATTTTCGTGTCTAATCTTAGTCATATAAACCAACTTTCTACAACAGTATCCTCCATATTTTACCTGTTCTTGCTAACACTTACAATCCTGTCTGATGATCTTTAAGATTTAGGTAAAAAAGGAATGATATGATCAGCTAGGCTTTCTATGTTCCGTGTTTGGATGTAGACAGTGCCGCGGCCATGAAATTCATTGACGACGCCTTCACCAGTTTTGAAACCAAAGGTCCCGGAAGCTACTTTGATTTGATAATCTAATGAGCTGCTCCAAGCAATCACGTGTTGGTTGTCGATAGTGACTGGTTGACTGCCATCAAGTTCAATTTTTTCAATATCACCAAAAGCCGAAACCAAAATCTGGCCATTTCCTGATGTTTCCATGATAAATAAGCCGCCGGTTCCGCCTAATAAGGCTCCGGAAAGTTTTTGACGCTTCATTTGGAAATTTACTTGTTCTTCACTGGCAAGAAAAGCGCCAGTGTTCAAGCACCAGTTTTCAGCAGCAATGTCTAGCGGAAATATTTTTCCAGGGACAGCAGGTGCAATAGCAATCATAGCATTGTCTGTATGCGCGGTAGCCGTGCTGATAAAAAAGCTCTCGCCACTAGTTACAGAACGACCCAAAGCACTCAATGCACCACCGAGTCCTTTTTTGCCATTTGAGTTCATATGTCCTTCTAATTCAATCTCACCGACTTGATAAACCATAGCTCCTGGTTCGATTCGTAATTTCTCCTCTTGTTTTAGATAAATCTTTGCAATCGGTGCAAAGGTACTGTCTGATAATTCATATTTCATAAGTAAGACTCCTCTCAAATTCATCTGTTAAATTATACCATTTTTCCTATCTTTTCTGTGAATTTTTGTTAGGATTGTTAAAGGGAAGTAGGGAGGAAAAAAGTATGAAAATTTTAGCTTTTGAACATGTTCAACTTATTCGTCAACAAACTGTACTCTTACAAGATATCAATTGGCATATCAACTCTGGTGAAGACTGGGCAATCTTAGGATTAAATGGTGCCGGCAAGAGTTTGATGTTAAATATGATCTCAGGAAATTTATGGCCGTCAAAAGGGCGTCTCACTGTTTTAGGGGAAGTGTTCGGAGAAACGTCTATTCCTGACTTAACAAAACGAATCGGCTGGGTAAGTCAATCTTTACAAGAAAAAATCCATCGTGAAGAACAGTCTGAATATATCGTTTTATCAGGGAAATTTGCTAGTATCGGTATCTATCAAATGTATTCAGAAACCGAATTAGCCGAAGCCAAACAACTTTTATGTTCACTTGGTGCAGAGAAATTAATTGGAAAAACTTTTCAAATTCTATCTCAAGGAGAAAAACAGATTGTTCTGATTGCTCGTGCATTGATGGCAAAACCAGAATTATTGATTTTAGATGAACCATGTAATGGAATGGATCTGTTTGCCAGAGAAGACTTGTTGGCACGTATCCAGAAAATGAAACAAGCTGCGGACGCGCCTAGCTTGTTATATGTGACACATCATACGGAGGAGATTTTACCGTTTATCAATCATCTATTAATGATTCGAAAAGGGCAGGTCTTTAAACAAGGTCATCGAGAAGAGTTACTAAAAGAAAACATATTGAATGAATTTTATCAACGACCAATTGCCATCCACAAAATGAGTGAGAATCGTTTGATGGTTATTCCTAAATAAAAAGTTCGTGCTTTATTAAACACTAAAAAAATCGCAAAAGAAATAATATAAAATAAAAAGACTGTGATGAATTCATAGTCTTTTTATTTTGATAGCTTGTTTAATCAGTTTTTAAATAAGATAATTTTAAAGAATTAAACTAAATTTGTTTCGGGGATGTTACTTAGATAATGATCAACTACTGATAGCAGTTCAGTCATTTTTGTTCGTTCAAAAGGAGATGCAAGATGGCCTAACGCTACGGTTTCTAAAAATGTTTTGCTCCCACCAATGCGGCAAATTGTTAAATAGTCTTTCCAAGCAGTAGAATCTTTATCGACAATCGTTCGCTTCCAAAATTGCAGAGCGCAGACTTGTGCTAAGGTGTAGTCGATGTAATAAAAAGGGACTTCAAAAATATGGCCTTGTCGGTACCAATAAATACCGCGTTCTAAGGCTTCTGAAGCTTGATAATCCCGTTCAGGACAATATTGTTTCTCTAATTTTCGCCAACAAATTTTCCGTTGAGCCGAGGTCCACGCTGGATGACGATAGATTTCTTCTTGGAAATGATCAACTAAAGCGCCGTAAGGTAAAAATTGTAAGGCACTGCTTAAATGAGCAAATGTATATTTTTGATGATCTGCTCCAAAAAACTTATTCATCCACGGCCAAGTGAGAAATTCCATACTCATCGAATGAATCTCAGCAGTGTCAGAAGTTGGGAAAACCAATTCAGGTTCTTTGATCCAGCGAGAGAGGTAACTTTGGAATGCGTGTCCGGTCTCGTGAGTCAAGACGTCGACGTCATCTGAAGTTCCATTAAAATTTGCGAAAATAAAAGGCATTTGAACAGTATCGATAAACTCACAATAACCACCACTTTGTTTGCCAGGACGACTAGCCAAATCCATTAATTCTTGGTGAATCATCTGATCAAAAAAGTTTCCTGTTTCATTCGACAATTCGTGGTACATGTCTCGGGCTTGTTGGATTAATTTTTCACCAGTTTCCTGTGGTTGAGGATTGCCATTAGGATAAACAAGGGGCAGATCATAATGTAAGAGTTTTTCAACTCCTAGCCGAGTCTTTTGTCGCTGATAAAGCTTTTGATTGATTGGGACGACTTCTTCTAAAATGAAGCGCCGAAATTCATGGAGTTGCTTTCGGTTATAGCCCCAACGATTCATCAAACGATCACCGTAGTCGACATAATTTTCAAAGCCTAATTTTTGAGCTTGTTGGTGGCGTAAATGGACCAACTGATCAAAATACTCATCAAATTCTTGCTCATGAGTGGTAAAGAATTGCTCATAGACTGCTTGAGCTGCTCTACGAATAGCACGATCAGGAGCCGTAAAAAAAGCAGACAACTCTGATAGAGTATAGTTAGTGCCATTAAATGCCAGTTCAGCCGAAGCAATCAATTGCGTATAGCGGCTGATGACTTCATTTTCTTGTTGCTTCAGTTCAATAACTGAGTCATCTAATAAACGTAATTGATCTTCTGCAAAAAGGAAAAGTGTTGCCGGAAATTCATTTTCTAGTTGTGTACGAAAAGAAGAGGCTAGCAGACTTTCGTAGAATCGATTATGAATTTGATCAACTAACGGTCCATGCTGATCCCAAAAATCATTTTCCTTTTGATAAAAATAGTTTTTGGTATCAATCGAATGTCGAATGTACGCAAGCTTCATGTTTTTAGCCATTTCACTGCGTAACTGATTCAGCTCCTGCAGCGCCTCTTTCGCGTCTTGATAATTATTAGCTGTGATAAATCGCTGATTGGTGTGAGTGAACACTGTTTTATATTGTGATAAATCAGGACGCTGATAAGAAATATCAGAAAAAATCATAAGTAGACCTCCTATAATAAAAGAATCAGTTTTATTATAACAAAAAACCTGTCAGCCTACTGCCGACAGGTCCTTCCTGTTGTATGTTTAGTTGCTTTTTAATAGTTCATCAATTGAAGTGTACGGCATAGCTAAATCTTTAGCTACTGGTTCGATCGTAAGTTTGCCATTATAGGTATTAACACCACGACGAAGAGCTAAGTTGTCTTTTAATAAGAGTTCTAATGGAGTATTAGCTAAGAGATTTGCATAAGCCATCGTACTATTACTCAAGGCATAAGTGGCTGTCTGCGGTACAGCACCAGGCATATTTGCTACAGCATAATGAACAACGCCTTCTTTGACATAAGTTGGATCGTCATGGGTCGTTACGCGGTCTTCTGTTTCAAAGATACCGCCTTGATCAATCGCGACATCGACGATTACACCGTGGTCAGGCATGTTGGCTACCATTTCTTTAGTAACTAATGTTGGTGCTTTGTGACCTGGGATCAATACAGCACCAATCACTAAGTCAGCTGTTTTTAAGCACTCTTGGATATTGAAGCTGTTTGACATCATCGTCTGAACGCTATTACCAAAGATGATATCTAATTCTTTTAAGCGTGGAACACTCACATCTAAAAGAGTAACATTTGCCCCTAAACCTACAGCTAGTTTCGCCGCATTCAAGCCAACAACACCGCCGCCGATAACGACAACATTTCCACGACGTACACCAGGAACACCAGAAAGCAAGATTCCTTTGCCGCCTTTAATCCGTTCTAGAAAGTTTGCTCCGATCTGTGCTGCCATTCGACCAGCAATCTCACTCATTGGAGCAAGTAATGGTAGTGTATTATCAGCTGGTTGAACATTTTCATAAGCAATCGCTGTTACACCGCTGTTTACTAAAGCCTCGGTCAACGGGCGATTTGCCGCTAGATGTAAATAGGTAAATAATAATAATCCTTTACGGAAATAACGATATTCTTCTGGAAGGGGTTCTTTGACTTTCATGACCATTTCAGCCGCCCAAACATCTGCAGCGTTGTCTATGATAGTAGCACCTGCAGCAACATATTCTTCGTCTGAAATTGTGGAACCTTTACCGGCATCTTTCTCAACTAATACTTGATGACCACGATTGGTTAAATCAAATACACCAGATGGGGGAAGGGCGACACGGTTTTCGTTGTTCTTAATCTCTTTTGGAATTCCAATAATCATTTGACACACTCCTTCTTGACTAATTGTGCACGAAAAGAATTCGCTTACAAGATAATTGTACAAGACTTTCACACAATTTCAAATAAGAATTTAAAAAGTTTTTCATGCTGATGGCCAGTGAGAAACAAATGAAACCCTTTACATTTTTTAATTTTTTGATTGTTAAAAACTCGCTGGGGAAATCTCTTGCAAAAAGATTATTATTTTTATAATGATAAATAAAATATTTGCGAAAATAACAGTTACTAGCGATAATATGGAAGAAGGAAAATAAGGAGCGAAACTACTATGCCGGATAATCAACGGATTGATCTACTAAAAGAACAAGTCAGCTTTTTAGAAGCACGCTTGACTCGTTATGAAGAATTGCTACATGGTTCAACGCTAAAACGAATGCTGTTTGGCGGCGGGCGAAGAACCAAATTAAGTCTTTTGGAAATTTTGATCGCTTTGATCGTGCTGTTATATACGCTAGTTAAAATAGAAGTAAGTCTGATCTTTGCGGTGATCATTATTTTATCACTAGTCATTATTTTATTTTCTGCACTTCAGTTGAATGTCATTCGTAAGAAAAATGGGAAAGAAAAATATCAACGGATGATCGATAGTTTAATGGCAGAAAAAGCTTCGATGGACAAGGAATTAGATCGATTAATCGCCCAAAAAGGACTTGAGTAAAATGCTCAAGTCCTTTTTACTTTGATCGTTGCTACCCTCGTTTACTTATTTGATCTACTAGTTGTTGGATTTTATTTAATGATTGGATACTAGGGCATAGCTCCACTGCAATAATTGGTGTCTGACAATTAAGAACATCAAAAGTAGATGTACTGATAACAATGTCGTATTCTTCAAAAACTGCTAAATAACTTCGTTCATGTAGTTGTTGGACGCTCATTTGTTGAATTTCATAGTTTCCTCGAATAGAAAAACGTAACAGTTCCGTTAATAAACTTTCTTGCATTTTAGAATCCGTTGCGACGACTAATAAAGTGACTGGCTTTTCTGACTGTTTCATCCCATTCAAGCAGGTAGGGACTGTCGCGACGATCTGATAAATGTAATTGTCAATAAATTCAGGAGAGTCAAAAAGTTGGTAGTCCTCAGTGAACGTAAGGACTAAATTACGAAGCTGATAAACACAATGAGCATGAAAAGTTTCTAACAGTCTTAGACAATCTTTTTTTCGATCCTGCAATATACTAATAAATTCCTTCGTTCCGGCATGGAACAAGTGTTGGTTGATCAAGATAATCACCAGCTGTTCTTTTTGGTCATCCGTTAAAGGCCGAATTAACATCTGACTTAACTTTTCAGCTAATTCATAATGTGTCTCGTAATGATAGGCTAATGAATAATTTGTTTTTAGACTGTTCTTTTTTTGTGTCTTACCTAGTAAAAATAGATCGGAATAAAGCAGCCAGAAGCTGTCTTTCATGATATCTTCTGAATAGAGAATTTGCAGTTCTTTTCGCAAATAAAGCCCAAAACGAGTGAGCGTATCTTGATCTGGAGAGATGATACTGGTTGATTTTAATAAGCGTGAACTGATTCGATGTCCATTAGCGCTTCGGATAAGACTGATGTAAAAAGATAGACTTAAACGATTATACTGAGCCAGTGATACAGAAAGCTGATTGTTTTCGATCATTGAATGGAGGACGTCATCACCAAATTGAAAAAAATCAGAACTGAATCGAGTGTCCTTACGAGTGATTTTTTTCTCCGATAAATACAAAAAGAATAAATGTCGAATGGCTACTTCGTTACCTGTTAATCGAAATGGTCGACGTTGGATGGTCAGTTTCCAATGGCTGAGTGCATCTTGTAAATCTTTCATGGCAACTTGGATTGTAGTCAAACTACAGAAAAATTTTTGAGAAAGTTCGGATAAACTATAACATTCTTCAAATAAAATAGCTTCCAAGACTTTAAATGCTACAGATTGATTGATCAGTGTCGAATAGAGAACATCCATCGTAGCGTTATCTTTTAGTTCCAACTGATACAGACTATTCCTTCGAACAATCTGGTAGTAATCACTTTGAGTATTGATGGAGCGAATATCATTTAAAAGAGCTGGCGGTGTACAACCGATAATATTCGCCAGTTCTTCACTGGAACGGGCACATTGAGAATAATAAAGTGTTTCAATCAAGTGTAATTGTCGTTGACTGTCTCGTTTCAATAGACGACGTAAATTCATTTTATCTTTCCTTTCGGGCTGGAAGTGTTTCAAATTGATTGATGAATCGTTGAATCTGGACAAGTTCTTTTGTTGTCGGATAAGTATTGACTGCAATGATTGGCTTGGCCAGCTTTTCAGTAACAGTTTTATTTGTAATGATCAGATCGTAGGCTTGTGCTAAACTGGTTAGTTTATTTTGTAAGAGTGTAGCAGCATCGAGTACTTCATAGTTGACGACTCCTTTGATAGAATCGGCAAAAAGTGAAGACCAGAAACGTTGCTGAGGTGCAAAAGTATCTGGCAACAAGAGCACATTGACAGCTTTATTCGTACCAACTAAACGCGGCAATAAGTTATCTATCGTAGTAATGAGGCAATTGAGATAAAGCGGGACTAGTGACTTTTGTTGACGAGGATTTAAAAAGTCACTAACGATCTTTTTGAGTGTATGAACTTCTCGACTATATGTTTTTTCAATCACTGTCACCATCATTTTATCGATTTCTTGAATGATTGCAATTGGTTGTTTATTAGGAAAGTAGCAAAATAACTGATTCCCTAAAAATCTTAATGTTTCAGTAATCTCTATTTGTGAAAGAGGTTCAGTCAACAAATAACTAATTTTTTCCAATAGTTGCTGATGCTGAACATAAAAACGTGCGAATGACTTATTTTCTTGCTGTGCAAGAATCTGTTGTTGCTCGTTTACAATCAACTGATGTGAAAACAGAGGCCACAAACAATCTTTTAAGTGAAGCATGGTAAATTCCAAAGCTGTTTCACGTTTGATCGCAGTTACCATTTGATCAAATTCGGCAGTTTTGGGAATACTCATCCCGGATTCCAATAAAGGCTGTTTCAAAAAATGACCTCTTTTTTGCCGATACAAGGCGATTAAAAAACTGTGCAGCAATTGAGAATGGACAGCTAAATCATTTGTGTGATCATTTTCTACTAAAAGTTGTTGGATAAACTGATCCAGTGAAGCTATTAATGTCTGTGAAAATCCGTAATCTGCAACGTTTTTTTGAGACTCTTTGAAGAAAAGAAAAAAGAATCGACGAATCAAGCTTTCCTCTCCCACAACACGCAAAGGTCGATGACAAACAGAAAATCCCCAAACCCGTAATAAGTGCTTACTGCTTTGTAAATAACGCTGCATGTTTGAAAAACTACAATTTAAGTGAAGAGCCGCAGCTTGGATACTATAATTTTTTTCAAAAAAAAGACTCTCGATTGTTTGAAATTCCAAACCGCTGTGTAAAAAGTATGCATAGACCGTGTCGATCGTAGCATGAGACTCAAAGTTAATGGTATAAAGTCCGTTAGTTTTAGTGATTCTAAATGGTAGGTTTGCTTCATTTAGAAAATGAATGTCGCTAATCAGTGTAGGTCGCGAGCAAGCTAACACGGCCATCAATTGTTCAGAAGAAAGAGCGTCTGTTGCATAGTATAGTTTCTCTACTAATTGTAAGCACCTGATTGTTTCTCTTTTCATTAATGCTCTAAGGTTCATCGTTAAGGCTCCTTAATTAATTTTTTATTTAATATAATGTTCAAGAAGGGATGAGACAAGCATCAGTGGCTATAATTCTTCTTTTCCATGTTATTTAACTAATGATAGATATGATGAATTATAAGCTAAGGAGTTTATTTAATAAGGATAGTGGCAAAGAATCCTAGAAATGTTTCCATAATTTATTTATTTTTTTATTTTCAATAAATAAAAACGAAAGAATTGAAAAATAGGGGAAAAAGAGTGTTAACTGTTGCCTTTCTCCGCAATAACGAATAAAATTGTTTTGAAATACATTAAAAAGATAGTGGAGGCTATATATTATGATTAATAAACAAAGCTTAGTTGAGAAAGTAGCAGAAAAAACTGGATTGACAAAGAAAGACGCAGCATCTGCTGTAGATGCTTTATTTGAAGGAATTCAATCATCATTGAAAGATGGCGAAAAAGTTCAAGTAATCGGTTTTGGGAATTTTGAAGTACGCGAACGTGCCGCTCGTAAAGGTCGTAATCCTCAAACTGGTGAAGAAATCACCATCGCAGCCAGCAAATCTCCAGCATTTAAAGCCGGTAAACAATTAAAAGATGCCGTAAAATAATTACCATTGCCTGCTCGCATGAGCGGGTTTTTTTATTTTTAATCGATCTAAATAATAAAAAGAATTTAAAAAAGTGCTGTAATTTAAATTTTTCTTGTGTCTTCTGCAAAAAGAGAGTATATCTTTAAACAGTGAAAAATTTGGAGGAGACACATGTTTGATTTTTTACCACACTCAGTTTTACAAATGAGCACGATCTTTTTATCGATTGTCATTGAAGCAATTCCCTTAATTTAATGATGATGAAGCGGAGTTTCCACGGAAAGTTCATTGTTCAATTGATCGCTTTAATCAGTTTGATCGTAACGATTTATGCATTAGTGATATAGGAGGGCTTCATGATACGTTTTCTAATTTTATCAGGTTATTTTGAATTAATGATGTACTTGCAAGTTTCGAGTAGGCTCGATCAATACATCAATGTCCATTATCGCTATTTGATCTTTCTGACGATGTTTCTATCGTTAATTCTTGCGCTAGTTCAGTTAAAAATTTGGACAGAAGGAGAGAAGCATGGGGAAAAGATGCATGCTGGACACGATCATGGAATGACAAGACCCTATCAACGAGGGATTGCCTATTTATTACTCATTCTGCCGATCATCATTGGTACCTTGTTCCCAACGATTAGCTTGGATACGACGATTGTTGAAGCAAAGGGCTTTAGTTTTCCGGTGAGTAAAGAATCAGTCGGGGATCCGGAGATGAATACACAATATTTAAAACCGGATACGAGTATTTATTATAATAAAAGTGATTATAATGATCAGATGACTAAATTAATGAAAAAATATGAAACTGATCAGAAATTAGAAGTGACAGATGAAAATTATCTGGAAATGATGGAATTGATTTATAATTACCCCAATACTTTTGTTGGGAAAAAGATTTCTTTTAATGGCTTTGTTTATGAAACAAATGCGCATAATCAAAAGTATGATTTCCTCTTTCGTTTTGGGATTATTCACTGTGTCGCTGATTCAGGGGTCTTTGGCTTGATGACCAATTTACCCGCGGATACATCAGTAAAAAACAATCAATGGTTACACATTGAAGGAACAATCACGCTAGATTACTTCGAACCTTTCCGTCGACAAATCCCATCTGTTGCAGTAGATCATGTACAGACAATAAACTCGCCAAAAAATCAATACGTCTATCGAGCGTTTTAATAAGAAATAAAAAAGAGCAGATCAGATAATCCTGATTTGCTCTTTTTTGTGAGATTTTTTTATAACAAATAGGTTCGGTCGAAAGTGATCATCAGCTTTGCTGGAGCATTTTGAGCGATAAAGCGTGCACTGATTTGGTCTTGTAACTGAGTATTTGTATGTTTTTTTAATTCTTCAGGAACGACCAGATCGAAATAGATGGTCTCCGGAGTCGTTCCTTTGTCAACACGTAAATCGTGAAAACGCAGTTGTGGGTGAATTTCTTTTAAGATCTTCTTTAATTCTGGAGCGATTCGTTTGAAATCTGGATCATCTAAAGGATAGGGATCTAAATGACAAACCAAGTCGACTCCTAGATTTTCTTTGACCTCATACTCGATTGCATCGATGACTTCATGAGCATGAGACAGGCTCCAATCTTGATCAACTTCGATATGAACTGAAGCAAAGATACTGTTTGGTCCATAGCTATGAATCAATAGATCGTGGTAGCCGATAATATCTGGGTAATTCTCTAAATGGTTTCGAATCGCGAGAACTTCTGTTTCTGGCGGACGCCCGCCCATCAAATCACTGATAAAACTCATGATCATTTTAATTCCTGAATAGATGATATAAAGAGCAATGAAAAAACCGATGTAGCCATCGATTCGCCAACCGCTGATCCATTCGATTATTGCTGAAATCAAAACGGCAATAGTTGTATAAACATCATTGATGCTGTCTTGTGCAGTAGCTTTTAAAGTATCTGAATCAATCTCACGGCTTAATTTGCGATACATGTGCGATTGCCAGAATTTCATTAAAATAGATAAAATCAGTACAATATAAACAATTGGTGAAAGTAAGACGCTACTAGGATGAAGAATTTTGATAAAAGAACTGTCTAAAAAACGTACACCCACGTAAGTGACTAAAATCGAAATGACAAAACCACTGATATATTCAAATCGTTCATGTCCATAGGGATGTCCTTCATCTGCCGGTTTACCAGCAATTTTAAATCCTGCCAACGTAATAAAGGAAGAGGCAGTGTCTGACAAATTATTCATTGCATCCGCCATAATCGAAACACTGCCTGAAAGTGAACTAATAAAAAATTTAGCCAAAAATAAGATCAGATTCGAAACAAGGCCTAAAATTCCTCCTAAGATACCGACACTGGTTCGCTTATTTCCTTTCCAACGTCTAGTAATTTTATTTATTAAAAAAGTTAACATAAAAATCATCCTTATCAATCAATTAGTCCTAGTATAACTGAAACAGCAAACAATAAGAAGTTAAATCTATCAGTACAAACAAAAAAGTAAACCTTTATTATTTGAAGTTTACTTTTTTACTGATAATCGCATTTTGAAGTTTTTTAATAAAAAATTTGTAATTATCTCAGCCATTTAAAATGTACATACTTTATAATCAATTGTGTAAGGGGATTCATAAAGGGGAGGTAGGATGATGGAAAATCAAGTAGATATAACGTTATGGAAAATTCAAACAAATAACGTAGTTACAGCCTTAGAAGATTTTATTGAAGATTGGAAAATTTCACGAAATAGCGACCTTGATGAATATCTGCGCAGCTATCCAGGCTATTTCAAAAGTGATGAACCAACTCGTGAAGCGATTCGACTCGTGTTAGGTTATGCCAAAGAACTAATGGATGGACAGAGAGAAACTGTCGGATTTTATGAAAATAAAATTTGGCGAACAGAAGAAGGTGCGAGCGTGAGGATGACTCATTTTCACGAACGATCAATTTCGAAATTAATGCAAAAAATTCTTAAAAATAGGGAATAAATGAATGCCAGTTTAATATGGGCTGCTCCTGTACTTACGATTCTTGTAAAAAAGCACACAGCATAAAAATTCTTACGTAAGAGATCTACGCGTATCAAAAAAAGATACACGTAGATTTTTACGTATATTTATAATAGAAGGAATTTGTTCAAATCAGTGATTCTGGCTCTTAAAATCTACTAAAGTGCCCCTCGATAGCAGTCAATGAGAACTATTTTTAGTAGCTGATAAAAAATAGACAAGTTCTAATTATGAGTTTTCTCTAATATGGTAATAAAATTGAATTATTTTGAGTTCCAGTTTTTTTTAGACAGACGGTTAAAACAATGATAAAATAGTAAGTAATTAAGGAAAAACATTATATATGCAAATATATTTAATTTTAGAAATGAGATGCAGATGTGAAATACAATAAAATTATTAGTTTATTAGCAGTTGGCACGCTTTTTGGACCGACTTTATTAACCTCTCAACAAGTCTTGGCGGAAGAAATTAGTACTGTCACTAGCGAGTCAGCTACAAATGTCCCCGAGACACAACCTTCAGAAGAACCTAGTGCAGAGATTCCTGAGACGCAACCAACTGAACCAGTGCAACCGGAACAGCCTGTTCAAACGACCTACCAATTACAATCAGCTGGACAGCCATTGGCAAATAATACATTGATCGATGCAAATGGGAATCAAATTGTCTTTCAATATGATTCAATTGAAGGATTAGTTGAAGGGACAACCGTTCATTATACTGTAACATTAGCAACGGGATTTGAGCTAAAAGAAGTTAAAATCAGTAATCAAACTGGACCTATTTTTACGAGTGGAGAGATCAATGGAGCCTTTTCAATGCCAAGCTCAGATGTTTCCATTGAACTTGAAACAACTCCTGTAAAAATAGAAGAAACTCCTGCTCCAACACCAAAACCTGAAGAAAAACCTGATAGCAATCAGAATAACAGTAATTCTAATAATCAAAACAATCACAATAAAGAGACACCTTCTGGCAACACAACTAAGCCAGCAACTCAAAAACCTGAAAAAACGCAGCCAACAGCCAATCAAAATCAAGGAACGGCTCATCAGCCTGCATCAGTTACAGCAAATGATACACGAGTTCCTTCCAATCAAAAGGCTCCAACTTTTAGTAATGAAGTACAGACAGCAATCGTACAAGAGGCGTATCGTCAGCTTGGTAAACCGTATGTTTGGGGAGCGAAAGGTCCAAATGCCTTTGACTGTTCAGGACTGGCTTACTTAGTATATGCGAATGCAACAGGTCATTATATCGGTGGTTGGACAGGCGATCAACAATATGCTGGCACACAAATTCCTGTTAGTGAAGCACAACCGGGGGATTTATTATTTTGGGGTGCACCAACAAGTGTCACGACTCATGTAGCGATTTATATTGGCAATGGGCAGTACATTCACGCGCCACAACCGGGAGATGTTGTCAAAATTGGGAATATCAGTAGTTTTACCCCAACATTTGTTGTTCGGGTAAATATCGCTGGATTACCAAAAGCAACGAGCTCGTTGGCGAATGCTTTCGGAACTTACAGTCCGGATCAACCCTTTATAGTGAATAAAAACCAAACGACTGATCAATTCATCAAAAAAATTGGTGAAATATCTCGTGAGATTGGCCAAAAAAATGGAATTTATTCTTCCGTGATGATTGCACAAGCGATATTGGAAAGTGGCTCAGGGAATAGTTCATTAGCTAGTGAACCAAATTATAATTTGTTTGGTATTAAAGGAAAATATAAGGGACAAGGAATAACTTTCCAAACTTTAGAACAAGACGATGAGGGAGCTTCTTTCCAAATTACTTCTGAATTTAGAAAATATCCTTCTTACAAAGAATCATTAGAAGACTATGCTACATTAATCAAAGAAGGTATTTCTGGAAATCCAGAATTTTATAAAGCGGCTTGGAAAGATCAAACAAAATCTTATGAAGAAGCGACGAAGTATTTACAAGGACGTTATGCGACCGATAAACAATATGCTGAGAAATTAAATGCAATCATTAAAGCATATGACTTAACAGAGTATGATCAAGCCAAGCAAGCAAAGAAATCTGTTGGCCCAGAAATCAAGGCGACAAAATCGTCTTCAAATCTAAATGATTATATTTTATCAAAATTATTAGCGAGCATCATCAATAATCCGCGTATCCCGCAGGCTATGTCAACAAAGTATTTTGTTAATCTTTTCCGTGGTGAAAGTTTGATTGCTCTAGCAGCGACGGCGTTGCCAGCGAAAAAAGAAGTTACAAAACCGTTACCTACGACAGCTTCGATTTATGTTAGATTGAGTAACGGCTTACTAGCGGTTATTCCACCAATAAAATAAATAAAAAAGTAAAAACTGCCAGGAAAAATTTGGCGGTTTTTACTTTTTTATTATTCATTGATAAAAATAGCCGTTCGTTAAAAGAGAGCTCTTTTAACGGATAATTAGGGATTGATATGAAGTTCCATTCCTGGTGAGTTGACGATAGTATCCTTGACTGGACAAGTTTTTTCAATAAAAGTAACAAATGATTGGATCTCTTCTGGACTATTCTCGGCTTCAATATAATAATTTGTGATGATCTTTGAAAAACCGACCTTAACATTTGGTTTGCCTTTTAGTCGATCGGAATCAATCTCGCCTAAAACTTCTACACGCATCTTCTTTAGATCGATGTGTTTGCTTTGATAGAAAAACCGAGCGACCATCATTTTACAAGCCCCTAATGAACAGAGCAACGCTTCTAAAGGGTTCATTGCTTCATTTGTACCACCAGAACTTATTGGTTCGTCAATCATAAATTCAAAGCCGCGTGCAGAACATTTTAGCTGCAGACCACCTAAAGATTCTACCTCTGCTTTTAATAATTGTTTTACCATAAAAAATCCCTTCCTCTCTTAATCAATCATACGATGTTTCTTCAAAAAGTTAAATAACTTGTGCAATTTTTCTCAATAATTTATTTTTTTACTGTATTTTCATTGATAAACCTAGAAGAATTCGATATGATACCTGTACATCATGACTTTGTCAAGAAGGAAGGAAAAATATGAAAACGGATTTATTTATGAAAATAGAAGAGACCCCTGCAACTGAAAGCGAAGGTCATGTGAAAAATCAATCAGCCTTAATGTCTCAGCTAGAATATTCAATCAGTAAAAAAATTGATTTACTTAGTTCTAGTTTGCCTCGTTATGCAGTACGTTCGATGTTAGCTGGTTTATTTTTAGCTTTAGGAACAGCGATTGGTTTTTATATTGCTATTCGGATGCATGGCGCACTTCCCGGATTAGAAAAAGCGACTTATGCATTCATGTTTAGCTGGGGACTAGTGATGATCATCTTTTTGAATGCAGAACTAGGGACTTCTAATATGTTGTACACTACGATTGGTGTATATAAGAAAAAGATGTCGTTTGCTTTTGCTTTAAAGCTATTACTTATTTGTATCTTTTTTAATTTAATTGGTGGAGTACTTTCCGGATATTTGCTATCATTGACTACACCATTTAGTCATTTAGAACCAGATAATTTTATGTTCACAGGCGTCGCTGCTAAATTGACAAAATCAACCAGTCAAATCTTAGTCGAAGGAATGTTTGCTAATATCTTGGTGAATATCGCAGTTTTGGCTAGTTTACGAATCAAAGACGATACGGCAAAAGTATTGGTGATCGTTTTTGTTATTTTCATTTTTTCCTTTTTAGGCTATGAACACGTCATCGCTAATTTTCCTGCCTTTTCATTAACTTATTTCGCAGCTCACGGAACACTTGCTGAGATGACAGCAGGGAATGTTCTTCATAATCTATTCTTCACGTTGATTGGGAACTTTATTGGTGGCGGATTAGTTATGGGGCTAGGTTACGCATGGTTGAATAATACCGAATCAAAATACGTTGATTAAAAAGTCACGAATCCCAAAAACGCTACTTGTTGATTTCAACAAGTAGCGTTTTTTAATAACAAGCTGTGATTGGTCATTCCAATAGTTGTAATAGATCTAGTTGCAAGACGTCATTTATGACGAAGGATGTCTTTTTTCGATAAGCGGAAGCTCCACTTTCAAAAAGAGCAAAAAGATATTCGCCGTCTACATAAATTTGTTCTAAATAAGGTGGCGTTGTGATTATTTTTTGTGCTTGGGTGAGATCAGAAAAATCAGTTGTTCGATGAATATCGAAGACAAAAATCTTACCAGATTGTCTACCCCAAGATTGAGAAAGGAGTAGGAAATTTTTATAAAAAGTTGCGCCTTGGATTTTTTTAGGAATTGCTAATGTCCCGAAAGGAGAGCTAAGGATCGTGCTTTTTGAAGTATTTAAGTGATTCTCCTCATTTATTAGCTTTTCCGTATGATCGATAGGATAGCAGACGATTTTCCCAAATTCTTTCAAGGAAAAGAGCGCTGCAACAAGATACTTCCGATTATAGGTTAGAGCTGAAGTGTGCGGTAATTCTTTTAATGCAATTTTTTGTTGGTAAAAAATGGGAGCAGACCCTTCAATATATTCATCAATCTGTTTTAAATGAATCGCAGCAACTGCGGCAAAAGATCCGACAGTGTTACTCAGCCAAATGGTTTGTTGTAGCGGATCATAGGCCAGTCCGCCGACATGGGACAGATCAGGTAAGATGATTGTTTTGATTTTATTGTCAGAGTTTCGATCTAATACATAAATAACAGAATGATGCCGATGATCATAACAATAAGCAGAGATGAGCAAGTAATGTTCTGTCAAGGTCATTCCCTGTGGTGTCATGGTCAAACAGGCTTCAGCTTTGTTTTTTGTTAATGAAACCGTCTTATTTAAGCCCGGGATGGGATATGTTCGTTCTACAGCGGTAAAAAACTTAGGATACATTTGTTTCATTTTTCTTCGATTAGAAAAAGAAGCAATAACAAAATGGCGCAACCAATTACTTAATTTAAAAAAACAAATATTCATTGATTTCGCCTCCTATATGTTCATTTTAACAATTTATCGGTTTTGCGAACAGTTAAAGGACTTTAAAGAAGTATTTATCTGTGAAAAATACTAAGCAACCAATAGAATTTCTCAATAAGATTTCATTTGTTATCTAATTTTTTTAGCGTTATACTTGAGGTACCATGAAAAGGGAGAGTGTTTCAAGTATGACAAAAAGAGTAAAAGGTTCATGTACCACTGTACTAGTCGGAAAGAAAGCATCAATTGATGGCTCAACTATTATTTCAAGGAACGACGATGGACACGAAGCCTTGGATCCACAACGCTTTGTGGTAGTTCAACCAGAAGATCAACCCAAACAGTATCAAGCGGTAATCAGCGGTATGAAGATTGAATTACCTGACAATCCATTGCGTTATACATCAACTCCAAACGCTATTTTGACAAATGGAATCTGGCCAGCAGCAGGGATTAACAGTGAGAATGTTGCCATGTCAGCCACGGAGACGATTACAACGAATCCACGGATTCAAGGACTCGATCCTTATGTAGAAGGCGGAATTGGGGAAGAAGATATTGTCACTTTGGTATTGCCTTACATTCATAGTGCCAGAGAAGGCGTAGAACGTCTTGGCGCATTACTAAAAGAATATGGAACTTATGAACCAAACGGGATTGCCTTTTCCGATCAAGACGAAGTTTGGTGGTTAGAAACGATTGGCGGTCATCATTGGGCGGCTGTCCGTATTCCGGATGATGCTTATGTAGTTGCACCAAATCGGATGAATATCGATGAATTTGATTTTGATTCTGCAGATACGCTTTGCTCAGATGATTTACAAACATTAATCGAAGACAATCATTTGAATCCAGATTTCAATGGTTATAACTTACGCCATATTTTTGGAAGTTCTTCCGTTAAAGATACCGTCTATAACAATCCACGAGCTTGGTATGGTCAAAAATACTTTACTCCAGAAGTAGAACAAGATCCAATGGATCAAGATTTACCATTTATTTGTCATGCCAACCGTAAGATATCTATTGAAGATGTCAAATTTGTTTTAAGTTCTCACTTTGAAAATACTAAGTATGATCCTTATGGTGATGGCACAGAAGCAGAAAAAACGTTGATTCGTCCAATTGGGATTAATCGTAATCATAATGTTCACATTTTACAAATCCGTAACCATGTACCTGCTGAAATCGCTGGGGTTCATTGGTTAGCTTACGGTGCAAATACGTTTAATACAGTGGTACCATTCTATTCAAATGTCAATGACACACCTAACTGCTATAAAAATGCTACAGGGACTTTTGACTTGAATAATATGTACTGGTTAAGCTGTGCAACTGCCTTGCTTGGTGATACAGATTACAATTTCTATGTAGATTTCCGCAATACCTTTGAATTACAAGCAATGTCGGTATACCATGAGATTCAAAATGAAACGGATAAAGCAATCAGTGAACAAGCCGATGTGCAAAAATTCCTAGAAGCTGCAAATGAAAAACTAGCGGATGAATCGCTCAAACGTCAAACCAAGTTATTTGGTGACATGGTCATCTCTGGATCAGAGCATATGAAATTACGCTACAATTTAAATGACTAATTAAAAAAAAGGACTTTCGTTATAACGGAGGTCCTTTTTTTTTGAAAAGTTGTTGGCGATAAAATATATCGCTATAAATATCGCAAATAATATTTTTTATCCCGATTTTTTCTAACTAATCTGACAAAGAACTATGGACAATTTATTTCTTGTTCTTAGTTGCTTCCTTGATTGTTCCAATCTGATAACCTTCATGATGTTTTAAAAAGATACTTTTTGCGTGAATGATCGTTTGAGAAGTATAAATTCCTTGATGTCCGGATACAAAATAACTAACAAAAGAAGTAATAATAAAGTAAGGTAAAGCTTTTACATCAAAAAGATCAATTCCTAGCATAATAGTAGTTAACGGTGCATTTGCAGCACAACCAAAAACCGCAATCAACCCTAAAGCAGCTAAAAAAGCAGGGGAGACTCCGAATAAATTTCCCAAACTGCTGCCTAAGGAAGAGCCTATCGCAAACAATGGGGTAACTTCTCCACCTTGCAAACCAGCAGCTAAACTCAAAGCTGTAGTCACTAATTTTACAATAGGATCAAGAAATGTCGTCTTTCCAACAAAGGCATCATCAATCAAAGGAAGGCTTAAACCCATGAATCGTTGTCCCTTAGTAAGCCAAAGGACGATAACAACAATCACCGAAGTAATAAAAGCTCGCAATAAATAATTTTTAAAGATACTAGTATAAATTTGTTTTAATGAATGCGTTAAAAGGGCAAAAAAATGACCAAAAATACCAAATAGAATAGCAGCCAATATAACGAGTAAGACCAATTTTATACTAAATACAGGAAGACTGCCCATATCATGAATGTCATGAGTTGTTCCTAGAAGTTTAGAAATATAGTTCGCTAAATAAGCGGAGAGAAAACAAGGGATCATTGCGGCACGTTCTAAGTTACCAACGAAAGCCATCTCCATTCCAAAAAAACTACCAGCTAAAGGGGTCCCAAAAATAGAAGAGAAACCTGCGCTGATTCCAGCATGAATCAACCATTTTCGATTATTTTTTTCTAAATGAAAAAAATCAGCCATTTTATTGGCAAAGACACCACCGATTTGGACAGCACTCCCTTCACGGCCAACTGAAGCACCAAACAGATGAGAAAGGATCGTAAAGATAAAAGTGAAGACAGCCATTCGCCCAGGTACGATTGCTTCATTTTCGAGACTTTCAATAATTAAATTATTGCCTTTTTGAGCACCTCTCCCAAATTTTTGATAAACGAAAGCTGATACCATTCCTATAAGAGGAAGATAAAATAATAAATAATAATGACGCTGCCGATAAGCTGTCACAAAATGTAATGCTGCCAGCAGATAATGGGAAATAACCCCCGTCAGTACGCTGACAAGTAGGATCAAAAAATAAAGTAAGATGAGATCCTTCCACGCCTTTCTTGAATTTTGATAGGACAGTTGATACTTTTCTTTCATTCCAAGACCTCCTAATTTATCAAATAAATCATTCTACGGGGAATGTTAAAATAGAATAAACATAAAAAAAGCCAATGATCCCTACAAAATAAATTGTAGAAGTCATCAGCTTGATTCGCGGTTTAAGAAAATTCTTAGGGAGACACTCATTCCCGTATTTTATTATGATTTAGTTTTACAGTAAAAGTAACTGATTGTCAATAAGAAATATTAGGATGCCTTTAAAATTTTGGAATGCATCAAGAAACCACTAATTCAAGAATAGTAAGTATCCAGAGAACCATTATTAAAAAAACTTTTATAAATCTTTTAAAGGTTTCCGGATGATTTTCGCGCTAAATTCAAAGGTTTTTTACCTCGCAAAAAGAACTTTAAAAAGATTCATAATAGTCTTTTTGCTATTCTTGCAATGTTTGTTGAGAAAAATAGATTTCTTTAGCTGTTTTCATTTTAATATTACCCAGTTTTTTTAAATGATTGCAGGCAGCTTCTTTTTGGATTGCCACAATAAGATTCAATAGATTTTCTCGATCGGAAGAGGAGAAAAAATTATTTATGATTAGAATATTTTTGTACTTATAATCTTTGATTGGATTATTGCTCAATACAATGTCATAATTAGTAAACTTTTCAAACTCAGTTGGGCTAGTTAAAATAATCGGTTCGTTGAATGTATCCACAGCAATTCGTTTGTTGTAATTAGCAAGTAAGAAGTCTCGCAACATTTCAGCGTGTTTTTGGCCAAGGTCACTGACTATGAGAATCGATACTCTTTTACGCAAATTTTCTAAGTGAATGGGAAGGTGAGACCATTCTTTCATTAATAAGAAAAAAACATTGTTCAAGCGAATATCAGTCCATAATTTAGGAGATTTTTTCTCGATATCTTTCAAATAAATCTCTACAATCGTAGAAAAAATTGGATAGACGAGCTGGACCTCGCGAGCAAATTTCTGATGTTTATCAAATAATAACATCCGACGATAAGGATAAAAATTATACTCTACAAACCAAGACAACATTTTCTGCATAATTTTTTGCTTATCGGCTTTGTTTAATGGGTATTCAATGGCCTGCGAGACACTTGTCAAGAATGTTTCGATTCTCTGCTCCATTTGGCTATTTTGTTCGGGATTAGCCCAATTATAAAACTCATGAAAGACGGTCCGACTGATTTCTTTGTACCATTTTAAGGGCAAAGTAAAATTAGTTTTCATCAATAGCTGCTCTACAGACGGACGGCTAAGATTTAAAACCTTATCAATCGTATCATCTTTTTCACGATAAATACTTTTAGATAAATAAAATCCCTGGTGCATTCGGTTCAATGTCACAATGAATAGGTAGGCAGCTTCTTGAATTTCTCGGTCGTCTAGTACGACATCAAAATCGGTCGAAGTTCGCATAATAAAGCAAGTGGTTGCTTCCTGATCTAATGCAAACGGCCATTGAGTGACTCCATAAGCTTCAGTGAAATATTGTTGATAAAAAAAGCGTACCCAGCGTTCATCTGGACCTGTGATTCGAAAAGGTGCACGTTCAAGTACGAGACCACGCCGATTTAGAAATTCTTCTAATCCATTCACCATTCGATAAAATGAGGCCTCACTCATAAATAATTCGTTAATCCAATAGTCTGCATCTTGATTCGATTCATACAGCATTTTCTCAATAAATTGAAACTCCAATGACTCATGATAGATTTGGTAATATACATTTCCTAATTTATTTGATGTAAGATTGTTTAAACGTACTCCTTGAAATTTTGAGTATTCAATATAGATATACTCACCCCAAAATTCATTAATAAACTCAATATCAGCTAATAATGTCTTAGCGGAACAATCAATGGTTTGTGTTGCTTCCTTGATATCACACCAAGAAGGGAGTTGATCTAAAAATTCTACGAACTGAATCCGACGATAAGTAGAGGAATTGAGTAAATGTTTCATAATGACCCCTTTCATATAAAACAATTCAATTATAAGTATAATTCTACCGATTTTATTAGAAAAAGGCGAGCTATTCTGGTAAGTCTCTCTTGAATTATAGGATTTCTCATCAATAAATCATTTTATTTTGGAATGATTTAAATGGGGGAGGATTCACCAAAAAGGAATCAGTGTCATATCTTCTTTATCCTCAAAAACATAGACAAAACTACCAACTGAGTACAATTATCAGTTAAGTATCTTTGATATTCTTTTAAAACTTCTCCTGTTATAATCCGTATGAAGTGAAAAGCAAGCGTTTTCTCTTCTAAAAAGAAAAGGAGGTTACATTATGAAATTAGATTATTCTGATCGTGGAAAACAACCTGTTGTAGAGAACATTGAAGCATTAACGGTAGAAAACGAGAATTATCGGACGACCATTTGGACAGGCGAAAAATTACAAGTCACAGTTATGGCGATTCAACCTGGTGATGACATCGGTTTAGAAATCCATCATGGAATTGATCAATTTTTGCGAGTGGAATCAGGAACAGGTATTTGCAAAATGGGGCCATCAAAAGACGATCTTTCATTTGAACAGGCAGTAAAAGATGACGATGCGATTTTTGTTCCAGCCAGTACTTGGCACAATGTTGAGAATACGGGAAATGTGCCTCTGAAATTGTACACCATTTATGCTGGCCCAGATCACGTAAAAGGAACAATTCATCCTACTCATGAAGATGCGCGAAATGACCCTAACGAACAAGAATAAAACAAACAGTTAATCCTTATCATCAAAAACCAAAACTTGTCACGAGATCGCTGACAGTTTTGGTTTTTTTGTCTAGATAATAGTTATTAGTTAGAAAGGTTTTAACATTAAATAAACGAGTCATCTAACACTACAAATTATATAGATAGGATTAATCAGACCATTGAATATAATAATCCCAGTATCAATCTGAAATGAATAAAGCTAAGGTTATTAATTGAAAATTGAGAAAAAGAGTTTATTGAGAAAGGTAGTATTCAATGAACGATTGATAGGTGTTGAGCCATTTACTTATGGATCGTTTGATTGAAAGTGTAGGTAGGGAGCTCCTGCTTCTTTCAGGTATTATTGGACAATCTTTCATTTGAATTCAAAGCTATGTTTAGTTATAAAAATACCGAGTCCAAAAAATCTAACTTTTTGGACTCGGCTCAACATGGGTAGTCATCTTTTAAACTAACTATTCATGATTACTTCTTACTATCAAAATAAAGACATATTAATTTTTCAAATCTTCAGGAAGCTGTGATTCAACCAGCACCCAATGATCATCAAGGGGACTAACATGTTCGCCAGCAAAATGAGCGCTTTCTTCTAGTTCATTATTTGAATTTATTCTATAAAAATCTACTGTATCAGACTGAACTAGAGCAATACTAGCAGTAGCGTAACCTTCACTATCCGTTGATAGTGTAAGAGTTAGTTTAGGATTATTAAGTAATCCAGTTTCCTCACTTATTGGATGCTTGCGATCCCAGACTTGTGCGACCCAGCGTCTAAACTGATCTTTCGTTATTCCTTTTTCTTCGATTTTTAAATTAGGATATTTTGCTAATAAGTTATCAGCAGTTTGAGCTAACTGGCTGTTAGTCACATAACCAGCAGTTAATGCGACTATTTCATCATCAGATATAGAATTGAGGACCTGTCTATCAAAGCCCTGATTATTTTCTAATACTGTCCTTGTTTGTTCTGCTAATGTATGTTGGGATGGTGTAGCATTTTGCAAACCATTTTCTACTTCTTGTGATTGGTCATAATTACTCTGATATGTTTCGCTAACACTCACTTGGGTATCCGACTCACTAGATTGTGATGTGCTGACAATTGGAGTAGCGTTTTGATTATATGGTGCAGAAGTATCCTTGTTTGGGAAATAAAATAAGAAAAGCCATACAGAGAAGCCACCAATTAACACGAAAAAAATAATAAAACCAATCAGATAAACTTTATTTTTTTTATCATGTTCTGCGATTGTTTCATTAAGTAAAACTTCCAATCTTCTTCTTGTTTCATGATCGTTCGTCTTTGCTATTTCCAATTTTAACATAGCAATCTTTTGATCATAGCTATACTCACTCAGAGCATAATTAAGATTATCATTATTATTCTGGAAATTATCGTTGTCGTTACCATAATAAGCCATTTATAAACACCCTCTCATCCTTTAACCCTTTACAAAGATTATAATACCAAAGAAAAACAAGAACAAATGCTATTTTTATAAATGGGTAAGAGAAGAGTTAGTAAATTTGACTCAATAAAATAATCGGTTTTTTAAATTTTCTTAGTGGTGGTTTATAGAATCTTATTATACAAATCTTTTAACATCATATACAGTATACAAAAGCACTACCTTAATCAACATTAAGGTAGTGCTTAATTTGTTTGTTATCAATCATCTAATATAGTGATGGAATAATGGACGATAAAACTAGTTAGATTTAGAAATTTTAGAGCTCATCATTAAAGTGAATTCAAAGCATCGGTTGTCTCATCATTTTCTATATGTGTGTACAGTGTTGTCGTTGTTGTTGAACTGTGGCCAAGTTGTTGCGCAGTTAAAACTAGATTATTGGTTTGTCGATACAAACGTGTGGCTAGTGTATGTCTGAGTTTATGGGGTGTTACGCGAACTCTAAAATGTTTTGAATATTTTTCGACCATTTTTTCGATGGCAGATCCTGTGATTCGTTTAGAAGATCCTTTGCTAATTGATAAGAAGAAAGCTGCTTCATACTTATCGGGTTGATAACGAGCTTGCCGAATATTTGCGTATGTTGCTAAATAGTCCATAGCAAATGCAGCAATACGAACAGAGTCTGTTTTATTTCCTTTTCGAATGACTGTAACTCTATTTTGATCGAAATTGATGTCTCCAACATTGATACTGATAACTTCTGATAAACGCAAGCCAGAAGCAAGCATCAAAGCATTGATCGCCAAATCTCGTTCACGATCTCTTTTGTAATATTTCATTGCTTGAGTTGAAAGTTCAGTAGGGTAAATTTCGCTAATAAATTGTAGATAGTTTTCAGTTTCTTCGCCAAGAAAGAGCTTATCTTCTAATAAATCAGCTCTAGCTTGTAACGTCTGGCGATCAGTCACATTGGTAATCTCTTGCATGATATTATGTGTGAGGTAGGGCTTATTTATTGAATTGTTCGAACTTTCAGCTAAGTATTTAAATAATACTTTTAAAGCAGTGATATTTCTTTGAATGGTTACTTTAGCTAAGGTCGATTGAGATTCTTTTACAGAGCCATCCGTATTCATTTGTTTAGAATTTTGTTTTTTTCTTCTTAAAAGGTAAGACTTATACTGTGTAGCAACTCTTAGTGGTAGATTATCTAATGAATTGGCCGAAATGTCAGTGATTTTTGATTCTGGAACAAGATCGTTAGCAACAAGCCACTGGAAGAATTGATGATAATTTTTTAAATATTCTAAAATTGTATTCGGAGAGTATTCATCAGCAGTCTTTATTTCAACAAATTCACTGATATAAGAGGGCATCTCTAGAAGAATTTGGTCTATTTTTTCAATTGCTTTTTCTTTTAACATATTTATCACCATCCTAAAATGAATTTGAAATAGGGGAGAAGTCTCCTACAAAACCTATTATAATTGGTATATACCAATAAGTCAAGCAGTATATGTTATTTATTATAGTGTAATTAAGTGATATAAAAATATTTAATTTAGATTATTTGTTATTTAATTTTTCTGAAAAAACACATCTTTTTGGAAAGATGCTTAACTATATTATGTAACTAAAGAGAGAATCTTAGATGAATAATAATTGAAATTCCTGCAATATATAAATCAGCAGAAAGAATTTGAATTACTTGGTTAAATCAAACTCATTCACAACAAACTAGCTTATGATAGTGATCAAATTAAATTGATCATTCGGAAATCATAGCTGCAGATCAAACTGCTAGTTAGAACAATTTATAAAACTTTCTAAGAAAAATTGCATGTGTTTATGTAATCAACAGCAACTAAGATCTTTTCAAGAATGAATGAAATATCCTTAAAAGGAATAAAAAGAAACTACGAACCATTGTCAGTCTAGTAACGCAGTATCGGATAATTATATACCTAAACAAAATACTCACTATTCAACTTTCCGAAAAAGCAACATTTTTCAGAAAGTTAGAATTGTACATAAAACGACTGTTTAATAATTCATCATTGAATTCATGACCACTATTCTTTACATAACTAATTGATATTTGTTTGATACGTTGGCGATCCTGGTCTATATTATCAGCCTGTACAACAACGGATAAGCATCATAATTATCGTTCATAAAAATTTATCTTCCCTCATATTTATAGTTCTATTCATGATTTGAAAATTCTACTGGCACCGACACATTGTAGCCTCACAAAAATGGCGATTCGTCCATGTGCCGGCTTTGCGGATGGAATGGATCAATCGTCAAAGAGAAGGAATGCTGTTCTGAGGTAAGGGCAACCGCACCGTAGCTGAAAGCACCCATTCCTACCTTATTCTGAAAAAATATTTTTTATAAAAAGTCTAGTGAATACTAGGCTTCTTAAAGTGTTTTAAAAAGGGAAATTGAAGTTTTGAAGGAAAATTTGTGCTACCTGTAAAAAGTCCTTTCGGTCTAAATTTCCTAATACTTTTACGTTTCGATTCCCTTCTTTTGTATAATCAAGTGAATAAACTTGTCTTATATTCACTTTGCTTTCTTTCTTGAACACATCACTATTTATAGGGATAAGATACGGAGCCTTTTTTTCTGTACTGGTAATAGGGCATACGATAATCAGACGGCCACTTTTATTATATTCATCTCGACTCATGACAAGAGCTGGTCGGTATTTCTGTATCTCTGCTCCATTAGAGGGATCAAATGATAACGTCACAATTTGCCCTTGCTCAATCATCTAACTCACTCCCTTGTGGTGTATAACCTTTAGATAATTCATCTAGTTCATCATCTAAAAAAGCTCCTACTTCAACATTGGCGTAAATATCTTCTGCTTTAGGGATAAGTTCAATCACGCCGCTTTTATCTTTCACAACATAAAATTCTTGCCCCTCTTTTATATCTAATTGTTTATTTAGCACGATCATCAATGAATTCCCTTGCTTTCTTGCCTTTGTAGTCTCCATTACGAATACCGCCTTTCTTATCTAAAACGATCATTTAGTTCTATTAACAACTATAGTATACCATGTAATTACAGTTCTTACATAGTATACAGTTTGAGCTAGCCTCAATTCATTTTATGGCTATCTTCCCAGCAATTCCTTTAGATAGTTTTGATCTTTTTCGTCATAAGCTGGATAGCGGTTTGACGGTTGAAATTCCCCATTGTCATCTAATTCAAGTGCTACTTTTTTCAAGCCTTTTACAAAGTAATAAATAGGTCTCTTTTTCCATTGCGTCACTTCACCGGTATCGATCAATTTTTGACTCGCTTCACTGATTTGTTGGTTTTGGGCTTTTTGATCCATTTCCTCCAGCATTTCGATTTTTTGTTTTAGATTTGTAATTTTTGTACCTAGCGTTCGCATTTTAATTACCGGTTTTGTCCGGTTATAGGCTTTGGCTTTCTCATTTTGTTCCTCCAGTTCTACTAGCTGTTGTTTGAAATACTGCAGGTTATTTACACTGGTTTTTGCTTCAATAGTCGCATAACTCGTTCTACCAACTACGTGAACATCTTGAAATAATTCATTCTCATTTTTGAATTGTTCTACCTTTTCAAGCATATCGACGCGATTTTCTTGTTCTTGTGCTAACTTTTCAGATTTTACATAATACCTATTGTTTTCATCAGATAATAGAAAAAAATTACCATAGCGCTTATCTATGATAATTTTTTCTATTACTGTTGAAATTTTTACTTAGAAAAACTATTTTTGATGCTCATTATTGAAGTAAGCATCAACATAAGATTTAATTTCTTTATAATCCTTTTTCATAAATAATATTGTGGGTACTTCAATAATTGGAAGATTATTCTCATTTTCGAAAGGTGCAAATGGTTTTGGGACCACTAAAAAATCAACTACATCCTTATCCTTAATATAATCAATAGAAACGTCATAATATTTTGAAAAGTACTTCTTTAAATCACCATTATTCTTAATTAATGGAAATGCAGAAACAGAACCATAGTTAATACCAGAACTAACAGTTAACACAAAACAAATTTTTTTCATAGGATATCCCCTCCTTTAAACTAACTATAAGGTGAAGCGCTTGCTTTTGTAAAATTCCTCTAATAATTTCAAGTTTTAATAGAAAGTTAGCCATGAATACGATTTATCACCATTTATTTACGACTCTCGTTTAAAAGCTTTGCGAATGAAAGAAGCAAACAAAGGACAATACGACTGCTGAACATAAAGGATTGAATGAATCGTCAAAGCCCAAAGAGAAGGAGTAATATTCTGAAGCAAGGGCAACCGCACCGCAGGTGAAATCACTCATTCATCCCTTAGCCTTCAGAATCGAATTATTTACATTTACACAATAAAATATATGTGTTAAAACATGTTTTAAGGAGAATATTTCAGATGAAAACGTGGTGTTAGTATCAAATCTTAGACAACTTTTCGTAGAGACAGAAATAAATTAAACTTATCTACGAGAGGATGGATTT
>NZ_BJDQ01000012.1 GCF_005405225.1 Enterococcus dongliensis
AATCCATCCTCTCGTAGATAAGTTTAATTTATTTCTGTCTCTACGAAAAGTTGTCTAAGATTTGATACTAACACCAAGAGCTCTCTTTAAGAGTAGCCGAAAATATAGAAAATTACAAAAGAATTTTGCAGACTTCTTCTATAATTTTTCTTTCATACTAACTCCCTCGTATTTAAAAAAAATTCATGAGTTTTTTAATAAAAGCCTTTTCTTTTGCTTAGAAATCTATTATTTTGGTAATAGTATGTATAAATTTAACTAGCGGAGGACGCAAGATGTCTTATCAAGAAATGCTTTTTACTTTCTTAGGTGGATTAGGAATTTTTCTTTTCGGAATCAAATACCTAGGAGATGGGTTACAAAAGGCTGCCGGAAATCGATTACGTGAGATTTTAAATCGGTTTACTTCAACACCTTTTCGCGCAGTCTTAGCAGGAATTATCGTAACTGGTTTGATTCAAAGTAGTTCAGGAACAACTGTTTTAGCTGTGGGACTTGTTAGTGCAGGTTTTATGACCTTGAAACAAGCAATCGGAGTAATTATGGGGGCAAATGTAGGAACGACTGTCACCGCTTTCATCATCGGTTTTAATTTAAGCGAGTATGCTCTACCTATTATCGGTACAGGAGCAATCTTGTTGTTTTTTGCTAAACGAAGCTCTTTACAATCGATTGGACAAATTCTTTTTGGATTCGGCGCACTTTTTTATGGGTTAAAATTAATGGGCGGCGCAATGGATCCCCTTAAGGACCTTCCCCAATTTAATGAATTAATGATTCGGGTCTCCCATCACCCTGTATTAGGTGTAGGTATTGGAACCTTATTAACGATGGTATTACAAAGTTCTAGTGCGACAATCGGTATCTTACAACAATTATATATGCAAGGCAGTGTGACTTTAACGGCTGCGTTACCGATTCTTTTTGGTGACAACATCGGTACAACAATCACTGCAATCATCGCCTGCTTAGGGGCCAGTATCGCGGCAAAACGAACAGCCGCATCTCATGTAATATTCAATTTAGTCGGCGCAATAATCTTTACTTTATTGCTGGGACCATTCACCCAACTCGTCACTTTATTTGCCCAATCGTTAGGATTGAATCCGGCGATGCAAATCGCTTTTGCTCACGGACTTTTCAATATTTCTAATCTGGCGATTCAATTCTGGTTCATTGCTCAGATCGAATTTTTAGTAAAAAAAATCGTTCCTGGCAGCGAAAAGAATTTGAACATTCGGCCAGTTACGTTAAGCGAAGCTGTCATCCACACCTCCTCAGTAATGGCAATCGAACAAGCCAAAGGAGAAATTATTCAGATGGGAAATTACGTTCTTTCTTCTTTGAAAGGAGCACGCAAATATTATCACGACAATAAAGAAGAATGGCATGATGATGTCTTACAGTATGAAGAAGCCATCAATCAATGTGATGTCGAGCTAACAGAGTATCTAGTAAAAATATCCACAGCGGAACTTTCACCGTTAGAAAGTCAAGAACAAGCGATGCTATTAGAATTTACTAAAGATTTCGAACGCATCGGCGATCATTCTATGAATATTATTCGCTATGTGGAAGAATCTATTGCTCTTGAAGAAAAACAACGAGCAAAAGACAAAAAAAATAAAGCCAAAACAACGAGCAGTCGTCAGACTTTCTTACTACAAGATGAAGATCTTGAAAAACTTTTTGATAAGGTTTTGAAAAACATATACAATGCCTTGCAAGTTTTAGAAAACGACGACATGGCGCTCGCTCAAAAAATGCTGTATCGTGAAGAAGAAATCAATCAACTAGTCGAATTGCTTAGAAAAAAATATATCCGCTTGATGACTAAAGGTGAAGGTCGTGCAGCAGACGGTGTCCTACTGATTGATATCAGCTCAAATCTTGAACGCTCCAGTGACCGCACATTACACATTGCGAAATACTTTTTAGGAAATAAATACAATTTCAAATACGATACGACAAATTTCCAGTATGAAGAAGCAGAGACTTTACCGCTTACTAATATCGTTGATGTAAAAAATTAACAGCTTAAGGCCCTATCTCACTCAAACCAATTTCAAAAAATCTAATTTTTTGGGATTGGTATTTTTTTATGTTTAACAACTATTAAACAGCAGGAAAATACACCCTAAAATATTAAATAATTTATCTATATTGGATAGATACTCAAAACAGCATAGCTCTAAAACAGTTTGTTCCTAATGAAGACCGTGAAATTTGTTTTGAAAGCATTCAAAACAGCATAGCTCTAAAACCTCGTAGACCAATTTGGTTTTCAAAGATTTCGTAATCGCGCCACTCATCCATAGCAAGATTTCAGTTTTGAATGCCTCATTCATTATTTATATTTTATTATCAAAGAACGCATTGAATCTAGTTTCCCAATACAAAATTTAAGAAATAATCTTCATCTAAAATATATTGATCAGTCTCTGCTACTTGTCTTGGCTCTAAGTAAAGAACAGTCGTATTGTATAAAGAAATATAATTGTTTAACTCTACTAATTCTTCTTTTGTCAAATAGGAGCATACATTAATGAAAACCAACAATTTTTTCTTTGTTAAGTTTTTGAAAACTTGAACAATTTCTACTAATTTTTCAAAAATTGAATCACTAGTTGTTTCAATTTTGATTCCTAATGCTTTAAATAATTCAATGATAGTGATCTCATCACATTCTAAATCTAGTTCATGTTCCAATAACTCATAGCCGATTAGTTCACTGATTGTTGCAGTCAGCTTGTCAATCATCGATTTTACTTCTGGTCTTTCATTTAATTGTAGCTCTAAATCTGTATAAATCAACTTCAATGTAGCCGCTGAGTTAATATCATATCCTAATACATCAGTGACTAGCATTAGTTCTGAGGGTTTGATTGATTTTTGCTTATCATCAAATAATCGTAATTCGGATTCATCCTGATATTGATAAAAATATTTTGTTAATAGGGCGAAAATTTTAGTGTCTTCTACTGTTAAAATCGTAGCAGAATTTAGTTCGATCGGCTGATCTAACATTTCAAAATTAAGTTTCATCATAATTATCCCCTAAAAAAACAATTCTGTCATCCGTATTTCCAATACAAGTGTCATACTGACCATTTAAATAAACCATTCGTGAAAATTGTTTTTCAGTCACTGTTAGCAAGGTAATCAGGCCCTTATTGGGATTATTTTGTTTTAGCCGTGCAATCATTGCCTTAGATGCTGTCCCATTTAACAGAATTTTACTATAGACTGAAAACTGATGCATGATGAAACCTTCACTTAATAAAAATTTTCGAAAAGTACGATATGCTTTTCTTTCATCAGCTGTTTCAGTCGGCATATCAAACATTAATATCATCCTCATATAGCGATAACTCATATCCTAAACTCTGGAATCCTTTCTGATTCTTCATTCAATACTTTAACTACCTTTTTTGTATAATCACTGACTATATTTGTCAAAAACATTGTCTTAGAATTGTAAACATATTGGTTGGTAAATAATTCAAAAATCGCACGTTTGATTACCTTAAATTCGTCAGTACGATTTGCATAAACAATTTGATCAACAATTGGGCGAAACGGCTCCATCAAATCACTGGCTAAATTAAAATCATTAAACTGATTAGCATGTTTCAGCCCAAATTGAGTCATACAACCGCATTTAACGATTTCTCTGGCAAAAATGCTCATCAATAAAGTATAACCATAATTTAATCCTGCATTGATTGCATTTTCGCTGTCTCGTGAAAAATCATTACCAAATAACGTATTAAAATAAATTCTAGCCGCATGTCCTTCTCGATTTGATGAATCAAAAATCTCAAGCTCATTGTGTAAATTGATTAATGCTTTTGTTTTTTCTTGAAACTCTAGTTCCATTAAAACTTGACATTGATTCAAGATTTTTTGTGAAATAATTTCTGTCCAAACAATCCCCTTCTGTTCTAAGGTCCAATTCAATTGTCGGCTTAATTGTAAACTACTATCATGACGACCATAAAAAGGTAGCAACTTGCCAATAGGCAGACGTTTATCATCACAAAATAAAATCAAAATATTTTCATCAACTAAGCGTTTTATCAACATCGTTGTAATCATAATATCCGTAGTTTCCAAAAGTAAGACATCGATTTCCGATAGATGGATCATTTCAGTTTGAGAAGCTGATTTATAGACTAAATGATTATTTTTATAGGCTAATTTTGAATGCGTATTTACCACAATCGTTCGCCAACCCATAACTATTCACCTAATTTCCAATGAGTTTCATATAGACCCGTAATCGATTGATTAATAATTGTTGCAGCTAAAAGTTCTCTTATATTTGTATAACGTTTACGAGGAATCGTTGTATCAAAAAATTTGAAATCTGCTGGTGCGCCCATTGCATTAAATTGCATTAAATTCAAAAAAGATTGAGCAATTAATTTGATATCGGCATCTTGATTTTCTTTAAATAGACTTTCTAAGTTCTGCAAATTTTTATCCGCTAATGTATAGTTTTTAGCAAACTGTTTCACTATCTCAAACAGTTCAGTAAACATCGGCTTATGATCTATTAGATACTTCAAACTTTTCCCGTCTATTTCTTCATAATGCTTCGCATGGTAAAGTAATTCGATCAAATGACTTGGTAAAACCATTTGATTGCCTTTTTGTGCTTCGGTGGCACTAGCAACTAATCGTCGGCGACCATTCTCTAACTCATATAAAGTGTATTTTGGTAATTTTGCTATAACTTGTGGATTATTATAGCCCTTTTCAGTTAGAAATTTCTGTGGATTTTCTTCAAACCTCTTTCGTTCCATAATGGTGATTCCCACAATCGCTTTTGTGACTTTTTGCTGTTTTCCTTTTTCATAAGTGATAACGACTGAATATGCGATATTTGGGCTATCAAAGCCGCCATATTTTTTAGGATCCCAATCATTTTTTCTTGAAATCAGCTTCGGTGAATCTCCTTTTGGCAAAACTGATTCTTTAGAAAATCCTCCCGTTTGAATTTCGGGTTTCTTTACAATGTTCATTTGTCGATAGTTCATTACTTTTTTAACCGTTGAGATATTTTTCTGATCCCAAAGAATTTCACCATTTTCGTCAACTTTTTTTTGACTACTTTCGAAAAAAAGCATTAGATTACTATAGAAATTTTTCTTAGCAGTTGCCTTATTCTCTTTAAACAAGTTAAATTTGTGATACTCGCCATAAACAAATTCTGGTTCAAGCTGTGGATAAACTTTCAGTAAAGCTTGCGAAACAACACCGTTTAAATAGGCATCATGAGCATGATGGTAGTCATTCACTTCACGGATTTTGTACAGTTTGTAAATCTGACGAAATTGACTGGTCAGAGCTGATTTTAGAGTAATGACTCTGGTCGTATGCTCTTCATTGGCATTATATTTTTGATGTAAAATTCGGGCGACATGCTTGGTAATTTGGCGTGTTTCAACTAATTGTCGCTTAATAAAATGTGCTTTATCCGCCTCGCGTAATCCTCCACTAACTCCTTTAGTCAAATTATCAAATTTCCGCTGACTCATCAGATTGGCTTTTTTTAATTTCTCCCAATAACTGATCATTTTATTTACGACACTCTCGCTTGGGACATCGTTAGATTTTCCTCGATTCTCCTTTGAACTAACTAAAACGATATTATCGATGGAATTGTCTTTGATAAAGCTTTGTGGAATAATGTGATCGATGTCATATTGAGCAAGTTTATTGATGTCCAACTCATCTCCGGTATACATATCCTTTCCATTTTGTAAATAATATAAAAATAACCGATCGCTTCTTAAATTCACACCATCTAAAGGATATTCTCTCAAAATATTACTACCGAGTTCTCTCATCGCATCTTCCAACACTTTTTGTCGAGCGCGTGACTTGTTTCTTCCTGCATTCGTTGTCTGATTCTCTCGAGCCATTTCTACTACAATATTTCTAGGTGGGTATCCCATAATCCCCACGATTTCATCAACAATTTTTAGACTTTGCAAAATACCCTTTTTGATTGCTGGACTGCCTGCAAGCTCTTTGACGATTTCATGTAAATCTGCTGATTGATCAACGGATTGATGTTGCTCAATAATTTCTTTAAAGGATAGCATCTCATCGTTGATTAACTGCATCAAATTACGATTTTTATTTCTAGGAAAATCATCGTCGCGCATCAAGTAATCTAAAATAGTTTTCTTTGATTGTTTATCTCGAATCCCATTGATCAGTTCTGCTGATAGACGTCCCCAACCGGTATAGTGTCGTCGCACTAATTTCTTAAGAATATTTTGATCAAAATAAGAATCAAATTTACTTAGTTGTTCTCTGATCATTTTCCGATCTTCAAAAACCGTTAAAATTTTAATGACTTCTTCAAACAACGCTTCATTTGCCGGATCATCCAATATCTCTTGGCTGACTCCTAATTTTATCAAGTCCTGATATGTGCCATAACTTGCATTAAACCGCTGCTCAACCCCCTTGATCTCAGCAGTTTCAATCATATAATGATTTTTCAAAAACTTCTCAAGTAGCTTGCAGTCGACTTTACGATTCTTTTTAAACAATTCGTTAAATATCTCTTGTTTTTCAATACTTGAAAAATATTGTATCTCTCCTCGATCATCGACATACGATACTCGGGTCAATTCATTAAACACCATATATTTCTCATAGAGCATACTATGCTTTGGCAGCACTTTTTCTTGTGGCAAATAACTGTCATAATTAATCATTTTTTCTATAAAAGCGGTCGCTGATTTTCCTTCATCGATGATTTCCGTGAAATTCCATGGTGTAATCGCCTCTTCGTTTCTTCGACTCGACCAAGCGAACCGACTGTTTCCTTTGGCTAGAGGTCCAACATAATAAGGGATACGAAAAGTAAGGATTTGTTCAATCTTGCTTTGATTCTCTGCTAAAAATGGATAATAATGCTTTTGCTTGCCAATAATTGCCTGCAATTCTTCCAAATGAATCTGATGTGGTATCACTCCATTATCAAATGTCCGTTGTTTTCTTAAGAAATCTTCTTTTCTAACCTTATCTAAAAAGTAATCAGCTCCTTCTACATTTTTGAGTAAATTCTCCAAATATTTATAAAAATCAGCCTGCGTCACACTATTTTCAATATACCCAGCATAGCCTTTCTTCTGTTCGTCTCGAAATACTTCAAAATATTTATCAGGCAATTCTTTTCGAATAAAACTTTTAAATTTTTCTAAATCGGCTTTATGATCCTCATAACGTTTCACTAAACTTGCTGACAGTTTTGCTTTGGTACTTAAATCTTTCACGGTCAAAATACCCGATAATTCCACTGCATCATAAACAGTTTTGGCGTCAGCAAAAACTTCTGCGTACTCATCTCCAATCGAAGCCAAAAGACCCTCTAGTTGGTCTTCATATTCGTCTTTAGAAAATTGCAATTTAAATTCTTCATCCAATTGAAAATATTTTTTAAAACTTCCTTGATTGCCAACAATCATTTTTAGAAATTGCATAAAGATTCCATTGGTTTTTTCTTCAGGAAACAACTTAAGTACGTTTTCTGCTTTTTTCTGACGCGATAAACGCTCCTGTAGCAGCACACTGATTTTTTCTATATCAGTCGATTCACAGATGTTCTCCTGAGTGTTAAATGTTTGATTGTATGCCTGGATAAAAGTTCTAAAAGTTTCTTTCACGGAAGAATTTTCGATATTTAACTTCCCTTCAATTAAAAAATTCCCTCGAAACTTGACAATATGTGCTAATGCCAAATAAATCAGGCGTAAGTCAACCTGTTCAGATGCATCAGCCAAATATTTTCGTAAGTGATAAATCGTTGGAAACTGCTCATGATAAGCAATCTCTTCTTCCAACGTTGCAAAAATTGGATGACGCTCATTTCTTTTTTCTTCTGGAACTAAAAAACTGTCATCTAAGCGATAGAAAAAATTTTTATCAACTTTAGCCATTTCTATTTGAAAAATTTCTTGTAGATAGCGAATTCGATTGCGTCTGCGTGTGTATCTTCTGCGTGCAGTTCGCTTCATCCTTGTTCCTTCAGCAGTCTCTCCTGCTTCAAATAAACGAACACCCCAAAAATTCTTTTTACTTTTTTTCTTTGAACCGTTTCCTTTGATTTTCATATTTTTTTTGATCAAATCGTAGTTCGGATCTAGAACTGCCCAGCCAACTGAGGCTGTTCCAATATCTAGTCCAATTGTATAATCTTTATTCATTGTGTCCTCCCCAAATGATTTTTTTGATTTAGACTTTTACTTTTTCTCTATTCTTGTTATAATGAATTTGTTGGAAGTTTTCAAAACAACATAGTGAGTTAAAATAAGGCTTAGTCCGTAATCAACTTTTAAAGTGGCGCTGTTTCGGCGCTTTTTTTGTGTCTTCAAAAAACTTGCATGTGCAAACGTTTACTTAGAGTTTATCACTCTTCTTCTTTACATAAAATAGAAATTTAATGGTAAATCCTCTCTTTTTTTTTTTAAATATCTTTCTTTATTTTGCACTAAAATTTCTCTATATTTTAACGAATAATCCAAGTCTATATTAGTGAAATCGGTAGTTGTGACCAGACAAAAAAACCATCCCTTTAACCAAAGGGATGGTTTTTTTATTTTTCAGGAATGTCCAAAAATTCGCTATGCATTTGTTTGTAGTGTTTAACACTCAATGTTTCAAAAACAGCGATCACTGGATTTTCATAATTTAAATCTTTTTGGAACTCATTTAGTTGTGCAGCTAATTTTTTATATTCTACTAACTCTTCCGCAAACAAATAGCCTTTCAACGCAATACTTTCATGTTGATCTTTGTCAAAACAAAAGAGGCTGCCGGTACGATTATGACGGATATTTTCGGCCGTTCGTCCATCACCGTTGATATAAAATTTAAAATAGTAGAACCCATTTCGTTCAAGTGGTGGTGAAACAGCAATCATATGCGGGAATCCGCGATTATCAATCGTAGTCAGCGTAAATGTGTCGGCATTAGCTAACAAAGTCTCCATATTCTTATCCATTTTAAAACCCCTCCTAAACTTTATTCTTTTATTTTTCTGGTACATCTGGCAACATAACTTATTTTTACTTCTTCTCTTTACCTTATCATCTTTATCCTAAAAAAACTGTTCCGACGAACTGAATCTGCAAAAATTGATTATTTTTGCTTTTTTTCTCAATAAAACCTGATATGATAAAGCACAGAAAGGACTGATAAAAATGTTTGAACCAACGAAATCACGAAAAAGTACGGTCCCTTTTGATCTTGTCCCTGAACACATGCAGCAAGAGATTTGGCACATGATCTTCATGCGACCTTCTAAAGGATTACCGCTTACATCCCCACAGCGCTTTCATTTCTTCAAAAATAAAATAGCACACACATTGAGTCTCGTCTATTCCCAAAGTGAGCCTTATTTTTCTGACGGGATTACTGCACCGTATGTTCAGGACTACGAAGACGTAGAATTTCCTAAAGTCATGTATGTCTATGACGATGGAACTGAATTGATTATGACTCTTGATGAAAAAAACGTCTGACTTTTCATGTTAGACGTTTTTTTGATTATTTTACTACCATGACATTACATGGTGCCTGATTCACTACATAAGCAGTGGTCGAACCAACAAATAACAACGATAGCGCACCTAACCCCGTTGCCCCCATCACGATCAGATCTGTCTCCAATTTCCCTGCTAATTCCACAAGCTCTCGTTTTGGATTTCCTGCAATAATCTGGGAAGTCAAATGGACCTCTTGTTCTTCTGCGATACGATGATGTTCTAATTCCGCAATGATCCTCTGGGCCTTTTCTCGGACTTCTTGCATCAATGGAATCGAATTTCCTCCGGTTGTTCCGCTAAAACTAGCCGTATCAATAACTGTTGCTAAGGTCAATTTCCCTTTATTTCTTTTTGCGATATTGATTGCTTCATCAAATGCTTTTTTGGATTGCGCGGAGCCATCCACAGCAACTAAAATATTTTTATATTCATCAACCATCTTTGCCGCCCCTTTCAATCATAGTCTATCATTCTACCATAATTACTAAAAATAGAAATAACTATTTCTCTTTATTTTTTTACTTTTCAAAAATTAAACCAGCTTAAAAGATGTGGAAAAAAATTGTTCTTTTTATCTCTAGGTGCTAAACTTTATCAACCAATAAAATATTGACTTAACTGCTCATCTAAGAAATATACCATACTCTTTATAAAAAGAGATTTGACTAAAATAAGGAGAATCTATCATGAACAACGTCCAACGAAAAAAAGCCCATCTCATCATCCACAGCGCCTCGACTGCTGCAGCAATAGTTGGTGCAGGGATGGCACAATTTCCTGTCCCTGATGCAACAGTTTTATTGCCAATCCAAACTGCGATGGTAATTAGTCTAGGAAAAATTTTTCATATGAAACTAGAAGAAGGTGTCGCAAAATCACTGGCTACCCAATTTTTAGCTCAAAAAGCCGGACAAATGACCACGCGTTTCTTAGTTGGGAAACTTCCGATTGCGGGTTCTGTCATCAACGGTTCCACCGCAGCGGCCATTACGGAAAGTTATGGCTGGATTATTGCTAAAGAATTCGCCGAAGATTCCTCAAAAAAAAATAAAGTATAAAATTTATTTAATTACTCTCCAGTTCCTTTCAAAAAAAACTGACTTCAGTATACTTATGAATGTGGATGAACTTGGTGTTTTACTCGTTCAGTGATGTAGTCCGCATTTAAGATAGAGGTGCTGGTTCGATTCCAGCCGTCCACATTTGAACTCAACACACCTGCAAAAGTTATGGTGTGTTGTTTTTTTATCCTTTACTTTCTTCTCATCTTGCGGTAGCATTTTTGTTAGAGACAAGAGGAAAAAGGATTATTTTATGAAAAAATTTTACAATTGGCTGTATCGTCAACCAAAACATATCATCCATCGCTTGATTTTCGTGGCCTGCCTGTTTTTTTGGCTCGCTATCTATTTTATTTTAATAAAATAATCAATGGGAAACTTCTAGCTATAGCATAGAGGTTTCTTTTTTTTGCGTAATTTATTTAAAAGAAACGTTTGCTAGCAACTTTACTTTTCGAACAAATGTTCGTATACTATTAATGAGGTGATAACCATGTCCATGATTAGTCCAGACTCTGTTGAAATTTTTTATCGAACGTATGATTCCTTAGTAAAAGATTCGCTTCCTTTAGCCTTGTTTTTAAATCAAATCACTACTAAGATGGATGCGGAAGACCGTGATTACTTTGTTATTCCAGCTACAAAAACTGGTCGCAAAAAGGACATCTATTTTCAATTTGAACGAAAAAACGATGAACTTATTTTCAAAGGTATCCATACACAGAAAAAGCTTGATCGTCAGTAGAAAAATATAGACAAAAAAGAAGAGGCTGCAACCATCTGTCGCTGCCTCTTCTTCTGTTGATTAATTATCGAACGACCATTACATTACAAGGTGCATTATTAACAACATACGCTGTCGTTGAACCTAATAACAGCCGCGAAAAAGTTCCTGTTCCTGTGGCGCCCATCAAAATCAAATCGATTCCTTGATCTTCTGCATAAGTCACGATGGTCGCTTTTGGATTTCCATCTTCCATGGCCGTAGTATAGGAAATATCTTCTGGGATTGTTTCTTCTAATGATTCTACAACCGCACTAGATGCTTTATGTGCTTCTTTGATGATATGATCCACCGCATAAGGTTCAGTTCCTAAATGATTGGTGTCTGATACCATCAAGATATACAACTGTGCTTGGTTTCTCCGAGCAACTCTGATTGCCTCTTGGAATGCATGACGCGCTTGTTCAGATGCATCGACTGCGACCAGTATTTTTTCGTATGATTCTTTCATAATAAGCCCCCCTTTTCTTCATTGTATCGAATCAGAGGCATTTTTGTACAGTAATTATAAAGCGGTTTCTGCTCGCTTTTTTTTCGTATAATAAGAAAAAAGTCATAGAATCCTTAAGTATCAAGGTATTGAGAAAGATTTTGGAAAAATCAAACACAACAGTATTTTTAATCATATTTTAATATTTTTATTTCTTTTTTTGATTTTTATTGTATAGATTTCTTGATTATCACCCGTATTCAGCATTTTCGATTTATGTAAAAAAAGTTGTGACAAAACAATCACAACTCTTCTTCAATAAGTAAAGTGGCTGATTAAGCATAATGTTGGATGATTTGATACAACGCTTCTGTGGCACCATGACCACTTTTATCATCATAATAATGAATAAAGCGTTCATCTGCCAAATACATTTCGCTTAGTCCTTTATGTGCCTCACCGGAGTATTCTTTCCAGCTAAACTGCAGCCATGATTTATGCAAAGAAAAAATTTCTTCTGCTAATTGACTGGGAAGCTCTTCTGCAACTAAATATTGTGTCAGCTTATCAATTAGTGTCTGTTCAATAAGCTGCATCTTTTGATAGTCGGCTTCACTCATATTTTGCCATTTTCGATTGGATTCTTCTACAGATTTCTCTCCATATTTTTCACGAATTTCTTGTCCATAATTTGCTTCATTCTCTGCTAATTTCTCTTGCTTAAATGCGTCAAATTTTTCTTTATTAGTCATTGTGATCTCTCCTTTATAATAACGTAGTGTGTCATCAAGAACTTGTAGTAAATGATCCAACTCTTGCCGTTTTTGTTCTAGTTGGTTCCTTTGTTCAAGCAATGTCTCTTGAATTTTTTCATCAGGACGATCGATCAATTCTTTGATTGTTTTTAACGGCAGTCCCATTGACCGGTATAATAAAATTTGCTGCAGGCGGTCAACTTCTTTTTCGGTGTATATTCGATAACCAGCTTCGCTCAAAAAAGCCGGTTTCAACAATGAACGTTCATCATAAAATCGTAATGTTCTCGTACTCACACCGGAAATTTCCGCGATTTGTTTGATTGTATATTCCATCTTTTCCCTTCTATCTTGTGTACTTTATCGATTTTTTAGCCAATTTTAGCACAATCATCGGCATAATTGGCTACTTACTAATTGTATTCAATAATTCGATTGCTCCCTGACAAAAACAGCTTACACCTTGACGCAACGTAAAGGTCAAGCTAAAATAAATAACTTTTTTGACAACTGTTTCTTGATTGATGTGTGACAATGGCTGATCGCTAATAAACAAAAAAACACCTCGAATTATTCGAAGTGAAAATATAACTTATTTCTTTTCCAAGTAAAGCGATTGTTGATTGGTCTGATTATAGATTTTTTCAAGGTCTGACCAAGAAACTTGCCGATTTTTATGACCATATGGATCATTGACATAAACAATCTTTTTTGTACGATCAAAACCTGTGATAACCGCTGCATGAATCAATGGTGTAACATACATACTTCCTTGATCGGTCTCCCACAATATAAAATCATTGTCTGTTGGAACTTGAAAATCTACTGTCGCTACAATCCAAACTGGCGTATTATCAGCTACAATTTTCATAATCTCATTGAATGATGTTTTTTTACTTGAGACGACTTGGTAAGTGTCCGTGACATATTTTTTAGCTAATTTTGCGATTGGTTCAACAGCAACACCCATCGCCTCGTCCCCGCCAGTGATATCACCAACAAATCCTAAGTGAGGATTGCCATGCTTACCAGATTCTGTATATAACGGCTGGTAATCCAATTCATTCGCCAATTTATTTTTATTTGTGTCATAGCCATAGTAACGCAATAACATGGACAACGCAGTAACTTCACACCCGTTATCCAGCGCGTCACCTGAAAATTGACTTTCCAAAGGAACATCTAACTTTAGTGTCTCTTTGGGCTGTGATTCTTCGATCAGTTCGACAAGCTCATTTTTTTCTTTAGGAAAATAACATGCTCCACCAATCCCTATGATAAAAAGCGAGAGTAGTGAGAGTAAAATCAATTTTTTCTTCATAGCATCACCTATTAGTTAGAGTCTGTTACAAAGTATATATTCTCGTAAGAAAAACAACAAAGAAAGATGATCAGATTACTGAAATTTTAATCTTTTTGGTCTTTAAAAGAACAATTATTAAAGATTTGATAAACTACACTCTCCTTGAAGCGTTTACAAACTTTTTGTTAGTAGAATTTCGTTTTCTGTGTTACATTAATAAGTGGAATTTCGTTATCAACGTAATAGTTGCCTTTCGTCACAATAAGAAAGGAGAATGATTATGACATTCGATAACACAAATATGCAATACCGTGTCACACTGGATACTGATTTGAATCTTTTTGTTGTTTTTGATAAGAACAATCAAAAACATGTAGCAACTGGCGTAACGATTGAAAAAGCGGTACAAGAATTGCAAAAAACGAATTAGGAGTGACTTCCCAATGAAAGACGCGAATTTGCGTTAAAAGCACCTGCTGTGAATCCACGGTAGGTGCCTTTTTTATTTCTAATCAACTAAGAGTCTCTGGAACCAGCTGGTTCTAACTATAAAAATACACGCGTAGTTAAAAAAGCTGCGACAAATTGTCACAGCTTTTTATTCTATCTCACCACCATGACGTTGCAAGGTGCGTGATTTACGATATAACCACTAGTAGAACCAACTAATAAGCGTTGGAATCGTCCTTTCCCAGTTGCTCCGACATAAATCAAATCAATCTCGTATTTTTGCGGTAATTCTTCTGTCAGTGCCCGTTTAGGATTTCCAATATAGGGAATAATCTCCATATTTTGATAGCGCCCGCGTTCTGCTAATTTTTCTAAATATTGTTTCGCCCGCTCGGATTCTTCTGCTAAAATCTCATTCATCGGTTGTGCACTATTTATAAGCAGACTAGAATCATCGATTATTTGAACGACATACAATTTTGCTTCGTTCCGTCTTGCTGCACCGATTGCTTCAAAAAAAGCTCCTTCTGATTGATCTGATCCATCGACACCTACCATAATATTTTTATATTTGCTGTCCATAGTAGTCCCTCCTATTTAGTAAATCTATTAAAAGATTGTCCTCAACGAATGACGGTCACACTGCACGGCGCGTGATTTACGACATAAGCCGCAGTAGAACCGATTCGCGCTAATCGGATCTCGCCTTTTCCTGTGGCTCCAAGAAAAATCATATCGATCTCGTTGTCCTTAGCAAATTCGATAATTTTTTCTTTTGGACTGCCCAACTCAACGAAAGGCTCTACATTATCTAGTTCTTTACTAGAGGCATCATGAATTTTTTTCAATAGTTCCTTTTCAACCTGTTCTTTTTCTGCCGCATAAATTTTACTAAAAGAAAAAGCACTTGTTGAAAGCTCGCTGTCGTTGATGATTGAAATAACATTCAGTTTAGCCTCATTACGTTTAGCTGCTTCAACGGCTTCATCAAAAGCACGTTCAGAGTGTTCCGATCCATCGACTGCTACTAAAATATTTCTGTACTCACTAACCATTGTAACCGCCTCCTTTATTAAATTATAAAGGAAAATCGGAAATCTGTGAAACGAAACCAATTTCTCGTCTCAGTTTCAAGAATTCTCAGCTAGAAGAATCTTGAATTTTTCAATAACAACTTCTTTGAATCATATGTTTGACAAATAATAGATTTTTTTTAATAGAGCTTGAGTGATTCTGATTCCATCAAAGAGTCAGACAAGTATGCCATTCAACATCCAGAAATATTTTGCTGTTCTCTGAGCATTTTTCTTGTATCTATTTTTGCTTTCCGTTATGGTAACAGTAGTTCATTTGTTTATTCGAGTTCCTTCCCAGGACTCCAGCCGTCGTTGCCCTACGACGGCTTTTTTTATTTATCTAAAAAAGAGAACTTTCCCTTCCAAATAAGAAAAAGACAATGAATCGGTTGTTCTTTTTCGGCTCCATTGATTGACTCCTGCCCTTTTTTGCTTCTTTTTTTCTCCATACTATTTGCTCTTTCTGTGTTACACTATGAATTGTGGTACACATTGTAAATGGAGGAAAGGATATGTATAAAGCTAGTTTAAAAAATATTCTCACTCGGAAAGAAGAACGAGTGATTGAACTTCCGTTGATCCCTCGCGTGGGTGAGACGTTACAACTCAGACAACCAGATAAGTTTTTTCTGATACATGGGATTACTCATATAATTGAAGAAGAAACCATCGCATTTGAAATTTTTGTTGAGCCGATTGATCGTACTTATTGGATGAATGAAATTTGATACAAAAAGAGGCATTGCTGAAATTAGAGCGATTATCAAAGACGGTCTGCCTAAAAAATAACATTCGTTTTCTGTCAGGCATTTTCTTCCCATAAAACTCATAGTGACGACCTGTTCACTAAATAAACGACCTTAGCAAAAGCTAAGGTCGTTTATTTTTAGGGCTGTTTTTAGAAATTGGTTTTAGGATCGACTAGATCACCATAACTAATGACCGTTGTAAAATCTATTAGGTCAGCTGTTTCGCTTTTTATGATTTTAACGACGGCGGAATTATTCAGTTTATTCTTTACAATTCCTAGTTGCGTTTCCTTTTTATATTCGAAAAACACTTCCTGTCCTATCGAGAAGCGTTCCCCTAAAAAAGAGGGTTGTGGGGATTTGAATCCATAGGTGTTTGCCATTTGAATATCCTCCTTCAACTATTAAAAAAAAGAAGATCGTTTCCGATCTTCTTTTTATCATCTGTCGATAAAATAATTCTTAGTCTTTTACAATGTTTGAAGCTTGTAAGCCACGTTGGCCTTCTTCAACATCGAAAGTCACTGCTTGACCTTCTTCTAAAGATTTGAATCCTTCGCCTTGGATTGCTGAGAAATGAGCAAAAACATCATTGCCATCTTCACCAGTGATAAAACCAAAACCTTTATCCGCATTAAACCATTTTACTGTACCTTTATTCATATAAAGTACCTCCAATTACACATCAAGTGTGTTTATTTGTAATAAAAAATGACGTGTAATAAAAAAGTATCTTAAAGTATATAGATAACCACCTAGTCACATATCAAAGTATTACTTAGTAACCTTAACATGAATACACACAAAAAGCAAAGAAACATGAACATTATTTGTTTTAATTCTTTATAATATTAAGTTTTCCGCTTTTTTCTTAATAAATAGAGACAAATCTGTTTTTATTCTTCTTCATTTATCAATATATCACCATAAAAGAAAGAGACATTTCTTGAATTTAGACCTTAAAATCCGAACTTTTCAAAGATTATTGGCGTTTTACTCAATGGCTTGAATAATAACTTTTACCTTATCACCGATTGTTTTATTGATTTGTTTTCGAATGTCTTTTCGAATCCCTAAAATATAACAGATACTACCGTCTTCATTTTTTACTCCCATATTGACGATGCTTCCTTGATACATCACGTTATCAAAAGCAGCCTGCACTTTGACACGACCTTTATTAAATTCTTTTCGGATATCATAAGGAAAAATAATGTACGCACCACCTTTGCCTACTTCTGAAGCATGGATTGTGGCTTCAAATTTATATTCTTTCATTATAAAAATCCTCCTTTAAGGCATGTTGCAAAGTTTTTCTAATGTCTATTTTACGCTATAATTTACTTCCATACTATACAAAGAAAGTCGAAGAAAAATCACCCTCTTCGACTTTTCCCCGTGGGGAGAAATCGAAAATCTATTTAAAGCAGCATAGACAATCAATCAAAAATTGGATGCGTTTATCTATTTTCAAACCTTTGCAACACAACCAATTAATTTATGGTCTAGAGATTTTAGTAAATAAGATTAGTTACTAGAAGAAGGTAAATACTTGGGATTCATCTTCTCAATGTCCATTTGTCCAAAAAAGCTTAGTGCTACATGGTATCCTATCCAGAATAGGATCCAAATGATAGCAACGGCCAATATAATTTTCCATATTTTTTTCAAATTAGTTCCTCCTAATATGAGAAGAGTTGTGTTACAAAGTTTTCTAGTGTTTATTTTACGCTATAATTTACTTCCATACTAGCTAATGGAGGTACGATCATGAAGAAGCAAAGCAGGAATTTCCCGAATAGTTGTCGTTAATTGTGTTACACTCAACACAAGAGGTGAAATTTATGCTAAGAACACAAATTGATGTTATTGCTCTAATGAAATCTGTTTCATTGCACGTGGCCGATTCTTTCGACAGCGCGTCTGTTGTTGCAGAATTCGAAACACCGAAAGAATTACTCGATTATTCTGAACAAAATTTTGATTCAATTTCTGATGAATTTCTGAAGTCTTTCCGCCAAGATTTTCAAAATGCCTATGTTACAGAACTGATCAAACAATTAGAAGAACAAAGTGTGACTTTTGATTAGATTCTACATTTCCATTTTTTAATGGCAGATTCAACAAGCATTTGCATCATTGGAATGAACTAAAATGCTAGCTAAAAAAGCCCGTGCTGGCACACGGACTAACCCTCATTTCTGAGAGATGACTCCTAGATTATATCATAAATGGAGGAAAATGGGATTATTTGATGGCTAAATGGGAAATGTGACTCAACATAATAGTGAATCTATATAAAAATAATTACAAGGTGTTCTAATTACTAATGAAAAAATCTGGCGAAATACGTACTATTTGACGTTGTTCCATCTAAGATTGTTTCCTTTTTTCTTATGCCTTTTTCTCACATAGATCAATCCGTTGTTGTACTTTTTTCATTTGCTAACTTAAACTTTAAAAAGGCTGTTGCTGACTGACCTGTCAGAACAACTGGTCTTTCTCTCTTTATAACTGCCATGTCAATCACTCCTTCTTTACACCTTCGTTTTACATGAATTTAATTGTATTTCAAGATATTAGTAGCTATTTAAAGATACTTTAGCATACTTATAGATACTTAAGGAGATCTTATAAAAAAGATGCCCAGAAAAAACGTGCTTTCCTAAAATTATTTTATGTAGAAGAAAACCGATAAATTCCTTAGTACTTTTAAGCAATCATATTCATGACTAGATGCAATCAAGAAATATATCTAGCTAACGTTCAAGTTCAATTAGGTTATGCCGGAAGCCAGATTACTATGGATTTGTCTATTCATATAACCGATAAAAGAACACGTGAGACAGTCGACCAACTTGTTAAATATTTAGACATATAGATTTTTACAGAGTCAAAAATAAAAAATCTGGCAAACACTGCTGAGATTGGTGTCAAGTCAGTGTTTGTCAGACATTAAATTCATATTGGCGGGAATGTGTAGGAATCGAACCTACCCAAGAAGCTCTTAACTCCTCATACTGGTTTTGAAGACCAGAGGGAACACCAGAACCCATCCACTCCCGAAACAAAACAATCATACCATTCATTCGGACTAGAATCAATAACAAATCTCAAAGAAAAAGCCCATGTTTTATTTTGGAGTATCCTTTTCAACGTCAGTAAGTAATTGAACAATCAGGCTGATTATCTCTTGTTAATCATCGGAAAATTCACTAATTTCCTTATTTAAAAAATACGAGATCATCGTCCGAATAAGAACGATCAATGCCAATTTGATAATATCTTGAAACGTTGGATTAATGATCGATTCTATGATATCCGCTACAATCAAAAATTCCAAGCTTAATAAAATATAGCTGCCTAAATAAGCCTTGATGTATTTATTCTTATGTAATACGGATGAAAAATCGGTCCCTCTTTCTCGGATCAACTTAATAACAGAGAAAAATGCACCTACCAGAATAATAAAAATAGATAGAACATTTAGCAGCAAAACAATGGAATGAAAAAAATGTTGGATGACCCCTTCAAAAGCAACCATACTTCTCTACCTCTCCCGCTCTTTTTTTAATTGAGATACTTTTTCAATAAATACAAGTTTTAAGGTAAATCATAATCTGATTTACCTTTTCTTAGTACCTTTTAAGTCCGTGATAAGTTTTGTGATTTAAAGTAACTGTTAGAAGTTAATCTTACTTAAACTCTCACTACTTGAAAGGATGATTTTTCATGCCAAAAAATATAAGACAACATGCTCAAGTCTTTTTAAAAGATGCTTTCTATGACCTAGCGATCTTACTTCTATCTCATTTAGTTTATCAAATAATCGTTCGATTATTAAATTAATATGCACCGAAGACACAAATTACGGGACCTCTTTTTGTTTTTTACGTTAGTGGATACTAAAAAAGTTGTGACAGAGAGCTCTCCTGCCACAACTTTTTACTAATTTTTTTGTTTCATAACGATTCCGGTATAAATCCAAATCGTCAATATATAATAGATAAAATATAAAACAAAGAAGATTAAGAAAGGCACCCATAGATTGCTGTAAGGTTCACTCAGCAATGCTTTGAACATTTGGAGTCCAAATAAGACATGGGTGACACCTAACAGCCCTGGGACTAAGAATAAGATACCGATTTCTTTTTGGATTGATTGTATCAACAGTTTGCGCCGAGTACCAATTTTTTCCAACATACTATACCGTTGGATATCACTTTTAGCACCAGATAAGATTTTGAACATTAAACAACTTGCTAACATGGTCAAAAAGGCAATCCCTAAGAAGAAGCCCATAAATTCAAAACCGGAGAACAAGGCATTGTATAATTCATAAACCAATGACTTTTGCTCCATCCTTCCCATCTCTTTGTCTAACGTAGGATTTTTGCGGAAATTTTCATTTGCTAAATCTTTCAGTACATCCTTATCTTTAGCAAAATCAGCTACTGTAATCAAACGTAATTGAGTCGTTTCTCCTGGTAAAGCTGCAAATTCTTCACTAGAAACAAATTGATGGTTCTTTGTACGTTGATCGGGTAATTCTAGTGAACGCAATTGATCTGAGGCAGTCACATCTTTAGCCAGTCTTTCCCCAGTATACTGCACTTTTTTAATCGTGCGCCCCTCACCAAATTCTTTCACTAATAAAGGGGTCTGATCAAACTGTTCACGATCATAATAAATAGTATTTGCGTCTTCTTTTTGCTGATAGGCGACATCTATCGTTGGTTTTATTGACTGCAGTTCTGAAGCGTCAAAGTTTTGTCCATTATTTAATAGTAAATCATAAGAGGTCGTAGCTTCTGTCATTTTCATGATTTCATTATGAAACCCTAATCCGACGGTGATTGCACCTAATGCTAAAGCAAAAAGCATTGCGACCATCGATAAAATCCGTGTATAATCTTGGATCCTAAAACTCAATTGCGCCAAGGTAAAATTATTTAAATTCTTTAATGCAATTCGATCTCGCCGCTTCAATAGATCTAAAACAAAAATCAAAATCGAATGGAACATAAAATACGTACCTAAAATGATTGTGATCAAAGCTACGATTAGTGCTAGAAAGGCTAATTTCATTACTTGAGTCATCATGAAATAACCAATGGCTAAGAAGATGATCCCTGCGATTACTTCGAGCACTAACGTCAGCGGTTTCCGATTAGCTGGCAGCGGAGTTGCACTAGCTTTTAATAAACTTAAAATCGGTTTTTTCACGATGGTCATAGCATTCACTATCGCTGCTAACAAAAAGATTGCTGTGAAAAAAAGCAATGTAAAGACCGTTGCTGAGGAACTGATTGCTGTGAAGTGAGTAATCTTGATAGCTAATTGATTGATCAATAATTGTTGCACGACACTACTTAACCCAATTCCCAAAACAATTCCAACGACTGTTGCGCTAACACCTACGACAAATGTTTCAATAAAAATTAATTGCGCAATCTTACGCCCTTTTGCTCCGAGCATCATAAACATCGCATAGTCTTTTTGCCGCATCGTCATTAAAAAGGAATTGGCATAGACGATATAAACAAACGTTATGATCGAAAGTAGTACCGTTCCTAAATGAAAAATGATTACAGCAGATGACACCAACGAATTATTTTCTAAAAAGTTTTTGTTCGTCGCGATTGCTTCGAACATATAAAAAATCCCAGATGCAACAACTAAACCGGAAAATAATACGATGTAGTCGCGTAAGCGTCCTTTAATCCCAGTAAGCGATAATTTTAAAAGCATTGAAAATCCCTCCTACTGTTCCAGATTTCCAAGAATGCTTAGAATCTGACGATAGAAAGCTTCTCGTGTTTGATTTTCACGTTTGACCTCTTGATAGATCACTCCATCTTTGATGAACAATATCCGTTGACAATAACTTGCAGAAAATGGATCATGCGTCACCAAAAGAATTGAGACTTGATCTTCTTGATTTAATTCTTCCATTGTATCCAATAAATCCCGCGCACTATTTGAATCCAACGCACCTGTTGGCTCATCACCCAGCAAGATTGTCGGTTGGGTCACTAAGGCACGTGCTGCTGCTACCCGTTGTTTTTGTCCACCAGAAATTTGAGCAGGATAACTAGTTAAAATCCCGTCAATCGATAAGCGTTTAGCTACTTTTGCTACCCGCCGATGGATTTCTTTGCTTTTGACCCCTTGAAGCGATAAAGGTACAGCGATATTTTCTGCTGCCGTCAAATTTTCTAATAAATTGAAATCTTGGAAAATAAATCCAATCTCATGGCTGCGGAAATCGGCTAATTGATTGCCTGATAATTTTGTTACATCGGCCTGATTGATTCGAATCTTGCCTGCAGTTGGTTTGTCCAACGTGGCTAACAGATTCAACAATGTTGATTTTCCAGAACCGGATGCTCCCATAATCCCGATGAATTCGCCTTTTTCAACTTCAAAGGAGATGCCTTTTAACGCTTCTGTTTTTTTCTGATTGCCTTTTCCATAAGTCTTTTTTACTTCATTAACTGATACGATTTTTTCCATATTCTCACTCTCATTTCTTGTTAAAAGAATTATTTTTAATCTGTCTACGAATTTAGAAGCCTAATTTTTCTAACGCTTTATCTGGCACGTCTTTTTGTGCAACTTCCTCATACGAGGTGACGCCCTTTTTCTTATTCCAAGTTACTTTAAGAAATGCTTCTTTCCGCAGAGGACGATCTTTTGTTGCATTGAATGTTAATTTTTTTGCCTTCCCATTATTGTCATACCCTTGTAATGTATATTTATAGTCGACATAAGAATTTCCATTATCATCTTTACTCTCAACTCGTTGTCCATCTGTAGTAATTTGAACATAATAATTATCGCCGCTAGATACAACTTTTTGTGCGACTTGTACGCCAATGATGACGATGACAACTAAGCTGATGAATCCAATCAAAAATTTTTTCATAATTGATGACTCCTTTATCATTTTCTAAAGTAACTATACAAAAATCTTAGATTATCAACCATTGAAAGAACCTAAATTCAACTAACAAATTTGTCATCTTGAAAAAAGACACAAAAAAATAAGCCAGCCTCAACATAAACACTTGTTGACACTAGCTCATTTTGGTAATTCCAGACTAAGTACCTTAGCCTTAGAAACTATTCAAACTCATTTTACTGCAAAGCGTTTCATTTGCGGCAATTTGATGAACCATGCGACTAATAAACACGAAATAATCTTATCAACGACATTCCCCGTTACTGCGCCCCAATATGTCGCACTGATCATTTCTTTTCCTGAAGCTCTCAAGGCCATGATAACAATATCTGTTCCTGATCCAGTGAAACCGCCGAATAAGGCTAAGCGAATCGGTGCACCAATCATTGGACAAATAAACGCCAATAAAACACCTGCAATCAAGGCTTTTTTATAGCCAAATCCGTTTTTAGCGATAAGGGCAACTACAATCGCCACTGCGACATTAACCAACGCAAATGGAATTGATAACGGACCACTGATTAATCCCATTAATAAATTCGTTGTTACACCTGTCAAAATCCCATATCCCATACCAAAATTTGCTGCGATAAAAATTGTCCCCATCGTATCTAAAAACAACAACGGAATTTTCATCATTGATACTGCTTCACCTAAAACTACATTCAATACTACTGCGATGGCGCACATCGCGATTACTCTTGCTTTACTATTGTTCATTTTTTCCCCTTATTTCTATTAAGTTTTTTATACTGCGGTTCCCATTAAAATTCAACCAACTATCCTCGTTCTAAAAATAGTTGCAACTGCTCATGAAACGCTCCTTGATCTTGCTCACTGTACCATGTTGGGACTTCTAAATAATTTGTAGAAAGCTGAGCTTCTTGACACTTTGCGAAAAATTCTTCCATCAATACTCCTCGTTGCCCGCTGATAGAACAATTCGGACTTTCATTGATTCCGATTACACCAAGATAGTGATAATTTTCCGCTTGATACGCTTGAATCTGTTGGATCATTGGCTGTAACATCACTTGGCACTTCTGACGAAAATCTGGTAACTCAGAATATTCTTCATAAGACATCGGCGGGCGATTTCCGCCTAAAACTAAAAATTCTGGACACGGTAATTGAATGAGTGCAATCCCGCGACTTAATAACTCGATCGCAAAAGGAAATGCGCCTCGTGCTCGTTCCCACCCATGAATTACGGCATTTTGATTCAAAATACAATGTGACACAGCGACTAATTTCTTTTCTGGTTGAATAGTTTCACCTCCTAATAAACATTTATGATGCTATAAAAAAATCTCCTGTAAACTTTCTTGAATCAGTGAATATTCTTCGGGTGCGATTGTTCGCAAGTCCAAGAAATTACAGTCATTTTTTATCCGGGTAATAATCGGTGTAGCTGATAGGCGTAATTTTTCTTGTAAAGCATCTGCAGAAAAATGTTCACCGCTCAACACAACAGCATATGTCGGTAGTAAATGTTCTGGATAAGAGCCACCGCCGATTTTACTGCTGTCTTTTTCGATTGCCACATTTAAGCCGCTGATCGGACGCAACCGTTCCGCAAGTTCATTGGCTTTATCTAAACACTCTGACTCACTTAGGCCGATCATGTGTAGTGTAGGAACAGCTTCCACTGCTTCTTTTTCATCAAGATATAAAGACAATGTCGCTTCCAATGTACTCAATGTCATCTTGTCAATCCGCAAAGCTCGCAACAATTGATTCTTCTTCATCTTTTCGATGTATTCACTTTTACCGACAATAATCCCCGCTTGCGGACCACCTAGCAATTTATCGCCGCTAAAAGTAACAATATCACAGCCCTGATCCAAAACTTCTTTGACGGTCGGTTCATACGGCAGGCCAAAAGGACGCATGTCGAGTAACAAGCCGCTACCTAGATCATTAATCAATGGTAGATGATGTTGGTGGGCCAACTCAGCCAAGTCGCTTAATTCGGGACTTTCAGTAAAACCAACGATTCGATAGTTACTTGTATGCACTTTTAAAACTGCACCGGTCTCTTCTGTCAACGCTCGTTCATAATCGATCAAATGAGTTTTATTCGTTGTCCCAACTTCTACGATTTTCCCACCACTTGAAGTGATGACGTCTGGAATCCGAAATGCGCCCCCAATCTCTACTAATTCACCTCGAGAGACTAAGACTTCTTTTTCTTGAGTCAATGTACTCAAAACCAATAAGACTGCTGCAGCATTATTATTTACGACTAAAACATCTTCTGCCCCTGTGAGTTTCTTCACGATTGAGACCAGATGGCTGTAACGTGATCCCCGCTTCCCGTTTTCTAAATCAAATTCCAAATTTGAGTAATGAAAACTAGTCGCTAGTAATTGTTCTTGGACCTTTGGACTCAATGAAGAACGTCCAAGATTCGTGTGAATCACTGTTCCCGTTCCATTGACCACTTGTCGCAATGAAAATTGCTTTTCTTCTAATTGTTTATGAACCAATGCCAAGACCGCTGCTTGATCAATCATTGTTTGCCGTGTACCTGCTACAACTTCTTTGCGAAGGGCAGCTAAGACTTGCTGGATGGTCTCCTTTGCTTTTCCATGTGGATAATTAGAATCGATTTGTTTCAACAGCGTATCCACCGAAGGTAAGTTCGCTAAAATTTGTTGAATCTCTTTTGACATAATCCCCCTACTTTCTTAACGTGACGCCAACTCTTGTAATGCTTCTAAGACTTGATCAATCTCAGCCTTAGTAGTAAAACTGGAAAGCGACAAACGGACTGTTCCGCGATCAGCAGTTCCTAACGCTTCATGCATCAATGGCGCACAATGATAGCCAGGTCGAGTAGCTATTTGATAGTCTTCCCATAAAAGTTCACTGACGACAGCTGATTCAGCATCTTTAATGTTGATGGAAAAAACTGCTACCCGCGGACTAGTAAAGTCACCATAGATTGTTACTCCAGCAATTTTTTGTAATTCTTGATAAAAATAAGACCCCAAATCAATCTCTGAATGTTGTTCTTGCACCCATTGGATACCAGCTGCAAGTCCTGCCAATCCTGGAATATTCAACGTGCCGGCTTCTAACAAAGTCGGCAATTCTTTAGGTTGGACTTTAGAAAAAGATTGCATCCCATCGCCGCCAGTGATGACTGGCTCGATCGGTAGGTTCTTTTGCAGGCAAACACCGCCTGTCCCTTGTGGACCATATAAGGATTTGTGACCAGTAAAACAAACTGCTGCGACCTTCCCATCACTAAGATCAATGGGAACAACTCCTGCTGTTTGTGAAGCATCGATAATCAAGTATACTCCTTGTTTGTCACAAAAATCTTTGACCCATTCAAGATCTAAACGATTGCCGGTTACATTACTGGCATGATTACAAATCACCGCTTTTGTTTCTGGACGGATTTTTTGGGTGAATTGTTCATAATCTAAGCGCCCAGTTACAGCCTCACTAGTCACCACATCAAAACTTGCACCTTGGGCTTCCAATTGATACAACGGGCGCAAAACTGAATTATGCTCCCAATCCGTTGTAATCACATGATCTCCCGGCTGGATCAATCCCTTTAAAACTTCATTCAAAGCAACCGTTGCATTGTTAGTAAAAGCGACTTCATAATGGTGATCGGCTTTAAACAAGTCTTTAATTTTTTTACGAGCCGTTTCTGCTACGCGAAAACCAGCTAACGAATAGCCATGAGCTCCACGTGATGGATTGCCATACGCACCTTGTAAAATATGTGCTACTGCTTCGGCTACACTTGCCGGTTTCTGGGCAGTCGTAGCGGCATTATCCAAATAAATCCCCATCTATGATCCTTCTCTCTTCAGTTATATCTTTTTTGTCTAATAAAATAGTTATGAAATCAACTCATTTTACCTAATACGCGATAATTTTCCACGCGTTTTGTGATTTCTTGCTTGTCCATGTATTCTAAGATCAGCATTGATGATTTTCGACTAGACTTCGTTAAGTCACGGAAATCACCTAAAGTCATTTGGTTATTTTCCGTGATATATTCACGGATTAAATTCACTGCTTGATCAAAAATTTTGCCTAACAAGACATATTCATGCGTCAAAAAGACCACTGAGTCGCCATTTAATGCTTCCAAAACCTCTTCTGCATTTTTATCCAGCTCAAATAATTCTTCCTTTTTAGCCGGTGTATACCCATTTTTAGCAAGTGTCTGTTCGATTTTTTCCTTGGCGATTTGTTGGTATTTATTGAAAGACACGTTGAAATCTACTAAAGCCAATTTGTCGTTAGCTTCTTTGACTAGCGTTTCTTTCATCAAAGCAATCAATGCAGAAATTTCTTTTTCAGCTAAGATCCCTCGCATACGAGAACGAAACTCTTCTAACGGCATCCCAAAACGCAAGCGATATTGTTTATGGTACACTGACAAGATTTCCGTGGCACGATCAGCTAATTTTTGATAGCTGGCCTGAGCCAAATAGCCGGCTTTTGTTTTGATTACACGACCTTCGGCTTCCATTTCGACTAAGATTGGTTGCAACTCTTCTTTGGCCACTCCTAAATATTCCAGTAATGCCTTTTCATTGGTAAAAGGTTGTTTTTTGTTGATTAAGAAATCGGTGATTAATTCGTCTAAACTTCCTTCTTCTTTGGCTTTTAGACTTTCAAGAATCTCAACTTTAAAACGGCGATGTTTATGCGGTGCAGCATCTAAGACCTCTCCGCCAGCAATGGTCTGCATAGGAGAATACGAGCGTAAAATAAACCGATCCCGCTCTTTAACTGCAACTTGTTCTTCTAACCGTAATTGTAAAAAGCCTTCTTCCCCTGGTCCAATCCAATCAATACCTAAAGGAACTGTACGAGCCATAACTTCACGCGTACCGATCAATAAGCGAACACGATCCCACAGACCGATTCCGCCAACAACTTCTGGTAAACAAGTAACTTTCACATCCAACATCCAAGTATCTTCCAACTTCTCTGAGACTGATAACACATCGCCGCGTTTGATATCATCCGTAGCGATATTTGCTAGATTCAAAGCTGTACGCTGACCAGATTGTGCATTTTTCACATCAGTTTCATGGACTTGGATATTTCTTACCCGTGTCTTCTTTTCACTCGGATAAAGATACAGATCATCTCCGATATTGATGGAACCATCTAATAACGTTCCCGTTACTACCGTACCAAATCCTTTTACACTAAAGACACGGTCTACATTCAAGCGAGCCAACCCACTTTCAGAACGTTCTTGCACTTCTTCTGAACGGGCTTGAATCTTTGTCAATAATTCTTTGATTCCTGTACCTGTCACCGCATCTGTTTCGATCAATTCAGCATCCGCCAATGGAGTATCTGCTAATTGATCACGGATATCCTCAATCACTAATTCTTTTAACTCTGGATCGACAGTATCGACCTTAGTTAACACAATCAAAAAATCTCGGATTCCTAATAACGTCAAAATATCAATGTGTTCTTTCGTCTGGGGCATGATCCCTTCTGCGGCATCGATCACAAGCAAGACTAAATTAATCCCAGGCAATCCAGCGACCATATTTTTAATAAATTTTTCGTGTCCTGGTACGTCTACGATCCCAACACGTTTGTTGTTCGGCAAGTCTAAATAGGCAAAACCTAAATTGATCGACATTCCGCGTTTTTTTTCTTCCTTTGTTGTGTCTGTCTCAATTCCAGTCAATGCCTTGATCAAAGTCGTTTTTCCATGATCGATATGCCCTGCTGTCCCAATCACAATATTTGCCATCTATTTTTCCTTTCTTATGCTGTATTCTGTCTTTAGACCATCACGAGTCCCATGATAAAACCCTTCTGAAGCAATCTCTGCACTAGCAAGCAATGAAATTAAGGCATCTTCTTCTGCTAGTGGATATTTCAAAGAAAAGCCACAACTAGCATGAATCTTTTCCGGTGTGGGAATGATTCGAACAGCAAGTTGGGCTTCCTTTGCGATTTCTTCAGCTTTCATGGCTTCTCGGGTTGAATAAAACAAAGCAACCCCGTATGTTTGCATAAAAACTGCTCCTTTATGGTTTCACGATTTTTGGTGCTTGACGCATCATTTCTACGATACGATACATGTTAGTAACTTCTCCTACAGCAGCTGTCAATTCATAAAAATTCAAACAAGCGCCACAAGCGTAGATTTCCACGCCTTGTTCCGCCATATTTTTTAAGTCTTCTAGTGAATCAGATCCTTCGGCAACTGAATGAACACCACCATTATAAAAAATAATTTTTTTAGGTAGGACATCTTGTTCAGCAACAGAATAAATGAACCCTTTTAACAAGTTTTTCCCTAATTCATCTGATCCACGACCCATTACATTAGTATCCACTACTACGATATAATCGTCAACCGTCTCTACTGGTTCTGCTACTTGCGGTGCTTCTGTCGTCAGCTCAGTATTCCCTTTTGAAATCACAACAGTATAATGGCTCGGTGCATCTTGATTCATTTGATAAAGATGACCCAGTTGTTCCGCCATTTTTTTCAAATTTTGTGTTGCAATCTCATTGTCTACTACTGTTTGGACAACTTTGTGTTCCCGTAAAGCTTTCTTTGTTTCGATTACAGGTAACGGACACGCCTTGCCTAATGCATCTATCTTAAACATAATTAGTATCCACCTTTCTAATAAACGATCAATTCTGTGTCTTGTTTTTCAATGACCTGTCCAAAATCTTGAGCTGGAATATCAGCCGCTTGCAATTCTTGCAATAGTGTTGATACTTCCTCAGCAGGGACACTGACTAACAAACCGCCAGAAGTTTGCGGATCAAATAATAATTCTTCGATCCCAAAATCATCAATTTGAAAATCGATCTTAGCTTCCATATAATTTCGATTCCGCTGACCACCAGCCGTTAAAATAAATTCTTTTGCACCTTGGTAAGCTTCTTCAAAATAAGGAAGATTTTTAGATTGAATCTCTGCACTGAAGCGGTCATTTAACATCTCATGGAGATGCCCAGCTAAACCAAACCCAGTGACATCAGTACAACTATTGATTGGATATTTACGAATGATATCCATTGCGTATTTATTCAGTGTCTCCATACTCGTGGTGGCTTTCACAAACGCTTCTTCACTAATTTCTTCTGCGCTATAGCCCACAGTAATGATACTTACTCCTAACGGTTTAGTTAGAATTAAGTGATCTCCAAGCTGACAAGTATTGTTTTGATAAATCTTATTTGGATCAATCGTTCCTGTGACTGACAAGCCATACTTCACTGACTGATCATGGATCGAATGTCCGCCAGCTAAAATCGCTCCAGCTTCTTGTACTTTTTCAGCACCGCCACGTAGAATTTCCTTTAAAATAGATAAATCTTTTTCTTCTGGAAAGGCAACGATATTCAATGCAGATAATACTTCGCCACCCATCGCGTAAATATCGCTCAATGCATTTGCCGCTGCAATTTTACCGAAAAGATAAGGATCTGTCACCATCGTTGGGAAAAAATCCAACGTTTGAATGATTGCTAAATCATCACGTAGTTTAATAACAGCTGCATCATCAGTCGAATCAAATCCTACCAACAGATTCTCGTTAGTTTCTTTAGGCAGATCCGCTAATAAATCACCTAAATTCCCTGGTCCGATTTTTGCGTTGCAACCACCACAGACAATTAATTGTTGAACGGTCTCCATCTGTTCCACCATCTTTCACGTTTTCTATTATAACAGGTTGTTTTTTGTTTCTCTATGTAAATTTTGATCAGGTTTTATGCTTAAATAAAAACGATTTCCTTCATTAAATAAAACGATTTTAATACTATGCACATAGTACCACAAATCATCCTGAATGTTTTTATATTCACAAAAAAATTAATGATCTTTTTAGTTTATTTGACCTATATTGAATCCTCCCTCAATGAACTCGTTACTAATTGAAGATTCAAAACGCATTGACCCATCTAATCAAACAATTTCTCACAAAAAAACTACTTGCCTTTATTAGACAAGTAGTAGGAGAGAACTTTTTAGTCTACAGCAACTGCTGGTTTCCGACTTTTCAAGATATAAGTAATCCCAGTGTAAACGATGACAACAATAATGATCCACGTCAAGATGTCTAAGTTTAATCCAGTGACGAATTTTGCAGCAATGATTACCCCAATAATTCCGCCGATTGTAATTGCTAAACTAACTTTCCGTGCATAATCGCCCTCTTTGACAAAGTTGATACTTGCAACCGGCATCAAGCCAGCACAAGAACCCATCATAACTGGAAAGGCTACTAGTGGACTCAACCCTAACATATAAACCATTGCCATACATGGTGCGTATAAACCGACACCAATCGTCATCAAAGCGCCCAAGATAAAGTTAACGACAACACCGATTACTAATTTAGCTCCTGTCAAAGCAGTCGCTGTATTTCCTTCACCGAGCATGTTCAACATACCTGTTTGACGAAGTCCCATCAGTACTGCCGTGATAATCAATGCCCAACCCATCCAAAATTGAACCTTTTTCTCAGGTAATTTTGTAACGAATTTTGAACCGACAAATGAACCAACGGTTGCAGCAATGATTAAAGAGAACAAAGTGACTGGAGAAACTTCTACCACTGTCGTAAAGATAAAAGCTTCCACTAACACAGGAATCGCATGAGCGACATTTAGTGTCCCTGGTAATAGGCGGTCATGGCCTAACTGTTTCGTAAAATCTAACAACATAGCTGTTGGAGCAAAACTCCCGATCCCCAACGTATCTAAAAAGTCAGTGACAAAGCCGATGATTCCAGAAACAAACCAATTCCCTTTGCCCAGATCACTCTTGTGTTTGACTAAGTCACGCCCCATTACAAAAGTGTGCATCAGCATTAAACCAACGTAAATCACTAATAATAATGTTACCATCTTATCCCTCCTTCATCTTTATCCTAAAAGAAACCCTTCTTTCAAGGAATCTTTCGGATCAACTAAAAATGTGTTGTATCCAGTGACATACGCAGAACCTGTAACGCGAGGAATAATTGCTTTATACCCGCCGACTTCTGCTTCTTCAACGATTTCGCCTTTAAATTTCGTACATAAAATACTTTCATAAACAAAAGTATCGCCGACTTTCATTTCACCCTTGCCATATAATGTTGCAAGTTTAGCACTTGTTCCAGTTCCACATGGAGAGCGGTCCACTTGACCGTCACCAAATACAACGACATTTTGATACGTTGCATCTGGACTAGTTGCTGGACCAAAAAATTCAACTAAATCAACTGTTTTAATGTGTTCCAAAGTTGGATGTTGAATGTCGATCTGCTCATTTACAGCATCACGAATAATCATACCTAGATCGTTGAATTTTGAAGCATTTTCTGGTTTTATTTCTAAACCAACTGAAGCTGCTGGTAAGATTGCAAAGAAACTTCCGCCAAAAGAAATGTCCATTGTTAATTCACCAAGTTCAGGGACGTTTACGGTTACATTTTCTTTATAAAGGAATGATTCCACATTTTCAAATGAGACAGATTCTGCTGAATAATCTTCATCTAAATGAACTGTTCCGTGAACGATTCCAGCTGGTGTATCTTGAACGACTTTCACTTCACGATCGCCTTCTTTTACTTCGACCCATCCTTGCTCAACTGCTGATGACATCGCTGCAATCGTATTATGACCGCACATATTCAAATAACCGCCTGAATCCATAAAGACGATTCCATAGTCTGCTTCTTCATGAACCGGTTCAGTAATAAAGGCACCAAACATGTCCCGGTGTCCACGTGGTTCTAGCATCAACATTTTACGCAAGTCGTCTGCTTCATTTTCTAGGTATGCTCTTTTTTCAGCCATCGTATCACCAGGAAATTTGGGAATACCACCGATAATTAGTCGAGCGGCTTCACCTGCTGTATGAGTATCGATCGCTGAGATCATTTTTGATGTTTTCATGATTGCCCTCCTTATTTCTTATCTTCATACTATAAAAAATAATTCCGTTTGATAATCTTTTATAATCAGCGGAGTTGCTGATTATCTTTTCGCATTTTTAGTTTAATCGACGCAAGTGCTTTTATTGCGTCTTGATGATTGATAGTATTTTCACCAACTACTTCTGTTTCGATCCCTTTGACTGATTTATTAAAATCTAAAACATGCTTGGTAAAGTCATTTTCTACTACAAACTTTGCTTGTGTACCAATAAACTTAAGACCAATCACGCTAATATCTCGACGACCAATTTCTTCTAAGGTATTCGCAAAATCTACGTCTGAATTTCCCCAGCCGTCTGTTGTGACAATCACACCATTTGTGCGCATGCCTTCCAGCCACGCAGCTGAACGCTGGCCGACTAGATATTTCATCACGTTGCTTTGCGGTGTCCCCACTACTACGACTCCTTGAAAGTCGATGTCTGGGTCCTTACTTAGAAGGTCCACGAGCGGATCTTGAAAATGATGTAGTGAAGTTTCTTTTGTTGATGGACCAATCCCCATAACGCCACCACCTATCCATTATTCAGTTAGACCATGGAACGAATCGCTCCATCGCGATATTCATTCGCTGTTAAAAAGACCGGCATATTATTCATATCAATAATTGAACAGCCACCTTTGAAGCCACTTGGTTCATTGGGATAAAGCAACATATCATACATTGCCCCTTGACCAGCTACCTGTTTGACTAAAGTAACTTTGGGCTTACCCGGATGAGCATTTTCTTCATAGACATGAGTCTCACAAGCATCTTTTCCTTCTAACATTTTCATCCTATCACGAATTTCTTGAACAAACTCATCCACAATCGCAAACATTTTAAGACAAAGTTCACGATTAAAAGGAGTCCCCTTTTTCGCTAAGAGATCTACTAAAATTACGTAATCCTCGGCGCTAGGCGTCCCTGCTTGATTCAATACTAAATGATCACGCAATACTCCCTCAGAAGAGCCAAATTCATGCATTTGTTCCCCTTCTTCAATCGCTCCAGTCATGATGACCGAAACTCCGGTAAGTGTATGCGTGATCCCTGAACCCAACACACCCAACACCTTCGTGGAAATCGGAATGATATCCATGATGGTGTTGGTTTCAACATCATGTTGATGTGGTGGGAGCAATCGAATCGTCAGCTTCTGAATAACGGCGTCTTGGCAGTCAAAGTCTTGCTTGATTTGTAAGCGAGTTGGCTCAATATGAAAGTCGCTACCTACAGTGACTTCATTCATATGAAAAACTTTGATCTTTAAAGTTTCGCCTCTCATTATTCACACCTACTTTTTAGACGTGGGCAATGTATTCATAAGGTAATGGAACAATTTTCCCTGGCGTTTCGATTGATACTAAATTTTTCAAAGTATCGTGTAAGATACCTAATTGCATTTCAATGTTATGTGGTTCGCCAGCGTTTGCTCCCATTGGTACTCGAGGTGCTACGGCTCTTGGTGAACCATTTTGCCGTACTACTGGTGGTAATGCGGCGATTAAAATAGTAGGAATCCCTGCTTCCTCAATAGCTCTCTGCACGATCACGGCAGTTCTATGACAGGTTCCTCAGCCAGCGGTCAATACGACTGCGTCGACTTCTTCGTCAACTAATTTTTGAGCGATTTCAGGACCAGTAACATCGTGAAATGCGTCTTGGTCTCCACCACCACCCATAAAGCCGTAATGCATAGGTGCTGCTTCTTTAATGAATCCTTCTTTAACTAGATCGTGTAAACGATCGATTGGAAACATTGAGTTTACGTCACGGTTCACATCGGCATTATCATATCCTCCGTGTGATACCATCAAGTCATCGCTAGGTGTCGTATTAGGAATTTCACGATACGTTGTATCCCCAGCTAAATTAAAGCGTTTGTCTGTTTTTAAATGAACACCCGCTGCAGTTGCTAATGCAACACGCATTTCTTTAAGCTCTTTTTTGACAGGAGTAAAGACAGATTTCGGTGTGATTGGCACAAAGATTTCTGACTGTAATCCTTCAAACACTGTTAAGCCCATGTGTTAATTCTCCTCTCTGCTATCTGCTTCTCGTCTTTTTTCATTTTCCAAACGGCGGCGTTGATGCTCTTTAATAGCATCAACATAATGCGCGTTTGGCTCTTCTTCTAGTACTTCTGGATAGGTCATCAAAAAACCAACCTCTTGGCCGATCTCTAAATCATATTCAGAAATAATCATTCGACGAGGTATTTTCAGTTGTCCCAGACGTCCTTTGATGTCGATTGTAACACTAGCATCGTGGATTTCCACTAGGATTCCTTCAAACATTTGCTCAGTCGAAGTATATTTGAGTTTATTGATTCTATCCATTGCTTCACCTTTAAGCCTTAATCTTTTTCGTAGATTTCTTGACGTTTCTTACTCTTAGGAAGAACTTGTTCATTGTCCACAAGATTAATTTTCTTTCCTGTGGTTTTTTCAATGATTTCAATGTTATTCGCTTTTACATTAGGATTCCATTTACGTTCAGCAGTTTTAATTTCGCCGCCACCCATTAATGTTTTCAACATTGCTAAATCACGAATAGCATCTTCTTGACACAATGTGTTGTTAGACAAGATTTCGTTTTCGATTCCTTGTTTTGATTTATTGTTGTCAACCATCGCACCCATTTCTGAGTTTCCTACAACCAATGCTCCTTGAACAGCAGAGTAAGAGTCACCAACAACTTTTATACCACGTTTTCCGATTTCTTCAATATGTGATGCGAAATCGATGTGATTATTACCAAAACCTTCCGTCGTTACGATTGCTCCATCGATATCCATCGCTTCGATAGTCATTCCTAGACGTTTTGAAACATAATACTTTTCAGTATTTGCTTGTGGTGAACCAACAAACATAATCCCTACTAGATCGATTTCTTCATCAGCCATTGCTTCTTTGACTAATGGTTCTCTCCAGTAATGACGAGAAGTTTCTTTTGATGCAGGTCCGATACATGTTAACGCATGTAAACCGCCATCTAAAACTTCTGTTGGAGCTAACATAATTGGTAAGTTTCCTAGGTCAACGTTTGGTTTTGCTCCTAGTGTACCAACTGGTTCGATTGGCATAATCAAGTTATCGTGCATTGCACCTTGACCCATGATTTCTTTCACGATCAAGACTTTTTTATTGCCAATACGGCGTTTTTGTACGATCTCTTCTGAATCAACCACTAATGAGTCATCCGCTTTTTTCAATGCTTCGCGAATTTCTTGCGTGATATGATCAGATACATGGTGAGCGGCTAATGGACCAGGACGTTCCATGTTTGCATGTTCTCTGATTGTTACTTGTGTTTTAATGAAAATTTCGCCTTTATCTGGTGCGCCAGGACGTCCCCACATGATGTTACGGTCTAATTCACCTTCAGATGAACCAAATTCACCGATTTGAACACCATTTGCGTCTGTACCTGTAACTACCATAACTACGCCATCTAAAACACGGGTGATCCCATGGCCAATATCGCCTTCAACTTTGGTAGCGATTGGCTGAACATCCATGATCGTTTCACTATATTCACTATATTTATCTGGTGTGATGATTTCTAAAGTCATGCTTTCAACAAGCTCTTCTAGTTCAACAGCATCTGCACACATTTCTTCCATGTTGCGTAGTGTCAACGTTGTGCCTTCGATTTTTGTTTCTTCACCAAAGACAATCTTGTCAATTTTTAAGTGATCATGACGTACTGAACGAATCACTTTTTCTTCTACTTTTGCTTCTGGTGCTGCAACTTCTGCAGTAGGTGCCGGTGCAGCTGGTGCAGCTGGTGCTGGTGCAGCCGGAGCTACGCCTACTTGACCTGCTACAGACATCGGTACTTCTAAGTCGATACCGCGACCTTCAGCAATATGGATCTTGATCGTTTGTCCACCCACTGATGCCACTGGGGCAACTGGTTGTACTGGAGCGATCGGTGCTTCAACTGGTGCTTCTGGAGCTGTTTCTTCTGCTGCTTCTGGTACTGCTTCTGGTACTTCTTCTGCAACTTCAACAACACCATCTAATAATTCTTTCGTTAATGGAACCAACGCATCCGTTGTTTCTTTCAATGTCGTGCCAAGTACTTGTTCGATTGTTAGAGTATTGTCAGGTAATTCTAGTAAGCCTGAATCCTCTAAGTCTGGGAAGATCACTGGATCTTCTAAGTCATCTGGTGCGATTACTTTGCCTGCTTCCGCACGGCAACATAATACTGCAGGGTCTTTGGCATGCTCTTTAGCAGTTTCTGCTGTAATAGACATTCGTTAAATCCTCCTAAATTTTAAATTAGTGTTTAGTAGTAGGTAATTTACGATATAGTCTGTGACCATCTGCCCGCAGTACATGATCTGTATGATGATAAACCGGAACTCCTAACCTAGGAGCTACACCCATAACGGTGTTCGTTCAATCGGAACAAGATCCGGTCATGATTACTTCTGCACCTTGTTTTTTCAAGGACATTACAGTTGCAGCTTGACCTGGACAAATACCCGGCAGGGCACATCTATATCTTCCATTTACTTCTACCATTCGCTTGCAGCGTTCTGCAGCGACAACTTCGGCACCCATGTTATTAGCAATCTCAGTCATCCGTTCAGCAGAACCTCCGCATTCACAGATCAAAAGACCAACTTTACGTGTTTCTTGTGGGAAAGGCATTGCAACTAACACACCACCACTTGTTTTAGTGATTGGTGTCATTTCATCGCCGCTTCTTCCGGTCATAGGTCCGCCAATTACGATTTCACCGTGCGGTTCAACATAGCCGCCCACATTATTGATTAATGTTTTGACTGGTGTTCCAATTGGGACATCAACAAAGACTGTTTCTTTTTGTTTTACTCGTCCAGAAACGGTAACATCTTTATCGATGAAAGGTTTCCGATCTTCGATTGCTTCTGCGATACGTTTGATCGTTTCCACGTTATCGATGACAGCCCCGACTTCTGTTGGAAGTTGGCCTGGATTCAAAACAATATCCATTACTTCACGAACGATTACTCGTTCATCACCAGCTGGATACATATCAGGTAATTGATAAACATCTAGTGTTGGTTCATTCGCAACCGCTTTTAATAACCGCAGTACTAACTCACGATGTTTGCCTTTTACAGCAATCACGCCTTTTGGTGCTTTAGTCATTTCCATGCAATATTTCATTCCACGGATCAGTTGTTCGATATGTTCGTCCATTTGTTTTACGTTATGAGCTAACAAAGCTTCACATTCTGCTCCGTTTGCAATAAAGAGTCCTTCAGGAATCTCACAAGCTAATTTCAAAAATGTTGGGAAACCTGCACCACCTGCACCAACAATCCCTGCAGCTTCCACAGCTTTTGCATAGGATTCCGTTTCAGGAATTGGTACATAAGTAGAAAGATCTTGTTCTTCATCAATTGTTAAAACAATATTTTCGCCATTTACGTCGACAACTTTTCCAGAAAAACTTGCGTGGATGTTGGCACCTAAGCCATTTGGTTCAGCGATCAATTGTCCGCGTTGAACTTGATCTCCGGCTTTTACGATTCCTTTACAAGGAGCACCAACATGTTGTTTTAATGGTATAAGAATTTGTGTCAAAATATTTCACCTCCCTATTTCTAACTTGTTTGAACTTGAGCAAATCAGCCACCCGTAGTTCAAGTAAATAATATCACAATCATACTTTATGTAAAGGTTATTTCGGAATAATTTTGATATTTTTTACCAAAACTGCGGAATTTACCATCTTTCTTTAAGTTTTCTAATCAAACTACCACTATCTTTCATCCTCTATGTAAAAAACGTTTCCAAAACAGGTAATATCAACATTTATCCAAAAAATTACTTCCAATTTCCCACTTTGCATTTGTCTTTTATTAGTAAATTTTTATGTTATTTCACAAAAATCAAGTTGTTTTATTTATGTTATTTAAGTGAGAAACATTCTCAATTATCAATCCGCTTTCTTTATTTTACTCTTCAATACATTTGAGTCATTTTAAACTGTACCTTTTTCACATTCCTCTATTAATCACTACAAAAAAACAACAGCCAAACACTTTTGTTTTTAATAGCTAGTTAGAACGACAATTTTGTACAATAAAAAATCCCACCTCAGTTTTGAGGTGGGAGCAACTCAGATTAATCGTCTTGTTCTAGACGGTCCAGCGTTTTACTACCAAACCATAGTGCCGCACCTAACACAATAACGATTGCGGCTAAGATTCCATAACCCATTTGGAAACGAGCAGGATCAGAAGTTTCTAAAACAGCATAGATTTTCGGATAGATCATTGTTGCAAAGAATACAGCGATTGGCCATAAACCAAGTAAAAGACCCATAACCTTAGCTGGCGCCAATTTAGCAATGAATGAGTTTCCTAAAGGAGAGAAGATCATTTCACCAATAGACATCAGCAAGCTTACTAAGATCAACCAAACGATTGAAGTCTTTCCATCGCCGACCATATCAGCTAAGACCATTGCTACATAAGAAATCCCTACTAAGATCATTCCTAGAGCTGTCTTCTTAAACATACTCATATCCCCTTTAGGACGAGCAGCCATTTTTGTCCATAAACGACCTAAAAGTGGACCTAAGATGATACAAGTCAGAGCGTTCATTGAGTCAAAGTATGAAGTTGGAACTTTGAAACTTCCGACTAACCAATTTGCACGTTCTAAGAATCCAGCACCGTCACCATAACCAAAGTAGTAATAAGCTGGCATGTAAGCTAGGTACCATACAGTCCAGAAAACAATTGAGAAGATGGTTACTAAGATGATTGCTAAAATACGTTTTTTATCGCCGGCTGTTAATTTTGTATCTTCGCCAGCTTCTTTTTTACCAGCAGATTCAAACTTACGTTGATCAATCTTGAATGGTTTTTTACCAGCTTCACCTAATGAACGGCTGTTGAAAATAAACCAAAGAGCATCAACCAATAATAAAATCCCACAAATTAAGAAAACGAAATTAAAACCAAAACTAGGGATCAACAATACTAAGAATGTTGTACCGATGAATGAACCGATGTTTACAAATGAGTATTGAACAGAGAAGGCTTCATTCAATTCTTTTTCATCATTGAAGAGCAAACCATTTACCCCTGACAGATTCCCTTTGAACAAACCAGTTCCGATTGAAACTAAGATGATCATGATCCAAACCATGCCGATTGAACTTGCTTGCCAAGTAAAGAGATAACCGATTCCCATCAAGATCATTCCAGCAGCTACACAAAGTCTTGGACTTAACCAATAATCGGCTAACCAACCACCAACGATTGGTGTGATGTATGTCATCGCTACAAAGGTTGCTGACATTTGGGCCGCTTGAGCAGTTGATAAACCTAATCCGCCTGCCCCAACAGTTGTTGCGATCCAAATCGCAAGCATATATTTTACAGTATAAAAAGCACAACGTTCAAATGAGAAACCTAACGCACAGACATAAAAGCCAAAAGGTTTCTTCGTTTTTACTGGAGATGTTTCCACTATCATTCCTTCTTTCTACAGATAAGTTTAATCGTTAGCTGCTAACCAGCTTTCTAAAAGTTCCATGTATTTTTCGCGTTCTTCCACAAATGGCATGTGGCGGCTGTAAGCAAACAGCTCCCACTTTGCCCCAGGAATTGCGTCATACATAGTTTTTGCCACTAGAGGCGTACATAAATCATTTGTGCCACTAGTAACAAGTGTTGGGATAGTGATCTCACGTAATTTGTCTGTGTAATCATATCCTTGCAATGTACCTTCAGGCGAATATTCATTTGGCCCCCATGCCGCTACGTAACTTTCTGTTCCAGCTACTTTTTTGCGACGTAAAGGTTCTGGTGAATCTTCCGTTGGTACAGCTGCCGCATGGCGAACCATGAAACGATCGTTTGCTGCAAGATAATCAGGATCTTCATAGTTACCTGTTGCTTCAGCTTGAGCAATTGCCGCTTGATCTTCTTCTGACATGAATTTGATCATACGGTGCTGTTCTTGAGCCCATAATTCGGCCGAAGACAATGTACTTGAAAGGACCATACTCTTGATGCCTTTTGGTGCATAATCACAAACATAAATAATTTCTAACATGCCGCCCCAAGATTGTCCTAATAAGTGAACCTCGTCTAAATTCAGGTGTTTTCTCAAAGCAATCAGTTCATTGACCCAAGTCTCAGCCGTCCAAAGATCTGGTTGTGATGGCACTGCTGATTTCCCACAACCTAATTGATCATACATGATGATCTGGCGGCCATCGACCGCCATTTCATCAAGTACTTCAAAATAATTATGAGTTGATCCAGGTCCGCCATGCATGACAATCAATGGTTTTTTATTACCGGCTTGTTCACCAACAATGCGATAATAAGTCTGATGCCCTAGATAAGGCATATATCCTTCTTCGATTTTCATACGTCGCGCGGCCTCCTAACCGATTACTTCTAAGTCTTTAGGATAATGATTCAAGTTTTCACAGCCATCTTCTGTTACGATGACTAAATCTTCGATACGAACGCCTACTTCACCTGGAATATAAATCCCTGGTTCAATCGAGAAGACATTGCCTACTTCAGCAACGTTATCATTTGATCCCGAAACATCGCCAGCTTCATGGCAATCGATTCCGATAAAGTGACCTAAACGGTGAGTGAAGTATTCACCATAGCCTTTTTCAGTGATGTAATCACGTGCCGCTGCATCAAGATCAGATAATTTCACACCTGGTTTCACAAGATCAATCGCACGTTGGGCAGCTTCTTTTACAGTTTCATATACTTCGCGACCTTTATCAGATACTTCTTTGTAGAAGAATGTCCGCGTCATATCTGAAGCATAAGAGTTTTTGATTCCGCCAATGTCTAAGATGACAGAGTCTCCTGGTTTTACTTTTGAATCATCTGTTTCATGATGCGGATCTGCCGCATTTGCACCATAACCTACGATTGGGTCAAATGAGAATCCTGTATTGCCTAATTCTTTGTAAATTTCACCAAGTTTTTCTGCCATTTCAGCTTCAGTTAACTCTTCAGGCAATAATTTTTTCAAACGATCAATCGCGATCTCATTGTCAGCTTGTGCTTCACGCATCAATTGTTTTTCTTCTTCGTCTTTGACAGCACGAACGGCGTCAGTCACTTCTGAGCCATTTCCTAATTGAGCATTTGGTACAAGTTCTAGTAAATTCAATAAGAAATGAGCTGGCCAATTCTTATCAACACCAATTTTTTTGTCAGTGTCAACATACTCAAGTACTTTTTTCACAGCATCGTCGGTATCATCAATAAATACTTTTTCCACGCCCAAGTCTTCTTCGATTGGGAATAATTTGTTGACGATCAGTGTGTTTTTATTTTCTGGAGTAATGACTAACACTAACAACCGTTCACCCGGATGAATCCAGCGGCCAGTTAGATAGAAAATAGTTGTTGGATCTGAAACCAATAATTGGCCGTATCCTTGCTCTTTCATTTTCTCAATTACTCTTTCAACGCGATGTTCTTTCAAAATCTTTCACTCCTTCTATAGTATGATGTCTCGCCTGACGGCATATATTAAAAACAGCGCTGTGTTCAGACAACTGTTAATAATCTTATAGAGATTACCTGCTATGCAACAGCTTAAAAATAACTGCAAAAAATTGTGCAGTTATTCACCTATCACTAGTTTTAAAATAACCACAAAATCATTTGAATTTCAAGTCTTTCAAAGAATAAAATTAAATATAACCATGCGTATCCGCTTCCATTAGTTTACTATATCTTTCAGCTTTTTTAAACAATTCTTTAAATTTTTTTTATAAAGTGACAATTTTTTCGAACTATTTTTTAAAAAACAATAGATTTTTATTATCTTTTGAATGATAGCATCCTCTTATTATATTCTCATCTTTCTATTTTTTTTATTAAAATAATCAGGTATTATTATTTCGAATCTATGGGATTGTTTTTTTTAATAATTTTAACTATAAAAAACCAACCCTGTTATACAACAAAGTTGGTCTTCTTATTTGTTCATGATAATGAATTTTTATTTTTTTTCATCTTGTGATAGGAATAGAAAAATTTTGGTGACAATTCATAACCTACTGTGATTCCTACTGCGATGGCGATTGCAATTTTCAAAACTTGGATCCCGATTTGTGCTGCCTTGATTGAATCACCAATGAAAAAATTATAGGTGAAATTGTAAATCCCTACCCCCGGAACAAGGCAAAAAATGCCACAGATCAGAAAAATGGTTACTGGTGCTTTTAAAGCAAACGAAGCTTCACGTGAAAGATAGATTAATGCCAATGATGCAATAAAGGTCGCGGTCACCGGCGCGACCCAAAAATGCATAATCACTAAATAAATAAACCAGCCGCAAGCTCCGATTACCCCACAATGAACATAATAACGACGCGGCACTTCAAATAATATTGCAAAAGAAATGGTTCCCAAAAAACCTGCTAAAGTTTGAAATAAGCCATTGATCATTGGCTCTACGCTCCTTTCCTGATGGAAAAATAACAAATTACAACATACTAAAGGCTCGCAGAACTAATCCCACGCCTACTGATACACAAAGAGCCGTAATCAGTGCGTAAATCATCTGACCCCAGCCAGAACTATAATCCCCATCAAATAAATAACGAATCCCATTAACAACGGCAACTCCTGGTAAGAGCGAGATGATTCCGCCAGTTACTAGACTTGTCAGATGCAAGATCGGTAAAAAATGAACGAATAAACAAGCTAAAATACTAACAAATGCACTGCTAGTAATAGTTGAAATAATATCTGACATATTGAACTTTGGTAATAAGTACATAGAAAAACACGCCAATAATACACCTAGTACCAACGCCCCTACTGTATCCCAAAGACTCCCGCCAAAAATAAAACAAAAACTGGCACTGCCAAAAGCATAAGCAAAGATTTTTAAAGGATCCGAAGCAAAAGACTCCTGTTTGATTGCTTGCAACCACTCATTTGCCTCTTCTGGACTCAGTCGGTTTTCCGTTAAGCGGCGCGACAATGTATTGATTTGCTCGATACGTCCCAAATTGATCGGCGAGATTGGAATGTCTCGTACGCGGGCCTGGACCGTCTGATCCTCCAACCGTGCCGTCATAAAAATACCATTAATCAATACAAAACTATCGAATTCTTTTAGTTCTAATGCTTCTGCAATATGGCGAATGGTGGTTTCGATTCGTTTAATTTCAGCACCATTTTTCAATAGTGTTTCACTGATATCATAAACAAAATCAAACGACTCCCGTTCGTTCATCCAGCTCCCTCCCTTTTAGATAGAACTTTTTCCCATTCTTCCACACAACTCCATGAAAGAATTACCTGCTACTAAAAAACGACGACAGTCTTAACTGTCGTCGTCTTAGTATAGCCTATCTCATGTTTATAATTCAATCAAATCATGGGAAATACTGATCATATTTTCATAGCCATCCTCAGTGATCAAGACTTGGTCTTCAATTCGTATCCCGCCCCAATCAGGAATATAAATTCCTGGTTCAATCGTCATGACCATATTTGTTTCCAACACGTCATCATATTGTTCATCGATGTATGGTAATTCATGCACAAACAAACCGATACTATGACCAATATTTCGATAAGTGTATTGCGGATACTCGGTACCTTCCAAGGGTTTCAACGATGCTTGATAAATATCTTTTACGGCAGCACCGTTTTTCATAACTGCTTCTGCAGCTTCTAAACTTTGTTTTTCTAATTCATAAACTTCTCGTTGTTTGTCTGTCGCTTTACCGACAACTACCGTTCGTGTCATATCAGACATATAGCCTTCATATTGACAGCCAAAATCCATCAACACAAAATCCCCATATTCAATTGATTTTTTCGATGGAATCCCATGTAATAGTGATGTATTAGCACCTGAAATCAAAATGTTTCCATAAGGTTGCGTGTCTGCCCCTTCTTGCACCATGTATAAAGAAAGTTTAGCAGCCAATTCCTTTTCTGTTACACCGACGCGAATATCTTTTAAGATCCGTTCAAAAGCCCGACAAGAAATTTCACATGCATTTCGCATATATTGAATTTCTTGTGGCGATTTAATTGCACGCATACGATCGATTACGCCGCCAGCTTGTACAAATTCTGCATGGGTCTTTGAGGTAAAATCAGAATACATGTCATAAGTTAAATAATCAGCTTCAAAAGCAATTGTCTTTAAGTTTTTCTCACTCGCTAAACGCGCCACTGTATCTCCAACAGTCCGTCCTGGCAAGCGCCAATTGATAATTTCATACTCTGGTACTTCGATATCGGCTTGTTCCGTGTAGCGCGGATCAGTCAAAAAGTATTGTCCCTCTTGTGTGAGCAAAATGAATGAATCGTCTCCTGTCCAACCGCTAGTAAAACGAACATTCACTCTTTTGGCAATAAAAAAAGCATCCAGGTTTTCTTTTTCTAGATACGCACGAATTTTTCCTTCGTTTAACATTGTCACACATCCCTTTCCATTTTGAAGTTCTAGCCTTCTAAACACTAGAGTAGCAGTCAGTCGTATTTTGGTCAACGCTTTCAAAAAATTCTCCAGAAAAAATTGACTCTTTTACAACCAGTAACGGCCCGACTAATTCTTATTTCAAAAAAAGCCAAAAGGCATCGATTTGATGCCTCTTGACCTGCTTATTTTCGACGATGCCGGCTCATTCGAGTCATTGGAGCCTCATCTGTTTTACGAGTCGTTTCAACTTTAGTGGTTGTTCCATTAGGTTTTCGCAGTTCTCGTGCCAAAATTTCTTGTTTTGGTTCTGCGATCTGTGGTTGTATTTTTTCTTGTTTCTTGCGATCAGCTGCTTTTCTTAATTCAGCGATTTCACTTGTTGGGTTAGCTTGCGTCTTTGTCACAGTCTGTTTCGTTCGCTTAGGTAAATCAGGTAACTTGAACGATTTGATCGTTTGTTCTTCGTGGAAAAAAGGAACTCGCTGTAAAAAGAGATTGCCTAAATATCCGGCTAACCAGATCCATAAAAATAATTCTACTGGAAACAGCAACAAGAACAAACATGCGGTGGCTAACGGCTGCTTTAAAACTACTGCACACGCGCTAGCTGTAAAAACAGCCACTAATAAACCTGGTGAATACGGCAATAGATTTGCAAAAGCTAAAGCTGCTGCAATACTAGCAAAAATCAGTGGGAAGATTGTTCCACCGCGCCAATTACAAGCTAAACAAAAGATCGTTACTGCAAGTTTTCCAAATCCAACTAACAATAAGATGAAAAAATTCATCGTCTCTGCTTGACGAGTAAAAGATAGCAGCGTATGTTCCCCAGAAAACAAAAAGTATGGTGAAATCATCCCTAAGATCCCTAAAACAATCCCGGCAAAAATAGCCAACGGCAATGGATTGCGAATCCGTTGATTCAACTTTTCCCCTTTTTCTTGCAAGGCTAAGAATATTTTTCCGAAAAGTGCCCCCAAAATAATCATGGGAATCACTAACAATAGGCCTTGCCAAGTAAAACTGCTCTCCATTTTTCGAATCGCAAAAACTTGTTCTTGATTCGGAAAAAGATTGTAAACCAAAAGATAGCCGACAAATCCAGTAAACGTAGCAAAAATGTATAGAACATATTTTTTCAACTTGCTCTCGGTGACCACTTGCCAATCTTCTCGCTCAACAGATCTTCCTACTCCAAATAGTGGTGCCATAAAAACAACGCCTAAAGATGTGCCGATTCCAAATTCAAGTAAATCCACTCGCTGTTCGGCCGTAATTTTTCTGCGATCGGCAATGTATGTGATCAGCCCTCCAATAATAGCAACTAAAGCTGCCTCTGGACCTAAACTTGCCCCAAAGAGCAAAACAATCAGCGATCCTAATAAATTGCGTATGATCTTACCGCCATGATAATCGATTTTTTTTGTTTCTTGGTATTCGGTAAAAGACTCTTGCAACGTTCGCGGATAGCGGCCAAAGGTTTTCACAAAAAAACCAATCGCTACTCCCCCAATCGTACAGACAATCAAAGGATACAGTCGTGGATCACCTAGCGCCTTAGGCAATAGCTGCCATAAAAGGTGATGACCTAGTTCTGTTATGCCCATAAAGAAAGCGACAATGACACCAACAACTAGACCTAATAGTCCACTGTAGCCAAAAAATGCTAGTTTAAACTTATTCATAAAATTAACCTTTCTCTAAATAGATTCCGCTACATTATAACAAAGGTTTGTCTTGTTAGGAGATTTTTTTAGCGACTTTCTGTGCTTTTAGCGGCTTTTGCCGTGAATTTTTTTGCTGAAGCGTCAATTGGACGCATGAAAGCGTTCGTTTCAATGCCGGTGTCAATTGATAATGGTCGACTAAATATTGACGGATTTTTTCGCTAAAGAAGCCTCGCATAAAGGCAAAGAAGAACCCTTCAGGATTTTTCACGGTTTTATACCGATACATCTGTTCAATCGCTTTGGCAATCGCATCACCAATATCTGCTTTGAAGTACTCATTGGCTTCAAAGGTTAAAACTTCTGCTTCTGCGGGCAAGCCTGCTTTGATGTATTGCTGTGTACTAGCATACTTTGCTTTAAAAATCATATCGACAAACCAGCGAGCTTTTTGATAATCCCCTTCACAAAAAGGTAAGAAACGCTGAAACACTTGTTGCGGGAGTACGTAAGCATAACGAGCCTGTAAACCGGCAATAAGATTTTGTTCCTGTTGGTTGGCAGCGTCTTTGTTATTCGTTACATTTGTTGCACTTGTAGATTGTTTTGCTAAATGTTTTTGTGTACTTGTAAGCAAATCTTGCGTGTTCGTAGTAGCAGAATCTGCGCCTCTATCCACAGTGGATAACGCAGAAGTTGGTTTAGTCTCTTGTTTATCCACAGGTAATACCGTTTTAGCACTTGTATAATTTTTAAATGCTAATTGAACAACAACATTTTTTTCTGGAGCTTTAGGATTAGAAACATAGATTCGATAATTTTTAAGGCCATGGCGAAGAACTTGGATCAAGCCAGCTCCACTCAAAGCATTTTTTAAATTGGTGATTTTTCTTTCAGAAACTCGTAATAAGGCTGCTGCCTCTTCATTTGAAAAATAGATATAAGGAACCCCATTTTCGTCAAGCCAGGTCCCTTCTTTTTGAGAATTGTAAATGCTGCAAGTCATTCTCATCGTGTACAATGCGTGAAGCATCATGGCCTCAATGGAAAGATTTTTGTATTGTGGATTATTGATTAAATTCAAATCAATGGGAAGATAATTTCCGTTGGGTAAGTTTGTTGCGGTCATTATATTATCTAAATTTGTGGACATAACAAAAAAACCTCCTTAGTTCACTCTCTAATTTATTACGAAAGTTTTTAAAGGAATGTTTACTGTCACAAGATATCTGATTGAGAAAATGATCAAAATATAGTATACTTAATAAAGGTTAGGCAAACACCAATTTTTCTAACCCTAATAAGTTTATTTAAATGTGACAGGCTAATTCGCCAAAATTAGCTCAAACCTTTGAGTTTAAAGATCGCCAAATCTTTAAACTCTTTTTTTCGTTTTTTTCTACACGTATAGAATAATGGATTAAAAGCCCGTTGTAAAGCGATTTATAGCTAACTTTTTTTGAAGTAAACTTTTAATATATTTGTAAAACATGTTGAGGTATACCTTAATGACAATTGAAAAACATATTAGGTAAACTTTATTTTAAGATATAAAACTATTTTTGGTAAACTCTAATTAAAGTGTGAGCTAGTTCCTTCTTATGGAAGATTGTGGATAAAAATGAATGTAGATAAGGGCTACATTAGTTATCCACAGATAGGCAAAGAACACGTTCTTTTTTTCAAAAGTAAACTTTAAAAAAAAATTAACAATAAAAAAAGTAAACTGTAATATCAGTTATCAAAAAAAAAAGTAAACCATAATGTCGGATATAATCTACATTACGGTTTACTTTTTTCGCGATGGATTCTAATCGTTTTCTAATTCTTTGAATAATTTTTGATATTTTGGCTTCTCTTTATACTCCTGCATTGCAGCTTCTTCCAATTGGTCTAAGAAATTTCGATCATCTTTTGATAAACCCTTTTCCATATAGTAATCATATAAAAAATCAATCATTCTATCCGGTGTATAGCCGTCAAACTTAGCATTTATTAAGTTTTGCATTCGAATCTTTGTACGGGCAGAGATTTTTTGCATTTCTAAGGCTTTTAAGCGAGGATCATAATATTGTCGCTTTCTTCCCCGTTTGCCGGTTTCATTTTCTTGCGCGGGCTTTTTTTCTTGTGAAGCACTTTTTTCATTTTGATGTTTTGCTTCTCCGTGAGAGGAATGTCGAAAATCGGTTTCATGATTTAAGTTTCTTTTAGCTAAAAGATCTTGAGTGCTGGGTTTCTTCTCCTTTTTATCTTGATTGGAGTATTCCGACATTTTTTCAATGCCTTTATTTTTTTTATTCGCCGTTAAAAGTGAATCTAGCTTCATTTTTTTCGCCATTTAACGTCTCCCCTACTCTTCACCGCTTAAAATGAGGCGATGTTCATCAATTTCGTCTAAAATATTTACAAAAACTTCATGAGCACGTTTGTCCCATTGCTCAACTTTCCCATTCTTATTGATGTCATAAGTAATACCAGAGCCATCATAGCGTTTTAAACGGCTTTGATTTAAAACAACGGTATCTAAAAGATGTGCGCCATAGATTTCTTTTGCTGCTGTATAAATTTCTTGATCGACAGAATCTCGTTTTTGCATCATAAAAGGAACGATCCCAACGACTTCCAAGTCTGTTTCGTATTGTTCAATGAAGAAATTCATATAATCAATATAGTTTTGTGCACCTTTTAAGGACTTCACTTGTGTTTGCAAGATAACGATAACATACTCTGCCACGTACATAGCAGCATTGGAATACGTGCTGATTGTCGGCGGTACATCGATATAAATCACATCATACACATCTTTTAACGGTTCAATCAACGTCTCCATATATTTGAATTGAGATAATTTATCTCCAGGATATTTCTCAATCATATAATCTGGAAAGTCAGAAAATGAAATATTTGCTGGAATCAAATCTAAATTAGGAATAATCTGATAAATAGATGATTGAATATCCCCTGATCGAACGGCTTCCCAAATGGTTGAGTCGAATTCTTCTGGTAATGTCTCATTTCCAAAATTTTCAGCAGTCAATGATAAGACATCACTAGTATTTCCTTGTGGATCCAAATCGATTACTAATGTTTTACGTTTTTTACGAAAGGCACTTTCAAATGAGAGCATTTGAACGGTCGTAGATTTACCGACACCGCCTTTAAAATTTCCTACTACATAAGTTTCAGCTTTTTTTGGCATAAAAATTCTCCAATCCTTATTTCTCTATTAAAGTTTACTATAAAACAAACTAAAGAGCAATAAAGTTTACTATAATTATTTTTAATAAGGTAAACTATAAAACGGCATAAAAGTAAACTCCATTATCCAAGATAAAGTTTACTTTTATAACTATAAGAGGTTTACCTCAAAAAACAGATAAAAAGTAAACTTAATTTCTAAAAAAGTAAACGTCAGAATTAATAAAGGTTTACTACATCTATATAAAAGTAAACCTTTATATAGATAAAACATTGTAATATCAGTATACTATTAAATAAAAAGTAAACATTAATTATTATTAAGTAAACTCTAATATGTATAAAGAGTAAACTCCAAATTTTGATTAATAAATAAAAAGTAAACTTATTTATTTTGTAGTAAACCTAATAAGATAAATTTAACCTATTTAAGTAAACTTTTATTAAATAAAGTAAACTTAATTTGATAATGCAATTAGGATACTAAATCATCGATATTAAGAGTAAACCGTATAACAAGCGCATGATACTCATGGATCTAAGGAATAATAAATAAAGTAAACTATATAGAATCTATATAAAGTAACCTTTTAACTAAGGATATAGAATAAAGTAAACTCCAAATGAGTATTGTTTATTAAAAAGTAAACTTCAAATAAAAGCTTTAAAACAAGGTTATTTGAGGTCTACTGCATATAAAAATAAATCATCAGATATTTAAGTAAACTTTTATTAAATAAAGTAAACTATAAATAAAAAAGCTCATTGAGGTATACCTCAATGAGCTAAAGTAAACTTTATAATGATTCGACTAATTGAATAGCCTGATAAATTTGATCCGGTGTAATGGCAGAATCTACCAAATTAAATGTTTCGTTCGAAGAAGCAGCATGATTAATCACAGGAGCTAAAGCTTCCTTAGAAGTGTCAAGCACATTCAAATCTTTTAATTTCAAAGGCAATCCTGTTGCTAGATAAAAGGATTTTAATTTTTGGATCTCAGCTAAATTTTTTGTATGAGCTAATTGAACGAGAATTCCATAGGCAACTTTTTTTCCATGGAGCTGATGATGGGTAGAATTTAGGAAAGAAAGGCCATCATGAATCGCATGAGCACCTGCTGAACGACCGAAAGAAGCGGCAAAGCCACCAGTTTCTCCGGCTAAGCCAACAATCGTATCTGTGACACGGGTGAAAGCAGCTGAAGATCGACGTTGTTTCAAATCTTCAATAGCTGGGATAGCATCTTGTATCAAAAGTTCTTGGATTGCTTTGGCACTAGCGATTCCAAGTCGGACATAGGCAGATTTTTGCTCATCTTGTAAGTTTCGTGTAATGCCTTCAATTTCGTACCATTTTGCTAAAGTATCACCGATTCCAGCAACAAAGTATTCGGTTGGTGTTGCTAATAAAAATTTGGAATCTACTAAGGTTAGAAAAGGCGCACGTTTCATATAACCGATTGACTTAAATGTCCGATCGGGGTGGTAGACGGCAACGATCGGGGTGAAAGGTGCGCAATTTGAAATTAAGGTCGGGATGACCAGTAACTCAGCGTTTAACTCTTCAGCTGCCATTTTTGATGTGTCGATTACACGGCCGCCGCCGATTGCAAGAATTAGATCGGCTTGTTCGATGTTATTAGCTAGTTCGACTGCATTTTCATGGCTGGAACTGCCATCATAGCGGTATATAGGATAGGAAAGTTTCTTTTGATAATACTGTTGAAACGCATCAAAAGATTTCTCTCCAGTAATGACTGCAATTTTTTTGAAATCGTCTAAATAACTAGTTAGATCGTGAAGGATACCTTCGCCACTAACATAACGATTTGCGCCGGGGCGTACTTCAGTTGTAATATCCATGGATTTTAACTCCTTTAATGAGATTACAATCAGTTTATCTTCCATAAAAATTAAAGTCAAATGTGTTTTTAATTATAAAAAATATTGACAATTTTCATTTAAGTGTGTAAGATACGATTTATCAATTTAAAAACGTGATGAAGAGAAAAGTATAGGCTATGAAGCATCAAAGAGAATCCGGATAGGTGAGAGCGGATATGTCGAAGAGTTTAGAAAATGGTCTCTGAATGGCATTGTCGATAAGTAGGCAGTGACGGGGTAGCACTCGTTAACGACGCTCAAGTATGATTCGTACTTGTTGAGGCAATAGTTGTAAAGCTATTGCAAATGAAGGTGGTAACGCGAGTGAGCTCGTCCTTTTTCTATACAAACTGTATGGAGAAGGGCGGGCTTTTTTTGTCAAAAGCAGGCGAGAACTCGCATTGGTTGTTTGTATTAGTAGATAAAACAAAAAATAGGAGGAAACAAAATGAAAAAGTTAGGTAAAGGAATTTTATTGAGTGTAGCAGTTTTAGCCGTAGGTGGATTATTAGCAGGTTGTGGAAGTAAAGACGAAGCAAAACCATTGGATGAAAAAAAGGTGACCATCGGGGTAACATCAGGACCACATCAACAAATTATCGAAGAAGTGGCCAGACAAGCAAAAAAAGATGGTATTGAGATTAATGTGAAAAGTTTTGATGATTACAATACTCCTAATAGCGCGTTGAGTGATGGAGATCTAGACGGCAATAGTTATCAAACTTTTTCTTTTTTAGAACAACAGGTAAAAGATAAGGACTATAAGATTGAATCAGCGTTTAAAACAGTGGCCTTTCCATTAGGGGTTTACTCTAAAAAGATTACGGATTTAAGTAAACTTCAATCAGGAGATAAAATCGGTGTGCCAAATGATCCAACAAATGAGTATCGTGCCTTGAAATTATTAGAAGAAGCTGGCGTGTTGAAACTAAAAGACGGTGTTGAAGTCAAAGCGACTAAAAATGATGTAGACAAGAATCCAAAAAATATCGAGATTGTAGAACTAGAAGCATCACAGATTCCTTCACAACTTGATGAGTTAGCTGCTGCAGCAATCAATACAAATTTTGCTTTTGGTGCAGGACTGACGATTAACGACGATGCGATCTATAATGAACCATTAAAAGACAATCCAAATTACAATGTATTTGCAGTCCGGACAGAAAACAAAGATGACAAGATTGTCAAAGAAATCAAAAAATACTATCAATCAGATGAAACAAAGAAATTTATTGAAAAAGAATTCAAAGGATCAGTAGTTCCAGCGTTTTAAGAAAAAATAGAGCATTTATCAGTACGATTGTTTTAGCTGCGAATAGCTGGAGAGCCATCTAGGAAAATAAGAATGTGTATTAGGGGGGAAGCGTCACATGATTGAGCTTAAAAATGTCTCAAAAATCTATCAACAAAAAAAACGTCGCATAGAGGCAGTCAAGGAAGTAAATTTGACGATTGAAAAAGGAGAGATTTTTGGGGTGGTGGGTTATTCTGGCGCAGGAAAGTCTACCTTGATCCGTATGATTAATTTTCTAGAACCGCCAACGACAGGTGACATCTTGATCAATGGTCAAAAATTAAGTGAATTAAACAAAAAAGAATTATTGTTAACTAGACGAAAAATCGGAATGATTTTCCAAGGGTATAATTTATTGTCGACTGCAACAGTTTATGAAAATATTGCAAAACCTTTGAAATTAGAAGGGGTGGCCCAAGAAGTGATCAAAAAACGGGTGGACAAATATTTGGACCTAGTCGGCTTGACTGATCGTAAGGACAATTATCCGGCGCAATTATCCGGTGGACAACGCCAACGGGTGGCGATTGCGCGAGCTTTGGCTCACGAACCGGAAATTTTATTGTCTGATGAAGCGACGAGCGCATTAGATCCTGAGACAACAGAATCAATCTTGACCTTGTTGACAAAGATCAATCAAGAGTTAGGGATTACAATCTTTTTGATTACCCATGAGATTGAAGTCGTACAACGAATCTGTGATCGAGTGGCAGTGATGGAAGATGGCAAGATTATCGAGGCAGGGCCTGTGATCAATTTATTCACCCGTCCTAAAGAGGAGACGACCAAACGATTCATTGGTGCCAACAACGGCTACAACGTCCCTGAAGAAGTATTAGCGGCTTATAAAGGTACTGGACGATTAGTCCAACTACAATTTATTGGAGAAGAGGCGACTGAACCGGTTTTAGCAAAAGTTGCGCGGGATTTTCCATTGAATCCGAATATTCTCAGCGGCAATATTGGCTATTTGAAAGAGCAACGGCATGGTCGGCTGCTAGTTCAATTTGCTGGCGGAACGGCATCTGATTTTCGTGCGGCAAAAGAATACATTCAAAGTCAGGGAATCATCGTTGAGGAGGTAGTGTAATGGGTGAATTTTGGAGTCAATGGGGAGCCGTTGTCATCGAAGGGTTAGGCCAAACGTTAGTGATGGTCTTTGTTGCATTGGGTCTGTCGATAATTATTGGGATACCATTAGGTGTGTTGTTGGTGATTACTCGCCCAGGCGGCTTGAACAGTAATTTTACGGTGTACTCGATTTTAAATAGTGTCATCAATGTTTTACGTTCACTTCCTTTTATTATTTTACTGTTTTTGATTCTACCACTGACAAAACTAATTATGGGAACGACGATTGGTGTGCAAGGCGTATTGTTGCCGCTGATTATCTATACGGCACCGTATCTGGCTCGTTTAGTGGAAACGTCGTTATTGGAAGTTGATGGCGGGGTAATCGAAGCATATCAAGCGATGGGGATCAGTCATTTTCATATTATCTACAGCGTTTTGCTAAGAGAAGCACGAGGCGGGATTATTCGAGGATTGACGATCGCTATGATTGGTTTGATTGGTGCAACGGCAATGGCTGGTTTGGTCGGTGCTGGCGGATTAGGCAGTATCGCTTATCAATATGGTTTTTTACGAAATGAACCGGCAGTGATGTACACGACGATTATTTTACTGATTGTTTTAGTCCAAATCGTCCAGACATTAGGAAATACAATTGCAAAAAGTTTAGACCGAAATTAATTGAGCAACGGTGAGTCAGGAAGCGTTCTTTCCCGGCTCATCGTTTTCTTTTTGCTATAATGAAAGAGACCGTAATGCGAAAACTTGTAAATGAGGTGAGCAGAGTGAAAGCCAAGGATCTGCTGACGGCAATTCAAATAGATGCCGCCGGAGAATTGAAACAATTATCTTCGTATAATTATGTTTTCATCACAGAAGGTGAAAAACAAACGAATCAGTTGGCAGTCAAAGTGGAAGAAGCCAAGATTGTGCTGCATAAACAACAAGGAAATTCCTTAACGTTAAATGAATTAATCCAAGTGTTAAATGAGGCCAAGGAAGCAGAAATTTTTTTTGAGGAGCAGTTGATTTTTGGGTATAAGCTGATTAAACAAGGAATTGTCTTAGGTTGACGAACTATCTAGTTTTTTAAACTAGTTTGAATTATCTTGTTAACTGTGTTACATTATCTTTAATAAATAATTTGAGGTGATAACTAAATGGATACACAATTTAGCCGGAAATATCTAATTACAAATGAAGTGTTGAATGCAGTAACCCATGGGTTGGGTGTAGTATTAAGTATTGTTGGGTTTATTTTTTTGCTGAGAAAAGCCGATAGTGGGCTGGATTATGTTTCCTTTATTATCTATGGCGTCTCATTGCTGCTGCTGTTTTTAGCTTCGACACTGTACCATAGCTTGATTTTTACTAAGGCAAAAAAAATTTTTCAAGTTTTTGATCATTGTTCAATCTATTTATTGATTGCTGGGACGTACACACCTTATTGTTTGCTGTACATCAAAGGAGTAATCGGGATTGTTTTACTTAGTATCATTTGGCTAGCAGCAATCGTCGGGATTATCTACAAAAGTCTCACATTAAGCAAAGTGAAATCGGTCTCAAAATTATCTACAATCATTTACAATGTGATGGGTTGGGCAGTTGTGATCGCATTGCCAAGTCTATATCAAAGTGTAGGATTGCAAGGGTTGTTGTTATTAGTCGGCGGCGGAATTGCCTATACGATAGGATCTGTTTTTTATAGTATGAAAAATAGACGCTATATGCATGTTGTTTGGCATTTGTTCGTCATGCTAGGTGCGTTATTGATGTTCTTTTCTATTTATTTATAAAAGCTAAAAAGGCTGTGACAATCACTTGTCACAGCCTTTTTTTATAGATAATCGTCTTCTGAAAAGCCTGTATTGCGATAGGCACCTTCATCAGCAAAATATTTATTATAGCGTTGTTTGAATTTACGGAAGGCAAAAACGACGAGCAATTTGACCATAGAATAGATCGGAATTCCAAAAATCACACCAACCAATCCTAAGAGATCCCCCATCACTAGTAAGACGACCAAAATCGTGATCGGATGGATCTTTAATTTATCCCCCATCACTCGCGGAACGACCAGATCTCCGTGAAGCAATTGGACGACAAACCAAGCAATCACAAATTTAACGACCATAAAAGTAGAATCTTGAAACGCGATGAATACTCCTGGGATAAAAGCCAAAAACGATCCGATATAAGGAATGATACTCAATATTCCTGCAGCTAGCGCGATGACTGTCGCAAACTGCATCCCTAACAGCAAGAAAACGACCCAATAGATCAATCCTAGCAACAGTGAAGCAATGACTTGGCCTTTTAAAAAGGCACCTAGTTGTTGATTAGCCAGTTTGATTAAGGCACTCGAATCTTTTCTAAAACGCGGTGGGATTAATTCGATTACCGCATTGTAAAGCTTGTGGGGATTTTGGATTAAGAAAAAGGCAATGATTGGTCCGGTAAACAAGGTGATGGCTGTACTAGAGACTGCCGAAAAAATCGTTCCTAAGCCTTTTGCCCCGTCTTGCCAATTTTCACCTAAGTAATTCCAGGCTTCTTTGGTCAATTTATCTAAAGAATTCAATGCTTGATCAGAAGATGTTGCAAACGGCGTAGCATCTAAGATATGTTTGATGCCATTTTGAAAATCGTCAACAAAATCAGGGAATTGTTTAATCAAATCTTGGGCCTGTGTTTGAATGACAGGAATCAACCGTGCTCCGCCGAAAAAAAGCAGACCGAAGATCACTACATAAGTCAGGACATTGCTGACAATGCGGGGAAGGCCTTTTTTACTTAAGAAATTGACCACCGGATTCAATAAATAATACAATAATAATGCAAAAATCATAGGGGGCAGTACAGTAGTGATAATGACTATGATCGGTCGGAAAATAAAAGACACTGTATTTAATAAATAAATGGCCAATGTACTTAAAATGATTAATCCGATGATATAATAGGATGTTTTTCCACCAAAAAATTGAATCAATTTTGAGGGTTTTTCTTTTTCCATAGAATGGACCTCCTTGTTCTAATTTAAAGGCATAAAAAACAAACTGCCTTAATGCACCAAGTATACCGAATGTCCGTAAGACTGTATACTTTTGGGCTTTAAAGATCTGCAGGACTGTGAAAAGGAAACACTAATAATCTTTTGGCAAACACTGCGATGATTTTTGTAGTGTTTGCCAAAAAAATTACCACGCGGTCCAATCGATGTTGTTGGGATCATCTTCTAATCTTTCATAATGATAGAGAAAATGGACTTTGTTATAGTGGCGAGTAAATTCACCAATTTGATGAGTAAATTGAGCTAGACCTGGGCGCTTACTCAATAATCGAGCAAAATAAGTATCCGGAAAATTCAAGTAAGCCAGTGGGGTGTTTTCCTGGTTGGTAAAATGAAAAAAATCGCGTCGAACCAATGCAAGAAGATAACAAGTGATCTCTGCTCGCGCCATCAAACTGCGTCGCAAAATCGGCAATAACAAATTTGGACCGGAAAGTATCTCGGCAAAATAACGTCCTTTTTCACAGTGAAGGGCGGAAATTTTTAGTGGATTGAGCCAACATGTCTTTTGAGTATTTTCCAAGGGGAAAAGAGCAAAGTAAGGACAGAGCCAGGGGAATTTATAAGAACCAAAGCAGGATAGGACTTTGAGGCAAGCACAAATTAACTTATAGTGTGGAAAGCAATGAGCAGCAGAATATCGTTGCAAGGTCGTTAACCCATTTTCTTCGCTATGGTAAATTTTTTTATCAGTAAAAATCAAGACACCTGTCTGATTCGGAATCGGAGCGATCAAAATGATCTCATGAGCACTCAATGGGTCAAAAGGCTCCGCCTGTTTCAAGCAGACCTCCCAAAGATCAGACCACATGTAGCCATCCAAATACTCGTTTTTCTCACATGTACGCATAAAAATCTCCTCCTTAGCAGCTATTGTTTATTGTTTTCATCACCAATATAAGGGAAGTGAGAAAAATGTACACGTTTTCTTTTTTGGAATAAAAATAAAAAAAGAATAATTTCTCTTTGAAAAAAAGTTCAAATAAATTTTCATTAATAAAAAAGCCTGTTTTTTAATAAAAGATTTGCATTTTAAGTTAAAGGAAGAGCCGATAAAAACAAGACAATATAAGTTTTCTGTTTTAATAAAAGAAAAATTACTTGTTAGAATTTATGGATGGATGCGAAAGAATCCTTGTAATAAGGGAATTCCTATTGTCATTAATGTTATTTAATAAGACGGACAATTGGAAAAGAAAGTTTGTGAAATAAGAAAAAATTTTTTCGACTTCTATTTTGAAAAAAACGAGAGTTTTGCGTATTTTTTTCTTGTATAAAAAAATTTGCGCATTTAAGTAAAAATTTTCGTTAATAAAGTAGAACGAATTTTGCAAGGAGGCAAGCATATGCAGAAACATCCCTTTACAATCTATCAGTTGTTTCATTTGAAACAAAAAACATTAGAAAAACGTATCGCTGCCTATTATCAGGCGAGTAATGACGCAAAGACAGTCATCAAACTGATCCGCCTATTGCAGATTCGTGGCGAATTAGGCACGGAAGCAATCGATACACCGTGTTTCGAGCTGATTCGGACACTGTATATCCAGCAAACAAGCCGCCATCTGAAACGCTATTTTTCTATTTTCGAACATATTTTTCACAGGCAGAATGGGAGACACTAGTGCTACGCTTTTTTCCAGAGATACCAGCCATTAAAGTATGGCGTGAATCATTGACCTTGACTTTATGCACTGTTGTATTCCATCAATTTACAGTGCCATGAGAGGAGTGAAAGCTTCTATTTTTTCTAATAATTTTTTGCATAAAAAAGGAAGCTAGACAGTGCTAACTTCCGTAAGTAAAAATAAGTACCTCGCTTTTAATTGTTAAAAAGTAGAGCAGTTTATTCCGCTATCTCATATTTAAACACACCGTTATTTTCGTAGTTCTCTAATTTGACTTCGGATAGACGGCGTTCAAAAAAGGAGCGTTTATGGCCTGTTTCGTCGTACTTATCTGGCAAAATCAGTGTTGGTCGACTATCTGGAATTTCTTGGGATAGTTGTTCTTTTAAGGAAACAATATGGCGATCGTAGACGTGGGCGTCATCGATGCACCAATGCATCGTGCCTAGTTCAAAGTCTAAGTGATCTGCGATCAAACGGTGCAAGATGGCGTATTGATAGACGTTGAATGGATTGCCTAGTGCCATGTCGGCAGAGCGTTGTTTGACATGGAGATCTAGAACATTGTTGTTGACTTTCCAATTAGTTGCCCAAACACAAGGTTCCAAGGTCATCTCATCCAGATCGTCGACATCCCACAAACTAGTCATGATACGGCGCGAGCCGGGATTATTTTGTAATTGGTGTAAGACGTATTCGACTTGGTTGAGTTTTTCTTTGTGATCAGGCAGTTTGCGGCATTTTTTGGCAAGTTGATAGCCGTATGCTTTGCCGATCGTGTTGTTCTCATCAGCCCATTCGTTCCAAACTTTGCATTTATGATCTTGCAGCCAAGTTACGTCGTTGGATAGTTCTTGCCAGATCCATTCTAATTCGATTAAGGGAGTCTTTTGGAAGACGCGTTTTGATTTTAGAATCGGGATACCGTCAGCTGGGGTGAGTTTAAAATGGACCCCTTGGATAAAGCGCGTGGGAGCGGGAGTGCTGTCTGCGTATTTAGCTCGTACCAATGTCGGGTCTTGGTCGGTACCGTGTTCGATGATTTCCATGACGATATTGCGATAAATGTTGTCAAAGCCAGTATATTCAGTCACAAGAATTCTCCTCTTTTTTTCTTTTGTCTGAGTTTAACATATTCAACTAGAGTATTGAATTATATTTTCTTGTCAATTTGATGGTATTTTTTTAAAGGTAATCGAATCTGAAAAACCACACCCTTTGGCAGCCAATCATGTACAGTGAGCTTGCCTTTGTGCTGTGTAATAATCTGTTTAGCAATGGAAAGACCGAGTCCATACCCGCCAGTTTCTTTGGAGCGGGAATGATCTTCACGATAAAAGCGTTCAAAGATATATTTTTTGTCTTCATCACTGATGGAAGGACCGTTGTTTTTAACTTCGATTAGCCAATTGTCACTGGAAAGTTCTGATTGCAAAACAATCATTTCTCCGGCATTTGTATATTTTAAGGCATTATCTAATAAAATTACTAGGACTTGATGGATCCGTTTTTCATCAATCAGCATAGGTCGATCTGTAAAATTTTCCAAGACAAAGTGTTTAGCCTCCATTTCAGCGATTTCTTGAAAAGGTTGTGCTAATTGTTGGATGAAAATACTTGGATCGATCTGTTCTTTTTGTAAGACGAGTTGATTGGAATCACTGCGTGCCAGAGTTAAAAGATCTTCGGTCAAACTTTTCATTCGGCGGGTTTCATTCAAGGCTTGGGCAATCGGTTCGGATTCTTCTAGGATTGTATGCTCAGGTTTGGTAAATAATCGTTGCAAGCTGTTTTGAATGATTGTTAAAGGCGTACGTAATTCATGAGAAGCGTTCTCCACGAATTCTTGTTGTTTATGCCAGGCATTCATGATTGGTTTCATATTCATCTTTGAGATATAAAAACTTATCCCAATCGAAATCAGCCAAAAGACTACCATACAGACAATCAATATCGTCTTAAATGTCTTCATAGAGTCTGCGATTTGGTTGGTATTGGCTAAAAATTGAATGTAAGCGACCTGACCATCTTGGTTATCTGCTTTGATTGTATAGGAATGAAACGACAATTTTTGTGTTACATCCGAGGTATTTTTTAATGTTAAGGTTTGGATAGCATCTAAATGTGGTGTTAGTATCAAATCTTAGACAACTTTTCGTAGAGACAGAAATAAATTAAACTTATCTACGAGAGGATGGATT
>NZ_BJDQ01000013.1 GCF_005405225.1 Enterococcus dongliensis
ACGAAATGGAAGAAAAGTACTTTAATCATCTGTAAGTATCTGCTCTTTTCGTGTCTACTTTATTGACATCTATCCAAAGGTAATTTTATCCCTAACCAAAACTGCATCAGTAATCTATGAACGTGTATTTTTATGTTCCCAATACTGACAGCAGGATAATATCCATGCATGTATATTTTCTTTTTTGATAATGTAGGATGTTTCTGGCACCATAAAATCGCCTTGGCTAAATCTTCTTCGTCAACAATACAGCCGCATTCATTAACAAAACTAATTTTCTTTTGTTCTTTTACCGTCATTTATAAGATCGCCATCCTCCCATACATTGCCAAGGACTTCATATTGATAAATTGAACTCCCTAATGAACTCATAAATTTTTGATGTCCAAAGCTATCATTATCTAAATAAAACATCGTATTTCTTTTTGAATACTTAACTACCCCTTTAATCTCAAAAGGTGTACGTAAATCTGTAGTCAGGTGTTGCTGTCCAACAACGATATCCCCCTCGAAAATCTCAACATCATTTTTATCTTTCAGCCCTGTTGACTGCATAATTTTATAGTCATCCGGACTCATTTCGGCATGTGTTAACAAACTCCCCGCTGATCCATGTTTCATTTTATTGAACTGTTTCACCGATCCACCAAACGGTGTGTACCAAGCTCTAAACTTCTGTATCATTGTTCCCCTCCCAACAGTCTAATAGCCTCTTTAATCTGCAGCTTCTGCCACTCTGTTAAATTAACAGAGCTTAAAATTAAGTCTTTCAGTATGTTGATTGCTAAGTCGTTGTTGATCATTGTGCGTCCTCCGATTCGGTCAAATCGTCAAATAGTTGTGTAGCCTTTTCTTCTCCAGCTCGTAGACGACGCTTAACTGTATTTTTTGTGAATAACTCACCTTCTTCTGTTTCTACGAACTCTCTTTTTAAAGTTTTCATTTTTTCAAATTCTTCTTTGCTATATAATTTCATTTCATTCATCCTTTCAATGCCCAGCTCACTGACCGCCGACTTATCCCGGCGGTCTTTTTTTGTTTGGGCTAACGTTGTATAATACACTCAGGTTAGATAAATAACTTTCTGATCAATCTAACCTGATGGCTGCCTGTTCATAATCAAGCAGTCTTTTTCTGTGCAGTTGGGTCGGTTGCAAAAACCACTCAATTCTTGTAATTTGGTTGCAACGACTCAAAAACGTTGATATAAAGACTTTTTATTTTAAAATTCACTTAATGATTGAATAACTTCAACAGAGCTGATCGTATACCACCTCGGTAAATAGTCATTTCTAATAAACCAGTCAAATACAAGATTTTCTAATTCTTCTCTATCCTCTTTAGTTACATCATCCAAATAAGTCTCTGCCCATTCGCCACCTTCGTCATAGGCACTTTCCTGAACGTTCTCTATTAATGTATCTACACAGAATGGAACAGCCGAAGCATTCATTTGACCTACCAAGAATTCTGTAACGACCTCATCAGGAGTGCTGCCCATTTCATCATCTAAATATTCCGTATCAGGGTTGCCATTAAATCGATGAGCTGATTCCAAACCAGCTTTTATTGCTTCTTCTTTAGAGCCGAAATAATCACATGATTGCCAAATATCTTCTTTTAGAGAACACATCCATTTTTTATCTATCTGATCTTTTTTCAAGTCCATTTTTTCTACCTCGTTTCTATGCAGTTGGGTCGGTTAGCGGAAGAAACGCTTATTTCACATGAAGGAGCGCTTGTCTTATTCTCCCATTTCTCAATCAATTCCTGTTTTTCCATTACTACTTCCTCCTTGATTTCTTCCGTTAACTAACTAATATTTCTTTTTTGTTAATTTCTTCGAACATAACTTTATCCGGCAATATTTTTGAAGTGATATAAACACTTGAAAACGGCGGATTTAAAGCTGTTTTTCCACTTGAATAATCTTTCATGAATGAAATTCGGCGATTTAAATATAAAATTTCAAACTCGTGATCCCTGAAAAGTTCGAAACGTTTTTGGCTTTCAAAAAGTCCAACGACACCGATTAACATCGCAAAGGGCTTTTCAGTTTCAAATAATTTTTCTAAAACTTCTGTTTTTACCGAATAAGGCGGGTTACTAACGATATATTCGCACCAGTCGCAAATTTCTGAGTTCACTAATTCAAAGAAATCTTCGCCGTTGAAAATGTGAGTATTTATGACTGTGCACCCCTTATCTTCTAACATTTTTACGTAAAGGCTGTCTTTGGTGTCAAATGGACACCAAACTTTCGCCCCATCCGGAATATATTTTAAAATCGGCATAACGCCATATTTTGGCGTGAAAAATTCATCATTTTTGCTATTTGCAACTTGATCTAATTTCATATTAATCTTCCTTTCTTTCCTCTTTGATAGTTCCAGTTACTGGAGCCATGCTAATTCCACCACTCGTTACTGCTCCAGCTTCATCAACTTTTTAGTGAACGGATTTCTTTCGTACAGCTCGCCTGACTCAATGTTCACCACAATCACAACGCCATTGACCTCTGCCGAAAAGTGAACGCTATCCCACTGACGATAATTTCTAAGCCGCTGATAGCCGTATTTTGACGCTATTTCACGAATTAATTTTTTGGGCATAAATCATACACATCTTTCTTTTTCAGATTGACGCGCCGATTCAGTTTTGCTACCACTTTTTCATCGATTGAGTTGCATTTAACGATTTCAAAACTAGCGGCGTTACTATATTCATTGACCAACTTCCCCTCACACGAATAGACACATTGTGGGCAATCTAGCTCGTATAACACGTCATACTTAAATTTCGGACGTTTAGATCGCATCCAATTTTGCATTTCAGCAAACTTGTCCTTTTTTGGTTTTTTATTTTTCGTTCGCAACTTCGCTGCGCAACTCTTGCAGCGCTTTAGTTTCCAGATGTTATCATTTTTGACTATGCGTTCTCTGCCACAGGAACATCTAGCAATCCATTCCCTGTCGTTTTCTGCAGGTCTGACGATCGTGTAATCTCCGTATATTTCGCCAGTACGATCACGCTTCTTATTTTTTGTGGCTTCCATCAACGAACCTCTTTTCATTTCAAGTCTTCAAGAATATTTCTGCGGTAATCAATAATTCCAGTCGCTTGATCCACCTCGTATTGCTCTAATCTCGCGATAGGAATCGATTTGCGCTTGTTTAAAAGCATTTCTTGCTCAATGGTCATGTAACTGTCTATATCGACTAAAAACACTCGCCTAGCGTTTTCTAAAGCAATTAGGAAAAAGGCTTGCCCACCACTTTTTTTGAAGTCTTTTAGAAATGCTTTTTGGTGTGGTTTGACCGTTACGACTTTGCCTGATCCAAACGGAAAATTCGTCTTGTTAGCGGTCAATTTGCAGTCAAAGGCAATCGGTGTGCCGTCTAAATGTCCGATAAAGTCACATCCTGTTTTGGTGTCTCTAACAATAATCTGGCGGCCGCCTTGCCTGATTGTTTTCGTGCCGTTCGGAATCTTTTCGACAACCCCAAATCCTTTGACACGATAGAATTGATTCACGCTCTCAATATGTTTTTCAAACTGACTCCAAGGCTTCATGCACTTATTACCTGCCTTTTTTGAAGTTCAACTAGTTTCTCATTCGCCTTGTCTTTCCAAAATGAGTAAGATTTATCCATCAAATTCCGAAGATCATTTTGGTTAGGGAAAACAACTAAGTAAAAAATGATCATGTATTTTTTGAATTGCCATTGCAGTTCTCTCAGTGGCGGTTCTTCTTCGCTATATACTGATTTCAGAGTGTTTAAGGGATAAATCATACATTGTTGATAATTTAAAGGCAGCAGATCAGTAATACTTTTCGCTAATTCATAATCAGTCATTTATCGTCACTCCTAAGTTAATCAATTCTTGTCGGGCTTTTTCAGACGCCTCTGCCTCAGTCATCGGATTTGCAATGTGATCCGGTAATGGTTCGACACGTCGGTTATTATTTTTATAAGTTTGCTTAGGCTTCTTGTTTGCCTTGGCTTTTTCTATGTTGTCGATCCCATCGTTTTTCCAGTTGCTTAAAATCGTGTTTACATACGGCTTAACTCCTCGCATATCAACGGACTGCTCAAAAGCAAGCTCTAACGCATAACAAATCATTTCATTAGGCCATGTATCGCACCAGTTGATAATTGCACCTTGCAACACACCGTTAAGCGGCCGAAGCTTTCCCCACAAATCATTAGCAAGCCCCAAAGGAGATTTTCCCTCATCATGATTATTCTCTTTAGTTTTGTTTTGTTTAGTCTTGTTTATATAAGCTGAAGTATCTACTGAAGAATCTACTGAACTATCTACTGAAGAATCTACTGAAGAATCTACTGAAGAATCTACTGTAGTATCTACAGGAATATTTCCAGTAGTAGCATTATCTACAGGAGTCTTTACTGTAAAATTTCCAGTTATATCAGATAAGATATAAATTCCAGCTTTTGTTCTACCACGCTTTTTATATTGAAGGAGCCCGTTTTGGATTAACTGATTCCTATTATTAATCAATGTTTTTTCAGACGTTTTAGTCATTGATTGTAGCCTTGTATTTGAAATAGATAACTCCTTCTGCCAACCGCTCAGGTTTGCTACTCGCATAAGCTTGTACCAAAGCAACTGTGCCCCAGGCCCGATGTCATTAAACTCATTCAAATTTTCGAAAGCATTAATCTGTCTGATGTAGTCCAAAATCGTTCCTCCTTTCTATAGATCATTCATATTGATAAAACCTGTAATTCGTTTATGACCTCTGCAATAATCACATTGACCGCATTGAGTAGGTTCTTCTTGTCCCATCTTCACTCGATGAATATGATCAATGTTTTCTTCCAATCTCGATAGTTCTGATTGCATCTTCGATTCGTCTAAAGTAATTAAACCAACGTCACTAGGTGCCTGTTTGCTAACTGCTGCAATGAATGGAACGAACTGTTTATTGTACTGTTGCTCTAACAACTCTCGATAGACAGCCATTTGAAGCGCATATCCGTAACGTTCGATGAAGTTAGCTCCAGTGCCCCAATAAAGGTCATACTTCTTTTCATGTATATCTTTTGTTGTCTTGATATCAACAAAGTAACCATCATTTAGATTTAAACAATCAATCTTGCCTTTCCATTCGATTCCAAATAGTTCGCCAGCCACAATGACTTCCTTATCACCTTGATAAATTTGATTGAATGCTGGTTCCTGTTCTAACCGATCAATCATCTGTTCTGCAATTTGAAAGTCTTTTAAAAGTCCGTAAGGTTTTCGACTGGAGAACATTTTCTCTTTGTTCTCTGCTTTAAAAGATTCATGCGCTTCTGCTGATTCAAAATAAGAATGAACATAATTCCCAACTAATAAAGGCTTTTTATCGCTGTCTGGTTGCCACTCGCCTTTTAGCTTGGCTAAAGCAGCAGCTGGACACTTTATGAAGTCCTTATATTGGCTGACTGACATATAATGCCAATCAGCCTCATTTGAATAGTAATTTTCATCAGAAAGGATATTCGTCTCCATCTTCATCAATTGGAGCCACTTCCTCTCTATCAAAATTGATTGCATTTGGATCTTTATAATTAAGATCTAATGATTCTTGCTCAGGTTCGCTTTCTAGCTCGACTACATCAGCTTCTCTAGGACCATTCACGGCATTGCTAAAGAATTTGTTTTCTAGTTCCTGTGTTTTTTCAGGTTCAGGCGTTACTTGTTTAGCATTTGTTTGTTGCAATTTTACATTTTGGTCATCTTCTGTATACATAGCACCTAAAGCTTCTGGAAAGGCTTCTCTTAATGCGTTAACTATTGCTGTTTTTCTAATCATTGTGTTTGGCATATTCTTCCAAGTAGCTTGTCCTTTAGAAAATTCTTCCAATGCTACTTGAGAGACAATTGGCATCGTTCTATCTTTTCTATAAACCTTAGCCCAGCCGCCGATTAACACATCTTTAGGCAATTTAATCGCTCCAGCCAATTCCTTAATTTCTTCACCACGTTGGACAACGATTCCTGCTTCAAATCCATCATATTGAGGATGACTTTCTGCTCGTTTCATAAAAGCTTCTTTTGAAACAATAATTTGTGCAGGTTGTGTTCCGAACTTGACTAAATATGCTTCATTCAAGAATGGATTTAGCTTTTGATACTTAGCTAATTGTAGAAACATTACTAACTCTTGGTCCGTCACATTCCCATTTCCAGAGACAAGATATTGTTTAACCATGTTCCCGGTAAGTTTTACTTCTTCACCGTTCACTTCATATTCAATCGGTTTTTCTAGAATTTCATTACTCACGGTCCAACACTCCTTCTAGTTTCTTCTGTAGGTATTCTCTGCCTTCAACGGCAAAGCTATAGTCTTGATATTCAATGCCGATATCATCGATCAATTCCACGTAATTATCGATCACTACGTATTTAGCAAAGGTGACTTTTACTAATCTGTCTTGCGTGATTTCTCTTTTCGAAAAGACAACTTTCATAACTAAATCGCTAGGAAAAACCTGAGTGCCATAATCATCGAACATATAATCATATTCAGTATTGATATTGCTTTGACTAACATTTGTAAAAATATGACTCTTTGTATCTGCCATTGCACGATCGTAATTAAACATGATATAATCCTCCTAGATATTAATTCGTTTGGGACTTACTTTTGCTTGCAGGCTAGTAAGTCTTTTTTTGTGCTTTCTCATAGTCCCAGCACCTTTTTCCCAACTTTGTTTACTATCCATAAAAAAGGTAATAGGATAAATGCTGCTATCATCCAATAGCCAGTACACAACACACCGACCATCGCACCAGTCACGGTTATTTTTGCCGCTTTAAAATCTGAACGTTTTCTTGCTAATTCCGTTGGAATCGTTGGTACATATTCAAAATCATTTCTCATGCTTAGGCCTCCCTTAAAAGTTCTGCTACGTCTACGTCTAACCCATCTGCTAATAAAACTAACGTCGTAAATCCCGGTCTTAATTCGCCTTTATAATCATTTTTGATCGAACTAATCGTCACTTCTGAAACACCTGATTTCTTAGATAACTCTCGGTTTTTGATGATTCTTTCGTTCGCCATTAACAATCGAAGGTTTTTCGATATACGAATGGCATATCGTTGCATCGTTACTTCTTTTTCCGTCATGCGTTATCGCCTCCAAAATATCCTTCTGAAATCCATCTATCCATGAACATTTCGATTAGCTCCATTACGCTCATTCCAAGTTGCTCACATAATGCAAATAAAAATTGATTATTTACGATGCAAACTTCTGCTTGTTCTCTCGCTGTATCTAGAATTTTGTCATGACTAACTTTATCTAAGTTTTTAGATTTACAGAGGATACGCTTAATCTCTTTGTTTCCTATTTTCTCGTCTCGCTCGTCCTCTTCGATTTCTCGAAGATCGTCTAGATATGAAAGATCAAGTCTATAATCGCCGTTCATTGATGGCGGAAGACCTAAATAGTAATAGCCAATCACTTGAGCTAACGAAGAATCATTCGCTACTTCATTTAATCGTACTGCGTTTTCAGCGGTGACATTCTTAGCGGATCCGTCTTCTTTCGTCCAATCGGTAATCGTTTGTGCGACTACGTGCATATCTTTGGCTAATGTACGTTTGGTAATGCCCGTTCTACTTAAAAACTGATTAATCTCTCTTGGCATCTTCCTTGATGTTGATTTTGCTATCATTTAAAACACCCCTCTCTTATTTTCCTGGCTTTTAATCAGCAGGTTCAAAGCGGTAATCTGTACTTATGAAGCAAAAGCAGCATCGACTGCATGTTGCGTCATCCAATTTTTAACTAATCCAATTTGCAAAGAAAGCTCATCGTCTGTCCAACCACTCCAAAAATCACTTGGAATGTCTGGCCTTGCTTTAGTAAGAATTTTGATCATTGTTTCTCGTTTCATTTTGAAACCTCCTTATCACGTTTTGTGATTTCTTCATTAAAAAAAAGATAGCCGATAGGTAATTTAAAAAAGGTGGCTACTTTTTGCTTTGTATCGTCATTACCAGTTTTTAAACCTTGCTCCATTTTCTGATACAAAGAATACGAAATGCCAATGGATTCTGCAGCTTCGTCTTGTTTTAAACCGAGTTTTTCACGAGCTTTTTTTAACTTATTCATGCTCTGACCTCCTTATCACGTTCTGTGATTATAATATATCATCACATTTTGTGATTGTCAACAATTAAAATCACTTTTTGTGATAAAGAGAGGTTTAATATTTATAATCACAGTTAGTGATAGTACAATCACATTAAAGAGGTGTAAAAATGACAACAGGAGAAAAAATAGCTAAACTGCGAGCTGATCGAAATTTGTCACAGGCGGCACTAGCAGAACAGTTAAATATCGGGACTAGCACTCTTGGAATGTGGGAAACAGGCAAAAGAGGATTAAAAGATGATACCTTAAAAATGATTGCAAATTTCTTTGATGTTTCAGTTGACTATCTTTTAGATATTAGTGATGAACCAAATACTTTGAAAAATACCGTACCCATTGCTGGAAAAATCCCCGAAGAATACACAATACCAATCCTTGGGCGCATTGCCGCCTCCGCCCCTGCCGGTCTGGTCAGTGATTATGAAGGAGAAATATCTATTCAACCATCTACAGTTAGAAGGTATGGACGCAAAGATATTTTTGCCTTGCGAGTTTTAGGTGACTCAATGAACAGAATTATCCCCGAAGGTGCAATTGCGGTAATCTATAAAACTTGCGATTGGGAAGACGGAGATATTTGTGCAGTAACGATTAATGGAGACGATGCAACTTTAAAGCAAGTTACAAAAACAGACCGTGGAATCAAATTTACTCCCCTCTCCTACTCTAAATTTCATGCGCCTTGGGAATATATTAAAGATGAAGATGAGGTTGATGTAATCATTCACGGGGTATTCTTATACGGGATTATTACTACAGATAAAATGTAGATGCAGAAGAATATAAAGAGTCACTTACAGTTATAGAAACAGTTAGTTAATTTGGCGACTACTGCTACCTGCCGTTAAGTGGGAGTTAAAAATAAAGTTTTAGGAGGAAATTAAAATGAAAAGGGTATTATTAGCTTCTATTGTTATTATCTCAATGTTAGGGTTAGCTGCTTGTAGCGGAGAATCAGATTCTAGTAGTGATGTACAAGTTAGCAAAACGTCAACATCTAGTAATGATAGTTCAACAAAAAAGGAAGAAAAATCTGCTGAGGCTGCTGTTGGCAAACGTTCTAATCCAGTTCCATTTGGCTCTACCGCAACTTTTGATACCACTTATTACAGTGAGGACAGTGAAGATATACCCGCAAATATTTCAATGACTATCTCAAATGTTATTCGTGGTGATGAAGCAATGAACTACTTAACTAATGCAAATGAGTTCAATGAAGCTGCTCCTGAAGGCAAAGAATGGTTATTATTTGATGTATCTATGAAAATGAATAAGGGTAGCCAAGATGACGCGTATTACGTAACTCCTTCCTTTATTCCAATAAGCTCCACTGGTGAAGAAGTATCCCAGGATACCTATGGAACTTTAGTAGATGGGGAAGAATTTGGAAATAAAGATCTATATGAAGGTGGAACTCAAACTGGGAAAGTCGCTTTATTAGTGCCTACTGGCGACAATACTTTGGTTGAATTCCAAGATTTTGATACTGGAGTATTCTTTAAATTACAATAATATAAAGTTCAGCCCTTTTGCTTCTTTTCCACTTAGAGCAGCCAATTCGATTATATCCAAAAAGAAAGAAAGTAAATCGAAATGTCAGATGAAGAAATTAGAAAAGCGGCTACAAAGAGCTCAGTCTTTATTTTTAAAACAAAAAAATTCAGATTAACAGGAGGAATAAAAATGAAAAAATTAAGCGTTGCATTGTTGGTATGCTCTGCCCTACTTTTATCTGCTTGTTCGAATGATAAAACTACAGACTCTACTTCTAAACAGCAGGAAACTAAAAGTAGCCAGACTAAAGAAAGTAGTAGTACCACAACTACAAGCTCAATTTCAAGCGCTACTACTGATTCATCGTCAACTGCTGTTACATCATCAACTACAAATTCTGTTACTACTCCTGTTACTACTCCTGCAACAGCTCAAGAGGAAACGTATGAACAGCTAAAACAACGCACATTACAATCCATTCCTACGGATAGAGTGAACTGGTCAAACAAAGAGTGGGAAGCTTTCGGTATGGCGTTAAGCGAAAACGGCTTGGCTATGGATGATGCTGGCAATATCATCACTCAAGCTCAAAAGGAGCAGCTTGAAGCTGAAAAGCAACAAGCAGACTCTCAATCACAAGTTGTTCATTCTGCGGAACAAGCCGTTCAAATCGCTCAAAGTCAATTTGGGGATAATGGTGGAGCATGGACATGGGGCTCTATGGGCGAAGTTGATGATGGATATTTCGTCAAAGCTGTGGATCCAAACGATGGTACTATGACACACACTGTTAAGAGCGTTATTGTTCATTATGATGGTTCGGTAACTGAAAATTAACGTCCCCGCCCCATTCATCCGAGGCTCTTTAGTAAATACTCGTCTCTCATACTAGCACGCAGGAGGAGTTTCATGTTTCAAGAATTCAACTCTTTAATTCTTTTAGAAATCCTCATGATTATTTATGGTATTGGTTTGGTAATCGGAACTGTCCGTATCTTCATTGAGGACAAAATATTAGACGCGCTAACACTATTTTGTGGTATTGCGTTAATTATCGCTGGGGTGTTTGCTATTCTCTTAACTCAGTTATTGGATTTATAGTTCCCTCCCCGCCCGACGCCGCCGGTTCGATTCCGGCGAGGAGAATAACGTATTGATTATTTTTGGAGGTGTAAAATGCCAATTTCAGTAATGGTTGTAAAAACTAAATCATTTTACAAAAATGGACTAAATTTAGGCGGTCAGGAACAGCTTATAGGGAACGATGGTTTAGGTCTTTCTGAAGGAGAGGGACATCTTTTCTTAGACCCAACGGATAAACAATTAGGGATTGATGATTGTGTATTTGATGTATACACAGTTGATTATGATCATCGTTATGAGACAAAAGGATTTGTATTTGATAGACAGTTTGATTACTACTTTAAAAATTATAAATTTAGAATTTACCATGAAGCAAGTAAAAACCTGCTGATCTTAGCTGTTAAGAAAGAAATAGCTAAAGCATTTCTAAAAGAAATTTCTAAAGAAAAAGTGAGATCTCAAAAACTCTATGATTTTGACTATTTGAAAATTGATTTTGATAAAATTGTTTCCAAAGCTGAAAATCTTTCAGGTCTTTGGGCTCAAGTGAATAGAACTGAAGTTCAAACTCAAGCTTATTTTGGTGAGAATATCAATTTAGATGACGAAGTAAAATTGGTGTTGAAAGAAAAAGATGCTTCCTATGCATTATTCGACTCAACCATAGGAAACAACTATCAAAAAATTGGTATCACTAAAGAAGGAAACATCGTAATTTATGAGGATCATAGCGAGGATCAGCAATTAATCACTAACATATACAAAATATATAAAATTTTTCTTGAAGACTAACTTTCACTTAATACTAAATAATTTTCAGAGAATTTTGACAATCCGATAAAAGAATTTGTTCTAGCTTCTATTGTATTTTTAGAAACAGTTAATTTTAAATTATCCGTACTATATTTTAGAATAAAACTTGAAATGCTACCTTCTTCCACTGATTTAAGCAACAATCCGTAATAAGGATTTTCATTCTTAAATGTAATTTTTAGAGAATACTCTTCAGAATTAGGGTTCTTTTCAAGTGTTCTATTTACAATTTTTTGTAAATATTCGAAGTCTTGGCCTAATTGTTCTTTGCTATCCTTGTAATTCACATTTGATGAACTGGTAATTTTCAATGATGAATCAGACAAAACAGAAAGTGTATATTGAGTAATTCCTATTTCAATTATCAAGGTATTATTCCTTTTTAAAATCATTTGCGGAGTATTTCCTCCGTAGTAATTATAGTTTTCTACTTGCAATACATTGTCGTAAAATTCATTCATTTTATCCATATCAATATCTGAATAGTCTAAGTAACTAGTTAATTGCCATTTTAATCCTGGATTTTTAAATCTAACTTTTACTTTATTCCACCATATAAATGCATTAGTTTGATTCTCAACAAGGAACTGAACATAAAAAAGCAATATAGGTACTATAGCAATCAAGAAATTTATTATCTTTATATCCCAATTTTTGAAAATACTAAACCCGGTGAAAGCAACTGATGCTACAACTAACCCGGATACAGTAACTATCCATTTTTTTTTCATATTCTTTCACCTCGTTTTTTTAATTATATTATACTTCCATTTTTTTTTAAAGAAAAAACGAACGTACGTTTGAATTGAACTAACTTTATCAGATTTTCCCTCTATTTTTTTCTATATATGAATTATCAAGGAATTAAAATCTGATTTCAACTACAAATATCAGAAAGGTTGATCACAATGGCAGAACCAAAGATGATAAAAAAAGGAAAGTGGAAACTGAGGACCCGCTATAAAGACCCGCTCACAAACGAATGGAGCGAAAAGAACTTTACTGGTTCTACTCGTGCAGAAGTTAAAGAAAAAGAAACAGATTTTCTTTCTAAATTAATGAACGGTGAAAACATGAAGAAAGTCGGACTCGTTACTTTTTTTAATCAATACATCGATACATTTAAGCGCGGTAAAATCAGTCCTGGCCGAATCGCAAAATACGAACTAGCTGCCAAGTACGTTGAAGAATATTTTGGAAAGAAAAAAACATTGAATAGTCTTTCGAAATATAATTACCAAAGCTATCTCAATTGGTTAGCTTCCACCGACGGACCGAATAAACAAGGATTATCGAAAACGACAGTCGCTGATCAGCACACGATATTTAAAACAGCAATCCTTGAAGCAATCGATATGGGATATTTACGTGCAAATCCTACCCGTAATGTCAAAATAACGGGTCGTCAGGCGACTCATTCAACCGAGACGACTCTTTCCCAAGAAGATGCGGAAAAGCTCAAAAACACGATTTTAGAGGCTACAGATACAGCGGCCAAATATTTTTGTTTAGTTCAGTTCTATACTGGCGCAAGATACCAGGAAGTCGCTGCTTTAAAATGGGATTCTGATATTGATGAAAAAAATGAACAAATCATTATTGATGAGGCGTTTAAATATGATGGTGGTATCTATCGATTCGGGATAACCAAAACCAATGCAGGTTATCGAAAAATTGATGTGCATAGGCATCTCTTTAAATATCTAAAAAAATGGAAAACTGTCCAAGCTCAAGATATTATATCTGGCAAACTGCTCAATCCACACAACTTATTATTTGTCACGAATAACACTTACCCTATTTCAAATTCAGCAATCAACAAGTATTTAAAATACTGGTGTGATAAAGCAGAAGTTCCAAGAATCCGAAGTCATAGTTTTCGCCATATCCGATCAGACTTCTTTACCTTATCTGAAACTGATCCGATTTATATCAAAGACCAATTAGGTCATGCAAGTATTCAACAATCGTATGAATATGCAAGCGCAACTGAAGAAAGACGCCAAAAAAATAAGCAAAAATTCGAGTCCTTTTTTGAAGAAATTCTCTAACAAAAAAACTTTTCGTGGGTTTTTCGTGGGGGAAATTAAAAAAACAACCTACGAACACTGTTATATCAACGTTTGTAGGTTGTATCTGTATGCAGCGAATGGGATTTGAACCCACACGGGATTTCTCCCACATGACCCTCAATCATGCTTGTCTACCAATTCCAACACCACCGCGCAAAACTTCTTTTATGATAGCGAGCAAAAATTAAAAAGTCAATAGTCTACACAATAGTTGTATCATAAACATAGATGATATTTCCTTTTAATCCTGCTATTCCTCGGAAAAATTTCTTGTCTTCTTGTGTTCCCCATGCCTCACGAAACAAAAAGAACTCTTCGCGAGTCACTTCGATTTTATCAATCTCACCTGCACGTAATTGGTGGATTTTTTCTTCAAATGGATTCATCTTTGCTTCTCCCTTTCATCAATATAAAATCAAAGGGGGCTATAGCCTCCTTTGATTTTAGTCGTGAAAATATTTACTATTTTCAATACTTGAAGTCTCTTCTTGTAAGATTCCTCGTAAAGAACGATCTAACCGTTGGCGTGATTTTTTTCGTTCATCTGGTTGTTTTTCTTCTGACGCAAACAGGATATATGATTGGCGGGGTTTTTCCATCCGTTGCATCAATTCTCTTGGTGAAATTGCATCTGCTGGTTCATCTGGAATCAATGAAGAAGGCACATATTTAGGCGCAAAAGGCGTAGCACTGCGGGTAGTTCGTGCATTGAACGTCGTTTTTGGCTTCGTCATATCTTTTGGTTTGCGTTCTTCAAACAGCTTTACTTTCTTTGATTCTTTTCGATCACCGTCATACATTGGCAGATTGGCTTTGTGACGGGCCAATTCTTTATGGGGCTCTTCGTTTAACTGTACATGTCGCGTCCGTTTAGTTTTTGGCAGGGGACGTTCGAAAATATCTTTCGCTTCTAACTGATAATTTGTAATCAAGTCATCTTGTCCATCAAACAAGACACGTTGATTTGACTGTAATAACTTTACACCTGCTTCATCATCAAAGGCAGGAAAACGGCTTTTTTTTCTGCTGTAAGTTTGCATAAAATCATCCTTATTGTTCTGATATAGCATAGTTTAGCATAAATACATAAAAAATGCTGTCAAATATCCAGCAACAGATGATTACTTCGTCTCATAAGCAAAGAAACTGTCTTTTGGTGCAAGGTACTTATTCTCCATGATTCGATTTAAAACAGCATAATCTCCTCGATAAGCACGTGGACTGATCAACTCACTAACTTTTAGGCTTTGCTCTTGCTCAGAAAGATTGATTGCATAAATCACATATGCTTCTTCTAAATAGCGAATGATTCCAAAAATTTGTTGCTTTTGTGAATAAAACGGAAAAAATTCTCCTTGTTTCAGCACGTCAAATGTCTTTCTGCGTGTGATCCATTTTCGACAATTTTCAAAGATTGCAGGATCAATCGACTGCCAAGGGAAAAATTTCCGATTTTCAGGATCTTTTCCGCCTGTCAGACCGGCTTCATCGCCATAATAGACACAAGGAATTCCTGGCATCATAAACATCAATCCCCAAGCTTGATCCAATGCTTCGATGGATCCATCTAACATGGTCAAAATACGTTCGGTATCGTGGGTCCCAATATTATTTAACTGATTATAATAAAAATCGGTGGGATAATTCTCTTGATAACGAATCATCTCTTCGCAAATGTCTTTTAAAGAGCGTGACTGTTTCAAAATAGCTAAAATTTGCTGACGTAAAGGATAATTCATGACACCTTGCAGATGATCGCCAAAAACATATTTTCGGCGGGTATCATACGCTATCTTATTTGAAGCATCTTCCCAAACTTCGCCAATCAAAATTTTTTCTTGGTAAGAAGCTAACTGTTTGCGGATACCGGATATAAATTCATCGGGCAATTCATCGGCTACATCTAGACGCCAACCATCTACACCCATTGTGGTCCATTTTGATAAAACACTATCTAAATCGCCATAAATAAATTCTTGATAGCTGGGATTTTCTTTCCGTACTTCTGGGAGATCCGCCACCCCCCACCAAGCTTTATAATCATCTGGATAGTGGTTGAAAGTAAACCACTCATAATAAGGACTCTGCGGATTACGAGCAGCTCCGGTGGATTTCCCATAAAGACCAGACAGATTAAAGTAGCGGCTGTTTTTACCTACATGGGAAAATACACCATCTAATACCACCGCAATTCCAGCTTCATGCAAGGCGGCGATCAATTCACGAAAATCCTCTTCCGTTCCTAAAACTCCATCAACCTTAAAATAATCATTGGTGTCATATCGATGATTAGAACTTGCTTCAAAAATCGGATTTAAATACACTGCTGTGATTCCTAGCTCCTGAAAATAAGGAATCTTTGCTTGTATTCCCTTGAAGTTTCCACCAAAAAAATCCCAGCGCGCAATTTCATTTTGCTGATTTTTGATATAAAAAGGCGTGTCTTCTTCGGTCGCATAGATAAAGGAATCCTTTTTCGGTTGATTAATCTTCCGATCCGGATTGCCGTTTGCAAAGCGATCAGGAAAAATTTGATAAAAAACCGCGTCACGGTACCAGCTCGGTGCAATTTCTGGTTTTTGATAACAGGTCAATTGATAAGGAATGACTTCCCGTTCTGATCCATAAATTTTCCCTTCTCCTCCTTGACCATTGAAGCCATAATATTGAGTGGTCTTATAGCCTTCTGATTCATGGATAATCTTAAAATAGTAAAAATACAATCCCCATCCTTGATCCATGGTCGCTCGAAAGTGAAAACGATCTTCTGCAACAGCATCCATCGCAAATATTTTTTGACCAGCGGTGTTGCCTTCTTTGTGAACAACCAAGAACACTTCAATGTTTTGTTGCTCTAAAACAGATAACCAAATATTGACCTCCGTCTTTTCTTGTACAGCACCAAAAGGCTGCTTATAGCGTTCTAACCAAGGATTAAAGTAAATAGGAGTCATGTTCTACACCTCGATCATTTTTATGAGCAAAAACAGGTTCTATTTGCCAGATGTCCTCTGCATATCGCTGGACCGTATCATCTGAAGAAAATCGTCCTGCATGAGCAATATTGCGTAAACTTATTTGGCTCCAGTGACGTTTATTTTGATAGGCTTTGTTCACAGATTCTTGTGCCAAACAATAGTCCTCAAAATCACGCAAAACAAAAAATTCATCGTTGTATTTGATCAGTGAATCAAAGATCTCATACCCTTCTGCAACGATATTTGGAATCGTTCCATCAATCAATGTTTTGACCACACGTTGTACGATCGGACTATCTTGGTAAATACTCAGCGACGAATAATTTTTGTTTTCATAATATTGATAGACTTCTGTTTCTGTTAGACCAAAAATAGCGATGTTTTCTTCACCAACAGCATCACGAATCTCGATATTGGCACCATCTAATGTTGCAATCGTCACCGCTCCATTTAACATCAATTTCATATTTGAAGTCCCAGATGCTTCTTTTGAAGCCAATGAGATCTGTTCGCTGACATCAGCTGCCGGAATGATTCTTTCAGCTAAACTGACATTATAGTTTTCTAAAAAGATCACTTTTAATTTATCTTTGATCATCGGATCATGATTGATTAGATTTGCTGCTTCATTGATTACTTTAATAATTGATTTTGCATAATGATAACTCGGAGCTGCTTTAGCCCCGAAGATGAATACTCGTGGTTCCATCGGTAAATCTGGATTTTCTTTTAGATCTAAATAGAGTTTCATGATGTGTAAAAGGTTCAATAATTGCCGTTTATACGCGTGCAAACGTTTGATTTGAACATCAAAGATTGCTTGAGGATTCACCTTGATCCCACAATGTTCGTGGATATAAGTTGATAAATGCTTTTTATTTTCTAGTTTTGCCTCTGCCAAAGCGGCCAACACCCGATCGTCTTCCACATAATTTAACAATAAGCGCAGATCATTTGGCTGTTCCCGCCATAAATGACCAATCGTTTTATCCAAGACGTTGCTTAATGCCGGATTGGCTAACTGTGACCAGCGCCGCATCGCTATCCCATTTGTTTTATTATTAAAACGAGTCGGATAAAGCAAATAAAAATCATGCAAAACGACAGATTTTAAAAGATCTGAATGTAGTTTTGCGACCCCATTAGTCGAATGAGAACCGATAATCGCAAGATGGGCCATATGGACTTGTCCATCTTGAATGATCCGAGTTCGTTGAATCAAATCAAAATCATGAACTCCAGTCATCTCTTCAACAAAACGACGATCAATTTCTTCAATAATTTGATAGATTCTAGGACAAACACTTTCCATCATACTGATTGGCCACTTTTCTAATGCTTCCGCCATGATTGTATGATTGGTGTAACTCATTACCTCTTTAGTTAAATTCCACGCTCGTTCCCAACTTAATTGCTCGTCATCGACTAATAAGCGCATGAATTCAGCCACACACATGGCAGGATGCGTATCATTGATATGGATAGCAATGAATCGATTGATGGTATCAATCGATCGATTTAATTGTTTGTAATAACGTAAAATGCTTTGTACACCTGCAGAGACAAAAAAATATTCCTGAGAAAGTCGCAACTTTCTGCCATCTTCACTCGTGTCATCTGGATAGAGCACTGATGTCAGATCTTCTACTGTACGTCGATCTTCGATACTTCGATAATTTTCCTCTTCTTCTGGCGGAATTTCTACTGACCATAATCGCATCGTATTGACAATAGCATTTTGATAGCCTACCATCCCTGTATCATAAGGGACAGCACGTAAGACTACCCCACCTTGATAATTTGGTATCAAATTACCAGAATCATTGTCACTCATAAAAACTTTACCGCCGAGTCGGACATCTACAGCTTTGCTTTCTTTGCGTATTTCCCATAGATTTCCTTTTTGCAGCCATTTATCTGGCAATTCTACCTGGTAATTATCAACAAAATGCTGTTTGAATAAACCGTACTCATAGCGAATTCCATTGCCATTTCCAGGCAGCCCCATTGAGGCAATCGAATCCATAAAACAAGAAGCCAGGCGGCCGAGCCCGCCATTGCCTAAAGCCATGTCTGGTTCAACTTCTGCTAAATCGTCTAGATTGATCCCTAATTCAGCAAGACCTTCTGTTACCATATCTAACCATCCCATATTTAAAAGGTTGCTCTTTAACAATTTTCCTGGCAAGAATTCGATGGAAAAATAATAGACTTGTTTTTGTTCGGCTTCTCGATAGTCTGTCCATGTCTGCTGCCAATCTTGTGAGTATGTCGAGGTCATCAATGAACCCAGTGTTTGATAAAGTTCGTTTGGTGAGGCGTCCGCGACTCCCATAGCAAATTTTTCAGCTAAACGTTGGCTGAAAGATTGTTTAAATTCTGTTTTGTTCATTTTCTCATCTCCAACTATACTTTAAGTTACAACTCTTTGCTTATTGAGGTGTGATAAGTTAAAAAGCCAAAATCCACAGCCGATGACCCTAGATTTTGGCTTTTCGAATGCTACATTAATTTGTATAAATCTAAATATTGCTGACTAGAGACATTCCAGCTGAAATCACGCGACATTGCTTCTATCATCAATTTACGCCAATCAGCTTGATGATTGTGATAAAGTTTGACTGCTTGTTTTAATGCATTCATTAGATAGAAAGGCTCAAAAAGATCAAAACCAAAACCAGTTCCTTCATTCGTAAGCGGATTGTATGACTGAACAGTGTCTTTCAAACCACCGATTTCATGCACAATTGGCAAGGTTCCATAGCGCATAGAAATCATTTGTGACAACCCACAAGGTTCAAACGCAGAGGGCATCAAAAACATATCCGCACCCGCATAGATTCTTTGCGCTAAATTCACATCAAAAGTAATTTGAATGCTTGTTTTATGCGGATATTTCTGACCGAAGTATTGGAAACCTTCTTCAAAATCAGGATCTCCAGTCCCAAGTACAATCAACTGGACATCAAATTGCATCAAATTCTCCATTTCTTGTAACAGCAAATGAAATCCTTTTTGATAAGTCAAGCGGCTAACGATACCAATCACTGGAACCTCTGGGCGAACAGGCAAAGCCAAACTTTTTTGTAATTGAACTTTATTTTCTATTTTCTTATCAAGGTGCGTTTTATCATAATTGGTAAAAATCGCTGGATCACTAGCTGGATCAAATGCATCATAATCGATTCCATTTAAAATCCCGTAAAGCTTTCCACTTTCCATTCGCAAAATTGGATCTAAACCTGCACCAAAAGCAGGCGTTTTGATTTCTTCGGCATAAGCTGGACTGACCGTCGTCACACGATCAGCGTAAAGAATGCCTGCTTTCATGAAATTCACACAATCATTAAAACGTATGGTCCCATCATCATAACGCTCACAGCCCATACCAAATAGATCAGGCAAGATCTCACGGTCGTATTGTCCCTGAAATTCGATATTATGAATGGTCAAAACTGTATGGATGTGACTAAACTTCTGTATCCAATGATATTTTTCTTTTAATAAAAAAGGAATAAAGGAAGTATGATAGTCATTTAAGTGCATGATTTCTGGAATGAAATCGATTTTTTCCATCAGTTCGATAACAGCTTGTTGATAAAAAGCAAAACGTTCACCATCATCGTAATAACCATACAACTCTGGTCGATTGAAATAATAAAGATTATCTAAAAAATAATAATCGATTTCATTCATCCGTAGATACTTCACTCCACAATATTGTCTGCGCCAGCCGACTTGAACTTCATAAGAGAATAAATCTTGTAATTGGTTCTTATACTGCTGCGCCATTTTGGTAAAAAATGGCAATACCACTTTAATCTCCGCTCCCTTTGCTTGCAAAGCCTTGGGTAAAGCACCAGCCACATCTCCTAATCCACCAGTTTTAAAAAAAGGCGCACATTCTGCTGCTACAAATAATGTTTTCACGTTTATTCGCCTCCGTAAACATCATTGAGTACATGCATATTTTTCTTGATCACAATTGGTCGATCAGCTGAACCAATAATTTTGATACCCGGTTCTACGACGACATTTTTATCCAAAATTGCATACTTAATGACTGCTTGTTCACCAATACGGCAGTTGGCCATAATGATCGAACCCTCAACGACTGCCTCTTTTTCAATGACAACACTCCGCGAAAAAAGAGAATCAGAAGCTTTTCCGTCAACCAAACATCCAGTCGCAAACTGGCTGTTTTTCACTTCAGATATTGGCGAATAATACGTAGCTACTTCATTTTTTAATTTTGTGTAGATTTTTTGTTTAGCATACAATAAGGCGGAAAATTTTTGGGGATCCAACATTGCCATATTCGCATCATAATAAGATTTGATATCAAAAATATTTCTTAAAAAACCGGTATATTCATAAGCAGAAGTTTTTACTTTGCCCATAGCTAAATTTAAAAAGTCTAATAATGCTACTGGACTGCCCAGATTTTGCCCTTCTTGTAGTGCATTAATCAACCATTCTGTTGAACAAATAAAGATCTTCATACCAAGGTTAAATAATGCATCCTCTGATTTATCTTCTAAAAAATTATGATGACCTTGAACAATGCCCTGTTCATCAACTTCTAAAATCTCATCTTGCCGATAGATCTGTTCTTTGGGCATTTTTTTATAGACAACTGTTATCGTACTATCACTTTGTTGATGACTTTTTAAAACGGCTTCCAGATCAATATTGCACAACATCCGATTCCCCATAAAGACGGTATATTCCGATTTTGATTTATTAAGGTAATCGATGATCGATTCAAAATAAGGTCGGCCTTCTGTTTTCTTTTTCAAAAAATCTTGATAAAAATGAATAAAATGACGACTATCTACACTGTCTAAATGCCATTCACGACCACCACCGATATGATCAAAAACTGATTTTGTCGTCCCTTGATTAAAAATCATATAAACAGACTTGATATTGGCATTGATTGCATTAGATAAATCAAAATCAATCAGGCGATATTTACAATCAAAAGGCAATGTAGCTAACGGTCGTTTTTCAGTCAAAGGTAATAATTCTGGGCATTCATACACATTACCCAAAATCGCACACATTTTATTCGCTCTCACTTGTCAACACTCCAATCACTTCTGAATAGCCCACAACGGCGATTTCTTCGGAACCATCAATTACAGCATTATCTCCAATGATGGCATTTTCACCAATGATCGCTCTTGTAATTTGAACATTCTTTCCAATTGTTGCTCCTGGCATGATCACACTATCAATAATTTTGGCCCCATCTTTGACTTGAACATCATTGGATAAAATGCTGTGTTCAACTCGACCTGCGACATAACAACCATCGACGACCAAGGAATTTTTTACCTCTGCGTTTGCTGTTAAAAAATGCGGGGGAGAAACGGTATTTTTTGCCAAGATTCGCCAGCTTTTATCACGAATGTCCAAGCTGTGTCTTGGATCGATAAATTCCATACTCGCTTCCCATAACGATTCGATTGTACCAACATCTTTCCAATACCCATCAAAACGATACGCAAAAACATTTTCTCCACTTTCTAAGTACGCAGGAATTACGTGCTTGCCAAAATCCAGCATTTGATCATCTTTTTTATAACTGTTCAACAAGACACTACGTAAGCGGCTCCAATTAAAGATATAGATTCCCATGGACGCTAGGTTACTCTTTGGCATTTCTGGTTTTTCTTCAAATTCAATGATTCGATCATGTTCATCGGTATTCATGATCCCAAATCGCGATGCTTCTTTGATAGGGACTTCAATTACTGCTACCGTTAATGACGCATTGTTTTCTTTATGTTTTTCCAGCATCGCTTCATAATCCATCTTATAGATGTGATCGCCAGACAATACCAATACATACTCTGGATCCATTTGATCAATGTAATCCATATTTTGATACAGCGCATGAGCAGTCCCTTCAAACCACTTGCTGCCATCATTACTAGAATAAGGCTGTAAGATTGTTACTCCTGCATTCAACCCGTCAAATCCCCAACTTGAACCATTACCGATATGGTTATTTAGCGCTAATGGTTGGTATTGTGTCACAACACCGACATTGTTGATTCCCGAATTGATACAGTTACTCAGTGTAAAATCGATAATTCGATAGCGACCGCCAAAAGGGACAGCAGGTTTTGCGATTTTTTGAGTTAGTTTTCCCAGACGTGAACCTTTTCCGCCGGCTAAAATCATTGCTAATATCTCTGTTTTCATTTTAGTTGATGAAGGACTTTCCTCCATCGACCTCCCCTCTATCTCTTACGTGTATTGATGGTTTCTGGCTTTAAAATGATCGCACCCAATGCAGGAACGGTCGTTGTGATTACTTGACTGTACTCTTTAAATTTGGTCGATTGACTTTGACAAACTTCATTATGACGTGTCCAAGTACCGCCAAATTCTTGCATCTCAGTATTCCAAACTTCTTGATATGTTCCTGGATAGGGCACACCAATTGAAAAATCACGACGTTCAATTGGTGTCATATTCAAGATGACGATTAAAAAATCTTTTTTTCGTTTTCCTTTTCGTATAAAAGACAAAACAGATTCTTCTGTATTATCTGCATCGATAATCTCAATTGTGTCGTAAGAATCTTCCATCTCCCATAAAGCTGGCTGATTTTTATAAAAATCATTTAATCGAGTCGTGAACATCTGCATGGCATGATTCAACGGATCATTTAAATCGCCCCACTCAAGTCCCTCGTCGAATTTCCATTCCAAAAATTGCCCCCATTCACTACCCATGAACAATAATTTTTTTCCTGGATGTACCATAAGATACGTATATAGATTTCTCAGCTGAGCAAATTGTTTATAACGATCGCCCCACATCTTATGCATCAGACTTTTTTTTCCATGAACGACTTCATCATGGGACAAAGGCAAAATAAAATTTTCTTGCATCATATACATGAAAGAAAACGTAAGCAAATTGAAATGATCTTTTCGATAAATCGGATCCATTTCATAAAAACGTAAAACATCATTCATCCATCCCATGTTCCATTTGAAGTCAAAGCCTAATGACCCGTTTTCGATCAAACCAGTCACGGGAGTTTCAGAAGAACTTTCTTCTGCGATCATCAAAACTTCTGGATGTGCCAACTTAATCACTGCATTTAATTTTTGTAGAAAATAATATCCTTCAAAGTTGCGGTTTCCGCCTTCATGATTAGGCGTCCACGGACCGTCATCATAATCTCGATAAATCATACTCGAAACAGCATCTACCCGGATACCATCGATGTGGAACATCTCAATCCAAAACATCGCGCTAGAGATCAAAAAACTCTGAACTTGTGGTTTACCTAGATCAAAATTAATGGAACCCCAGCGATTATTTTTTGCTCGATCAGGATCGGTATACTCAAATTGCGGAGTGCCGTCATAGTAAGGCAGTGTGTCTTCATTGATGCAATAATGACCTGGGACCCAGTCAACAAATACACCAATATTGTTCAAATGACATGCTTCAACAAAATCTTGAAATTGTGCTGGCGTACCATAATAAGAACTCAGAGCAAAATAACCAATCAATTGATAGCCCCATGAACGGTCTAATGGATGTTCCATTAACGGCATAAATTCAACATGAGTATATTTTTTTTCGACTAAATAGGGGATCAATTCCTCCGTTAGATCAGCTAAACTATAGGGCGATCCATCTTCATGATGTTTCCATGAGCTTGTGTGGATTTCGTAGATATTTATCGGTCGTTTGAATGGATTGGAACGCTTGGTGCGTCCACGCCACAAACCATCTCGCCACTTTTTTTCAGGGAACTGATACAATTTTGCTGCATTACCAGGGCGTTTTTCAAATCGTATAGCAAAAGGATCAATTTTTAAGAGCTCTCGTCCATCGGCTTGCCGTACTTTAAACTTATAAAGATCGCCCTCTTTTGCATCCTTGGTAGTTATTTGCCAAACCCCACTCACTTCATCCTTTTCCATTGGTAAAGTATCTTGCCAATCATTAAAGTCGCCGACTAATGATACCGCCAACGCATTTGGTGCCCATACGCGAAATACATACCCTTCTTCCATTCGATGAGCACCTAAAAAATGGTGTGCATAAAAATTTTCTCCTGATAAAAATGTTTTCTTCGCATCAGCCACTTTTCGTGTTGCATCTTGTTTACTGTTTTTCATGAGAACCACCTTTTTAACGCAGAGCGCCCTTCTATTACAATTTGATGTGTAAAATTTAATAATAAAAATAGATTCCGTTCTATTAAAACAACGAAAATATTTAATAAATAACATTCTAAATATTTTTATCGCTATTTTAACAGCGCTAAACTCCTCTTCATTTAATATTATATTATAACAATAATTAAAATAGAAGGCATTTTTTTAAAATTATTAAATCAATTGTTTTTTTTATATTAAAATAACTTATTTTATTTATATATTTTTCCTTCTATTTGCCTTTTAGCAAAATAATCGTTAGGCTAATAACTATAAGATACGTCAATTGTTCGAAACAATAGAAAACGAAAAGATTGGGGGTCGTGTAATGATCGATATAAAAATGTTGGCGATGATTTTTTTTATTAATTTTGCCTATGTCACACTGAATACACTTCGTTTTATGCTCACGATGAAAGGCTATCGCATTTTAGCTCCATTAATGAGTATGGTAGAGATCACGATTTATATTCTAGGTCTTTCAATGGTCTTGGACCGTTTAGACAATCCGATCAATCTACTGACTTATGCATTAGGTTATGCGATTGGGATTAGTGTTGGGATAAAAATTGAAGACAAATTAGCTCTTGGATACATTATGGTCACTGTTATCTTGCCAACAAATACTGATCAAGAAGCTAGTTTGCCACGAGTTTTACGAAAAAACGGGTACGGAGTCACACAATCTTACGGGGAAGGATTGGAAGGAGAGCGGATGGTATTAGAGATTTTATCCCCTCGCAATACGGAACGAACCTTATACGCATTGATTAAAGAGATCGAAGAGCGTGCCTTCATTATTTCCTATGAACCAAAATATATTTCTGGCGGATTTTGGACCAAAAAAGTTCATAGACGACAAAAAAACAGCGCAAAGCCTTAGCTTTACGCTGTTTTTTTCCAGAGAAAACGAATCAATGCATTTTCTAATTCAGCACTTTTAGTAATATTCGAATGACTGCCACTTTTTTCAGTAACGAGTAATTCTTGATAACTAGCAGCATGCTCTTGCAACAAATAGCGCAATGCAAACGCACTATGAATCGAAACAGAACCATCGCTGTTTGATCCATCCTTTAAATCACCCGCTACATCAAGGACTTGCAAATTCTTTGGTAATCGATTCATCGCTTTGTCAAAGTATTGATAAATCGGTGTCTCTCCTTTAGGTCCTTCTTTAGTCATCTCATAAGCAAAAATCTCTTTAGTTTCTTCAGCAATCTCTAAATCGTTAAACGGTGCCGCGATGGCGACAAATCGTTCCGTCGTCGGTGTTTTTTCGCGGCTATCTTCTAATAAATAGCGCAGCGCTGAGACTCCGCCCATCGAATGGCTGACTAAATTGATCCGTGTGATTTTTTGTCGATAAAGATAGTGCATTACGTGGGCTATCCATTTACTTTGTGTTGTCTCATCGGCCACGTCTTTTGCAAAAAGGACCATAATGGTTGGATTGTCATTATTTTTGTTGATTTTTCCTTCTACAGTCAATGTTCCATCTGCTTGAACTATGATCGTCATCTCACGTTTCGCGACATTTTCTTTTTCTAATCTGTGCAAAAGCGGACCGAATGAAAAAGAACTTCCTTCGTAACCGTGAATAAATACAGTTGGAACGTTGGAATAATGAATCCCCTTTTGTTTGACTAACATTCCTGGACTAAAATAGCGGATTTTCATATAATAGCTCCCAATAAGAAGCAAAAACAAACTCAGCAGCAACAAGATTCCTTTAATTATTCGTTGCACGTATTCATTCCTTCTTTTTTATCAGATACGTATAACTCGCTTTACTTTCTAATAACCGATCTGCTAACTGACGTTCAAATAGAAAGCGGGTCTGATCATCCATCGACAGTGAGTGGTCAAGCACAGACTCTTCTTCAAAACATGGGATAACAAATTGCCAAGCAGGTTCAGCTTCAAGCACTTGACTAGCAACCAAACTTGTCAAAAAAATTGATTCTCTTCGAGGGGCTTTCCCTGCTGCTATCCGTTCGATCAGTAAGCCTATCTGATTATTGAAAAACTCACGATTGACATCACCAAGGAGTTCAGCTAGTTTTGGAAATAGTTCTGGTTGTTCAATCTTATTAAAATAATTAGGCAATGTCTCTGTTAACGTCCCGCTATGATTAATGGTGACTAGATCAAAATTTTTATGTTCCAAGCGAGTACAAGTCGCTGTTGGAAAATCGATTGCCAGTGTCTCAGTCAAATTTTCACTCCAAAATTTTTCACTCAACCAAACTAATAATTGTTCATTGGAATATCCAGTCATTTCTGTCAAGAAATGCTCAACAATTTCTGTCGTTGGATACTCATCTATTACTGAAAGACGAAGATAATACCGACGATCTTGACGAGTGATGATTTTGTGATCGATCAAGAAATCCAGGTTTTTATCTAAATGCTTTTGTTTTGGGAAAGCTTGTCGTAGTTCGCGTAAGATTACGGGATTTTCTAATTTATTAAAATAGTACAACAATTCAGCCATTTCTGGTCTTTTTACTAACTGTTCCGTCTTTTTATCATTCATATAGATATACATGGTTGTTTCCTTTCTTAATGGAAGGAATAATTTATAGTATCCCATTAATTCATTAAAGTATAGGTGATAAGTACCCGTAGATTATCTTCAAATAGTCATTTTTTCTACAAAAAAGTGGACTTTCAAAAGTCCACTCGTCTTATCAATTATTTTTCAAACGCTGCTGTTAGTTGCGGAACAACTTGTTTTTTCCGTGAGACAACGCCTGGTAAGAAGGCCCGATCATTTTTCAGTTGTACATTGAAGGCTTCGGTTACCATTTCTCTTGGTTCCCCAGCTACTAACAGTTCTGAATCCGAATTTAATATATTTGTTACGAGTAATAAGAATAAATCATACCCATTTTTAGTATTTTCGGTCAGCATCGCATCCCGCAAAGCATCTTGGCGAGCAAATACTTCATCAAGATCGACTGTATTGACTTGAGCGATCCGAACTGTTTTATTTGCCATTGGAAATGACTTAGCATCTAAATCTAATAATTCTGCTTCAGATTTATTGCCTAAATTTGTCCCTGCTTTTAATAAATCAAGTCCATAACTGTTTCCATCTACACCAGCAATTTGAGCCAATTCATTTGCTGCATCAACGTCTTCTTGAGTACAAGTAGGTGATTTGAATAATAATGTATCAGAAACGATTGCTGAAAACATCATGCCTGCAATTTTTGCTGGAACCGCAATGTTGTTTTCTTTATAAAGCTTCAATACGATGGTCGATGTACAACCAACTGGTTCTGCTCGATAATATAGCGGATTAGCTGTTTGGAAATTAGCGATTCGGTGATGATCAACGACCGCTAAAATATTTAATTCCTCAATATCTGCTACACTTTGTTGGAATTCATTATGATCGACTAACATTACATCGCTTGTTTCAGCAGCGATTTTTTCTACCACACGTGGAGCTGTCAAACCGAAATGATCCAAAGCAAATTGTGTTTCTTCATTTGGTGTTCCAAGTGCTACTGCCTCTGCATCTACGCCCAATTCTTTTTGTAAATTAGCAAAGGCGATCGCTGCCCCGATTGCATCTGTATCAGGATTTTGATGCCCAAAAATTAAAACTTTTCCCATAGTTGATTCGCTCCTTTAAATAAGTTCCTCTTTATCATATCAAAAAAAAGTAAAAGAGCAACAACATGCCTCTTTTTTCTCACATAAAACAGTAATTCTTTCTAAATAAACAGCTTCAGCTAAGATTTGCTACTTTTATCAAAAAAAGAGGCTGCGACGATCAAACGTCCACAGCCTTCTTCTTAATTGACACGTTCTAAGTAGCCTTTGTAATCTTCTGTATGCAATAATTTCTTTGCATTTTCTACTCGATCATCGGTTGGTGGTTCGATGCCTTCTAAAGGATAATCCATATCCATCTCGATCCACTTATATTTACCCATTGTGTGATAAGGTAAAATCTCCACTTTATCGACATTATTTAAACTCTTAATAAATTTATCTAATCGAATTAAAAATTCGTCATAGTCACTTCTAAAAGGTACCAATACATGGCGGATCCAAACAGGTTTATTGATATCTGAAAGGTATTTTGCCATCGCTAAGATATTATCATTACTTTGTCCAGTCAGTTCTTTATGTTTTTGGTTATCAATTTGTTTAATATCAAATAATACTAAATCCGTATATTTCATTAATTCTTCAAATTTAGAGAAAAATGGTTCATCAAAAGTAAATGGATTTCCACAGCTGTCTAAAGTCGTGTTGACCCCCATTGCTTTTGCTTTTTTGAATAGATCAATCAAGAAGTCGATTTGTAACAATGGTTCACCACCACTTACAGTAATTCCACCCTTTTTACCCCAATAGCTTTGATAATTTAACGCTTCTTTTAAAACATCTTCAGCCGTTCTTTTTTTCGCTTTAGGATCATTGATCTTCCAAGTATCTGGATTGTGACAAAATTGGCAACGCATCCGACAGCCTTGCATAAAGACGATAAAACGTACACCAGGTCCGTCAACGGATCCAAAGCTTTCAATTGAATGGACATTTCCGAAAATCGGTTGTTCAGCCACAGTAGACATAAACAGTCCCCCTCTTTTATATGTAAAAACCTCCACGGAGATTTTTAAAGTTTGCTTTTCATAAACTTTAAAAAAGTAAGGCGAATAGACCTCCGTCCATCCGCCCTAAACTTTTTTATCTGCTTATTGTATTTTTATTACATTTTTGCGTGGAATGTACGGCTGATTACATCTTCTTGTTGTTCACGAGTCAAGTCGATGAATTTAACTGCATAACCAGAAACACGAATTGTAAAGTTTGCATATTCTTCTTTTTCTGGATGTTCCATAGCGTCGATTAATTTTTCTTTGCCGAATACGTTCACGTTCAAGTGGTGAGCGCCTTGGTCAAAGTAACCATTTAAAACGTTAGTCAAGTTTTCGATTCGTTCATCTTCATCATGACCTAATGCATCTGGATTGATACTTTGAGTATTTGAAATACCATCTAATGCGTATTCGTAAGGTAATTTTGTCAATGAATTCAATGAAGCCAACAAGCCATTTTGTTCAGCACCATAAGATGGGTTTGCCCCTGGAGCTAATGGTTCGCCCGCTTTACGGCCATCAGGCATTGTACCTGTTGCTTTACCGTAAACAACGTTTGAAGTGATTGTTAAGATTGATGTTGTTGGTTCTGAATTACGGTAAGTATGATAATGTTCTAATTTTTCCATAAATGTCTTCAACAACCATACAGCAATGTCATCTGCACGAGCATCATCATTACCATATTTAGGGAATTCGCCTTCAGTCTTGAAGTCTGTTACGATACCATCTTCATCACGGACTGGGAATACTTTTGCGTATTTGATTGCTGCTAATGAATCTACTACGTGAGAAAATCCAGCAATACCAGTAGCAAATGTACGTTTCAAGTTTGTATCCATCAATGCTAATTCTGCTGCTTCATAATAATATTTATCATGCATGTAGTGGATGGCATTCAATGTATTGACATACATACCAGCTAACCATTCTAACATGTCATCGTATTTAGCCATAACATCGTCAAAATCTAGCGCATCATCTGAATCGATTGGACGGAAATCAGGTCCAACTTGAACTTTAGATTTTTCATCAACACCACCGTTGATCGCATATAACAACGCTTTTGCTAAGTTAGCACGAGCACCGAAGAATTGCATTTCTTTACCAGTTTGTGTTGCAGATACACAACAGCAGATTGCATAATCATCTAACCAGATTGGACGCATAACATCGTCATTTTCATATTGAATTGATGATGTATCGATTGAAATTTTTGCTGCATATTCTTTGAATCCTTGTGGTAAACGAGAAGAATATAAAACAGTCAAGTTTGGTTCTGGTGATGGTCCCATGTTTTCTAATGTGTGTAAGAAACGGAAATCATTTTTCGTTACCAATGTACGTCCGTCCATACCCATACCAGCAATTGATAATGTTGCCCAAACAGGATCGCCTGAGAACAATTCATTGTATGAAGGGATACGTGCAAATTTAACCATGCGTAGTTTCATAACTAGATGGTCGATTAATTCTTGAGCGCCATCTTCTGTTAATAGACCATTTTGAATATCACGTTGGATATAAATATCTAAGAAAGTAGAAACACGGCCGATTGACATTGCAGCACCGTTTTGTTCTTTGATTGCAGCTAGATAGCCAAAGTATGTCCATTGAACAGCTTCTTGAGCATTTTCTGCTGGACGAGAAATATCAAAGCCATAAGCAGCTGCCATTTCTTTGATGCGTTTCAACGCATTGTATTGATTTGTGATTTCTTCGCGTAAACGAATATCTTCATCAGTAAATTGACCATGTCCACAATTTTCATGATCTTTAAATTTTTGTTCCATCAAATAATCGATTCCGTATAAAGCTACACGACGATAATCGCCTACGATTCTTCCGCGTCCGTACGTATCAGGTAAACCAGTAATGATCTTGTTACGACGTGCTGCACGGATTTCTGGTGTGTATACATCGAAGACCGCTTGGTTATGTGTTTTATGATAATCATTGAAGATTTCAGTGAATTTAGGATTTGGTTCATATCCATAACTTGTCAATGCTTCTTCAGCCATGCGAATCCCACCATAAGGCATGAATGCACGTTTTAAAGGTTTGTCCGTTTGAATACCAACGATGGCTTCTTTGTCTTTCATCTTTTCATCGATGTAACCAGCGCCATAAGCATTTGCAGCAGAAACAATATCCGCTTCCATGTCTAATACGCCACCATTTTCACGTTCTTGTTTTTGTAATCCTTGTAATTTGCCCCATAATTCGTTTGTTGCATCAGTTGGTTCAGCTAAGAAATCTGCGCCGCCTTCATAAGGTGTGTAGTTTGCTTGGATAAAGTCACGTGTGTTGATTTCACTTTTCCATAGATCGCCTTTGAAGCCTTTCCATGCAGATTTTTCTGTGTTCTTCATTTTTTCTAGTTCATTTGTTGCAGTTCCCATTTTAAAAGGACCTCCTTAGAATAAAAACTTAATTGCTACAGCTTTATGACCAAAGTATAACACATAATATTCTTTATGCAAGCCTTTCCTTGTGAAAGATTAATTAGAAAACGAAATATTTTTGTAATCATTTACAAAACATTGATATAAAAGGATTTTCAGCAATATTATTCTTTATTTTTTTACGTAGATACACATCTATTTAAATGCTTTTGTGATAGAACAAACGGGCAACTGTGTTAATACAGTTGCCCGTTTTTATTATAATTATATAGTACAGAAAAGTTAATCTTCAACCAATTTTTGGATGTTTTGAACAGAGAAAAGTTCACCATCTTGTTTTTCATTGATGACAAATGTGCCATTTGTCATCCGATCACTAATCGCAATCTCGGCAATCTCGATTTCTGTTTCAATCCCTTTTTTCGTTGTCAAGGCAAGGGTTCCTTCTGTCTCGGTTGTCATATACGCTAGGCGATGTGGATTTTTTTTCAATTCACGGAAAATCATCAATCCACGTTTTGCTCTGCCAAGTTGCGGCAACTCTTGCGCTAACATTCGTTTAGCTGCTCCTCGTTGACTGAGTAATAAAATTGGCGAATCCCCTTCAGAAGGAACCAACGCACCAGCTACTACATAATCGTCTTCTTTCAAATTGATGGCTTTAACACCCGCTGCTTTTGCACCGACCACTGGGACTTCTTCTAAAGGATAACGCAATCCAAATGCACGATGTGAAGCAATGAGCACGTCCATATTGTGTGTTTCATTAGTTAAAAAGACTGATACGATTTGATCAGTATCATTTTTTAATTTCATCGCTGTTGTCGGACGACTGCGATAAGTCCGCCATGGTGAAAATTCGGTCATCCGTGTTTGTTTAATCATGCCTTCTTTACTCATAAAAATAAAGAGTTTGTTGGCATCGATCTCCTTGTAAGGAAATGCTGCAATGATCTCTTCTGTCACAGACAGATTGGTGATGGTTTGTGAGATATGTTCTCCGACATCTTTCCATTTTAATTCAGTAATCTCATGGACCGGGCGATAAATCATATTTCCATGATTGGTTAATATCAATAAATGATCCAACGTATTTAATTTATCGATGAAGATGATCGTATCGCCGTCTTTCATCCCATGTTCTTCTAAACGTGAAGCATTGTACGAACGTAAACTACTGCGTTTGAGATACCCTTCTTTTGTCAAAGTCACAATGACATCTTCTTGAGCGATCAATACTTCTGTTTCAATCTTGATTTCGCTAATCTCATCTTCAATTGGTGTCAAACGGTCATTTCCGTAATTCTTTTTGATTTGACGCCATTCATGTTTCATTACTTTATGCAGCTCTTTTTCACTGTTTAAGATCAAATGCAATTCATCGATCTGAGCAGCTAGTTCAGCAGCTTCTTTTTCCAATTGAGTAATATCTGTATTAGTCAAACGATAGAGTTGTAAAGTTACGATGGCTTCTGCTTGTTCTTCACTAAATGCAAAGCGTGCAACTAGGTTATTTTTGGCATCTTTTTTATCTTTACTGTTGCGGATTTCTGTGATTACTTCATCCAAGATAGATAGAGCTTTCATCAGACCTTCAACAATATGCTGACGTTTTTTTGCTTTGGCAAGTTCATATTGACTGCGTTTAGTGATTACAGATTTACGGTGTTCAATATAGCTGCTTAAAATATGTTTCAATCCCACTTGTTGAGGAGTCATATTATCAATAGCTACCATATTGAAGTTATAATTGATTTGAAGATCGGTATTCTTAAATAAATAATTTAAGATTCCTTCAGCATTAGCATCTTTTTTCAGTTCCACTACTACTTGTAACCCCGTCCGGTCAGATTCATCACGAACTTCAGCAATACCGTCGATTTTTTTATTCAAACGGATCTCATCCATTTTTTTAACTAAGACAGCTTTGTTTACTTCATAGGGGATCTCATGAATGACAATCTGTTGTTTCCCACCTTTTAGCGGCTCGATTGAAGTTTTCGAACGAAGGATGACTTTGCCTTTTCCTGTTTCGTAAGCTTTTTTTATTTCGGCTTTTCCTTGTAAGATTCCGCCAGTCGGAAAATCTGGTCCAGGGATGTATTCCATGATTTTTTCTAATGATGCATTAGGATGGTCCACTAAATAAATAGCTCCATCAATCACTTCAGATAAATTATGAGTAGGAATCTCTGTTGCATAGCCTGCTGAGATTCCTGTTGAACCGTTGACTAATAAGTTCGGATACGCTGCTGGTAATACAGTCGGTTCTTTTTCGGTATCGTCGAAATTCCACACAAAATCGACCGTTTCTTTTTCAATATCTCTTAGCATCTCTCCGCTTAATTGCGACAGACGTGCTTCAGTATAACGCATCGCAGCTGGTGGATCCCCATCCATCGACCCGTTATTTCCGTGCATTTCAATCAAAACTTGGCGCAATTTCCAATCTTGACTCATTCGCACCATCGCTTCATAAATCGAACTGTCGCCATGAGGATGATAATTCCCCATGATGTTTCCGACCGATTTTGCAGACTTTCGGAAACCTTTATCGTAAGTGTTCCCATCTTTATTCATTGCAAATAAAATGCGTCGTTGAACTGGTTTCAACCCATCACGAATATCTGGCAATGCCCGCTCTTGGATAATATATTTTGAATAGCGGCCAAAACGGTCACCCATAACTTCTTCCAATGTTAATTCTTGAATTGAATGTTTTCCATCCATTTTTTGACCACCTCCTACTCATCAAACAGACCGATTGATTTTACATCGTCAGTCGTTTCTTTCATTTCTTTCATTTCATTTTGATTTGTTGTTGAAGCAGTTGGTACTTCTTCTTTATTGTCTAATAAACTGCCCTCTTCTTCTAACGTGAATTGGACATGGTTTTCAATCCATTTTCGTCTTGGTTCCACTTTATCACCCATCAAAGTTGTCACACGTCGTTCTGCTTGAGCCGCATCATCGATTCTTACACGGACAAGTGTCCGATACTCAGGATCCATCGTTGTTTCCCATAATTGTTCTGCATTCATTTCGCCAAGACCTTTATAACGTTGCAACATATATCCTTTACCAACTTTGTCGATCACAGCTTGTAATTCATCATCTGTCCATGCATACTCGACAACTTGTTTGCGTCCTGTTCCTTTTGAGACTTTGTATAATGGCGGCAATGCGATATAGACTTTGCCTGCTTCGATCAAGGGTTTCATATAACGATAGAAAAAAGTCAATAACAAGACTTGAATGTGAGCACCATCGGTATCGGCATCGGTCATGATGATCACTTTGTCATAATTACAATCTTCAATAGAAAATTCCGGTCCCACACCGGCGCCAATAGTGTAGATCATTGTATTGATTTCTTCATTTTTTAAAATATCTTGCATTTTTGCTTTTTCCGTATTGATGACTTTTCCTCGCAATGGCAAAATTGCTTGGAATTTTCGATCTCGGCCTTGTTTAGCTGAACCGCCGGCTGAATCACCTTCGACTAAAAATAATTCATTTTTTGCCGCATTACGGGACTGAGCAGGGGTTAACTTTCCTGAAAGTAACGATTCGCCTTTTTTACGTTTCTTTCCATTGCGGCTTTCTTCACGAGCTTTACGCGCAGCTTCACGAGCTTCACGGGCTTTGATTGCTTTACGAATCAACATTTGGCTATTTTCACTATTTTCTTGTAAGTAAAAGCCCATTTGTTCGCCGATCACTGCATCTACTGCTCCGCGTGCTGCCGGAGTCCCTAATTTTTCTTTTGTTTGTCCTTCAAATTGCAAAAGGTCCTCTGGGATTCGAACTGATAAAACCGCAGAAAGACCTTCTCGAAAATCAGAGCCTTCTAAATTTTTATCTTTTTCTTTCAATAACCCTAGTTTGCGCGCGTACTCATTGAAGGCTTTGGTCATGGACGTCTTCATCCCTGATTCATGGGTCCCGCCATCTTTTGTACGAACATTATTGACAAATGATAACAAGTTTTCTGAATAACCATCGTTGTATTGATAAGAAAATTCTACTTCGATTCCTTCACGTTCCCCGGAAAAATAAACAACCGGTGTCAATGTATCCTTGTCTTCATTTAAATATTCGACAAATTCCTTGATTCCTTCTTCAAAATGGAATACTTCTGTAACTTTTTCTTCGCCACGCAGATCCGTTAACGTAATCTTTACACCACGTAATAAAAATGCCGATTCTCGTAACCGTTCAGATAATGTCTCGTAAGAAAAATTCAAAACTGAAAAAATTTCTTTATCAGGTAAAAAATGGACCGTGGTACCATTTGGTTTTTTGGTCTTGCCAATTTTTTTCAACGTTCCTTGGGGCTTACCGCCGTCTTTAAATTCTTCGCGGTATTCTACACCTTCTCGAACAATCGTTACTGTCAGCCATTTTGATAAGGCATTTACTACACTGGCACCTACTCCGTGTAAGCCGCCAGAAGTTTTATAACCTCCTTGGCCAAATTTTCCGCCAGCATGTAAGATCGTAAAGATTACTTCAACAGTCGGAATTCCTGAAGCATGCATCCCAACGGGCATCCCACGTCCTTTGTCGCTTACTTCTACACTATTGTCATGATGAAGGGTAACTTCAATCTCATTTCCATAGCCTGACAATGCTTCATCTACTGCATTATCAACAATTTCATAAACCAAATGATGCAGGCCTCGACTGTCTGTCGAACCGATATACATCCCCGGGCGTTTTCTAACCGCTTCTAATCCTTCTAACACTTGGATCGAAGCGTCATTGTATTCGTTGTTTATCTTAGCCAATCCTACAGCTCCTTACTTCTAATAACGTAATCATTTATCTTAGTGAAAAATGATTGTGTTGTTTGTACCTTTACTAACGTACATCATTTGTATGATACGCTAAAAAAGTCCAAAAAAAAAGCCTCTCCTGTTTCTGAAAAGGCATTTTAAGCTTTTTTTTTAAGAAAAGCAACTCAAGAATTATGCTCTTTTGTTTAATTCAATCTTTACGCAGCGATCCATGACAATATCATTACGACCATGCTCTTGTAAGATTTCTGCTGCTTTTTCGCTGCTTAACCCAAGTTGGGCCCAAAAAACTTTAGCATCTGTTTTTAAAAATTCTTCGGCTATTTCTGGTAAAAACTCACTGCGTCTAAAGATATCCACGATATCGATCGTCTCTGGTACAGCAGCTAGATTTTCTACAACTGGGATGTCATTGATTGTTTGACCAGCTAACTTGGGATTTACACCGTATAATTTATAGCCGTGAGCTTTTAGAACAGCTGCAATTTTATAGCTCGTTTTATCGGGATTCGCACTAAGACCCACTACTGCGATGACTTTTGCTTCATCCAAGTATTGAAAAATTTTTTCCTGACTAGGATTTTGAAAACTCATTTGAATACCTCCGCTCACTTTGATTATTTACGATAACCAGTATATCATGGGATTAGAATTTGTTCACTCATTTGAAATCTGCTAAAATGACCTTACTACTCGAAGAAATGAGGACACATATGAAAACCGCCATACTTTTAGTCTTAGCTTATCTTTTAGGCTCTATCCCTTCTGGAATTTGGATTGGGAAACTTTTTTTCAAAAAAGACATACGTGAATTTGGCAGCGGAAATTCTGGTACTACCAATACGTTTCGTGTATTAGGAAAAGCAGCCGGACTTATTGTTTTTGCCATGGATTTATTAAAAGGTACACTAGCAACTTGTTTGCCTATAATCTTTCATTTAGATATCAATCCATTATGGTTTGGTTTAGTAGCAGTCATTGGTCACACATTACCTATTTTTGCTGGCTTCAAAGGCGGCAAGGCTGTCGCTACTAGTGCTGGAATGTTGTTAGGCTTTGCTCCTTTATTTTTTTGTTATTCAGTGGTTTTCTTCCTGATTATTTTGTACATCACCAGTATGGTCAGTGCAGCTAGTATCACTTCAGCTATTTTTGTTACTCTATCTTCAATTTTTCTGCCTTACATTTGGCCAACAATCTTGCCTACCCAAAATTGGCTGCTGACATTGGTGTGTTTTCTTTTAACTTGTTACATCACTTATCGTCATAAAGAAAATATTTTGCGGATTAAAAATGGCACAGAAAATCGGGTTCCTTTTGGTTTGAATAAGAAGGAGAAATAGATGGACGAACAACTATTGGATTGGGCAATCGAACTTCAAGCAATTGCTCAAGCTGGGCTGACTTACACAAAAGATCCATTCGATCAAGAACGTTTTGAGCGAATCCGAACAATCGCAACAGAACTACTTGCATTACAATCACCCCTTCCTGTATTAAAAGTAAAAGAACTTTTTGCCAAAGAAACAGGCTATCCAACACCAAAATTAGATACACGGGCAGCGGTATTCAATGAAGGTAAGATCCTACTTGTCCAGGAAAAAAATGAACTTTGGTCATTACCAGGCGGTTGGGTCGATTTTGATCAATCAATCAAAGAAAATACGGTGAAAGAAACACTAGAAGAAACCGGGTTACAGGTAAAACCTATAAAAATGATTGCTATTCACGAACGTAACAAACATAATCATCCTCGTTATGCCTATAGTGTTTGTAAAATATTTGTGGAGTGCTGTTTACTCGGTGGAAAGTTTAAAGAAAATATTGAAACGATCCAGATTGCTTGGTTTTCTTTAAAGGATCTACCACCATTAGCAGAAGCAAAAAATACGAAAGAACAAATCAAACTTTGTTTTGAGGCTCATCAAAACAATGAGTGGCGTGTTCCTTTCGACTAAAAAATCTTCTAATCAATGAATAAACAGGCTGCGCCGAATTTAGCGCAGCCTGTTTATTCTCTATAATTCTCATTGGATTAGCCAACTGTTGTTATCAACTGACGGTAATCGAAAATTCTGTTTTAAACTGTTCGTTTGCTGCCAATCGATTCATGCCTTCTTTATCTTCTAGACGCCCAGTACTATCGATGGTATCTGCAAATCCCCACCATGGTTCGATGCAAACAAATGGTGCTTCAGCAGGATAAGGTGACCATAGACCGACATAAGGAACATTGTTGTAAGCCACTCTTACACGATGAGAGGATTCTTCGCTGCCTAATGTATAAGCATTTAATCCTCGTGTTTCATAAATCAATGCATCTTCTTTGAACAAATCTCGGCTTAATTGAATGTTTGTATTTGTTTGACCAATCGTTTTTTGATCTAAATTTGTGAATGGCCCTTCTAAAGGAATTTTCACCCGTGATTTTTGAGGAGAAAAAGCAATAAAATAATCCTCAAATTTCAATTCTTCTGTCAATGGAATATTAAAAGCTGGATGTCCACCCAAAGCAAAAATCATTTCTTCAGTCCCGGTATTTTCTACATTAAAACGAATCCGAACACCTTCACCCCAAATTTCATAACTAACAGTGAGCGCGAAATCAAATGGGTAAACTGCCTTAGTTTCTTCATCGCTTTCAAGTAAAAAAGTGACTTTATCTTTTGTTTGTTCGACTACTGAAAATAGTTTGTCCCGTGCAAATCCATGTTGACCCATAGAATACGTTTTTCCTTGATACGTATATTGATCGTCTTTCAAACGTCCTACAAATGGAAAAAGCAACGGTGCATGGCGTCCCCAATATTTTGGATCTGCTTGCCAGATATATTCAATCTCATTGGCACGCAAGCTGGCGAGTTCTGCGCCTTGTTCATTGATTGTTGCTTCCAAAAAATCATTACTGATTGTCACTGACATAAGTCTTTCACTCCTCATTTCTATCTCGCTTTTCATTGTACAGTCTGAACTTTATGAACAGTTCTTTTTATTGAACCAAAAAAACGAGTATTTTTTTCTATTTGTGACGGACTAATTCTTCTTTGAATAATGGATTCAAAACTTTCAAATAAGTCCCTTTCATTCCAAGAGAACGAGATTCGATGATACCAGCAGACTCTAATTTTCGTAGAGCATTCACAATCACAGAACGTGTGATACCGATTTTATCCGCAATATTTGAGGCCGTCAATCGACCTTCATCCCCTTCTAGTGCTTCAAAAATCGCTTTGACAGCTTTTAATTCACTGTATGAAAGAGTAGATATCGCCATTTGTACAGCCGTTTGACTGCGGATTTTTTCTCCTACATGTAAAAATTGTTGGTATAAAATTTCCATACCGATAACAGTCGCCCCGTATTCGGCTAAAACAAGGTCATCATCAGTAAATATCTCTTCTGTTCGAGCTAGCACGATCGTCCCTAAACGTTCTCCAGAGCCAAAAATCGGAATAACAGTCGTTAATCCATGAGGATAAAGTTCTGCTCGTTCAGTCGGAAAAGCAGTCAGTTCATTTTCTACCGGAATATTCGCCTCTGTTCGCATGACTTCTTTCATTCCTGAGACATAACTATCCGGAAACTGCCGATCAACTAAAAAAGAACGAACTCGATCAGTATTAATATCGATCTTTTCATTTAGTCCCAACAATTTTCCCTCAGCCCCGATAATATAAGTCAGTGTGCCTAAAATATCTCCTAAGATCCGCGCCATATTATTATAAGGTAACTCTGCTGCCGGTTCAAAGGCATTTTTTTGTTGCATTAATTTATTTATCTGACGTGTTTTTTCTAATAATGTTTCCACTTTTTCTCCTCCCCAGTTTTAAAGAATAAAGCGACTCAAATCTTTATTTTGAGCGATTGATGCTAGTTTTTCATCCACATATGCCTCTGTAATCTTGATTTCACCCATTTGCATATCTGGTGCTTCGAATAAAAGATCTTCCAACAATTTTTCTAAAATCGTGTGCAAACGGCGGGCACCGATATTGTCTGTTTCTCGATTCACATCAAATGCGATCTGTGCAATTCGTTCGATAGCTTCTTGTGTAAAAATGATCTCAACATTCTCTGTTCCTACCAAAGCAACGTATTGTTTGATCAATGAATTGTTTGGCTCGCTCAAAATTTTCACAAAGTCTTCGGCTGAAAGATCATTCAATTCAACACGAATTGGAAAACGTCCTTGCAATTCTGGAATCAAGTCACTTGGTTTAGACAAACTAAATGCACCGCTGGCAATAAACAAAATATGATCTGTTTGGATTGCTCCATACTTTGTATTCACTTGAGAGCCTTCAACGATCGGCAGGATATCTCTTTGAACACCTTCACGAGATACTTCTCCTGAATTTTGTTGTGATTTAGAAGTAATCTTATCGATCTCGTCGATAAAGATAATCCCTGAACTTTCTGCTAAATTAATCGCTGCAGTAGAGATATCTCCTTCATTGACTAACTTTGCTTGCTCTTCTTTTACTAATAACTCTTGTGCCTTTTTAACAGTTACGGTGCGCTGAATCTTCTTTTCCGGTGTCAAAGCGCCCAATGTATCTGACAAGTCAATACCCATTTGTTCTAAGCCGTTGTTCATTGGCATCGCTTTTTTTGGCTCAGTTATTTCAATCGTCACTTCTCGTTGGTCCAATAACCCTTTTTCTAATTGTTCAAGAATAGTTTGACGATTTACTTTAATCGCTTCTGTGACTTCTTCTTTTGGTTCGTTTTGTGCTTGGTTAAAGATATTCATCATTTGTTCATAAGGATTGTTGCTTTGTTTTTGTTCTTTTTTAATCCCAGGAACTAAAATTTTCACTAAACGTTTATTGGCACGTTTCAATGCTTGTGAATACACTTTTGAATATTGTTCTTTTTCCACGATTGTGATAGCATTCTCAACTAAATCACGAACCATGGACTCAACGTCACGACCAACATAACCCACTTCTGTGAATTTTGTTGCTTCAACTTTCACAAAAGGTGCTTTGACTATTCGTGCCAAGCGCCGAGCGATTTCAGTCTTACCAACACCAGTAGGGCCAATCATTAAAATATTTTTAGGCGTGACTTCTTGTTGCATGGTTTCTTCTAATTGCATTCGACGATAACGATTACGTAACGCAATCGCCACAGAACGTTTTGCATCGTTTTGTCCAATAATATATTGATCCAATTCACTTACAATTTCTTTTGGTGTTTTGTTAACTTCCGTCATTTCGATTCTCCTTATGTTTAGTATTCTGCTCTTCTTTATCAGTCGATTTACATTTCTTCTACGATAATATTATGGTTAGTAAAAACACAGATGTCTGCAGCGATATTCAATGCGCTCTCAGCAATTTCTTTTGCATTCATGTCAGAGTTGTGTTTCTTCATTGCTCGAGCAGCAGCTAAAGCATAATTTCCACCTGAACCGATTGCTAAAATTCCATCATCTGGTGCAATGACCTCGCCGTTACCAGAAACAAGCAGCATCTCTTTGTCATTCATGACAATCAATAACGCCTCTAGATTTTTCATCGCTTGTTGTGTCCGCCATTCTTGGGCCAGTTCTACAGCCGCCCGTTGTAAGTTGCCGTTATATTCATTGAGTTTTCCTTCAAATTTTTCTTCTAAAGTAAATGCATCGGCTACGCTGCCAGCAAAGCCTACGACAACTTTGCCATTATAAATACGGCGGACTTTGCGGGCCGTTCCTTTCATAATCACTTGTTCGCCCATTGTGACTTGGCCGTCACCAGCCATGGCTAATTTCCCATCTTTTTCGATTGCGCAAATTGTAGTGGAATGAAATTGTGATTCAGACATATTATTCTCTCCTTCTTGATTAGTCAGTGGACACCACTAAAACTAAATAATTATAATTTAAGCTCTTGGATGAAATGAGCGATAGCTCTTTTGTAAACTTTCTTTTGTAACATGGGTATAAATTTGGGTCGTTGACAGATTAGCATGGCCCAATAATTCTTGGACTGTTCGTAAATCCGCCCCATTGTTCAGCAGATGAGTCGCAAAAGTATGACGCAACATATGTGGATGGATATCACTGTTCAAACTGCTTTTTTTGATCATTTGATTAAGCACATATTCGATCCCAGTCGGTGTAATTTGATCGCCACGATGATTAATAAACAAAAAATCGTGCTCTTTTCCAAAATGATTCATAATTTTTTTCCGACCATCTTGAACAAATTCTTGAATCGCATCTGCTGCATAAGAACCTAGCGGTACATAACGATCTTTGCTCCCTTTTCCGTGAATCAGCATCACACTGTTGTCAAAGTCGATTACTGACAGATGAAGGTTCGCGCATTCGCTCACACGTAAACCTGAACCATAAAGGATTTCTAATAATGCACGGTTGCGTTGATCGAGGGGTTTTGTCCCATCGACACTAGCAAACAATACCTCGATCTCTTTTTCATAGAAAAAACGTGGAAGGCGTGCTTGCTTTTTTTTGAGATGGACATAAGAAAATGGATTCTCTTCAATTTTTCCATGTTTCAAAAGATATTGATAAAAAGAGCGTAAACTTGCGATTTTGCGACTGATCGTATTGCGGCTATATTTCTGATCGTTTAAAAATGCTAAATACACCCGAACATCTAAATGATTCACCGATAATAATGAAGCTTCTCCTGAATTTTTTAAAAAATGACAAAAGTCATTTAAATCTCGCTGATAGGCCTCTTTTGTCTTCTCAGAGTAGCCGCGTTCAGTCATTAAATAACTCACAAACTCTTGCATGATTGCTTCATTTTCCAAATTTTTTCTCACCTCACAAACATATCACAAATGTAGCATAAGAGCTTTTTAATTACAATTGAATTGTCAGAATCTATTGACTTTTCACGAATATACTAACAATTATTTATAAATCTTTCATATTTATAGCTAAAATAGCCGTTGATTTCATTTATTTTAAGTAAATAAAAAAACTCCACTGTTTTTATCAGCGGAGTTTTTTTTCTAATCATTTATTGTTTCTAATGCATTCAATGCTCGTTCGGCTAATGTTTCATAGCGTAATTTTTTATCACGAATCCGTTCTGGCAGACTAGGAAATAGCCCAAAATTTGCATTCATTGGTTGAAAATGTTTGCCTTCTGCGTGGGTAATGTAATAGGCCATCGAACCAATCGCAGTCTCGCGAGGAAATTCGATCAGCTCTTCTCCTTTAGCAAGTCTTGCAGCATTCAAACCAGCAACTAATCCGCTGCCCGCGCTTTCCACATAACCTTCAACGCCCGTCATTTGACCAGCGAAGAATAGATCGGGACGCTTTTTACTTTGATAGGTCGGCTGCAACAGCTCTGGTGAATTCATAAAACTATTGCGATGCATCACACCATAGCGTAAAAATTCAGCATTTTCTAATCCTGGGATCATTTGAAAAACACGTTTTTGTTCGCCCCATTTCAAATGCGTTTGAAAACCAACAATATTATACATAGACGCTGCGGCATTGTCTTGACGTAATTGGATTACAGCATACGGACGTTTACCTGTCTTAGGATCTTCTAAGCCAACCGGTTTCATTGGACCAAACAACATTGTTTTTACGCCGCGTTTTGCCATAACTTCAATCGGCATACATCCTTCAAAGAATTTTTCTTTCTCAAATTCTTTTTGCGGCGCTACTTCTGCTTCAATCAGTGCATTATAAAAACGCATGAATTCTTCTTCTGTCATCGGGCAATTTAAATATGCTGCCTCACCTTTGTCATACCGTGATTTCAAATAAACCTTTTCATGATCGATAGTAGACTCATCAATAATCGGCGCTGCGGCATCATAAAAATAAAAACCTTCCGAACCATTATACGTTGCGATTTCTGTTGCTAGAGCCTCTGAAGTTAAAGGTCCCGTCGCAATAATCGTAATCCCTTCAGGAATTTTTGTGACTTCCTCAGAGATGACTGTTATCATAGGATGGTTTTTCACTTTTTGAGTAATCAGCACTGAAAAATCTGTCCGATCTACTGCAAGTGCTCCGCCGGCGGGTACAGCTGTTTCATCTGCTGCGGCAATCACTACTGAGTTTAGCCGGCGCATCTCTTCTTTTAAAACGCCGACTGCATTTGTCAAACTATTGCCACGCAATGAATTACTACAAACAAGTTCTGCAAAATTTGCTGTATGATGCGCCGGTGTTGACTTTACTGGACGCATCTCATATAAATTGACCGGAACACCTGCTTCTGCTAACTGCCACGCAGCTTCGCTTCCAGCAAGCCCTGCTCCAATAACATTGACTGTTTTTACCATTGATTTCCTCACTTATGGAAGTTATTTTTGTACTGCTTCTTCGTAATCGCCATTGACACAAACAACTTGTTTGCCGCCCTTGACTTTTTTCTCAACTAAATAGCCATCACATTTTGGACACTTCCGCCCAACTGGTTTATCCCAAGAAGTAAAGTCGCAATCAGGATAACGGGAACAGCCGTAAAACAAACGATTTTTTTTCGATTTCCGTTCAACGACTTGTCCTTTATGACAAACTGGACATTCTATGCCGATTTCTTTAACGATTGGTTTTGTGTTACGACATTCTGGAAAATTACTGCATGCATAGAATTTTCCATAACGACCTAGTTTGATCACCATTGGATGACCACAAACATCACAATCAAAGCCCGCGGGCTCATCTTTAATCTGGATTTTTTCAATTCCTTCTTCGGCTTTTTCTAATTCTACAGCAAACGGTTTGTAGAAACGGTCCACGACTTTTGTCCATTCTTCTTTGCCATCTTCAACTTTATCCAAATCATTTTCCATTTCAGCAGTAAAATTAACATCAACAATCTGTGGGAAAAAGTCCACGATCAAAGTATTCACGATTTCACCAAGTTCAGTTGGCTCAAAACGTCTTTGAGTTAATTTCACATAATAACGCCGTTGGATCGTATCTAGTGTCGGCGCATAAGTTGATGGCCGACCCACACCATTTTCTTCCAATGTTTTGATCAGTGTCGCTTCGCTAAAACGAGCTGGTGGTTGTGTGAAGTGTTGTTTAGGCTCAATATCGACAGATTGAACGACGTCTCCTTTTTCAAGTTCTGGCAAGATATTTTCTTTATCTTCTTTGCCATCATCGCGTCCTTCAATATACACTTGCATAAATCCTTTAAATTTGATTTTTGATCCATTAGCAATAAAGATGACGCCATTTTGTTCTAAAGTCACTTTCATCGTATCAAGGATTGCAGCTGTCATTTGACTAGCCACAAATCGTGACCAAATCAATGTATAAAGTTTTAATTGATCTTTGTCCAAGTATTGTTTCATTTCATCAGGAGTTCGTTGGACACTGGTTGGACGAATCGCTTCATGGGCATCTTGTGAACCTTGTGGATTTTTCACCTTACGGGCATGGTGCTGTGAATATTCTTTGCCATACATCTTTTCAATAAATTCTGCAGCTTCTGTCTTTGCAGTATCAGAAATACGTGTGGAGTCAGTACGCATATAGGTGATCAAACCAACTGTTCCTTGTTTTCCTAAGGCGATTCCTTCATATAATTGTTGCGCAACCATCATAGTTTTACGTGTTCGGAAATTCAGCTTGCGGGCAGATTCTTGTTGCATATTACTCGTTGTAAATGGTAAAGCTGGATTGCGTTTGCGTTCTTTTTTCTCAACTTTGGTGACTTCATAGTCTTTACCATCAATTCTTGAAGTAATCTCTTTTACAGCTTCAGCATTCGGTAATTTCTTCTTCTTGCCATCGATTCCCCAAAAATTTGCTTTGAATTTTTTTGTTTTCTTCTTGAAGTTTCCATCGATGCTCCAGTATTCTTCTGGAATAAAATCGCGAATCGCTTGTTCACGGTCAATAATCATTTTTAAAGCAATAGACTGAACACGACCAGCACTCAAACCTTTTTTGATTTTTTTCCAGAGAATCGGTGAGATAGAATAGCCCACTAATCGATCTAGGGCACGCCGTGCTTGTTGGGCATCGACTAAAGAAACATCGATCGACCGTGGCTCTTTAAACGCCGCTTTGACAGCATCTTTTGTGATCTCGTTAAAGACTACACGATTTTTGTCTTTCAAATCTAATCCCAACAAATACGCAAGATGCCAAGCAATTGCTTCCCCTTCTCTATCCGGGTCACTTGCAAGATAAACTTTTTGCGCTTTTTTAGCTGCTTGTTTCAATCCTTTAATAACATCGCCCTTACCGCGAATAGAAATATAATGGGGTTCATAATTATTTTCGACATCGATTCCCATTTTGCTTTTAGGTAAATCACGGACATGTCCTACACTTGCGACCACTTTGTAATTTCTTCCTAGATATTTTTCAATGGTCTTTGCTTTAGCAGGAGATTCCACGATAACTAAGTATTTATAGGCCAAATATTTTTGCCTCCTCAATTTTTTCTACTATTATATATTGAAAACTACTGACAAATCGTAGCCTATAATACGCTATTCAAATTTTGTTTGTCAAGTCAGGCCTAATGAATTTTATGCCATAAATCATAAGAATCAAAAATATCTTGTGTTTTTTCAACACAGATTGCCCCATCTTGAATCAATTGATGACAACCACTAGAACGGCCATCTAAGATCGACCCGGGAATCACAAAAACATCCTTTCCATAATCTAACGCTTGTTGTGCAGTAATCAAAGAGCCACTGCGCTTTTTAGCTTCTAACACAAGTACCCCGCTACTGATTCCTGCAATGATTCGATTACGCATTGGAAAATGGAACTTTGCTGGCAGGGTGCCATTAGGATATTCACTCAACACCAAATGATGTTGACACATTTCAATTTGTAAATTTCCGCTTGCTTTAGGATAGCAAACATCTAAGCCTGTGCCAATTACACCAATCGTCTTTCCTTGATTACTGATGGCAAACTGATGGGCGAAGCTATCGATTCCCTTAGCTAGTCCACTGACAATTACCAATCCACGTTTTGTAAGATCAGGCATTAATTTTTTTAATACTTGATAACCATAATCACTTGCTGCACGTGCACCTACGATTGCTAAGTGTTCATGATCCAATAAAGACAAATTTCCTTTATAGAATAGAATCAAAGGTGGTGTGGGAACGTGTCGCAATCTTTCTGGATAGATTTTGTCTTCGATCGTTAAATATTGATGCGTTCTTTTGATTTGGTCTAAACGATCATCTGTCCATTCGTCCCAATCATTGGGTTTCATCGTTTGTGCTAATAAACGGATTTCAAAACTGTCAAACTCCCATCGTTGGTGTTTTTTAGCAAATTGATAGATCCGTTGTTTGCCAAAATGGCCAACGCCTTTTAATAAACTCAATCGTAGAAGAAATTCATTTTTCAAAAAAATCCCTCTTTTCAGCTCTTTATCAAAAAGATACAGCGAAAAGAAGGATTTTATTTTTATTTATTTTTGATCGGAGCAAAAGTCTTGCGATGAATTGGTAGAATACCATATGTCTCGATTGCTTTTAGATGTTCTTTGGTCCCATAGCCAGCATTTTTACTAAAACCATATGCTGGATATTCTTCACCGTAAGTCGTCATCCATTCATCTCGATAAACTTTCGCAATAATACTTGCTGCAGCGATAGATACGGAACGTGCATCGCCTTTGATGATTTTTTCTTGAGGTAATCCATTATCTAAGACCATCGCATCGATCAATAAACAATCTGGTGTAATCATTAGTTGATCAATCGCTCGTTGCATAGCAACTTTAGTGGCTTGATAAATATTTAATTGATCGATTTCTTCAGCAGTAGCTTCCCCAATCCCAATTGCTCGTGCATTTTTTCGAATCTCAGTGACCAGCTCTTCTCGCTTATGCACTGAAAGTTGTTTGGAGTCATTCAGACCTAAAATCTTATGCGTATCGTTTAAAATTACAGCGGCTGCAACTACTGGACCGGCTAATGGCCCTCTACCGACTTCATCAATCCCGCAAATCGCTTGAAATCCCTGCGCTTTCTTTTCTTCTTCAAAAACAGACATTTCCTGATATTTTTCTGCCAGCTTCACTTGTTTTGCTTGCTGTTTTTGCCATTGAGCCATTGCTGACTGTACGCCTTTTCGTTGATCTTGCTCAAACTCACTTAAGCGTGGATCATTCTCTGACGTGATTGTTTTTAGAATCATTTTGATCTCACTAATGGATAATTTGTCCATTATTCGCTCAACTCCTCAAAACGATCCAAGGTGTAGCGTCCCAGTTTTCCTTGTCGCAATTCAAGAATCAGCATCTCACTTGCACGCTCATAATCATCTCTAAATCCACGTTTTTCAGAAATCAACATTAACAACTCAGGTAATTCCTTAAACAAATCATCCTCGGTTAATTTATAACGCTCTTTTAGCTGTTCTGGATAGAAACGGCTGAACATTTCTAATTCATACAAAGCTAAATCATCTAAATGCAATAAATCATCTTTGATTGCGCCGGTCAATGCCAATTTTTTCCCCACTGCTGGATCTTCAAATTTAGGCCACAATATTCCTGGAGTATCAAGCAATTCCAATTGCGAACCAAAACGTAGCCATTGCTGTCCTTTGGTGACTCCGGGGCGATTGCCAGTGCTTGCGACTTTCTTACCAGCTAAATGATTCAATAAAGTGGATTTTCCCACATTAGGAATCCCTAGGACCATTGCTCGGATCGCCCGTGGTTTTATCCCTCGCTCATTATCACGAGCAATTTTTTCTGCTAATACTTTCTTACTTGCAGGAATAATCTGCTTCACACTTTTATCACTTTTAGCTGTTAAGGCCAACACAGGATAGCCCTGCTCCCGAAAATAATTGACCCATAAATTGGTTTGATTCGGATCTGCTAAATCAGCTTTATTTAATAAAATCAATCGCGGTTTTTGCTGTACGATCTGATCCAACATTGGATTACGAGAAGACAGCGGCAATCTCGCATCAATCAATTCAAAAACAATATCGACAAATTTTAATTTTTCAGAAACTTCCCGCCTAGCTTTCGCCATATGACCAGGAAACCATTGAATTGACATCTTATTCATGCAACTCCATTCATATCAAGGTTTTAAATGCCTTATTTATTTTTATACTAACAAAACTGCTTGGAAGAAATATGGGATAGGATCATTTATCATCGAAATAAGGATTATTCCATCTGTTATCTTATATCCAAGTATCTTTCGCATTTTACCATAAATTGACAAGAGATTAAACACTAGGTATGTTCCCATTTGCTCTATCAATAGAGCTTTTTTGAAAATCTGTGCTGCTTTCATTGATTAAATAATCACGTAGTTTATCTAGTTAACGACCTTCCTTGCATTATTGTTAGGTGTTTGAAAGATGATTCGCTCGTATTCCTTATTTGATTCATGTAAATTCCTTATAGGAAATAAAATAGCTCGCTAGTAGCCTACAGGAGGATTTTAAATGAAGAAACTATTTGGCGGAGTTGCTCTGTTATTGTTGATTATCAGTGGGGTGTTTGGATATAAATACTACTCTGAGACCTATATCACCCACACTGAGTATGCTAAAACGCCTGCAAAAATTCCTGCAAAGACCCAAACGAAGGACGCTCGTGGAAAAATAGTAGAAAATATGTATTCTTACAAATACAAAATGACTTTTTTTGACAAGGAGGGCGTATCACATAAAAGAGAAACTGACATTCATGGAGAGCAGGTTTCACCTTTACCAACAAAAACTATTGTCAAGATCAAAACAAGTAAAAAAAGAGCTACTGCCCCAGAAGTCATATCAGAATCAGAAGTTCCTACATCTATCTTAGAAAAATTAAATGCTGAATCAGGAGGAAAGTAAATGAATGAAATCAAAACAGCCTTTGAAATGAATCCCCTCTTCACAATCGGGTGTCTTTTATTTATGATTGGTATTTCAGTCTTTTGTTTTGGGAAAAAATTTTTCCTATTTCGATTATTTTTTGGTGATAGAAGCATGTTCTCACAGATTTTTTGGGGACTTATCTTTTCCGGGATTGGTCTTTTGCTCATTCTGTTTTTCAAACAATTCTAATGCTAGACTACGACCTGTAATCACTTTCTTCAAATAAAACTGATTCTATAAAATCGGAACCAAATAAAAACACTTCTATCTAAATTCAGAAAAATGAATTAAGATAGAAGTGTTTTTATATAGAGTTAAGAGTGACTAATCCAATAGAAATGAAGAAAGAAGATCCAACAAAAATTGGGACTTCGTTATCAAATAACTCTCTGTCAACTTACCGCTAAAAAGGAGACTGACAACAGTTTCATCAGTAATCATCACCTTAGTTAATTCAACACTTTCCTGTAAAAATATATTTTATTTTTTTAATCCAAATATCTCTTTTGCCATTGAAAAAGCGGTCCAAGCTTTTGGCCAACCTGCATAAAAAGCTAGTTGAGTAATCAATGCCGTTACTTCCTCTTTTGTTACCCCATTTTCTTTGGCCATTTTTAAATGTGCCTCTAATTGAGGTGCTCCCATCGCTAATAACGCTGAACAAGTGATCATACTCCTATCATGAGGGGATAATTCATTTTCCCTTGACCAGACTTCCCCAAAAAGAACATCATCATTCAAAGCTGCAAATTGTGGCGCAAATTCTCCAAGCTGTTCTCTTCCAGCAGTTTGTTTTTTCATAATAATTCTCCTTTATTTTTTTAATTTCTCATACCATTCATCAGTTACTGGTTCCAACCATTCTGGTGTTCCTGATGTAATGGCGATGTGTTCAAACCAACTATCTTTTGTTGCCCCGTGCCAATGTTTCACTCCATCATGAGTAACGATCACGTCTCCTGCCTTTAAAACTTGTGCTTTTTTCCCTTCTTCTTGATACCAGCCTTCCCCACCAGTTACTAAAAGTAACTGAAACCCATCGTGATGAACATGCCAATGATTTCGGCAACCAGGTTCAAAGGTGACGTTTGCTACTCCTACATTAATTTCAGGATCTGAAATCAACCCTTGAAGATAACTTTGGCCAATAAAATATTGCGCGTAAGCCTCATTTTTTTCTCCAATTGGAAAAATAATTCCATTTTTTACTTCTTCATGTTTTGCCATGAGTCCTTCCTCCATTGCATTATTTAATTATAAGTAAACAACCAATTTTCAATCGCTCTATCTGATTGATTCATCTGTGAGCCGCAATTTCTGTTAACAAAATAGGCTGTACGATTAATACAGTCATCGTACAGCCTATCTTATTTTTGGTCTAATGCTTATTTTAAATAGTGCTATGCTTTAAAGGCATGATTAAAGCGAGAAAGTAGTTCTTGAACTACTGGCGTTTGAATCCTATCTTTCCAAACAAGCAGACAATTTGTTTTTACTTCTGGATCCAGCGGGATAAATTCTGTACTAGCTGACCTTCTGTTTATTACAGCACCTTCTATCGTAAGAGCTGCGCCCACTTTATTTTCAACTAATGCTGAAACATTAAAAATAAGGTTAAAATTTCCTACAATATTTAACTGATTATATGAACAGTTCGCCCAAGCCGTTAATAATTCTTGGACTTCTTTTCGATTTGAGCATAGAAGTGGTAACCCTTGAATATCTTCTGGTGTTAAATAAGATTTACTGGAAATAAACAGTTCTTTTGAGACCAAAAATCCCCATTTTTCTTCTCGAGGAAGTTTTAAGCTTTTCACATTCTCGAGTCCAACTGGATCAAGCAGCACAGCTAGATCTAATAATCCTTTTTCTAATTGATCACTGATATCATCACTTGTTCCGGTAACCAAATTAAAGTGAACAGTCGGATAATCACTGATCATCTCTTCTAGCATCATAGCCACAGTATCTGAATTGTCTGCTTCTACACAGCCGATTGTGATCATTCCTGTTAGTTGGGTCTTTTTCTTTTCTGAAAAAGTACGATCAAGTTTATCGCTTAAGTAGAGAATTTCTTCTGCTCTTTCTTTAAGAAATAACCCCTCAGGAAGTAACGATAGATGATTTTTTTCACGACGAAACAATGGTACTCCTACTTGCTCTTCTAATTCCCGAATTTGTCGACTCAAGGTCGGTTGAGTGATGTTTAGTAACTTGGCTGCCCGAGAAATATTTCCTTCTTGTGCCACTGTCCAAAAATAACGTAACAGTCTAATTTCCATTTTAAGCCCCGCTTTTTTACTTAACTATAGCAAATTTATAGACTATCGTCTCTTTTGTAATCAGAAATTGCTTATCTAAAAAATTAGAACTTCATATTTTAATTCTTATGTATACGATTGGTCAGGTGGCTAAAAAATCTACGACTAATATCAACAAAGCAATAGCAGTTTCTCACATCATGAACGCTTAAACGAATAAAACGACAATCCCCAAAAAGGAATTGCCGTTTTATTCATATGAACAATTGATTACCTGATTTTAGCTAATCACTGATTTATCAAAAGATTTTCTAAGCTTTCGCAGTTTTTAAATCAACTTGTTGGCGAGTGTGACGTTTAGGGAATAGCACTAATTTTCCTTCTAAAATACTTAAAGTAATCACACTACCAATAACTAAGAAAATCAAGAAAATATATCCATGAACAGAATAATTAGTGATACCAGAATACAAAGCACCAATGTTACAGCCTTTAGCCAAACGTGCTCCTACACCCATGAATAACCCGCCTAACGCATAAGTCGCACTATCCTTAAGATGAAAATTAAATTTAAAATGGAACCGTCCCGCTAATAAGAAAGCGACTAGCGAACCAAGGACAATCCCCAGATTACGGACTGACGATCCATCAACTAGAAAACCACCTTGCTGGATTTTCAAATTAATCGCTGCAAATACAGGGTCATTTAATGAAAACCCTAAGGCATGCAGCAACTGAGTTCCTTGCAGGGTAAAGGCCGAAGTGACTCCCCATGATTTGCCCGTGGTGATAATGATAAAAGCGGCAATGATTGATGTTAATAAAGCGGCTGTTGTAAATGACCAGCGTTGAATAAACAAGCGATGGTATAAGTTCACCTGTGTATTTGATGTCTCTAATGATTTTTCAAATTCAGCATAAGTCGTCTGATTGATTGCTAAGCCAGCTTGTTGTCGATGTTTTTGGTAAGCACGGATCACTAAGTATAAAATCCCTAAAAAAACAAGTAAGAAAATAAATGAACCAATATAACCAAAATACGTCGGCAAGTAATACTCGCCACCAATCTTACCGATAGCAGAAGCATCTAATTTTCCGCTCAACCACAACCCTAACGGTGAACCAATAATGAAAAATGGCAAGGTAATAATGGCATGTCCTTCACCTTCACCAAAGTCAGTCAAAGTTCCAGAAGCACAACCGCCAGCTAACAACATGCCGCTACCGAAAATTGCTCCACCAATTATAGTTCCGATATTCGTGAGTTCTACCGATGCTGAGCCAGGAATAATGGCTTGTTTAGCACTAGCCAAGTATGCTGGAACTGCTCCTTGACTAGCGGCCTGCCATTGAATACCTGTAGTCAAAAATGCTGTCACTCCCAATAAAATCAATAGTGAAACAGCTAACTGACTATTGCCGCCATAAAAGAGGCTCTTGATTCCTCCCGCAAAACCAAAACGTGAGCGAGTGAAAACATACCCAATTGCCAGACCAGCAATTAAGAACACTGGTAACTCAACAGCTTGTGTTGAGGTAAAAAGACCGTAAGCAATAATTAAAACTAGAACGATTAGTGCATAATACGGTTGACGACTATCTAAATCATTTTCATCAAAATAAGTTTTTAACATATAAAGACCTCCATAAATTTATCTGCTTATAAAAACACTCGAATTGACTCATTAAATAAAAACAAGTTATATTAGATACATTTCAACTTGAAATAATACTGATTCAGTTGAAAAAAAGTTTTTCTCACCTACTTTCTCGATAAAAAAATTCGCCCATAGATCCATCTCTGAATCTAAGGACGAAGATTTTTCTTCGTGTTACCACCTTAATTTAAATCACTTTCGCAAGTCATTCCTCTTCGGGTACAACATACCCTAGCTCGCTAACGGGAGCACCCGTTATTGTTTCACCGCAGCTTAACAATACGTATTATCCAAGACCATCTTCAATTATTCGATAAGATCGCTTTTCACCAGCCGCGACTCTCTAAACTTATCAAGTTAATCTACTCATCTTTTCATTTACTTTTAATTATATTATTAGAATTATTATCCGAAAAACCTTTCCTGTCAAGAAGTTTTTTTGATTTTTTAACAGTCGTTACTTATTACTGCTGCTCATAGAGCTTATTTAAGTTGATCCAGCAGCATTCGTCGAAAAGAAAAATACTCTGAATTATTGATCATCGTGTCAAAAGTACTTTTAAAATACGGATTGGTAACGGTTTGTTGCACCGTACCTGGTCTGCCATTCATAATAATGATATTCTGACCTAAGTACAGTGCCTCATCAATATCATGTGTGATGACGATGACACAATTACCCGTATTGGTCCATAATTCAAGTAAAATTTGGTGCATCTCATCACGAGTCAAATTATCTAGAGCACTAAAAGATTCATCCAACATCAAAATATCTGGCTGATTAATAAATTCTCGTGCAAGTGCCACGCGTTGTTTCAACCCGCCAGATAATTCATAAACATAACTTGATTTAAATTTTTCCAAACCTGTTTCCTGTAGCAGTACTGCTAAACGCTGATTGATCTGTTGCTTAGGTACTTTACGCATACGCGGTCCAAAAGTAATATTTTGGGACACATTGAGCCATGGATAGAGCGCCATATCTTGAAAAACGATTCCACGTTGCCAACTGGCTTTTTGAATTGGTTGGTCATTCATTCGCAATTCACCAATTTGTGGTTTCAGGTAACCGGCAATTAAATTGAGTAATGTACTTTTACCAATACCAGAAGGTCCAATAATCACGTTGATTGAGTTAGCTTCAAGTGTTAAATTGATGTTGTCAATTGATTGCGCACCACTACCAGCATACTGGTATCCTACATGCTTAATTTCTAATAATGGCATCAGCGTGTCTTCCCTTCTATAATAAATTGGGTATCGATGAATTGTTGAATCTGTTGCAGATTAGGTCGACTATTCAACGTTTGTCTTTGATACATGAATTGACTCGTTTGATAAAATTGTTTTGCAAATTCTGTATTCATAAATTGTACTAACTGATCACTTGGCAACCAGCTCGATGTTCCAATCTGCTGTTTGGCTTCATTTGAAGTGATATTCATCTGTTGTGCCGTTAACTGATAGATTTTCTGCGGCTGTTGCTGATAAAGAGTATGGGCAGTGCCTAACGTACTCAGAATCTGACGTAATATTTCCGCATGTTGCTGAGCAAATTTGTTGGTAACTAAAGTCACATTAGCCGTCAGAGCACCTCGTTCTGCCAACTGATCGCTACTAACTAATGTAGTGCTTGCGTGTAAGCTATCCAGACTAGGTTGCCACGTATAAGCACCATCTATATCATCACGCTGCCATGCGGCAACGATTTCTGGCGTCTGCATATCCACCAATGTCACTTGATCAGTCAAATGTTGTTGTTGTAAATACATCATCAGACTGTAATGAGAGGTAGAAGCAAAAGGGGTAGCTATTTTTAGGCCACGTAAATCTTGAGCTTGTCGAATGCCAAGCTTTTTTTTGACTACCAGAGCTTCATTATTTCCAATCACATCATTGATCCAAACTAATTTTGCCGGAATTGCTGCTGCCATCGCTACTACGGCGTTTGTATCACCCATCGTAGCTAAATCAACACTATTAGACAACAATGCTTTATTCGCATCGACACCAGAATCAAAAGTAATGTATTTAACTTTATAACCATTTTGAGCACAAGCTTTTTTTAATATTTTCATTTGATGTGTAGCCGCCACATCATTGGGCACCCGTAAAATACCAATACGGATTACTTTCATCGACGTTGTTGATTTTTTAGTAGAAGTACATGCTGTTAACGTCAGGGTTACGCCAACGATGACCAAAAATCGTAAAAATTTCTTCAACATTCTTTTTTACCACGCCAATGAACGATTCGGCAGGCCATTTCTCTTAATAACCAATCAATCAAAACTCCTGTGATTCCCAGCAAAATGATGCCGGCAAACATAACATCACTTTTCAAATAGTGAGAGGAATCGATAATCATCCAGCCAACCCCGGAACTAGAAGCAATCATTTCAGCTGAAACAATCGTGGTGTATGCTACACCGACAGCAGATCGTAATCCAGTAAAAATATCAGGTAATGATGCGGGAAAGACGATATTGAAAAAGATCTGATGACGATTGGCGCCAAGTGACGCCGCACTTTGCAAGTACTCACTATCAATTCGTTGTACCGCATCAAAACAAGAAATATAAATCGGTGGCAGAGCCGCCCAAAACAACAACATAATTTTAGAGGATTCACCGATACCCAACCATAAAATCAGCAACGTATAATAAGCTAGTGGTGGAATCGGCCGAATAAATTGAATCAATGGATCGACTATGGCATTTATCCAGCGTACATATCCACTGAGTAATCCTAATGGGATACCGATAAGTACCGCAAATAAAATTGCTACAAATAATCGACGCATGGTGATCCAATAATGAACATACAAAAGTGTACCACCGTAACCCGAACGATTAAGATCGATGAAAGTCTGACTAATTTTATCTAATGATGGCAGCAGTACTGCTGGTACAATCCTTAAATTGGTGGCGACGATCCATGAGCCTAACAACACAGTGATCGTCATGACGCTGATCAATAAATAACGTAATTTAATACTTTTTTTCACCTGACTCCTCCCCTGATGATAATTTCGTCTGCGAAACGTGTATCTTTAAATATCAAATTAATCAAACCAATACGTATCGATGATCGACTCGCGTGGTTGTACTTGATCATTGAAATATTCATATTCACAGATTGCCATAAATGAACCGGCAATATTGTAAACATTGGTGTAGCCTAAATTCATCAGTGCGCGTGCTACATTATAACTACGTTGACCGCTTAAGCAGTGAATATAAATTGGTTTATCTCGAGGAAATTCGTCTAAACGTTCACGAAATTCGCTCATAGGAATATTGATTGCACTTACGACGTGTCCTTTTGCATATTCATCAGGTTCACGGACATCGATAATCAATTCATGCTGCTCCACTAATCTTCGTACTTGACTAGCTGAAATTTGGTAAAATTCTTCGTTTAAAATATTGGTTGCTACTAATCCAGCCATATTAACTGCATTTTTGGCTGTGCTGAACTTCGGCTGATAACACAGCTCCAGATTTTCCAAATCTTCCACATAATTGTGATTAGTAATCATCGTGGCGATTACATCAATCTGTTTATCGACTCGACCTTCGCCAATTGCTTGAGCTCCTAAAATCTCTCCGGTAGGGTAGGCAAAAATTAGTTTGAAAAATAATGGCTTGGCTCTAGGCATCAATAAAACTTTATCCTTTGGAATCACCATCACGGTTCGATAATCAATGTGATTTTTTTGACAATTTTTTTCTGTTAAACCAGTGGCGGCAACATTCATTTCAAATACCGGTACACATTGTGAACCAATCACACCACGATTATGCGTTTGTCTTCCATAAATGTGATCCGCGGCTTGACGGGCTTCCATCTGTGCTGGAAAGGCTAAGCTTAACTTCTGCCGTTGATGAGTTTGGCGATTGATCACTTCCACTGCATCACCGACAGCATAAATATGCGGGATATTCGTTCGAAAATTTTGATCGACTTGAATACCACCTGTACTACCAATTTTAATCCCAACGGCTTCTGCTAACCTAGTATCAGGAGTCACTCCCAACGCTAATACTACAGCGCCTGTTTTTAATTGACGCCCAGATTTCAGTGTCACATTTGTTTCACTGATAGCTGTTACCGTATCCCCAACAATCACATTGACTTTATGATTTAGCAGCGTTCTCTGAATGATTTGCGCCATGTCATAATCAATCGTATTGAGAACGTGATCCTCTCCTTCTACTAAATTAACATTAAAACCACCATTGACCAGATTCTCTACAGTTTCGATACCGATGAATCCACCGCCAACTACGGTGACATCAGTGATAGAGTGATTTGTCAGATAATCGTATAATGACTTGATTGGTGTTAGTATCAAATCTTAGACAACTTTTCGTAGAGACAGAAATAAATTAAACTTATCTACGAGAGGATGGAT
>NZ_BJDQ01000014.1 GCF_005405225.1 Enterococcus dongliensis
ACATTCCTTTCAAAAATAGTGTCTAGTCAAATAGCAGTATAGCAGAAAAATTGTCTACTTTATTAGCATACATCCAGCCAATCTATGTGCTTTTGTAGAATTAGGAAAGTCGTGGGTCACTTATGCAAAAAAGAAAAATGATTTTTACATTGTTTTTTATCAAAAAGAATACATAGAAACTTATGAAAGAAAAATCTCTCATTTTTTAAGAGCAGCATTCGAACGAATCTTTTTTACTTGTGAATTGACTGATAAAGAGCTTGTTCAAGTCGAACGAGTCATCACTAATTATTTCCGGGGAAATACCAATGATTTTGTTGAAAGTTTTGATGAGGAGGATCTGATCAGTGATTTAGAGATTCTTTACAATGGTATTCTTCAAAATTTTACAAAGATCGCTCAATAAGTTAATTGAGCGTTTTTTTATTCCGATTGATTACAACTCTTTCTCTTTCATTAATTTGCAGGTGAATGGTATAATTTAAGTTAGTATAATGAGTGAAAGAGGAAGGGAGCGATTAAATGAATCTAGGGGGCATTGCAGCACTTATTGCAGCGCTTGCATTTGTTGTCTTAGTCTTATTTTTAGTTCGTGTTTTGAGCCAAGTCTCAAAAACAGTTGAAAAAGTAGAGACAACAGTGACCGAGGCCAATACAACAATCGATGTGCTTACAAAAGACGTGGATCTGCTCATGCAGCAAGTAGAAGGATTATTGGTTAAAGGGAATCATTTATTAAATGATATCAATGGGAAAGTAGAAACGATCGATCCATTGTTTACAGCAGTAGCTGATTTGAGTCAGAGTGTTTCTGATTTAAATACGACAAGTCGAAATCTAGCAGGAAAGGTCAGCGGTGTCGGAAAACATGCGACAAAAGCTGGCGTAGCAGGAAAAGTCGGCGCAACTACGATGCGGTTTTTTAGAGATCACAAGAAAACAACGAAAACGGAGGGATAAGGATGGCAAAACGCGGCAAATTTTTAGTAGGTGCTTTGATTGGCGGGACAGCGGCAGCAGCAGCGGCATTACTATTGGCACCGAAATCTGGTAAGGAACTACGTGAAGATTTAGCAAAGAAAACGGATGATTGGTTGGACCTAGCCTCTGATTACACGGATGATTTGGTTACAAAAACAAGTGAGATGGGATCAATCGTGAAAGAACGTGCTTCTGATTTGAGTGATCAAGCTAGTGATTTGGCTTCTAATGTAAAGGAAAAAGTCGGCGATTCAATGGAAGATATGAACGACATTACTTCTGACACTTTAGAGGATCTGAAACGCCAAAGTTCTGATCTATCTGATCGTTTCCGTAAAGCAGCCAGTGATGTGAAAGATGTAGCTGAAGATACATCAGAAGATATTGTGATCGATGCCAAAGAAACTAAGGAAGAAGCAAAAGAAACAGTTTCTGAAGGTGCGGAAGCTTTAGCAGCTAAGAGTGAAGAAATAAATCAACAAACCTCTGACTTTTCTGAAATCAAAGAAGAACTAAAAGAAGAAATCGAAAAGAATAATCCAGAATAAAAAAAAGCTCTCAAATTTGAGAGCTTTTTTTATTGATAGACAGATCAATTATTGAGTAAAAAGAGTCCTTTTTTATAGTAAGATTGTAAAATAATTTCAGTAAACGCTTACATATAAATAAGAAAAAAAGTGTAAAACGGTTGCAATCAATGAACCAACGTGCTATTATCTTTTAGAAATGTAAATGACATTTTCTGAAAACATGATAAAAGGAGCATACCATGGAAAAGCAAACAATTACGATTTATGATGTTGCCCGTGAAGCAAATGTTTCAATGGCAACCGTTTCTCGTGTAGTCAACGGCAACCCTAATGTAAAACCAACAACACGTAAAAAGGTGTTAGAAGTTATTGAACGTCTAGATTATCGTCCAAATGCAGTTGCACGAGGACTAGCGAGTAAGAAAACAACAACTGTCGGTGTAATCATCCCAGATGTTAGCAATATGTTTTTTGCGTCATTGGCACGCGGAATTGATGACATTGCGACAATGTACAAATATAACATTATTTTAGCCAATTCCGATGGCGAAGCACAAAAAGAAGTCAATGTACTGAATAATTTATTAGCAAAACAAGTAGATGGTGTGATCTTCATGGGACATCGCATTACTGATGAGATTCGTGCGGAATTTTCTCGCTCAAAAACACCAATCGTTTTAGCTGGTTCAATTGATCCGGATGAGCAAGTCGGCAGTGTCAATATCGATTATGCGGCAGCTACAAAAGAATCAATCGATTTATTAGCAAAACATGGCAATAAGAAAATTGCTTTCATTAGTGGCGCATTGATCGATGCCATCAATGGTCATGCCCGCATGGGTGGTTACAAAAAATCATTGGCTGAAAATGGTTTAGAATATAGTGAAGGACTAATCTTTGAAGCGCCTTATAATTTTAAAGAAGGAATTGCTTTAACAGACCGCATCTTGAATAGTGGTGCAACAGCAGCTTATGTGACAGATGATGCGTTAGCAATTGGTTTATTGGATGGCTTGATGGACAAAGGTGTGAAAGTTCCTGAAGAATTTGAGATTATTACAAGCAATGATTCATTACTGACAGAAGTAGCACGTCCACGTTTGAGTAGTGTAACGCAACCGTTATACGATATTGGTGCTGTAGCAATGCGTTTATTGACAAAAATGATGAATAAAGAAGAGATTGAACAAAAAACAATCGTGTTGCCGCACGGTGTTTTTGAAAAAGGTTCAACGAAACAATAAGCACAGCCTCATTGTAGAGTTTGATGCAGATACGAGTAAATCTAAAATCAATCTTTTCTTGTTACAAAAGTTAAAATAACTATAGCTTCAAACGACTGTGTCTTCCATCAGACACAGTCGTTTTTTGTCATTTCTGACAGATTACATCGTTGAAGGATGGCGCCGTGCAAAATCAAAGAAACGGAATTTATCGACTTGATGACGGCTTTCAGTATATTGAAATTGTTGCGCATCACTAGTAAATACCCGACTTTTTACTGAGACGATATTGATATCTTGTTGATTGAGGTCCAATAGTTTACGATCTTCTTCTGTTAATGCATCAATCGTGATCTCTTTTTCCGCAAAAGAAATATTAATCCCCAATTGGTTCTCAAAGTAGCGATAGATAGAGTCTTTGGCAATCTCAGTATCTAAATCTGCTACAATTGTTGTCAGAAGCAGATCTTTATCAAGAATCACTTTCTTTTGATCAATCGCTCGGGTACGGAGCAATTCCCAACAAACCGCACCAGTTTCAAATCCTGTGTAATGTGCGACTTCTTGATCGATCACAATTTTTTTAAGACTGACGACTTCGGTATTACTTTCATAGCCATAAGAATTTTGCAGTTCTTTATAACTGGTCAGACCGGAAACCGGGAAACGTAGTTGTTCACGTTTTAAGACTAACGATCCTTTGCCTTGGATTTTTTGGATGTAACCATTGGCCATTAAAAGAGCAAGCGCCTTGCGAATCGTATCTCGAGAGACGTGATAGGTTTGTCGAAGCGTATTTTCACTAGGTAAGTAAGTCTCTGCTCCATAAACACCTTTTAAAATTCCTCGTTCAATTGCTTGATAGATTACTTCATAATTTTTCATCCAACCATCCTAACTTGTCCGTATATGTTTTAATCATTATACAAACAATCGTTTCATAAGTAAAACGCTTTCTAAAAAGAACTAAAAGTAAAATGAGATAATTATTATTTTAAGCAGAACTTGTTGGGAAAACAACCAACCTGTAGAGGTATTATAGACAAATAAGTCATTGATAAATTTTGTTATCATTCATTATGATGAGAAGAATCTAATAAAAAAATTATCCATCAAAATGTAAGCGATTTACAAAGACGGTTAAACCAGATATAGTAACTATATTAGCTGAACTTATCCATACAAGTTAAATCAATTGGAGGAGAAAAAATGGGAAAATATGAAAAGGATACAAAAGATCTACTCAAAGCGATCGGCGGCACAGAAAATATCTCAGCAGTCACGCATTGTGCTACACGAATGCGATTTGTTTTGAATGATCCGAAAAAAGCAAATGAAGCTCAAATTGAAGATATTCCTAGCGTCAAAGGAATGTTTACTAATGCGGGACAGTTTCAAGTCATTATTGGGAACGATGTGTCAGTTTTTTACAATGAGTTTGTCAAAGTTTCAGGCGTAACGGGTGTTTCAAAAGAAGCAGCCAAATCAGCAGCAAAACAAAATCAAAATCCAGTTCAACGTGCCATTACAGTTTTAGCAGAAATCTTTACCCCCTTATTACCAGCAATTATTGTCGGCGGTTTGATTTTAGGATTTCGAAATATTTTAGAAGCGGTACCAATGGGTTGGTTGGATGGTCAAACAATCGTTGAGGCTTCCACTTTTTGGAGTGGAGTGAATGGTTTCTTATGGTTGCCTGGTGAAGCGATTTTCCACTTCTTACCGGTTGGGATTACTTGGAGTATCGCCCGTAAAATGGGAGCGACCGAGATTTTAGGAATTGTTTTAGGGATTACATTAGTTTCACCGCAATTATTGAATGCCTATGCTGTAAACGGGACAACAGCTGCAGAGATTGCTAAAAATTGGACTTGGGATTTCGGTTTTTTCACCGTTGACAAGATTGGTTACCAAGCACAAGTTATTCCTGCGATGTTAGCCGGCTTTTTACTTGTGTACTTGGAACGTTTCTTCCGGAAATATATTCCAGAAGCTGTCTCAATGATTTTTGTTCCATTCTTTTCATTGATTCCGACTATTTTAGCCGCACATCTTATTTTAGGACCAATCGGTTGGAAAATCGGGACGGCAATCTCAGCTGTTGTGAATGCTGGATTGACTTCTAGCTTTAGTTGGTTGTTCGGTGGAATCTTTGGAGCCTTGTATTCACCGTTAGTTATCACAGGATTGCATCATACTACTTTAGCAATTGATTCGCAGTTGATCGCAGACTTTGGCTCAACTAATTTATGGCCGATGATCTGTTTATCGAATATCGCCCAAGGTGCATCTGTTTTAGCCATTGTTTTTGCTCATCGAGGAAATAAAAAAGAAGAACAAGTATCGATTCCATCAGTGATCTCTGCTTGGTTAGGTGTTACTGAACCGGCAATGTTTGGGATCAATTTAAAATACACCTATCCATTTATTGCTGCTATGATCGGTAGTGGAATCGCCGGGTTGTTTATTACTTTATTCAAAGTTCGAGCATTATCCATCGGTGTTGGTGGACTACCGGGAATTTTAGCAGTCCGTCCGCAAGATTATTTAATTTTTGTGATTGGTATGATCATTGCGATTGCCGTTCCATTCATTTTGACGCTGACTTTCCGTCGCATCGGTTTATTCAATAAAAACGATCGAGTGGAAGAAGACGATGTTCCAGCTAATGAATCCATTCAAAAAACAGGAGCCACAGTTGACTTATTTGCCCCAATTGCGGGTAGAGTGCAACCATTAAGCAGTGCCAAAGATCCTGTTTTTGCAGAAGGTATGATGGGACAAGGTGTTGTAATCGAACCTAGTGAAGGAAAACTATATGCACCCTTTGATGGGCAGATCAGTTTGTTATTTCCTACTAAACATGCCATCGGTTTAGTGAGTACGGAAGGAGCGGAAGTCTTGATCCATATCGGAATCGATACCGTTCAACTAGATGGCAATTATTTTACGAGTCATATGAAACAAGGAGACAGTGTCAAAAAAGGACAATTATTGATGGAGTTTGATGTAGCAGCAATCAAAGCGGCAGGTTATGAAACTCAAACACCTATCATCGTGACGAATGCGACTGATTTTCAAGTGGATCCATTGATTGAAGATGCCGTGGTCACAAGTAATGAGAAAATCTTACGAGCAAAAAAATTATAGATGCTGGAGGACACAATGAGTTTTAAAGAAAAAGTAATTTACCAAATTTATCCCAAATCATTTTTAGATACAAATCAAGATGGTGTCGGAGACCTACCTGGAATTAAGCAAAAACTTCCTTATTTAAAACAATTGGGTGTGGATATGATTTGGTTGAGCCCCATTTATCTAAGTCCACAAAAAGATAACGGATACGATGTGGCAGATTATACGGCCATTAATCCCATGTTCGGGACAATGGAAGATTTCGATCAGTTGATGACTACAGCCAATGAACTTGGAATCGAGCTCATGTTAGATATGGTATTTAATCATGTATCAATCGAGCATGAATGGTTTCAAAAAGCGTTAGCCGGTGATAAAAAATATCAAGATTACTTTATTTTGCGAGAAGAGCCGACTGATTGGCTCTCCAAGTTTGGTGGAAATGCTTGGGCCCCATTTGGAGAGACAGGGCGCTATTATTTGCATCTATATGATAAGACACAAGCCGATTTAAATTGGCGCAACCCTGAAGTTCGAGCAGAATTATTCAACGTATTAACATTTTGGATGGACAAAGGAGTCAAAGGATTTCGTTTCGATGTAATCAATGTAATTGGCAAAGATGAAGTATTAGTAAATTGTGAAGAAGAGGATGGCAAACCGGCTTATACGGATCGTCCGATCACTCATGAATTTATCCAGATGATGAATCAAGCAACCTTTGGTAAAGATCCCGAGATGATCACAGTCGGTGAAATGAGCTCTACTACGGTGAAAGAATGTATTTTGTATACAAAACCTGAACGAGAAGAATTGAGTATGACCTTTAATTTTCATCACTTAAAAGTGGATTATAAAGACGGGAAAAAGTGGACACAGATGCCCTTTGACTTTGCGAAATTAAAAGAATTGTTTCATACTTGGGGAACGCAAATGAGTGAAGAAGGTGGTTGGAATGCCCTTTTTTGGAACAATCACGATCAACCACGGGCATTGAATCGTTTTATCGATGTGGATAACTATCGTGTTGCTGGGGCAAAAATGTTGGCAAGTGCAATCCATTTGAATCGCGGGACACCATATATATATATGGGAGAAGAAATCGGCATGCTGGACCCAGATTATGAATCAATGGAGCAATATGTGGATGTAGAAAGTCTGAATGCATATCAAGAACTAATTGACGCTGGTCAGACGGAACAAACAGCATTTGAAATCGTCAAGCTTAAGTCTCGCGACAATTCTCGTACACCGATGCAATGGGACAGCAGCAGATTCAGCGGGTTTTCACAAGTTTCTCCTTGGTTAACTGTTGGTCGAACAGCTGATACAATTAACGTAGCCAATGAATTACAAACAGGATCGATTTTCAGCTATTATCAGCAATTGATCAAATTGCGCAAAAAATATCCTGTAATCTCAGAAGGAAGCTATGAAGCCTTTTTACCAGAACATCCGCAAATCTATGGATATATCAGACGTCTAGCAGATCATTCACTACTTGTGTTAAATAACTTCTTCCCACAAGAGACGACGATTGAACTACCAGAAGAATTTTCAGCAGGAGAAATTTTGATCGATAACTACCAGACTGAAACTTATAACAAAAAACTTGTGTTAAAACCTTATCAAACGATTGCGATTTATCGCTGATCTATAAAAAAAGGTTCCAAAGAATGATTTCTTTGGAACCTTTTTAGTCTCTAGTGATTATTTGAGTTGTTCATGCTTGTATTTTATTTGGTTAAATCGATTCGTTGATTGATTAAATAGATTAATCCGCCGCCTAATGCCATAGAAAGTAATTCGCCTACGCCAATGATCAACCAATTAAAGAAAAATGGAGCATGGTAGAAAAAGCTTAATTGGCCTGCAACGGTAAACATGGAGAAAGCGAAGATTAGTGCGGTGATAATCATTCGTTTTTTTAGACTGACAATATTTTTTGTCACAGCTCGACAAATCAGTAAGACGATTAACGTGGAAATACTTCCCAGTGCTACGTCGACTATACCTAGCGGAGAAGCCAAATTGGCGATTGCCACGCCTAAAGTCACAGCGATAGTGTAGCGTTTGTTAAAAAGCGGTAAGTAGTTGAACATTTCGGAAAGCCTAAATTGGATGGCCCCAAAACTTACAACAGATAAAACAATCGTGACAGCGACATATAATCCTGTCACAACGGCCATTTTAGCCGTATCAGTGGTGGTCCAGCGTTTAGCTGAACTTTTTTCAAGATGCATTTATCATTCTCCTTTACAAGACACTGTCTCGTTGATAACTGCGACCAAAGGATTGAAGTGCCGCAGTGCGAAAATCTCGCTACTATTATCTTAGAGGATTTCAGAAAAATTGCAAGCTATTTTAAAAGCCAACCACCATCAATCGGTAAAATAGTTCCTTGGATATAACGTGTTTCTTCACTTGCTAAGAACAAGGTGGCGTATGCGACTTCTTCAGGTGTCGCCCAACGCTTGGTTGGTGTTTCCTCAGCTACCCATTTTGCCATTTTCCCATCCCCAGAGAAATCTGCTTGATTCATAGGTGTATCAATCGCTCCTGGTGCAAGTCCGTTGACATGAAGTCCCTTGTCAGCGTAATCTAGCGCCAATTGTTTAGTAAAACCGATGATAGCATGTTTGCTAGTCGTATAAGCGATTCCGCCGCCACCGGCGACCAATCCGGCAATCGAAGCCATGTTGATGATCGTCCCTTGATTATCCAATAATTCGTGTAATAATAATTTTGTCAATGTGAACATACTTTTTACATTGGTATCTAAAATTTGTGTCCATAAAGCTTCATCTGTTTCAGCTAATGGCAGATAATCATCTAGAATCCCCGCAGTATTCAGTAAAATATCAATCGTGCCAAACAAACTATGACAGTTTTTGATTGCTTCTTGCAGGTGATTTTTTTCTCGTACGTCTCCTAAGTAAAAAGCAAATCGTTCAGGAAAAATTTCTTGAAATCTCTGGAGTTGTCCGTTTTGCTGATCAAAAGCAAAGACTTGTGCACCAGCATTTAGTAAAGCCTGTGCTTGAGCCGCGCCAATTCCTGAGGCCGCACCGGTGATAAAGGCTGTTTTATTGGTAAAATCAAAAGTTATCATTCAACGATTTTCCAATCATCTGCTAAAATGTCACAAACAGTTGGGGCAAAACTAGAAAAACCTTCATCGGCTGTTTTAATCAGAAAATAAGGCGTAACTGGTGCACCCTCAAATTGCTGATTTTCAACGAGTGTTACGTATAACTCAAATCCGCTCCAACCTTCCCGGATAATTTTTGCTCCTTTTTTTAGTTTGGGTAAAATTTCTTCAAATGTCATGAGTGATATCTCCTTAGTGGAAGTATTTTTAAAACAGGTGTTCTGATCGATTATTTATAAAATGATTTTCTGTTGGTAGAATACCAAAAAGCTTGTGGAGTCACAAGCTGCTTAGATGCTCTTTTTACAGAATCATGAGTTTTTCACAAGTTGATCTAAGAAAAAAACTCACCATGGACTAGCCTCAAAGTTAGATTGAGAGACAGTCCATGGTGAGAAGTCTTTTAATTAATCGTCATCTGTCGTTTTGTTGTCTTTGTTTTTGGCAGCGACTTTATTTCGTGTATTCCAATACGTCTTGTAATCCTCGTCGTCACCGCCGATACCAAATTCGTAAGTGTTGTCTACTGGACCATCTTTTGCCCAAAGAGAAGTAGTTTCACCACTTGGCACTTGATAATTTGTTCCATTGTGAGTCACTTTACCAGGTTTTAAACCAGTGAAATCAGAAACTTTGATTTGTTTCACGTCATCAGTCAGTTCAAATTTTTCATCTTCAGCAAAAACTGTTGGATTGACTTGATAGATTCGACCTGCAAGATAAGCCATGTAGGTTGCTGTTCGATTTCCAGCACCATCATTCATAGGTTTATTGTCATCTCGTCCAGTCCATGTTCCTAAGGTGATAGACGGAGTGGAGACAATTAACCAGTTGTCGGCATAGTTATCTGTTGTCCCAGTTTTTCCGACCCAATCAGCGGTACTTAGAGAATAATTCACACCACTCAAAATAGATTTGAACGGCGTTGTATGTTGTTCATTGATTACGCTGCGCATCAAATTATTCATAATAGAAGCTGTTGCTTTTGAATAGACTTGGACTGGTGCATTTTTATGTTTATAAATTTCTTTGCCAGTGCTGTCAGTAATAGAGTCAATCAAGTATCCTTGCTGATAGACTCCGTCATTTGCCAAGGTTTGGAAGCCATTGACTTCTGTTAAAGTTGAAACGCCTGTAGTACCTAATGGCGCGGATTCTACACCCCAAGTATTGGAAGTTGGATAATTCATTTTCTTCAAATAATTATCATAGGCAAATTGATCCGAACCTTTATTTGCAAGCATATCTTGATAAACATGGTATGCAGTGATATTTGTTGATTCGACCAAAGCTTCCCGAGTTGTCTGGAATGTCTTGGAACCTTTATTTTCCGCATTCTCTAATTCTTTTCCAGCATGTTCTCCGCGTTGATATTTCATCGGGAAATCAGCGATTCGCGAAGCGCTACCTAGTAGACCTTGATCGATTGCAGGTCCGTAGACTAAGACTGGTTTGATTGAGGAGCCGGCTTGTCGAACCGTATCAAAAGCATGATTGTTTTGATTTATATTGTAATCACGGCTTCCGACGAAACCGTAGATTCGGCCAGTTTGGTTATCCATCATTACGGTTCCTGGTTCAACAGTTGCACCAGAGCCATCGTCTAAATATTGTCCGTATTCAGCAACCCCGAGTTGCATCGCGTCATAGATGTTTTTATCGATGGTTGATTTTACAACGAGCCCTTGATTTTGCATTTTGACTTTAGCTTGTTCAATGTAACGGCTTTGTACGTCATCTTTGTCGTATTCACCATCACTAATGCCATCTTCTTCCGCTTGTTTTTTTGCTACGATGCTGATGGCCTCATTATAAACAGTGTAGTATAAAAATCCGTGCTGCTGTACTTCGATATCTTGCCGAGCTTGGAAGTCTTTTGACAAATCATACTCTTTTGCGGCTTCGTATTCTTTTTTAGAAATCATCTGTTCACGATACATATTGAAAAGGACATCGTCTTTTCGAGCCATACCTAATGAATAATCTTGTTTTAGATCACCGGTGTTGGTGTAGGGACTATAAACAATCGGACTTTGCGGCAAACCAGCAATAAAAGCTGATTGCGGTAAGTTCAGATCCTTAGCATGGACACCAAAGATACCAATCGCTGCTTCTTCTACTCCTGCGATGTTTTGTCCTTTGTTATTACGCCCAAAAGGGGAGACATTCAAATAAGATGTTAAAATTTCATCTTTGCTTAAATATTTCTCTAAATCAAAGGCCAAGACGATTTCATTTGCTTTTCGCTTGAACGAAGTCTCATTTGTTAGGACCTGTTGTTTGATCAGCTGTTGAGTCAGTGTAGATCCTCCAGATCCAGCGCCAAAACCGACTACTTCTCCTAATAAGGCACGGACAACAGCTTTTGGTACGACACCGCGATGTTTATAAAAATTTTCATCTTCAGTAGCAACTAGTGCTTTTTTCACCCAGGAAGAAATTTCATCGGAACTTATTTTTTCACGGATCGGATCAGATTGGATTGTTGCTAGCTCTTGATCATCGGCATAAAGTAATTTTGATGGTTCGGCGATGTCTCCAACTTTTTGTTTCATTTCGGTTTTTGTAGGCGTCGGAGTTCCTTCGACAAGATGAGCAAAATACCCAGCTCCGATCCCAACAACCAGCAGACCGCCTAAAAAGAGCACTACGATAAAGCCAAGTAATAGTGACTTGATTACCCGCAATGAAACATTGAGTGCAAAAAGACCTCCAAGAGTAGTTTTTGATTTCTTTTTGCTACTCTTTTTCGGTTGTTTACTTATTTTTTTCTTGTGAGCCAAAAAGTCCACCTCGTTAAATTCTATTCATTTTAATTATCTGTTGAATTATAGCAAAGATTTACTTCTGTTAACAAGCAGATGCCGTGTTTGTAATCAAAACTTCAACTAATTGTTAAGGAAGAAAAAACAAGTATTAGCTGATTGATCAAGTGATGGTATGAAAAACGCTTTGTTAATCCCTCAGAAACTCGAATAAATCCAGCGAACATCTTTTATTTCCTCGTTTTTTCAGTTAATATGGGAAAGGATAAGTATCGATCATTAAGAAATGAGATGCGTAATAAACAGATAGTTGGTTCGAAGTTGACTATCATAAATCATTAGGAGGATAAAACATGCATTCAGACTTTTTCCAAGAATTAAAAGCCCGTGGCTTAATTTTTCAAGCAACCGATGAAGCAGCCCTAGAAAAACAATTAAATGAAGAGTCTGTTAAACTATATATCGGGTTTGATCCAACAGCAGATAGCTTGCACATTGGTCATTTATTACCGATCTTGACGTTGCGTCGTTTCCAACAAAACGGACATGTGCCGATCGCATTAGTCGGCGGTGGTACCGGGATGATTGGAGACCCTTCATTTAAAGATGCTGAACGTCAATTAAATACGTTAGAGACTGTTCAAAGCTGGTCGCAAAGTATCAAAAATCAGCTTTCAGGAATCATTGATTTTGAAAATAAAGAGAATCCAGCGATTGTTGCCAACAACTATGAATGGTTGGGCGAACTAAAAATGATCGATTTTTTACGTGATGTGGGGAAAAACTTTACGATCAATTACATGATGAGTAAAGAAAGTGTCAAACGTCGTATCGAATCTGGAATCTCTTATACAGAGTTTGCATACCAATTATTGCAAGCTTATGACTTCTATGAACTAAATAAACGTTACGGTTGTTTACTGCAATTAGGCGGCAGTGATCAATGGGGAAATATCACGTCAGGGATTGAATTGATCCGGCGCGAGTCAGGCAAACAAGCTTTTGGGTTAACCATGCCGCTGATCACTAAAGCTGATGGGACAAAATTTGGGAAGACCGAAGGCAATGCAGTTTGGTTGGATCCAGAGAAGACTTCGCCGTATGAATTTTATCAATTCTGGATTAATACAGACGATCGAGATGCAATCAAGTTTTTAAACTACTTTACCTTCTTGAGCTTAGAAGAAATTGCAGCAATTGAAGCAGAATTCACCAAAGCTCCTGAACAACGAGCAGCCCAAAAAGCATTGGCAAAAGAAGTGACTGTTTTAGTTCATGGTGCAGAAGCCTATGAACAAGCAGTGCATATTTCTGAAGCGCTATTTAGCGGGAATGTAAAAAATTTGAATGATGAAGAGATCAAGCAAGGATTTAAAAATGTACCGAACTATCGTGTACAAACAGACGATGATTTAAACCTCGTTGAAATCTTGTTGACTGCAGGAATTGAAAAATCTAAACGTCAAGCGCGAGAAGATATCACGAACGGTGCAATCTATGTCAATGGCGATCGTGTACAAGAAGTTGCTTATACATTGAGTGACCAAGACAAGTTAGCCGATAAATATATAGTTATCCGTCGAGGCAAGAAAAAATATTTCGTTTTACAATTTTAGTTTTATCAGCAAAGGGATTGGACCAATTTTTGGCACAATCCTCTTTCTTTATCATGCAAGGTAAGCGCTTTTGGATTGAGAGGTGAACACGTGAGAGCAGTTTTGTTAAATTCGTTAGGATTATTTGTTATTATCTTGATAGGCTATCTAACCAAAAGACTCAACTTGTTAACAAAGGCGGATGGTTCCCTGATTTCAAAAATAGTTGTCAATGTCACATTACCGGCAGCAATTATTGTAAATTTGCAATCATTGGTGATTAAAAATCAGTTATTACTTTTGATTTTAGCCGGAGTATTCTTGAACTTAGTAATGATCATTATTGGTCATTGGTTCTCAAAAAGACAAGAGCAAGTCGAACGCGAGTTTTTGATGTATAGTGTTTCAGGCTATAATATCGGTAATTTTGCAATCCCTTTTGTACAGAGTTTCATGCCGCAAGCCATACCGATTTTGTCGTTTTTTGATATCGGAAATAGCATCATGTTGGCTGGGGATCAAATGTAGTGATTGAGAGCATCAGTGGAGGAAATGAGGAACGTCCAAGTATCAAAAAAGTTCTAGGTCGATTGGGTCGATCGATTCCTTTTCTTTGTTATTTGATTATGTTGCTCTTACGGGTAACAGCGATCGATTTGCCGCAAGCAGTCTTTCAATTGGTGCAGCCTGTCGCAAATGCTAATACTTTTTTATCGATGTTTATGATCGGCTTATTTTTGGAACTGCGGTTGCCCAAAAAAGATCTAGCTTTAGTTGTGCGAGTTTTAGTAATCAAATATGGAAGTGGGCTATTATTGACAGCTTTGTTCATGTGGTTGCCGTTTCCTGAGATGATTAAGATTGTTTTGTGCCTTGTTTCGGTTGGACCGATTCCGACATTTGGAGTCATTAATAGTGTGGCCGCCGGAATGCGAGCAGAAGTAGTCGGATTCACGTCCTCGTTAAGCTTTTTGATTAGTTTGCCGTTGATGACGAGTTTATTATTATTTTTATAAAAAAACTGGAGGTTTTTATGTTAATTGGTTCTCATGTAAGTATGAAGGGAAAAGGTATGTTATTAGGTGCTGCACAAGAAGCAGCTAGTTATGAAGCATCGACCTTTATGATCTATAGCGGCGCCCCGCAAAATACTCGTCGCAAACCAGTGGAAGAGATGAATATTCCAGCTGGAGAAACATTTATGAAAGAACATGGCTTGTCAAATATTGTCATGCATGCACCTTATATTATCAATTTAGGAAATACGAAAAAACCGGAGATGTTTCCTTTTGCTGTCCAATTTTTACGAGACGAAATCATGCGAGCTGAAGCGCTAGGCGCTATGCAGATCACGTTGCATCCTGGCGCACATGTCGGTGCGGGTGAAAAAGCAGGATTGGATCAAATCATCAAAGGTCTAAATGAAGTGTTGACCAAAGATCAACGGGCGCAAATCGCTTTGGAGACGATGGCAGGGAAAGGGACAGAGTTGGGGAGAACTTTTGAAGAGTTAGCGTATATTATCGATGGCGTAACATTGAATGAAAAACTTTCAGTAACTTTTGATACTTGCCATACTAATGACGCAGGCTACAATGTCAAAGAAGACTTTGACGGTGTCTTAGCAGAATTTGATCGGGTGATCGGTCTGGATCGTTTAAAAGTGATTCATGTAAATGATTCTAAAAATCCAATCGGCTCTCATAAGGATCGTCATGCTAATATTGGTTTTGGCACGATTGGCTTTAATGCGTTGAACAAAATTGTTCATCACGAAAAATTGAAACATTTGCCAAAAATCTTAGAGACACCTTATGTAGGAGCAGATAAAAAAAATCAACGGGCTCCTTACGGCTTTGAGATTGCTATGTTAAAAGCAGAAACATTTGATCCAGATCTCTTGACAAAAATCCAAGCATAAAGCAGAGGGCAAATAAACCTCTGCTTTTTGCTATAAAAAAGCGGTTGATTAGTTGAAAAAGTTCAATTTAATACAGTCGCTTAAAATTACTCTCGAATTTGACCGTTGCCGTAAATGATGTACTTAGTCGCAGTCAAATGTTCCAACCCCATCGGCCCACGAGCGTGTAATTTTTGTGTAGAGATTCCGATTTCTGCACCGAAACCAAATTTGAAACCATCAGTGAAACGAGTCGAAGCATTGATGTAAACAACAGCTGCATCTATTTCATTCAAGAATTTTTGCCCACTTGAATAACTGTCCGTTACGATAGTTTCTGAATGTTTAGTATTATACTGATTGATATGTTCGATTGCTTCATCAAGCGAAGAGACAACTTTGATTGCTAAAATATAATCTAAAAATTCCGTTGCCCAATCGGTTTCGGTAGCTAAATTTGCTTGATCCAAATAAGTTAAAGCTTCAATATCTCCTCTTAAAGCGACCTGATGAGGAAGCAAAGCTTTTTCTAACCTAGGCAAAAAATCACTAGCAATCTCTTTATGAATCACTAACGTTTCAACGGCATTACAGACAGAGGGGCGTTGTACCTTCGCGTTGACGACGATGTTCAGCGCCATATCTAATGATGCCGCCGCATCAACATAGATATGATTGTTTCCAGTACCAGTTTCAATCACAGGTACGGTTGCATTATTTTTGACACGCTGAATTAATCCTGCTCCGCCGCGAGGGATTAAAACGTCCAGATAGTCATTTAGCTGCATCAATTCCTGAGCAGTTTCATGTGACGTATCTGTAACAAATTGGATCATTGCCGGATTGAGCTGTTGTTTTTGCAAAGTCTGTTGCATAAGTTGTACGAGCACTTGATTCGAGTGGAATGCTTCTTTGCCTCCTCGAAGTATCACAGTGTTTCCAGATTTGAAACATAAACTGGCTGCATCAGTTGTTACATTTGGTCGTGCTTCAAAGATGATGCCAATCACACCTAATGGCACACGTTGTTGCCCAATCATCAGCTGATCTTCTGTACGCCACATTTTTTCCACTACGCCAATTGGATCTGGTAAAGCTGCGACTTGCCGAATGCTTTCAGCCATTTCGCTGATTCTTTCAGCAGTTAAACGTAAGCGATCAAGCATCGTATCAGAGAGTTTATTTTTTTGTGCTTGGATTAAATCCAGTTGATTGTTCGCTAAGATCTCTGACAGATTGTTTTCTAAATCTAGGGCCATTTGCAACAAACAGTCATTTTTTTTCGCAGTCTCCAGTAGACATAATTGCTGGGCAGCAAGTTTACTTTGTTGCCCTAGTCTATTTAGTAAATCACTCATACTGATCCCTCCTTGAATAATGTCCCGATTTCATCACCGGCTAAAATATCAAAAATTATTCTAGGTGGTTTGCCATTGGCTAAGACCATCGTGCTATTAGCTGCCAAAACTCGTTGAGCTGCTTTTAATTTACTGAGCATTCCGCCAGTACCAAAACGACTGCCTTCGCTGCCAGCTTGTTCCAACAATGTTTGATCAATCATTGAGATAGCCGAATACAAAGTTGCCTGTTGATTTTTAGTCGGATTATCAGAGTAAAAGCCGTCAATATCACTTAGCATAATCAATACGTCTGCTGCCATCAGTTGTGAGACGACTGCAGATAGTTCGTCGTTGTCACCAAATTTTCTCGTATGATCCATTTCATCTACCGCAACGGTATCATTTTCATTGATGATTGGAATGATACCCATTGAGAGCAATTGTTCCAAAGTATTGATTACATTGGAACGGCTTTCTGGAAAATCGACGACATCTCTTGTCAGTAATACTTGAGCGGTTTGCTGACTGTAGCCTAAAAAGCGTTGGTTGTAAATATGCATCAATTCTGATTGTCCCACTGCGGCAACGGCTTGTTGAATGGGGATTTCTTGTGGGCGTTCTCTCAAGTTAAGTTTATCCATGCCCACACCAATCGCGCCAGAAGAGACGAGCAATAATTCTTTTCCTTGGTTACGAAGATCTGTTAAGACAAAAGCTAATTGATCGATACCAGAAAAATTGATTTTGCCATTTGGATGAATCAACGAACTTGTTCCAATCTTTACAACGATCCGATTGACTGATTTTAAAAATTCTCTCATATAGACACCTCTTCACTTAGCCACCAGTGAGGAAGATAGTAAATTGGATTTTATCATATTTTAATCGTTATTTCATCAATTGTTTAAAAAATAATGAATTTTTTTGCTGGTTTGTTTAGCTTGTATAACAAGTAGAAGGTATTTTTTTGATAAGAAACGAGCGATCAGTCATCCGTAAGAACAAACTAAAATTTTATTGTTGTCTTTGAAGATTCTTAAAACCGCTTTTCTTTTGCTGAATCTTCTAGTAAAATGTATGAGAATGTGTCAGGAAAGGAGCGGTGAAAATGGTATCAACTGGAATTGTAGTATTGATCGCAGTAATTGCTGCACTATTAGGTGCTGTTGGCGGTTTCTTCTTAGCCCGTAAATATATGCAAGACTATTTCAAAAAGAATCCTCCAATCAACGAGGATATGTTACGTCAAATGATGATGTCAATGGGACAAAAACCATCAGAAAAAAAAGTGCGTCAAATGATGCAACAAATGAAAAACCAACAATAATTTTTGAAAGGACAATCGTCACTAGATGATTGCCCTTCTTTTTTAATCCATAAAACACTGAATGATTTGTCAAATAATTGATTGAAGTATAAAGGAGTAACAGATCTTTACTTTATGAAGTACAAAAAAGCTGACAATTAGTAAGCAGATTTGTCGACAGAATAAATTCTTGGATGTAAAGTAAAGCCGAATGGAGGAATTACTGAATGTATGATGTAATAATTATCGGCGCAGGTCCTGCTGGGATGACTGCAGCCTTATATGCTTCACGCTCGAATTTAAAGGTTCTTTTGATTGAACGTGGTGCGCCAGGCGGACAAATGAACAATACCGCTGAGATTGAAAATTATCCAGGTTTTGAATCCATTATGGGTCCAGAACTTGCGATGAAAATGTACGATGGTGTCACGAAATTTGGGACAGAAAATGCTTATGGGATCGTACAAGACATTAAAGATCACGGCGATTACAAAGAAGTCATTACTGAAGATACCAGTTATCAAGCAAAAACGATCATTGTTGCTACCGGTTGTGTTCATCGCAAATTAGGTGTGCCAGGGGAAGAATCTTTTGCTGGACGTGGCGTTTCTTATTGTGCAGTTTGTGATGGGGCATTTTTCCGCAACAAACGATTAATTGTTGTTGGCGGTGGTGATTCTGCAGTAGAAGAAGCCATCTACTTAACCCGCTTTGCTTCTGAAGTTGTGATTGTTCATCGGCGAGATGAGTTGCGTGCCCAAAAAATTATTCAAGATCGTGCCTTTGCTAATGAAAAAATTTCATTTATTTGGGATAGCGTAGTGGATGAGATCGTCGGCAACGATATGGTTGTGACAGGTGCACAGATTCGCAATGTCAAAACAGGTGATGTTCATTTAGAACCAATAAATGGTGCCTTTATCTATGTCGGATTGGAACCATTGACTGAACCATTTAAGAAAAGCGGAATCACCAATGCTGCTGGTTGGATTGAAACTGATTATGAGATGAAAACAAAGATTCCTGGTGTTTTTGCAATTGGGGACGCACGTGAAAAGGATTTGCGCCAGATCACTACAGCTGTTGGAGAAGGCGGAATCGCTGGACAACAAGTATATAAATATATTGAAGAACAACATTAATCTCAAGAAGGCAGCTAGCTGCCTTCTTTTTTCGTAAGATTACTAAAAAAATTTCACCTAAGGCAAGATACAAGTCCCCTTTGCTGGCTATGGCAGTAATGGTATACTTAATTGGTAAGAAAATTTTGAAAGAGGTGTGTTTCATGTCTTGGGAACAAGTTTATGAACAATGGATCGATTCAGATAAATTAGATGAAAAAATGCGTAAAGAATTACAAGACTTAGGCAAAGATCCTGAGTTGAAAAAAGATGCGTTTTATAAACCATTAGAATTTGGAACCGCAGGGATGCGCGGAATCTTGGGACCGGGTGTCAATCGAATGAATATTTTTACGGTTCGTCAAGCGACAGAAGGCCTAGCACGTTTTATGGATACACAAGATCCTGAGACGAAACGTCGAGGAGTAGCAATTGCCTACGATTCACGCCACATGTCGCCAGAGTTTGCTATGGAAGCAGCGAAAACTTTAGCAAAACATGACATTCCTTCCTTTGTATTCGAAAGTCTGCGCCCAACGCCTGAATTATCTTTTGCGGTACGTTTTGAAAATGCCTTCACTGGAATCATGATCACAGCGTCTCATAATCCGGCAGAATACAATGGGTATAAAGTCTATGGAGAAGACGGGGGCCAGATGCCGCCAGAAGATGCCGATGCATTGACAACCTTTGTCCGAAATGTAGAAAACCCGTTAGAAGTTGAAGTATTGTCTGATGAAGAAGTGGAACATAGCGGGCTGATTACTATCATTGGCGATGAAGTTGATTCTGCCTATTTAAAAGAAATCAAATCAGTAACAATCAATCAATCATTGATTGACGAGATGGGCAAAGAATTAACATTAGTTTATACACCTTTGCATGGTACCGGTAAGATGTTAGGTGAAAAAGCTTTGAGACAGGCTGGTTTTGAAAAATTCGTGCTTGTTCCAGAACAAGCGATTGCTGATCCTGATTTTTCAACTGTAAAATCACCAAATCCAGAAGAACATTCTGCTTTTGAATATGCCATCAAATTAGGCGAAGAAGCTGATGCTGACTTGTTGATCGCTACCGATCCAGATGCAGATCGACTTGGGGCAGCGGTCCGTTTACCTGATGGGCGTTATCAAGTATTGACTGGAAATCAAATCGGAGCCATTATGATTCGTTATATTTTAGAAGCGCATAAACAAGCAGGAACGTTACCAGAAAATGCGGTGGTCTTAAAATCAATCGTATCAAGTGAACTTGCGACAACTATTGCCTCTTCCTACAATGTGAAAATGGTAGATGTATTGACTGGGTTCAAATTTATTGCGGAAAAAATCCAACAATATGAAAATGATCATTCCCAAACATTTATGTTTGGTTTTGAAGAAAGCTATGGCTATTTGATTAAATCATTTGTTCGTGATAAAGATGCAATCCAAACATTAGTATTATTGGCCGAAGTAGCAGCATATTATAAAAAACAAGGAAAAACATTGTATGATGGCTTGCAAGATATTTTTGCGGAATACGGCTATTATGCAGAAAAAACAATCTCTGTTACATTAAATGGGGCAGAAGGTGCAGAACGGATTCAAACAATCATGGAAAATTTACGTAATGAAGCACCAAAAGACTTTGCTGATGTGGCGATTACATTAACTGAGGATTTCAAAACGTCCAGAGCAATCACAGCTGACGGTTCTGAAAATGCAATCGACATGCCGGCTTCAGATGTTTTGAAATATACGTTAGCTGATGAAACTTGGCTAGCAATCAGACCTTCTGGGACCGAACCAAAAATTAAATTATATATCGGTGTGAAAGGTGATTCTCATGATGCCGCCGCAGAAAAAATTGCGACGTATGAAGAAGCAATCCGTAAAATTGCCGAGTAAATGAGGGCTAAAAAATGAAGGAACACGAAGAGTTTCAAGCGGTCAGTCAATTTTTTAAAGTTTTGAGTGATCCAACACGGCTGAAGATTTTAATGTTTCTAAAAGAAGGGGAACGCAATGTCTCTTCTATCAGCGACACGTTGATGATGGAACAGTCTGCTGTTTCTCATCAATTACGACTATTACGGGACAATCGTTTAGTGAAGGCACGTCGTGATGGCAAGGCTATGCTGTACAGTTTAGACGATCAGCACGTCTTAGATGTTTTAGAACAAACCTTTCGTCATGTCTTACATCAATAAAAGGGAGCTTTTCCAAATTTTTTGGAAAAGCTCTTTTTTTTTATAAGAATTTTGTTATACTGTTAGCTAACTATTAGAATATGATGAAATTATCTTTAATAAGAATACAATTTAATGGAGGCGGATTATGGAAAAAACAGTCAAGGTGGGTCTATTAGGGTTAGGTGTCGTAGGGACCGGTGTCTTAGAAATTCTAGCCGACCATCAAGAAAAAATTAAAAAAAGTATTGGTGCTTCCTTAGTTGTATCGAAAGCCTTGATTCGACCAGGAGAAGATAAAAGTGCGCTAGCCAAAAAATATAATCTAGAATTAGTCACAGAACTAGAAGCAATTTTAGCTGATCCTGAGATTGCGATTGTAGTAGAAGTGATGGGACGAATCGAGCCAGCTAGAACATTCATCAAAAAAGCATTGCTATCAGGAAAACACGTTGTAACGGCCAACAAGGATCTGTTAGCCCAATATGGAAGTGAGTTAGTTGATCTAGCCCGCGATCAACAACGGAATTTATATTACGAAGCGAGTGTTGCCGGTGGGATTCCAATCTTACGAACGATTGCGAACAGTTTAGCAGCTGATGATATTACAGAAGTTTTAGGAATCGTCAATGGTACGACCAATTATATGTTGACTAAAATGGTGCAAGAACACCGAACATATGAAGAAACATTAAAAGAAGCTCAAGAACTTGGTTTTGCAGAAAGTGATCCTACCAATGATGTTGATGGGATTGATGCAGCGTATAAGATGGTCATTTTAAGCAAGTTTGCTTTTGGTATGACTGTTACAATGGATCAAGTCAAGATCAAAGGAATCCGCGGCTTAGCAGCTGAAGATGTCTCGATGGCTGATCGACTTGGTTATACCGTAAAATTAATTGGTTCAACGATAAAAAAAGACGACTCGATCTCAGTAGAAGTAGGTCCTGTCTTAGTAGCCCATCACCATCCGCTTGCTTCAATTCACAATGAAATGAACGCGGTATTTATCAAAAGTTCAGGCATCGGTGAATCAATGTATTATGGTCCTGGTGCCGGTAGTCGACCTACAGCAACAAGTATCGTAGCGGATCTGATGACGATTGTTAATAAGATGAAAAAAAATACAGTCGGTCATCGTTTCACCGGCTATACACAACCAACGAAAATCACGCCGCCTACTGAAAACATCAGTAAATATTTCTTGTCATTAGAGATGCCAGATGAGCATGGACAATTTTTAAAACTTGCTGAAATTATGTCACAGGCAGAAGTTGGGTTTGAACAAGTCGTTCAAGAAAAAGGGGATGGTGCACATGCCCGAGTCGTTTTGATTACTCATGCGACCTCTGAAACAAAACTAGCAACGATTCAACAAGCAATCAAAGAAAAAACTAAGTATAAATTATTATCATTGATGAAAGTTATGGGGGAATAAACATGTACGAAGGTCTATTAAAACAATATAAAGAATATTTACCAATCACGGATAAAACACCTGAAATTGCTTTAGCTGAAGGAAACACACCGCTGATTCCATTGAAAAATTTGTCAAAAGAGTTAGGGATTACTTTATATGGAAAATATGAAGGTCTAAATCCAACAGGTTCATTTAAAGATCGCGGAATGGTGATGGCAGTAGCAAAAGCAGTGGAAGATGGTGCTAAAGCGATCATTTGTGCCTCAACAGGAAACACAAGTGCAGCAGCTGCAGCTTACGCAACACGTGCAGGGATTAAAGCCTATGTCGTGATTCCAGACGGAAAAATCGCATTAGGAAAATTAGCACAAGCGATTGCTTACGGAGCAGATATCATCTCGATTCCTGGGAATTTTGATGAAGCATTGAAAGCTGTTCGTGACATCGCTAAAACTGAAGCAGTCGCATTAGTAAATTCAGTGAATCCATATCGTTTAGAAGGTCAAAAAACAGCTGCTTTTGAAGTTTGCGAACAATTAGGCAAAGCACCTGATGTGTTAGCAATTCCAGTCGGCAATGCCGGGAATATTTCTGCTTATTGGAAAGGGTTCAAAGAATGGCATGAGAAAAAAGGAACAGATTTACCACGAATGCACGGTTTTGAAGCCGAAGGAGCGGCAGCTATTGTAAAAGGTCAAGTGATTGAAGCACCTGAAACAGTTGCGACAGCTATTCGAATTGGAAATCCGGCTAGTTGGAAACTAGCCGAAGCTGCTCGTGATGAATCAAAAGGGTATATTGATTCAGTCACTGATGCAGAAATCTTGAATGCTTATCGCAAAGTTGCATCACAAGAAGGTGTTTTTGTTGAACCAGGTTCAGCTGCTTCATTAGCCGGAGTAATCCAACATGTAAAAAATGGTCGAATCAAACCAGGTGAGACAGTTGTAACAGTATTTACCGGCAACGGCTTAAAAGATCCTGATACAGCAATCAAAGAAACAGATATCAAAATCAATAAAATGAGTGATGTGGAGGACATGCGCCGACATTTACGTGAAGGAGTGGCCGCTCTATGAAAATCCGCGTCCCAGCAACCAGTGCGAATTTAGGTCCTGGTTTTGACTCATGTGGCATTGCTTTGTCTCGATATTTGACTATCGAAATAGGTCCTGAAACAAGAACTTGGCAGATCAATCATCAATTAGGCAGTGAGATTCCCTCAGATGAAAAAAATCTGTTGATTAAAACGGCGTTAGATCTAGCGCCGACATTGAGACCTCACAAAATTACGATGATTTCAGATATTCCAATTGCTCGTGGTTTGGGAAGCAGTTCATCGGTCATAGTAGCAGGGATCGAATTGGCTAATCGCTTAGGAAATCTAGGAATGACTCCGCAACAAAAAGTGGCATATGCGACAAAAATTGAAGGTCATCCTGATAATGTCGCTCCTGCAATTTGCGGAGACTTTGTAGTGGCAAGTTACAACAACAATGAAGTAAATTTTGTGGAACATACTTTTCCTGATTGTGATGTGATCGCCTTTATTCCTGATCATGAATTACTAACTTCAGAAAGTCGTGGGGTTTTACCAAAAGAATTGTCGTATCATGATGCAGTGAAGGCGAGCTCGATTGGAAATGTCATGATTGCGGCGATTTTAAATGGAAATTTGCCATTGGCTGGAAAAATGATGGAACGAGATATTTTACACGAAAGTCATCGACAACATTTAGTTCCTCATTTAAAAAAAATTCGGACGCTATGCAAAACATATGGCGGCTATGGCAGCTTTTTAAGTGGAGCGGGTCCGACAGTTTTAGTGTTGACACCACCAGAAAATACAGAAAAATTAGTGACGGCTTTGAAAGGACTCAATCATGAAGCGTTGATTGATGTACTTTCGATTGAAAGAGAAGGCGTTCAAATATTTTAATTGCAATGAAAAGAAGAGTACAATGAATCGGACTTGACAGAGAGCTTCAGCAGGTGAGAAGAAGCAGCAGCGATTGATTAGAAGATGGCCTTGGAGCAATTGTCAATCTGACACGGGAACGCCCGTTACAGCAGTTCGTAGCAATACGACAAAAGTTCAGTCTTGTAAGAGATTGATAAACTAAGGTGGTACCACGGCACTCCCGTCCTTTCATTGTGAAGGACGGGAGTTTTTTGTTTGTCAGTCGATTTTGCGGGATGATAATTTGAAATACATATTTTTTTTCAAAGTCAAAAAGTAATTTTGGAATGAAAAAGCTAAATAATTAGGAGGAAGAACAATGGAATTTGAAACGAAATGTTTGCATGCAGGGTATCAACCTGGAAATGGGGAGCCGCGCGTTCTGCCAATCACTCAAAGTACGACATATACTTACGGATCAACAGAAGAAATCGGGAAATTGTTTGACTTAGAAGAAGCGGGGTATTTTTATACCCGTTTAGCAAATCCAACGACAGGTGCAGTGGAAGAAAAAATCGCAGCACTAGAAGGAGGTGTGGGGGCACTTTGTACTGCTTCAGGACAAGCAGCTACTTTTTATGCCTTGTTGAATATTTTAGAAACCGGCGATCATCTAATTTCTTCAAGTTATATTTATGGGGGAACGTACAATTTGTTTGCTCATACTTTTAGAAAGATGGGCATAGAAGTGACTTTTGTCGATCAAGATGCTTCTCAAGCAGAATTATTGCAAGCAGCAAGACCAAACACGAAAGCAATTTTTGGGGAAACAATTGCCAACCCAGCAATAAAAGTATTGGATCAAGAAAAGTTTGCTGCAGTAGCAAAAAAATTGGCTATTCCTTTTATCATTGATAATACTTTTGCAACGCCATATTTTTGTCGCCCATTTGAATTTGGAGCAGATATCGTTGTTCACAGCACTACTAAATATTTAGACGGTCATGCTGTACAAACCGGTGGTGTGATTGTTGACGGTGGGACTTTTGATTGGAACAACGGGAAATTCCCTCAACTTTCTGAACCAGATGAAACGTATCATGGCATCGTTTATACAGAAAAATTTGGTAATGCTGCCTATATTACCAAAGCCCGTGTGCAGTTAATGCGCGATTTAGGTGCAGCACCTGCACCACAAAATTCATTTTTGTTGAATCTCGGGATGGAGACGCTGCCTGTTCGGATGGATCGGCATTATCAAAATGCCTTGGCCGTCGCAGAATTTTTAACAAAACAACCGGCGGTCAAACAAGTCTATTACCCAGGACTGAAGACCGATGAAAACTATTCATTGGCACAAAAATATGTCCCAAATGGTTTGTGCGGAGTCATCTCGGTAGAGTTTGCAGCAGGGAAAAAGGCAGCTGCTAAATGGTTAGATACGTTAAAACTCGTTTCATTAGAAGTCCATGTGGCAGACATTCGGACCTGTGCACTACATCCAGCGACCTCTACCCATCGTCAATTAACAGATGAAGAATTGTTGCAAGCAGGAATCTCGCCAGGACTTGTGCGTTTATCTTGCGGCATCGAAAATGTGAACGATATTCTTGCCGATTTACAGCAAGCATTTGATAAATTGGAGGGATGAGACATGCCAATTCGTTTAGAACCTGATTTTCCAGCAAAAACTATTTTAGAGTCTGAAGATATTTTTGCAATTGATACTTCTCGTGCCAAACATCAAGATATCCGTCCGCTAAAGTTATTGATCCTGAATCTAATGCCCAATAAAATTGACACAGAAATTCATTTATTGCGCTTGATCAGTCAAAGTCCGTTACAGATTGATGTAGATTTTTTAAAGACTACTAGCCATGAGCACAAGCACACGAGCAAGAATCATTTAGATGAATTTTATTTGGATTTCTCCCACGTGAAAGAGAACTGTTATGATGGTTTGATTATTACGGGAGCGCCAGTAGAACAAATGGATTTTGAAGAAGTCGATTACTGGTCAGAGTTGGTAGAAATCATGGAATGGAGCCAATTATCGGTGACTTCGGTTGTCCATATTTGTTGGGGAGCACAAGCCGGGTTGTATCATCACTTTGGCATTGAAAAAGTCGCTTTTACTGAAAAACTATTTGGGATTTATAAACAAGATATTCAGCATCATTTCCGTTTGTTTAGGGGCTTTGATGATCGCTTTTGGATGCCGCAATCTCGTTATACGGGGATCAATGAAGAACAAGTTCAGCAGAAAAAGATCAAAGTAATCGCTCAAGATGAAAATAAGCAGTCGACTATTTTGATTTCTGAAGACGAGCACGATGTTTTTTTGATGGGACATTTTGAATATGGGACGGATACTTTGGAAAAAGAATATTTACGAGATCGTGAACGAGGGGTAATCACTGCACTCCCGCAGAACTATTACGAAAACGGTATTGTCCATAATTGTTGGCGAGCACAAGCTCATTTGTTTTATCACAATTGGTTAAATGACGTCTATCAGCTAACACCTTATCACTTAGAAGATATTCGACAATTGCAAAAAGAAAGAAGACTAAGATCGATTAGATCTTAGTTTTCTTCTTCCATGAAATAATAACTATGGTCTTCTAAATCTAACGCATTCATAATCATAGCAGCGGTCTCTTCAATTGAAAGAGTCGCTACATTGATAATCTCACAACCTAATTTATGATAGAGCTCATGAGCAAATTTTAGTTCTGCTTGGATTTTTTCTCGATCTGAATAGGCTGTCTCAGGATTTAGTCCATAGGCACGCATCCGTTCTTTGCGAATGCCGATTAAAACTTCTGGGTCATTAGTCAAGCCGACGATTTTTTTCGGATCGATTTCAAACAATTGTTTAGGAATATGTGCTTGAGGGATCAATGGCAAGTTGGCGACTTTCAAGTTTTTATTTGCAAGATACAAACTCAATGGTGTTTTGGAGGTACGAGAGACACCAAGCAAGACGACATCAGCTTCCAAAAAGCCTCGAGGGTCTTTACCATCATCATATTTTACGGCAAATTCCATTGCTTTGATACGCTTGAAATAATTCTCATTCAAATGATGCAATGCGCCTCGTTCGCCGGATGGCTCAAGTTGTGCGCGTTTACCGATTTCACTAACGACGGGATTCAATAGATCCATCGTGAACAACTCTTCATTATCAGAAAAATCTTTAGCGATTTTGGCTAATTTGGGATCAATCAATGTATAAATGATCATACCATTTTCAGCTTTGGCATCGTTCAACGCCTTCATCAGTAATTCTTCCGTGTGTACAAAAGTCCGTCGGAAAAGACAAAATTCCACAGTAGGGTATTGTGCCATCGAGGCTTGTGCTAATTTCGAAGCCGTTTCTCCCGCGGAATCGGAGATGATGAAAATAGTGACAACTTCATTTTGTTTTTCGCTATCCATAAAGAAAATCTCCCTTGCAATCAGTGATAATTTATTATACCATACAGTTTATTCGGAATCATTACACTTTGAAACGAGGGATACAATGACTCAGACAACTTTATTAGAAAAAGCTATTGCAAAGGTAAAAGAAAATGGGTTTAAATATACCAAAAAACGTGAGACTTTATTAGATTATTTAATTAGATGCAATCGGTACGTTTCCGCCCGTGAAGTTTATGATTATTTGAATGGACAGTTTCCTGGTCTGAGTTATGATACGGTCTATCGCAATTTAAGAGAATTTTGTGAGATTGGTTTAATTGAAGACACCGAATTACAAGGAGAAATGAAGTTTCGTTTTAGCTGCAGTGAAAATTTTGAGCATCACCATCATTTTATTTGTACTGTATGTGGTATGACAAAAGAGATCCATATGTGTCCAATGACGTTCTTTAAAGAGCAATTGGACGGCTGTGAGATTGAAGGTCATCGTTTTGAGCTATACGGTCGTTGTGAACAGTGTCAAAAAATTAATGAATAAATTAACAATTAAAATTCTTCAGTACCTTGACTCAAAATAGCCCATTAGCTATAATGACTTATGGACGGTCTTGTTTATTGAAAGTATATTTCAATAACAAAAACGGTTACATTTCAAGCCCGGAGGGAGGGAATTTATATGTCAAAAACAGTGGTTCGTAAAAATGAATCTCTTGACGATGCTCTTCGTCGCTTCAAACGTTCCGTTTCAAAAGCAGGGACTCTACAAGAATCTCGCAAACGTGAATTTTATGAAAAACCAAGTGTGAAACGTAAGAAAAAATCAGAAGCAGCTAGAAAACGTAAGAAATTTTAGTCTGTGAACGGAGTGATTCGATGTCACTACTTACTACCTTGAATGAAGACATGAAGCAAGCGATGCGAGCAAAAGACAAAGAGACTTTGCAAGTGATCCGGATGCTGAAAGCTTCGATTCAAAATGAGCAAATAAAAAAAGGCCAGGATTTAAATGAAGAAGAAGAGTTGACTGTTTTATCTCGTGAGATGAAACAACGTCGGGATTCTTTAACAGAATTTGAAAATGCTGACCGCACCGATTTGGCTGATAAAGTCAAAAAGGAAATCGTAGTTGTTGAAAAATACTTGCCGGCTCAACTTTCCGAAGAAGAGATTCGTGCGATTGTTACCGAAGCAATTACAACAACAGGAGCAACTTCGCCAAAAGAATTTGGTAAAGTGATGGGTGCAGTGATGCCAAAAGTCAAAGGTAAAGCTGATGGCAATCAAGTCAATGCAATCGTCAAAGAGCTTCTGAATAAGTAAGCAATCATGAAAGTCGAGAGAATGTTCTCTCGACTTTTTTTGCGACTACCACTACATAAATAAATCATATTTTTAGCAAAGACGGCAAAAAAGTTAGTTTTCCTTTTCCATACTTAAACAAAGAAAATGTTAAGAGAGCAAAAAGATGGTTTATCAAGGATCAGTTAGAATCAATCTTCTAAGGGTGAAAAAATTTTTATGATGTTGATCTAATAGTCCCTGGGGTTCTTTTTTGTAAAAGTTTAGACAATTTTTCTTTTATTTAGAGTGTGGTATTATAGGGAGGAATGATTTACGAAGGGATGAACGCTTGTTGAATAGCAACGATTTTGAGTCGTTAGAAATAAAGCTTGATGGAAATGATGACATCAGTATGCTTTTAGGTACCCATGATAAACATATAAAATTTTTAGAAGACAATACTGAAACTACGATCAATACTCGAGGTGAGATGATTCAGATTATCGGTCCAAAAGAAGAGATAAAATTGGTAGCTGAGATTATTCGAACGCTCCAAGTTCTGATTGACCGAGGTGTTAAAGTAGCCACGCCGGATGTGATGACAGCATTACGTTTAGGACGTGAGAATCACTTAGACGAATTTATTATGATGTATGAAGAAGAACTATTAAAAGATCGTAGCGGAAAACCTATCCGACCAAAAAATATCGGTCAGAGTCGCTACATCGCAGCGATACGTAAATCTGATGTAGTTTTTGGTGTGGGACCTGCCGGTACAGGAAAAACATATTTAGCAATCGTTATGGCAGTTGCCGCATTAAAAAAAGGGGAAGTACAGCGAATCATTTTGACCCGTCCAGCAGTAGAAGCTGGAGAGAGTCTGGGATTTTTACCAGGTGATTTAAAAGAAAAAGTAGATCCTTATTTACGTCCGATGTATGATGCATTGCATCAAATCTTTGGGATGGAGCATACCAATCGCTTATTAGAACGCGGAGTCATTGAGATTGCCCCGTTAGCGTATATGCGTGGTCGGACATTAGATGATGCATTTGTTATTTTGGATGAAGCACAAAATACGACCATTTCACAAATGAAGATGTTTTTGACGCGTCTTGGATTTAACTCTAAGATGATCGTTAATGGAGATACTTCTCAGGTGGATCTACCTAAAGGACAAGTCAGCGGTTTGATCCATGCGGAACGAACCTTAAAAGGAATCAAAAAAATTCGTTTTGTGAATTTTGAAGCAGGGGATGTAGTTAGACACCCCGTAGTTGCAGAAATTATCGAAGCGTACGAACAAGAGAACCTACGACGCCAAGAGAAGTAGTCAGGAGGGCATTGAATGTTAAATCAACCCATCAATAACTTGCTGAAAAAGTTAGGTTCAAAATTTATACCGATTATTTTAGGAATCTTCTCGATTATCTTGATTTTAACAATGTTTACTAGCGTGATACAAAAAAGTGTGGACTATAAAGAAGGTCAAGTAGCAACAGAAAGCATTCGTGCCAATAAAACGATCGAGAATAAAGAAGAAACGAATCAAAAACGTCAACTTGCTGTAGAAGCAGTTACACCTGAATACACCTATCAATCTGATTTGGCAAATACACAACATGATCGAATCAGCCAGCTGATTTTATTAATCCAAAAGGCCAATGGTGAATTAGATAAGAATTATCAAAATAAAGTATCACAAGCTAAAGAAGGCGAAAAAATTCCTCAGCCGACGATTGCTGAACGGATAGCAGCGATTAAAAAGAATTTTGAAGGTTTAGATCCAGAGACGGTAACTTTTTATCAACAACTGCCAGAAGAATTTTATCAATTGGTCGTCCAGTTGAACACGGCTGATTTGACTAAAGTCGGGACAGAAAGCTTAAAACTTTTAGATGAACAAATGACTAAACGGATTCGACAAAGTGATCTTGCTGAGTATAAGCAACAAGCTATCGACAAGATCCAAAGTTTGGGTTTATCTGATGAATCAAATCAAGTAATCCGCTATTTATTAGAAAATGGAATCGTGATTAATGATTCTTTAAATCAAAAGCGCACAGATGAATTAAAGGAACAAGCCAGTGATTCTGTTCAACCAGTGATGATCTATCAAGGTGAAGTCATTGTACGTGAAGGCAGCCAAATTGATGCTAATTCCATCAATAAATTAAAACTGCTTGGTCTGACTAGCTCGAGTACTTCTGTGTTCCCATTAATCGCAATGATTTTATCGGCGATTTTACAAGGAGTCTTGTTATGGTTTTATAGCCGCCAATTTGAAGTTGAATTTCAACGAGTGCGCTTCATTTTATTTTATAGTGCCACGATGGTCATCGGCGTTATTATCATGAAGATTCTTCAAAGTTTTCAAGGCAGCAGTTCCAATAATCTAGCGTTGTTCTTTCCAGCTGCGTTTATGCCATTAGTTTTGACTGTCTTTGTCAATCGGCGAGCAGGCGCCTTATCGGCTGTTTTCCAAACAGTTTTTGCGCTATTTATTTATTACAATGCTATCGGAACCAATATGCTGCTGGTCATTTTGATGACGTATCTTTTTTCTGGTACGTTAGCTGTTATGGTAAAACAAAAACGATTGTCTGATCAGGCAAAACAAGCGATGCTCTGGATTGTCGCCTTTCCAGTGATCTGGTCGGTTATTTTGAGTATTTATCAAGGGATGTCCTTTACTGATTCTCAAACATGGGGATTGTTATTAGGCGCTTTTGCTGCTAGTATCCTCTCTTTTATTATGGGGATGGGTTTGCAACCGTATATTGAGATCTTAGTGACTGATAGCAGTGTAATCACATTGAATGAATTGAGTAATCCTAATCATCCGCTACTAAAAGAATTATTGGAAAAGGCACCAGGAACGTATCATCATTCGATGATGGTTGCCAACCTAAGTGCAAATGCAGTGGCAGAAATCGGTGGGCGCTCACTGTTGACTCGAGTCGCCTGTTATTATCACGATATTGGTAAGATCCGCCATGCCAATTTTTTTGTTGAAAATCTACCAACAGGAGCAGAAAATCCACATAATTTTTTACTGCCGGAAGATAGCAAGCAAATCATCTTTGGTCATGTCATTGAAGGGGCTAAAATTTTAAAAGAATATAAGATGCCGCAAATGGTGATTGACATATGTTACCAACATCATGGTACGACATTGATGAAATTTTTCTACTTTAAAGCCAAAGAACGCAATCCTGAAGTAACAGAAGCAGAGTTTCGTTACCCAGGTCCTAAACCGCAAACTCGTGAAGCTGGGGTCGTGAATATCGCAGATAGTTGTGAAGCTGCAGTCAGAGCGATGGACCATCCTTCAATCGATAAGATTACTGATTTTGTCCATAATTTAATTGAAGAACGAATCAATGATGGTCAGTTAGATGATTCTGGCTTGACCTTGAAAGAAATTCGAATCGTTGAAAAGTCATTGATCAGCGGCTTGAGCTCTACCTTCCATTCTCGGATTAAATATCCGCGAATGCAATCAGAGGCAGAGAAAATGAAAGAAGAGCAAGAGAAAAAAGGGGAAGAGTAATGGATATTACCTTTATTGATGAAACAGAGCAAGTCTCTAATGAAAAAATCCAAGAGATTGATGGCGTATTGCAATTTGCAGCCGATTATTTAAAACTGCCGGAAGATACCGAGATGTCAGTGACTTTTATGGACAATGCAGCAATTCAAATCATCAACCGCGACTATCGCGGAAAAGATGCACCAACGGATGTGATCAGTTTTGCATTGGAAGAAGAAGGAGAAGACGAGATTCCAATTATTATGGATGAGGAGGATAAGATGCCGCGCAATCTAGGCGACATCATGATCTCTACAGAACGTGCTCAAGAACAAGCAGAAGAGTATGGGCATAGCTTCGATCGTGAATTGGGTTTTCTAGCCGTACATGGCTTTTTGCATATCAATGGCTACGACCACATGACTACAGAAGATGAAAAAGAGATGTTTGGTCTACAGAAAGAGATATTAGATGCCTATGGACTTAAAAGATAAAACGGGAAAAAACAAACATTTTATCACATCTTTAGAATTTGCCATCCAAGGGATCAAAACGGTTTTTCAAGAAGAACGCAATATGCGTGCCCATGTGGTCTTTGGATTGATGGCGATACTTGTAGCATTTTTGCTGGGGGTCTCTGTGCTTGAGTGGCTGTGGATTTTTCTAGCAGTCTTTCTAGTCTGGATCGTGGAAATTATCAACACCGTTTTTGAAAATGTTGTGGACATGGTAACAGATTGTCATTTTCATCCAATTGGAAAAAAAATCAAAGATATGGCTGCTGGAGCAGTCTTAGTCACTTCGTTATTTGCCATTATCGTGGGTGTCATTATCTTTTTACCCAAAATCATTGAGCTTTTTCTTTAGTAAAAAGAAGAAAGACTCGAAATAGCATTTTTTGCTAGCAGAAAGGAATAATATATGTCAGAACATAAATCAGGATTTGTTGCCATTGTTGGCCGTCCCAACGTAGGTAAATCAACGCTGTTAAATCGTATTGTCGGGCAAAAGATTGCCATTATGAGCGATAAGGCACAAACTACTAGAAATAAGATTCAGGGAGTTTATACAGTACCCGAAGCACAAATTATTTTTATTGATACGCCAGGTATTCATAAACCAAGACATCGTTTAGGTGATTATATGGTTGAGATGGCCTATAGTGCATTAAGAGAGGTCGATGGGATTTTATTTATGGTCAGTGCAGATCAAAAACGCGGCCGTGGAGATGATTTTATTTTGGAACGTTTGAGTAAGCAAGAAGTTCCAGTCTACTTAGTGATCAATAAAATCGATACCATCCATCCAGATGAATTATTAGCCATCATCGATGATTATCGTACAATCATGGACTTTAAAGAGATTATTCCAATCTCAGCAACTGAAGGAAACAATGTTGAACACCTGCTTGAAACATTGGTCGATCAAATGGATGAAGGTCCGCAATATTTCCCCGATGATCAGGTTACCGATCATCCTGAATATTTTATCGTTTCTGAATTGGTTCGAGAAAAAGTCTTGCGTTTAACGAGAGATGAAGTACCGCATTCTGTGGCAGTCGTGGTAGAATCGATGAAACGCGACGAGAATGACAAGGTTCATATTCAAGCATCGATTATTGTTGAACGAACGAGTCAAAAAGGAATCATTATCGGTAAAGGGGGTAAGATGTTAAAAAATATCGGGACACAAGCCCGCAAAGATATCGAAACGCTTTTGGCAGACAGAGTATATTTAGAACTATGGGTCAAAGTCCAAAAAGATTGGCGTGACAAACAAACTTATCTGCAAGATTACGGATATCGGAAAGACGATTATTAAACAAAAGCTTCGCGATTTTTCGTGAAGCTTTTCTTCTCGAGAAGAGGTGAGAAAAGATGGCACAAATCAGTGAAACAAAGGGAATCATTTTATTTAGTCGAGATTACAAAGAAAAAGACAAGTTAGTCAAAATCTTTACTGAATCCGCCGGTAAAGTGATGTTTTTTGCTAAAGGCATTCATCGCGCCAATCATCCTTTGCAGACAGCGATCCAACCATTTACTGAAGCAGTCTTTATTGGGAATATGAAAACAGATGGTCTATCATTTTTAAATAGCGCAAAAGAAGTTCGTCCGTTACGAAAACTGCAGGAAGATATTTTTTTGAACGCCTATGGTTCATATATCTTAGGTTTAGCTGATGCGGCGATTGAAGATCATGTCTATGACCCAGCGCTATATGGATTTACTCGCGAAGCGTTGCAACGGATGAATGACGGGGCAGATGGTGAGATAATCATGAATATTTTTGAAGTTCAGATCATGCAGCGATTTGGTGTTTCCTTGAACTGGCAAGGATGTGGGGTCTGTGGTAAAAAGACTGGGGCTTTTGATTTTTCTTCAAAATACAATGGCATTCTCTGTCAAGAACATTGGCAATTGGACCACAATCGGTATCATGCAGATCCGCGGGCAATCTATTTTTTACGATTGTTCAATAGTGTGACCTATGAAGCCATCAATACAATCAATTTAAAACCAGAAACGAAAAAAACTATTCGCCAAACATTGGATCAATTATACGAAGAGTATGTGGGCTTACATTTAAAAAGCAAAAAATTCATTGATCAAATGAGTGAATGGCAAGACGTATTGAAACCAAAAAATGAGAAATAATCCGTAGTACCGAATGGGTGCTGCGGATTTTTTATGCAACGATAATTTTTCCATCGTAAGAAAATGCAGCCTTGTAAAAAGAACTTCAGGGATCAATTTTGTTTTTGTTGAAAAAAATCGATCTCTTTCACAGATTTTCATTGCTAAATTATGGTAAAACGATTAATATTATTAGAAATTATTAATTTTTTAGCGGTTAAAATGAGAAAATATTGATTGCTGATCTTTTTATAGATGAGGAGATACTATCAATCATGGGAATTTGACTCATTTTTGTTGAAGCGGAAATAAGATGATTTTTAATAAAAATTGGGAGTGATAAGTATGGAAGAATTATGGGATGTATTAAGACCTGAAGAACAAATCGAATTAAGCTTAAGAAAGTTGTATACACAACATCATTTCCATCCTTATCACTTAAATAACTTTGAAGACTACGGCAGTTATCAACAAAGCTATAATTTTTTACGAAACTCATCTATTATCACCTTCACTGGAAATGATGGACGAACGATGGCGTTAAAACCGGATGTGACGTTGTCGATTGCTAAAAATACCCCTGCTGGCCAAGCGCGTAAAGTGTATTACGTAGAAGATGTCTATCGTCATGATCGCCAAGCAGGAGAGTATCAAAAAATTTACCAAATCGGTTTGGAAATCATTGATACGATTACATGGGAGAATCAGCTAGAAGTATTGGAACTCGCTTGGGAAAGTTTGGCTCAAGTTGGTGAAGGAACGTTGGATCTGTCTCATATGGGAATCTTAAATGGGATATGTAATCGTTTTGCTGAAGAAGATCGGCAAAAAGTTTTAGACTGCTTACGCGATAAGAGTTCTCATGACATGGATGCCTTAACGTTAAAAGCAGGGTTAACAAAAGAGGAATCTGAGAATCTAGCCAAATTGGTTCGTTTGTCAGGGGATTTTGAGACTAAATACCAACGCGCGAAAAAATTATTAGCAACTTATCCTGAAGCACAAGCTGGTTTAGCAGAATTGAAGCAATTATATCAGGCGTTGCAAGAGAAGAAATTATCTAAAAAAGTTCGTTTGCGCTTAGATTTTTCAATTATGAATGATGCTGATTATTATAGCGGACTATTATTCCAAGGATTTACTAAAGCAGCACGGGCAACGATTTTGTACGGGGGCCGTTATGATCGTTTGATGAGTCGACAAGGAAAAAATCAAGGAGCAATCGGGTTTGGTATGAAATTGAATCATGCCGGTCAAAAAATTCCTGTAGTAACAAAAAGTTCAGACTATTTGAATATCGCATTGCCTAAGGGTCGAATGGGAGATGCAGTCTATGAGTTGTTTACCAAAGCTGGTGTGGCATCAGAAGGAGTCTTTGTTGAAAATCGTAAATTGATTTTTTGTGATGAAAGAAATAAATTGCGCTTCTTTTTAGTCAAACCAAGTGATGTCGCAATCTATGTTGAGCATGGTGCTGCTGATATTGGTGTTGTAGGGAAAGATGTTTTGTTGGAAAGCCAAGCGGAAGTAATCGAATTTCTGGATCTGCACATGGGCAATTGTCGTTTGGCAGTAGCGGCGCATAATGATTTTGAAGAGGATTTTTCTCGACCATTACGAGTGTCGACTAAGTATCCGCAAATTACAAGAAAGTACTATGAAGGCAAGGGACGGTCAGTGGAGCTGATCCATTTACACGGTTCTATCGAGTTGGCACCTTTATTAGGTTTATCGGATGTGATTGTCGATATCGTCGAAACAGGAACGACGTTGAAAGAAAATGAATTAAAAGTCATTGAAGAAGTGGCACCGTCTTCTGCACGTTTGATTATCAATAATGCGACTTGGCGATTCAAACAGGAAAAAATCCAGAAGGTAATCGAGAAGGTGAGGGAACAGCTATGAGAGTTTATTCAACCCAAAAAGATCCGTTAGCCGATATTTTAGCACGAAAATATAGTGAGACAGCCGATGTTTCTGCAGTCGTTCAAAAGATACTCGCTCAAGTACAAGCGGAAGGTGACAAAGCTCTGTATCAATTGATTGAAGAAATCGATCATGTGACATTGGATTCGTTGACTGTCAGTAAAGATGAGATTGAAGCAGCCTTACAAACCATTTCTTCTGACTTGCTAGCAGTAATGGAACAAGCCAAAGAAAATATTCTCGCATTCCATCAAAAACAGATACGTCAAGGTTTTGTTTCAACCAAACAAAACGGAGTCGTTATGGGACAACGAATCATCCCGTTAGCTTGCGTAGGTGTGTATGTTCCAGGTGGAACGGCTGCGTATCCGAGCACAGTATTGATGGACGTTTTACCGGCAAAACTTGCCGGAGTAAAAAAAATCGTCATGATGACACCTACTGATCACAACGGCCAAGTTCCAGCAGCGATTTTAGCAGCAGCCAAAATCGCTGGTGTGGATGAAATTTATAAAGTCGGCGGGGCACAGGCAATAGCCGCCCTTGCTTATGGAACTGAGACGATTCCTAAAGTAGATAAGATCGTTGGTCCTGGAAATATCTATGTCGCGACCGCTAAACGAATGGTCTACGGCAAGGTCGATATCGACATGGTCGCAGGACCTAGCGATGTATTGATTGTTGCTGATCACAGTGCTGATCCGCGATGGATTGCCGCAGATCTTTTAGCCCAAGCAGAACATGATAAATTGGCTCAAGCAATTCTTATTACGACTGAAGAAAATATGATTGAAAAAGTCCAGCTAGAACTAGCACAGCAGTTAGCTGAATTGCCAAGAAAAGTTATCGCAGAAGCTGCAATTGAAAACAATGGGAAAATAATTCTGGTCCAAAATTTGACAGAGGCATTATCACTTGCTAATCAAATCGCACCAGAGCATCTTGAATTAGCCGTGGAAGAACCTTTTGCTTTATTAGGCAAGATTGAAAACGCCGGAAGTGTCTTTTTAGGACATCACACACCAGAAGTTTTGGGGGATTATTTTGCTGGTCCTAATCATACTTTGCCTACTGAAGGGACCGCTCGGTTTTATTCCCCGTTATCGGTAGATGATTTTGTAAAAAAAAGCAGTTATCTGTATTACACAGCCGATGCATTGAATGAAGTGGGTGCGGCAGTTGAATTGTTTGCAGAGACAGAAGATCTGATTGGTCACGCACGGTCAATGAATGTTCGAAGAAAAACAAACGCTTCTTTTTCTGAAAAAGAAAACAAAAATTAGTTGGCAGTCTAAAAAATCAAACGATTAAAGAAAAAACAATAAGCTGAATGAGGAGGAAACGAATGTCATTTTTGAATCCAAAATATCAGGATCTGACACCCTATACACCAGGTGAACAAGTCAATGAGCAAGAGTACATCAAATTAAATACCAATGAAAGTCCTTATCCACCAGCAGCAAGTGTCCAACAAGCAGTTGTCCATGCTGCTCAAAAACTGAATCGCTACTCAGATATCGCAGGTGAAAGTGTTGCAAAACCGTTGGCTCGTTATCTTGGCGTGAAGCAGGAACAGTTATTTCTTGGTAATGGCAGTGATGAAGTGCTTGCGTATATTTTCCAAGGATTTACGGAAAATGGGATTGCATTTCCTGACGTGACGTATGGTTTTTATCAAGTGTATAGCAATCTTTATCAAGTCGATGCGAAGATTGTTCCACTGAAAGATGATTTTTCCTTAGAACTTACGAAATACAAAAAAACAAAAGGAACGGTAATTTTTGCCAATCCCAATGCACCGACGGGTATGTATTTGGCACCAGAAGAAATCTGTGATTTTTTAGAGCGTCATCCGGATCGTTTAGTCGTCGTAGATGAGGCATACATCGATTTTGGCGGGAAATCAATGATTCCTTTAATCAATCAATACAGAAATTTATTAGTAGTAGGGACGTTTTCTAAATCACGTCAACTAGCAGGAGCACGTTTGGGTTTTGGCGTAGGAAATGCCGCATTGATCGCAGATTTAAATCGCTTGCGTTTTAGTCTGAATCCTTATAATGTGAATAGCTTGACTCAAGCAGTCGGTGAAGCTGTTTTACAAGAACAAAGCTACGTTGATCAAAAAATCCGAGAAACCATCCAGGTCAGAGAATGGAGCAAAAAGAAACTGACAGAATTAGGTTTTGAACAGACCGACAGCCAGGGCAACTTTCTTTTTGCCAAACATCCAAAACTAGCTGGTGAAAAATTATTTACTGCATTACGTGAAAAGAAAATCTTAGTGCGCTGGTTCAATCAACCGCGAACAAAAGATCATTTGCGAATTACCGTTGGGACACAAGAACAGATGGAACGATTGGTTCAGGCTTTAGCAACAATTATAAAAGAGGTGACTGTATGAGAAAAGCAGAAGTAATCCGCAACACATCTGAAACAAAGATCAAGTTAAACTTGACCGTAGACGGCACGGGAAAACAGACAATCAAAACAGGCGTAGGTTTTTTAGATCATATGTTGGAATTGTTCGTTCGGCATGGGCGTTTTGATCTTGAGTTGATCTGTGATGGAGATATTGAAGTGGATGCACATCACACGACTGAAGATATAGCTATCGCTCTTGGTCGGGCATTTTCTGAAAGTTTAGCTGAACGGCGTGGAATCAAACGCTATGGCAGTATGTTATTGCCGATGGATGAAGCATTAGTAATGACTGCTGTGGATATCAGCGGTCGGGGCATGGCAGTAGTTGAGTTAACTATTCCTAGTGAAAAGATCGGACAGCAATTTGATACGGAACTAGTCGAGGAATTTTTTATTGCTTTTGCCCGTGAGCTAGGGGCAACGATTCATTTGCATCAAATCGCCGGGAAAAACAGTCACCATATTGTCGAAGCGTGTTTCAAAGGGTTTGGCCGTGCGCTAGGAGAAGCTGTGGCCATCAATCAGCAAGCACCTGATGAAATCCCATCAACTAAAGGAACGATTAATTAAAATAAGATAGGAGGATCTTATGCTAGCGATTATTGATTATGGCGTGGGCAATCTTTTTAGTTTATCCCGTTCGCTAGAACACTTAGGCGTCAACTGTCAGGTCACTCGTTCTTTAACGGAATTAAAAGCAGCTGATCATATTATTTTGCCCGGTGTTGGGGCATTTGGGGATGCACGGAAAAAACTTGAAGAACTTTCATTAATTGAGCCCATCCAAGCACTGGCTGCATCTGGAAAACCTTTTTTAGGGATTTGTTTGGGGATGCAACTGTTGTTTGACAAGAGTGAGGAATTTGGAGAACATTCTGGTCTGGGACTGATTCCTGGTCGAATTGTTTCGATGCGTGAGACATTCGATCGCGAAAATATCGACCTGAAAGTACCTCAGATTGGTTGGAACAAATTAACTGTTCAAAATCAACACAGTCCTTTAGTAAAATCATTAGGAAAAAATGATTTTGTTTATTACGTCCACAGTTATTATGCCACTGACTGTCAGAAATATTTAGTAGCAGACAGTGAGTACGGAATCTCGATTCCGGGCATTGTCCAAAATAAGAATGTTTTTGGTACTCAATTTCATCCGGAAAAAAGTGGCGAAGTTGGTTTGAATATCTTAAAAGCATTTACGGAGGTACCTGCATGAAAATTTTTCCAGCAATTGATCTTTTGGATCAGAAAGTCGTTCGACTCTATCAGGGAGATTATCAGCAAAAAGAAATCTTTGGTGACGACCCCGTTGCTTTTGCTAAGGCTTTTGAACAAGCAGGTGCAAAGTATTTACATTTAGTTGATCTAGATGGTGCTAAGGCTGGCAAACTGCATTATTTTGAGACCGCTCAAAAAATTGTTGAAAATACTGATTTATTTGTTGAAGTAGGTGGCGGTATTCGTGAGGAAGCAACGATTGAGCACTGTTTATCAGCTGGGGTGAATCGGATTATTTTAGGAACAATCGCACAAAAAGATCCTGAATTTACTCAGGCGATGTTAAAAAAATATGGTGACAAAATTGCTATCGGTGTAGATGCGAGGGAAGGAAAAGTTGCTGTAGAAGGCTGGTTAGAAAAAACAGAGACAGATGCGTTTGAATTTTGCCGTCAGTTGGTCGCTTGGGGAGCGGAAACGATTATCTTCACTGAAATCTCTCGCGATGGTACCGGTGAAGGAATCAATTTACCGTTGTATCAAAAACTCAATCAGTTAGAGGTAGAAATTATCGCTTCAGGCGGCGTCGCCTCGTTAAAAGACATTGAAGAATTAAATGTACTAGGAATCTCTGGTGCGATTGTCGGAAAATCATTGTATGACGGGAGTCTGAAATTAGAAGATATTCTAGCTGCTAGTAGAGCTAATCTAGCGTAAACGCAAAAAAATAGCTGAAGGAGGGCAAGTAATGATCGCAAAACGAATCATTCCGTGTTTAGATGTTCGTGATGGTCGTGTCGTGAAAGGTGTCAATTTTGCAGGTTTACAAGACGTCAATGATCCGGTGACTTTGGCTCGTTTTTATAATGAACAAGGTGCCGATGAATTAGTTTTTTATGACATTACCGCTTCTGCTGAAGAGCGGGGATTGTTTACGGATATTTTAAAAAACGTTGCATCTGAAGTGTTCATTCCTTTGACTGTTGGCGGTGGAATCAATGAATTATCGGACTTTGAACGAGTGTTAAATTGCGGCGCGGATAAAGTCAGTATCAATTCAGGTGCGATTCGACGCCCACAATTAATCGAAGAAGGTGCCAAACGTTATGGCAGCCAATGTGTCGTTTTATCAATAGATGTTCGGCGTGTGGATAATCAGTGGCATGTTTTTGCTAAAGGCGGTCGTGAAGATACCGGATTGGCAGCGCTAGAATGGATCCGTCAAGGCGAACAATTAGGTGCTGGTGAATTGGTCATCAATAGTATGGATACAGATGGCGTGAAACAAGGCTTTGATTTGGAATTATTAAAAGCAGTTAGTGAAATCACCACCTTACCGATTGTCGCTTCAGGTGGAGCTGGAAAAAGTCAAGATTTTATTGACTTATTTCGTTTACCAAAAATCGAAGCAGGGTTGGCTGCATCAATCTTTCATTATGGCGAAGTAAAAATCCCCGAGTTGAAAAAACAATTGTTGACAGCCCAGATTCCTGTTCGAATCGAAGGCTAAGTAAATCGTTTACGAGGTATCAAAGAAACAATGATCTATTCATTTTTAGGAATAAGCGTATAGATGATAAGCGAGTTCAGTTGAATAAGGGGTGAAGAAATGACAAAGTTAACATTTGATGAGCAAGGATTAATCCCTGTAATCGTCCAAGATGCAATCACCAATGAAGTATTGACATTGGCATATATGAACCAAGAGAGTTATGATTTAACAATAAAAGACAAATTGATGACTTTTTATTCACGCAGTCGCAAAGAATTATGGCGTAAAGGTGAAACGAGTGGAAATTATCAGCATCTAGTCTCTCTAAAATTAGATTGTGACCAAGATGCGTTAGTAGCCAAAGTAAAAAAAGATGGTCCGGCTTGTCACACAGGTGCTGAAAGTTGTTTCAATGAAGTATTGTTTGGTGAAGATTCGCAAGCCACTCTGGATACGTTGTATCAATTAGTCAAAGGACGTAAAGAAACACCACAAGAAGGAAGTTATACTAGTTATTTATTTGAAAAAGGCATCGAAAAAATTTTAAAAAAAGTCGGCGAAGAATCAACCGAAGTTGTGATTGGGGCAATGAAAGAAGATCGGAGCGAAACAGTTTTTGAAATCTCTGATTTGGTGTATCATGTCCTTGTCCTGATGGTAGAGATGAACATCGATTTGTCAGAAGTCCGTCAAGAATTAGCTAACCGTCATGTTGTGGATAAAAAAGTAAAACAAGAACGGATGCAATAAGAAAGACACATGCTGAAAGTCACATCGTTTTGAAATGAATGAGGAGGCCAATGATGTTCTATTCAAATGCACATACCCATAGCACTTGGTGTGATGGAAAAGATTCATTAGAAGCTATGGCACAAGCAGCCATTGACTTGGGCTTTACAGATTTGGGATTTACTAGTCATTCGCCAGCATTTTTTGATCCTAGCTGCTTAGGTGTGCAAAATGAAGTAGCTTATCAAGCAGCCTTGCATGGACTAAAAGAAGACTTGGCTGGCAGACTGACTATCAGCTTGGGGTTGGAACGGGATTATTATAGTGCGGATCCAATCAACGGATATGATTATACGATAGGTTCGGTTCATTATTTTCCACCACGACAAGGAATATTTCGCAGTGTCGATGAAAGTCCTGAAAGTTTGAAGCAGACTTTGGCTGAGTGGTATCAGGGTGATGCGTTAAAAATGGTTCGTGATTATTATGATACTGTCGTGAAGCATATCCACCAAAATCGCTCAAAAATTGTTGGTCATTTTGATTTGATTACAAAATTCAATGAAAAATATCCTTGGCTAGATGAAGATAGTGCAGACTATCAAGCCATTGCTTTGCAGGCACTAAATGATGTGATCGATAGTATTCAAACCTATGATGGAATGGTAGAGATCAACACAGGAGCCATTTCTCGCAACTGGAAAACGACGCCTTATCCTAGCGTATTTTTATTAAAGCAATTAAAGCGACGAAATTGTCCGATCATTATTACTAGTGACAGCCATGAGACAACGACATTAACTTGTCATTTCAAAGAGACCAAAGCACTATTACAATCGTTGGGCTTTACTGAGACGATGCAATTAAAAGATGGGATTTTTCAGCCAATTCCCTTTGATTGATAGAAAGATTTGACAAAAGGGGTATGGTGTCGCTATTATAGAACCAAGTTGAATACGTGCAATGATCAAATTTAGAAATTTGTGGAAGATCACAGCGAGTTTGGGCCAGTGAAAGCCAAGCAGGAAAGCAGATTTTGTTGGCGTTTGTGAGCACATTTAGTTAAAGCTGCCAAGCTGTTGCTTGGAAGTAGGGTGGAACCGCGTTGATACGTCCCTATGTCGAAATTCGACATAGGGACTTTTTTTGTCAGTTTTGCTTTTTCATGATTTTTAAGTTTGTCTGAAATAAATTAGTATGAAAGCAATAATAGTAAAAACGATACAGGAGGAAAAAAAATGAGCAAATTAACCGTGCAAGAGATGATTTTGACTTTGCAAAAGTTTTGGTCAGATAATGGCTGTATGTTGATGCAAGCTTACGACACAGAAAAAGGAGCAGGAACGATGAGTCCGTATACTTTTTTGCGGGCGATTGGTCCAGAACCGTGGCGGGCGGCTTATGTAGAACCTTCACGTCGTCCAGCAGATGGTCGTTATGGAGAAAACCCAAATCGCTTGTACCAGCACCATCAATTCCAAGTCGTGATGAAGCCTTCACCTAAAAATATTCAAGAATTGTATTTAGACAGCTTACGTTTATTGGGGATTGATCCATTAGAACATGATATTCGTTTTGTGGAAGACAACTGGGAAAATCCTTCTATGGGTTGTGCTGGTGTTGGTTGGGAAGTTTGGTTAGATGGGATGGAAATCACTCAGTTCACGTATTTCCAACAAGTCGGTGGTCTGCAATGCCGTCCAGTTACTTCTGAACTGACATATGGTCTGGAACGTTTGGCTTCATACATCCAAGAAGTAGACAGTGTTTATGATTTAGAATGGAGCGCCGGTGTAAAATACGGTGAGATTTTCAAACAACCAGAATACGAACATTCAAAATATTCTTTTGAAGAAAGCAACCAAGAAATGTTATTAGAAAACTTTGATAAATTTGAAAAAGAAGCAAAACGCTGTATTGATGAAAATCTCGTACATCCAGCGTATGATTATATTTTAAAATGCAGCCACACCTTTAATCTATTAGATGCACGTGGTGCGGTTTCAGTAACAGAACGTGCTGGTTACTTAGCACGCATCCGTAATATGGCTCGCGCTGTTGCGAAGATTTTCGTAGCAGAACGGGAAAAATTAGGTTTCCCATTATTGAATCAGGAGGGCAAATAAGATGGCGAAAAATCTTTTATTAGAAATCGGTTTAGAAGAAATGCCAGCCCACGTGGTTTGGCCAAGTATCAAACAACTAGAAGACAGAGTTTCAAATTTCTTAGCAGAAAACAGCTTGACTTTTGAATCAATCGAAACATTCTCTACTCCTCGACGTTTGGCGATTCGAGTGACCAATATTCCTGATCGACAAGAAGACGTGCAAGAAGAAGTCAAGGGACCAGCAAAGAAAATTGCGCTTGATGCTGAAGGAAATTGGAGTAAAGCAGCTGAAGGTTTTGTCCGCGGACAAGGTTTGACGACTGATGCGATTACTTTCCGTGAGTTGAACGGAGTAGAATATGTCTATGTCACAAAATATATCCACGGAAAAGAAAGTAAAGAAGTTTTAGCTGGATTGCTAGATGTTGTGAAAAGCATGAATTTCCCAACGATGATGCATTGGGGCGAGACAATGTTTGAATACATTCGGCCGATTCATTGGATTGTTGCTTTATTAGACGAAGAAATCATTCCTTTTGACTTGTTGGATGTACAAACAGGACGGACAACAGCAGGACATCGTTTCTTAGGGGATCAGATTGAACTTGCTGAGCCGAATGAATATGAAACAAAGCTAGAAGAACAATTCGTGATCGCAGATGCTTATAAACGGCAACAAATGATTGTAGAACAAATCGAAGAGATTGCTAAAAAAAATAAATGGGTAATCACTTTGGATCCTGAGCTGTTAGAAGAAGTAACCAATTTAGTTGAATACCCAACGGCATTTGTCGGTGATTTTGACGAACGTTTCTTATCAATCCCTGAAGAAGTATTGGTCACTTCGATGAAAGGACACCAACGCTATTTTGAAGTCCGCAACCAAGCAGGGATGTTATTGCCGCATTTTATTTCTGTACGGAATGGTAATAGCGTGAAATTAGATAATGTTGTTAAAGGAAACCAAAAAGTTTTGGCAGCTCGTTTAGAAGATGGCGAATTTTTCTTTGAAGAAGATAAGAAATTATCGATTGAGGATTGCGTAGAAAAATTAAAAAATGTGACCTTCCATGAAAAAATCGGTAGTATGCATGAAAAAATGCAACGAGTTGCGTTAATCAGTCAAGTAATCGGTAAACGCATCGGTTTGAGTGATGAAGAATTAACGGCTTTAAAACGGGCATCTGAAATCTATAAATTTGATCTAGTTACGAATATGGTGGGAGAATTTCCTGAACTACAAGGGATCATGGGAGAAAAATATGCCTTATTGAAAGGTGAAACACCTGCTGTCGCTACAGCAATTCGAGAACATTATCTGCCTGTTTCATCAGAAGGGAAATTACCAAAAACAGCTGTAGGCGCAGTTTTAGCAATCGCCGATAAATTGGATAGTGTCTTAGGATTCTTTGCAGTTGGGATGATTCCAAGCGGTTCAAATGACCCTTATGCATTGCGCCGCCAAACGTATGGAATTATTCGAATCATTGAAGAAAAGGATTGGACATTCCCATTTACCGATATGCAAGGAGCAATCGTCGATGCTATCAATGAAGATGTGTTAGACTATGGCATCCATTTCAACCGTGATCAAAAAGAATTCATCGAGTTCTTCAAAGGTCGGATTCGTCAACGCCTTCAATTGCATCATATTCGTCATGATATTATTGATGCAGTAGTGGAATCACACCAAGATGATCTAGTACAAATCTTCAAGACTGCTCAAATTTTCGATCAACATTTAACAGATGATCACTTTAAAGAAACAATGGAAGCTTTGACGCGAGTCATCAATTTAACGAAGAAGATGGAACCAGCAGCAATCACTTTCCAAGTAGATCCTAAGTTGTTTGAAAATGACAGCGAAAAAGAATTGTATGCAGCAGTTAAAGAAGCAGAAGATGTATTTGCCAATCAAAGCATGGCAGAAAATTATCAAACGTTGACAAACTTGCGTCCAGTAATTGAGCGTTATTTCAATGATACGATGATTATGGTAGCTGATGAAAAAGTTCGCGATAATCGTTTGAATCAATTAGCGATTATTACACGAATGGCCGATGCACTAGCCAGCATTGATAAAATCATTACGAAATAGCCAGAAAAGTTTATAAAAACAGTACCGAGTATCTGATTTATAGATACTTGATACTGTTTTTTGTGTCCATGTGATTATTTACTAGAAAAAGAGGAGAAGATATGCAGAAAGTCATTGTTATCGGCAGTCCTGGTGCAGGAAAAAGCACCTTTTCACGAAAATTAAGAGAGAAAACAGGGTTAAGTCTGTATTATTTAGATCGTTTTTGGCATAAATCTAATCAAACAACAGTGAGCCGCGAAGAATTTGTCCAGCAGTTAGCTAAAATAACCAAACGAGAAGAGTGGATTATTGATGGCAATTACCTGCACACACTTAATCTACGTTTGGCAGAATGTGATACTGTTTTTCTTTTGGATTATCCACTGTCAGTCTGTCTTGCTGGAGTAAAATCACGGATTGGAAAAGTTCGTGAGGATCTGCCTTGGATAGAAACAGAATTTGATGAAGAATTCAAGCAATGGATCATTGATTTTCCAGACAATCAATTGCCGCAAATTTACAGATTGTTAGACCAATATAAAAAAACGAAAAATCTAGTCATTTTTAAATCAAGAGAAGAAGCAGAAAAATATTTGCAAGAAACATTCTGATGCTTTTTTAAAGAATCAATTTCAATAATAGCGGGATATAGGCAAGATACAGCAACACCGAATAGCCTAGAGATGACGCCGCAAATTTTTGATCGGCCTCATAAGAACGAGCCAAAATCGGTACAGAGTTTTGAACGGGCATGGCAGATTGGATAATGAAGACTGAAAGCATTAAAGGCGGTACGCTGATCCATTGTCCCAATGACCAAACGACCAATGGAGAAATCAGATAGCGACCGATGAGCACGCCGAGAATATCTTTGTGCAACATCAGACTTTTAATCCCTACATTGTAGACGATGATTCCGATTACAAACATCGATAAGGGAGTAGTCAAATCAGCAAGATAGGCTAAAAAAGTTGCAAGGGAATCAGGTACAGTAACATTGATTAAGACCATACATAGACCAAGCAGAAAACCTAATAATGCCGGCGAGAAAATCTTCTTTAAAATCGGTACCAAATGAAAACTGACTGTCGCTTGTTCGATCTGTGGATTGTCACGTGCAATAAAATAGATTCCCAGTGTCCAAAACAGGGTTGTATTTACAATGTAATAAAGCAGTACATAAGGAACGGCTTGCTCGCCAAAAATTGCTAAATTAATTGGTAAACCAATAAAAATTGTGTTGGAACAAGTGAACATGGTCGAAAAGATTCCTTTACGTGTCGGCGAAATGTGAAAAATGCGGCGATAGGCAAAGCTGAGCACAAAAGTCAGCAGCATAGAAAGAAGAGGGATGATCATCCCGCTCACAAGATGCAAAAATTCCGAGCGAGAAAAATTCTTAGTAATCGTTAAAAACATATTACAAGGCAAGGCAATTCGTAAAATCAATTTTGAGAACGCGTCACCGATTTGATTTGAGAACCACTGCTTATACGTTAAGATATAACCGATAAACATCAAAACAAAAATAAAAAAGATATTGATATATGCAGAAATCATTTTTTCACCTCAAAACTACTATACAGAAACATGCAGAAATCATCAATTACTGATGATGCCCGCATGTTCATTTCTATCTTGGTAATGCAACAAACCGGTTAGATTTTCGATCTGTTCTTCAAGACTGTCGCCAACGGTCGTGTCTTTAATGAGAACCCGTTGCAAGTCTTTATCGATCACCCGTTTTAAAGAAGTTTCGTCCGCTTGTTTGGCCAATAGATTTTCGACAGATTCAAAAGGATCATGCGTCACTAATTGGAAACCAAAAGAATTATTCAACAGTGAATAGCCAGCGATACCAGTTGTTTTTTGGTAGGCTTTAGAAAGTCCGCCATCAATCACAAATAGCATTCCTTCGCCTTTAATCGGTGATTCTCCGCCTTTGACCTTTACCGGAGTGTGACCATTGATGATTCGAGAATGAGGAGAATACAAAGCAAACTCCTCTAAAATCATCTGACAAGTCTCGTGGGTATCTCGATAGTGATAATAAGGATTTTTGATTTCCTTATGAGTTTTTTTGTCAGCGATAAAGTAGCGCTCAAAAGTAGTCATGGCGCTTTTACCGAATTGTGGTGAAATTTTTCCAGTCCAACAATACCAAATCCAATCGGCAGCCGAACTGTCTTTTGTTTGGTGCTGACAACCCGAACGGATCTGTTCTTCAAAAAAGTTCAAGAGCTCTTTGCCGCTGTAATCTTTATCAGCAACGGTCAGCGGCAAGAAACTACCGTCCGATTTTAATGGAAGGCAGCCGTGAAACAAAAGGTGTTGATTATATACAAGATACATCGAGCCTTTATCTAACAACAGCTGCATATGCTCTTGCATTTTAGCCGATTGCTGGAAAGAAGCTAGTAAGGTATCGACGACATATTCTTCCTGTTCAGTGAGAGCATGAACATCTTTTTGCAAAGTTTGGAAGCAGCTTCCTTGTAATGGATAGTCTTTTCCAGCTAATTGAATCGTTGCTTTATCAAAATCAATTTTTTCAAAGAGCAAGCGGTCATTCATTTGAAACTCTGGATGCCGTTTGATCAATTGGCCCTCTAGTTTGAATTGAAGGATTGACAATGCTTGATGAACTTTTTCTAAGCTGTCTAAACTTTCGATAGAATAATTTTCACTACTATTTTTTTCTTTAGGTGTAAAAATCGGATTTTTTTGATAATGTTCTTCTGCATACATGAATAATGGACGGAGATTCAACGCATAAGCTTGTTCGATTTCATATAAGTAATTGTACCGTGCAGCAATTCGCAGTAATGTCATCAAACATGCGCGCGAGCCGGCGTATGCGCCCATCCATAAAATATCATGATTGCCCCATTGGATATCCAGCGAAGGATGTTGGCACAATTTATCCATAATCTTATCGGCTTCTGGTCCACGGTCATAAATATCCCCAACAACGTGGAGATGATCCAAGACCAACCGTTGAATACTTTGACATAACGCAATGATAAATGGCTTGCCTTGCTCTAAATCTAATAAATGTGCCAAGATTTGATCAAAATAAGCAGCTTTATCCGTATAGTTCGTATCCGTGTACATCAATTCTTCAATAATATACGCGTATTGTTTCGGCAACGCTTTCCGAACTTTTGAACGAGTATATTTTGTTGAGCAAAAGGCCAATAACTCTAGTAATTGGCGGATTTTTTTTCGATACCAAGAACAATCACGATAAGCAAAGAACGTTTTATCAGTCAATGCTTGTTGAGGATAAGCAACTAGAATCGTCAATTTATCTTTTTCGTGTTCTGTTAGGCGATCACCAAAGAGCAAACTGATCTTTTCTTTGATATTGCCGGCACCAGTACGCAAGATATGGTCAAAGGCAGCAAACTCCCCATGAATATCACTGATGTAAAGTTCGGTTCCTTTTGGCAGATGCATGATGGCTTCTAAATTGATTAATTCAGTCATGATCGCTTCTTTGGTACTAAATTCTTTTTCCAACATTTGATAATATTTTTCACGGGTTGATAACATACAGGCACTCCTTATTTCTAGTCATTTCACAGTCGACCAACGGATTATTTTTGAGAATAAACATTACTGATGTTTTCATAACGATTGTAGTTTTTCCGCCAAACTATGAGCAATCCAATGAAGTCAGCTGCGATCTTCTATAGTGAGCTATCTAATTGTTCAAGGATCAGTGTTGCTGATTCTTCGATGGATTTATTCGTCACATCAAGTGTAAACGCACCTAATTCGTCAAAAACATTCAAGGCATAATCGACTTCTTCTTTGATCCGATTAATGTCTGAATAACGAGAATTTTCCGCCAAACCTAGAGAGTTCAAGCGACTCATCCGGATTTTTTTCTGAACTTCTGGCTCAATCATCAGTCCGATAAGTTTTTCTTTTGGAACAGACTTGATCTGTTCGGGTAGAGGGACTTCAGGAATCAATGGCAGATTTGCGACTTTGATTCGTTTGTTTGCCAAATACATACTTAAAGGTGTTTTAGAAGTACGAGAGATTCCTAATAAAACAAGATCAGCTTCTAAGAATCCTTTTGCATCTTTTCCATCATCGTATTTCACTGCAAATTCAATCGCTGCTACACGATCAAAATATTCTTGATTTAGTTTATGGACTACGCCAGCTTCTTGTAAAGGAGCCACACCGGTTTTTTGATGGACAATCTTCATGAAAGGACTCATTAAATTGATGTATTGCAAGCCCGTCCGATCACCAAAGTCTTCGATAATTTTAGTAAGATTGTCACTGACTAAAGTAGTGACGACGATTGCACTGTCTTTTAAAGCATCGCTTAAAATACTAGTTAGTTCTTCCTCATCTTTAGTGAAAGGAAAACGATAAGACAAATCAAAATCCACGTTAGGAAATTGGGCTGTTGCGGCATTGACTAATTTCAAAGACGTTTCACCGACTGAATCAGAGATCATATAAAGAGGTACACTTTTTTTCATTTTTTTGCTCCTATCGATTGGTTTCAGTTTGTTTTGCTTGTTGCATAATATAATTAAAAATTCGTGATTTCGTAATTTTTCCGATGACTTTTTTCGGATCTTCTTCGCTAACAACCGGCAGTGAATCGACTTGATAATCAAGCAAGACAGCACCAGCTTCTAAGATAGTGTAATCTTTTGTACAAGTTTGCAGATGAGGCGCACGAGTCATAACGACTGCAACTGGAGTATTTTGTAAATTACTGTTCAACGAAGCACGTAATAGATCCTTGCGGGACAATAGACCAACTAGATGTTGTTCTTTGTCTGTTACATAAATAGACCCTACATCATACATGAACATATTAGTGATGGCGTCATGAATAGACGTGTCTTGTGGTGTGAGAAGTGGAGACAGCATGATCTCTTCAACTTTGACGGAAAAGATTTTGTCGAACAAAAATTGCTCGATGCCTACACCGGTATAAGTATAACCAACTTTGGGACTTGCTTCTAAAATCCCTGCCATAGTTAAGAAGGAAAGATCGGTTCGTAAGGTTGCGTGTGAGATTCCTAAGTGATCAGCGATTTTTTCGCCACTTAGTGGTTGATCGCGTTTGACAACCTCGATGATTTTCTCTTGCCGTTGTGATAGATTCATAGGTCCTCCTAGTAATACATTCCTTTTTCTTTGAGAAAAAATGAATTTGATTTTCACTCATTCATTGTTCAAGTGTCGTTCAAAAAAATAAGTGCGTGAATACACACTCTATTATACACGTTAAAACTATATAAACAACATGAATGATTAAATAAACACATATTTAATTATTCAAAAAAATAAGGGTAAATACTTTCTAAAAAAAGTGATTAGCAGTATAATACTTTTTGTTGATAAAATCTAACCTGTTAGTCAAGGGGTCAAGACGCCGCGTTCTCAGCGCGGAGGCACGGGTTCAAATCCCGTACAGGTTATAAATGCAGTTAGAGTTGGTGTGAGGGTCTTTGTAGTCCGTCTGCTAACTCTATTTTTTTGCTTGCGTGGGCAGAGTAAGTAGTCCGAACAATGCGGGTACGGGAATGAATCTGCTAGCAAGTTCATTGATTTGCAGTTAATGATGAGGAATTTTTACAAGGAAACGATTCTAGCCTGTATGGGAAAGAAATAATTTTGTGTGATAAAGAAAATGAACAAGCTGTTTTGTATAGCTGTTATCGGTTGAAAAATTTACCTCGATGAATCGATAGACATTTGCCAAATAATGGACAAAGCGACTATTTTACAAACGGAAATCGTTGATTTGTGATTATCGATTTTGAGGTCTGAGAAATGAGTTGTTTTTATACTAACTGATAAAGAAGAAATTTGGAGATAAAAATAAACAGCCAATTGGCTGTTTATTTACTATTTTTAAAAATTTTTTCTTTCGTAAAATCATATAGAGCAGTAAGAAACGAGATCAAAAGGGCCAAATAACCAAGTGGGATACAAAAGAATGCCGGTTCTATCAACAGACCATTTGCATCTAGGTGCGATCCAATCAGTGTTGCAATGGCAAATAAAAAAATACTAGCAATAAAGAAGAGACCGGAAATACTGTACTTACCCATATAAAATTACCTCCTTATTTTCCTAAATTATAGATAAATATTATTAAGAAATGGTAATTGTGACAAAATTGTAAGAAGAATTCTGAACAATTTTGCGACTCTTAGTCAGACGAACAGCCGCAACAGGTATTGATTTGTCTCTTAATAGATACGGGTAAAAATCTCAAACAACTTGAATATTTAAAAATTTTTTTGCTAAATAAACGACTTGATATTGATTGAATTTACAACCGATAATATCCTCTTGTCTAACATCAAGGGTATCAAATTCGCAAGATGAAAAGTTTATTTTTTTAAGATTTGTTTGAAAGAGATTGGCTTTATTTAGATTGCTATTGGAGAAAGTAGTTTTATCAAGGGAGCTTTCGACCATATCAAAACTATTCATAGTACATTTATCGAAAGCGACCGTTTTTAATTTTGAATCACTAAAGTTAGCAAAATTCAGCAAACATTCCGTAAATAAAGTATTGCCCAAATAACTTCCAATAAAACTAGCACCAACCATTTTACAATTGATAAATTTGACGCGATGAATCATGGATGCATGAAAATTACAATTTGAAAAATCACAATTTAAGAAGATGCAATCAGTTATTTCGAGTCTATTGAGTTCATTTTCCTCAAATACAACCTTCTCAAAAAGACATTTTTCGATTATCGGATGTTCAATGTGTTGTCTCTCGATAATTTCGCCTTCAATGAAGACTCCATCCAATATGAAATCCTCATTGTCATAAATTTGGAAAAATGATCCTTGAGACAGATTCAATCTATTAAATTTTGGTTCAATCATATGATTTCCTCCTAAATCTATTATGGGATTAATAGTACATGAATAAATAGATAATTCATTAATAAAAAATGAGGAGAATTTACGTGCTTTTCGATAAGGATAGTTCTTCGCATACACGAAAATCCCTCAGAAACCTTCTGAGCGACAAAAAACTGTCAAAAATCACATAGAATTTTTAGAAATTCAAAAACTAAAAGTATCGTTCAGTGATAGTAATCCAATAAGGCAATCTACTAGGCAGTTTTTAGGTTGCAGTTGCTAAAAAGTCTCTTTTGCTATATAGAACGGTACTGCAGCATGTTCATCTATAGCAAGAAGTCACCAAATAAGAACACGGACCATGAATACATATTAAAAAGCATAAAATAAGCTTATCCATTTTTTGTAGATCGAGTGGATGGTTCAAAATAATTTACAAAACATATGAGTAAAACAAAGGGGACTGATCTACTTTGAGATCAGTCCCCTTTAAGGTTAATCAAAAGAACTTATTGTTGAAACGTCCGTACACAGGGATGTAGAGATTGTTAGTCTATTTTTTTTGCCGAGGCAGGTCTACCTGTTTGCAGACGATAAGAAATATTCTTCCTTTGGTGCTGTTTTCGTAAGGTACGATACAACGCGGTGTAATCAGTATTTTTACTAAAAAAATTAAAAACAAAATACGGCAGACTGTTGTCCTTAGGTAATAACAACGCGGAGGAGCAAACTAAAAAATCATATTCTGCCACATCATGAATCGAAAAAGGAACTAATTTGACGAAAGAAAGATCGTTTAATCGCTGCGTGATACCTTGGCGAAATAATTGATTAGACTCCATAATCAAAGAAACAATTAACGGCTGTTGTTGCCCAGTGGATTCAAAATAGGCCAATGTGAGCCAGGTGAATAGATCAATCAAGCATGATTGACAGCCTTGTAACCATTCAAATCCGCTGCGTTTGCTAAAGCGCGTGAAAAAGCGCGTAATCTGTTGATGAAGATACTCATAATGAATAGAAGTACTCTGTTGAAAATAGACCAAAAGATTAAACAAGGTCGGGATTTTCTGCGGGAAAATATAATAACAAACCAAAACATTATGAAGATTTCCATGGATGTCAGGATTTTTTTTCAAAATGGCTGTATCTCCGCGAATAACTGTTTTTTCCCAGAATGATTCAAAACTAAGAAGAATCGTAGACAATGGATTTTTTTCAGCCAAGTATTGCTGAATCATAGGCAATCGCGGATCATCATTTCCTATATAAGTAGGAGCGTAATATTGCATAAATTGTAAAAAACGGTATTCCGCATATAGTTGATCTTTTGAAACAGGGAAAAATTGTTCTAATGCATCCAGCGGCAGCTGACTTTCCTTTGAAAAAATAGCATCATAACGCGGATCATCTTCGACATAAAAACCATGTTTTATGCGGAGATAGGTAATCTCGACAAAGAGATGGATTTCTTTTGTTCCAACATAATCACGACCTAAAGGAATCTCTTGGCTCAATGTAGCGAGTGTCGTAGTCAATTCACCTGACTGAAAATGTTGAAATAACGGTTCACTTCCTTTTGAAACTGCCCAAACAAGATTGAACAAAGTAATACGGATTAAGCGTTCATCACCTTTCATCGATAGCTGACTACGATTAAAAGTGATGCCAAATTGTTGGGTATACTCCGCTAACGGTTGGAGATGCCGCATACAAGAAGCAATACTGACATAATGAGAATGACAAAATGTCTGCAAATCATTTTGCGGATGTTCCAATAAATAAAGCAAACATTGATAAGGCACACCTTGATGTACCAAAAAAGCAAAATAGCGATCATAAGCGATTCCGTTAAGAGGACAGCGAACTTGTTTTTGCGGAGTGAACAACACCGCTTCTTTATTGATCATTGAACAATCCGCTGCCATTTCATTCAATAAAACTTGTGTTGTGCTATAAACATACCCAAGTTCATCACTGATTGATTTGATAGTGTAGTCTCCTTCAGGCAATCGTTCCAAATGATAAAAGAGGGCCAATTTTTTTTTGGTCTTTTTTTGTTAAGAAAATCGTTGCTAGCAAGACGCCACCTTCTCTCTAATCTAATTCTTAATTTTATTATAAAGGAAATTAAAAACATTATCAAAAAAGCACTTGAAAATCACTATATAAATAACTGATTAAGTTAATTGTTTAGATAAATAATCGCGATTACTTGTAATTAGCTAAAAATAATTCGTTAACGACAAAATATGGCGATAAATCAACAATCAATTTTAATCATAATTTTAATTTATTTTGATAATTATATATTCTTTTGAAGAATAATTAGTTGTTTTATTCGCTGTAAATCTGATTATATCAAAAATCATAGGATTGAAAACGTTATAAAAGTAAATAAATAACTTTAAACCATATTAATTGGTTATAAAGCATTTAAATTGATAAACTGAATATGTAATTAGTTAGAATATAGTTTGAAAAATGAAGGGAAGATTAGAGTGGGCAAGTGATATGTGGAGCACCCGTAAAAAAACAAGGGAGCGATTTAGAAGATTTTGAAAGAAAGGATGTGGACAAACAAATGAGACTAAGGAAAAAAGGACACTCATTTTGGTCAGTGTTTGCAATTCTGATGATTATTTTTCCTTATCTTTTGTCAGTAGCTTCGGCATTTTCGCAAAAAGTAGAAGCAGTGACAACAGGAGAAGTTATCTTCGATCAAGAAAATCTGGGACGAGTAGAAGTTTCGTATCAAGAAAAAGAAACAACAATCGAATGGCAAATTGATTATCAGAAACATCACGACACAAGCAGTGACGATGATAATCAACGACTGATGAAATTAAAAGTAGACAAAGTAACGTCGGGAATCGGCACGCTAGTAAATGCCAATGAATCTGGAATGGCTATGCAAGCAGACGGCTGGTTAGCAGAATCTGATTACTCACTAGCATCAGCAGGGAAAATTATTTTAGAAGTCCCGAAAGAAGAAAATACGTTAGCTGTTGAGATACAGTTAGACGAACGACGTGAAATGCGTGAAGAAATGGTCGCAGAAGGAGAAACCTCAGCTGATGCAGAACGGATAGAAATGGTGTCGCAAGAAACAAAAGAGATCCAAACAAAAGATATTCTTCCGACAGAAATGCAAGGACCGTTTCAAGTGACTGCAGAAGTACAAATGACCGAAGAGACCCAAGCCACAGATGAGGAAAAAGAGAAAGAAGATGAGCCGAAAAATATCAATGAAGAAATAGCGGCTTTACCAAGACGGATGACACAAAATACTGGAGGCTCAGGAACACCAACACCCGTCAATGCAACAAAACGTGCTCAGTTAGCTACAAAAGATGCAGATGGAAACCCGTTATCTCCATTAGAAGCATGGAATCAGCGACTTTATGAGATCACCTTTGATTTAACCGCCGAAGCTCCATTGCTTCATGGTGAAGCAGATATTGTGTTTATCATGGATGCAAGTTCTTCTACTTCAGGAGGAAGCAGAAGGGACGATGTGTATGCAGCAATCACCTATTTGGAGAAGGCGCTTGAAGGAACGGGAATGACGGTCAATATCGCAATCTTACCGGCAAGTGGGAAATTTGATCCTTTTGAAAAGAACTATCCTAATCTAAATCTTGGTTTTTCACCGCTAGAAGAATGGATTAAAGTAGACGAAGGTGACGAAGGTGGATAACTGTCAATAAAGTAGACACAAAAAGAGAAGGTACTTAGTGAGAATCAAAATATCTATCCTCCATTTCATT
>NZ_BJDQ01000015.1 GCF_005405225.1 Enterococcus dongliensis
TGTTGTTTGTTTCTATTAAATAGAAACGCCCTACACATTTGGTTTGTTTTATTCGTTCAGTTTTCAAAGGTCTACATCGCTTGTTGTTTTGTTTCAACAACTTTTATATCATATCAGGTTTTTATTTAAAAGTCAACAACTTTTATTTAAAAACTTTTTGATAAAAAAACAAGTTTGAATCACATCTCGCTTAAGCGACTTTATAAAAATACCATAAGAACTTTCATCCGTCAACAATTATTTTTAATTTGTTTCAAGTTGTTTTTTTCTCTCGGTAACAGATAATAATATAGCAATCTTCAAGCTATAATGCAACTATTTTTTACATGTTTTTTTGATCTTTTTTATTTTTCGAACGTTCGATTAAAACTCTAAAATAACGTTCGATTTTAAAACAAAAATAACGCTATCTTGTACGATATATTTTCTAATTTTCGCATAAAAAAACAGCCGAGTTTTTACTCAGCTGTTTTTTCTTCGACCATTGGGATGAAAATTCTAAAAATTGTACCTTTACCAACCGAACTTTCTACACTAATACTTCCCTTATAACTCTCCAAAAGTTTATGGGCAATCGACAATCCTAAACCATTCCCACCTTTTGTACGGGCACGAGCTTTATCAACACGATAAAAGCGATTAAATACTTTATCGATATCTTCATCTGGAATCCCTTCACCAAAATCTTGGATTGCGATCTCAAATTTATTTAAAGTTGATGAGACCGAAAGATGTACTTCTTTTCGATCTGTAGAGTATTTTACTGCGTTATCTAAAATAATAATCAGAATTTGTTCTAAGTGATTACGATAGATTTTCAACGTTTTTTCGTCATCAAGATCATCATCTAATGTGAAGGTAAATTCGGGGTAAAGCAATTTGAAATTGTTGAATACTTGGTTTGTGACCTCTTTTGCCTTAGATGTCTCATTTCCATAATAGACGTCCACTTGCTCTGCTCGAGATAAGTCTAACATCTCTTGAACCAAACTCTTCATGCGAACAAGTTCTTGTAGACTGGCTTGGATTGATTCATCCAATATTTCCGGATCATCTTTCCCCCAGCGATTCAACATGCTTAAATGGCCTTCGATAACTGCTACAGGCGTTCGCAATTCATGAGAGACATCTTCAACGAATTGTTCTTGTTGTTCAATATACATCCGTATACGATCAATGACGTCATTAAAGATAACTGCTAGATCTGCTAATTCATCATTAGTCGTGATTTCAGGGACATGTACTTCGGCTTGAGGATCTTGTCGAATAATCTCCATTGTATCTCGAAGGATCTTAACTGGTTTCAAGAAGTATGAGGATAGCAAGAATCCTAAGAAGCTGCTCAACAGCAATGAAACAATCTCTAATATGATCAATGTCAATAATAATTTGCTACGCATCTCATAGAAGTCAGATAGTTCGTAAAAGACTTGCGCATACCCGATTTTTTCTCTAGTTTTTTTAGAATAGATCGGTTCTACTGATAAAAATCCATTTTTATCATCGACTGTAACGATTGTTGGTTCCTTATGCTTTGTTTGAACTAAAGGTTGATAATTTTTTTGGGTTTTAAAGATTAGTCTTTTGTCTAGATTATAAATATCTAAGGATAATTGACGCTGACCTAATTCCGAAATGAAATCATCAATCCGTATCATATTGCCTTCTAAGGTCATGTTTTGATCATACATCGCACTGTCTCGGTTATTGGTTTCTGTCAGTGTTCGGTAAGTATTTACCAAAGTCAGCTCCTCATCTGCATTAGCTAAACGAGAAGTTACTTCAGAAATCGTACGTTCCACATTGTTTCTTTCTTTAGTCACGATCAAATTTACGGAAGACTTGTAAGTGATCACAGCAAAAATCGTAAATACCACGAATATAAAGAAAGAACTTGTAAAGGCCCACTTGATAGTGAGTGAGGGCCCTTTCAGTTCTCTTTGTTTCTTGTTAAATTTTCTCATGAGCGCATAACGTACCCAGTACCACGGACAGTTTGGATATAACTATCTTCCCCTGGTACGTCGATTTTATTACGTAAATAACGGATATATACATCAACAACGTTGGTTTCTACTTCTGTTTCATAGCCCCAAACCTTATTTAGTAAAACATCACGCGCTAAAACTACGTTGACGTTCTCCATTAGTGTCAATAATAATTCGTATTCACGTTTTGTTAGTTCAATGATCTCATTTCCGCGACGTACGACACGGTTTTCTTTTTCGATTGTTAAATCACGATACGTGATGGTTGTTTGTTTTGCAACATTTTTATCGCCTTCAATATCAATTCGACGAAGTAACGCACGCAAACGTGCAAGCAATTCTTCAATCGCAAAAGGTTTGACGATATAATCGTCTGCGCCATGATCTAAACCAGAAACACGGTCGATTACGGAATCACGAGCTGTCATCATGATGATCGGGGTGTTTTTCACTTGACGAACACGACGACAAACTTCTAAGCCATTTAATTCAGGAAGCATCAAATCAAGTAAAATTGCGTCCCAGTCGCTTTCTAAAGCAGCTTCAAGTCCTGTTCTACCATTATAATGAACTTCTGTATCATAGCCTTCGTGCTTCAATTCTAGTTCGACAAAACGAGCCAGATTTTTCTCATCTTCAATGATCAGAATATTACTCATTTTTTTAGTTCCTTTCCAAGTTGAATTTCATTAAGCCTCTATTATTATAGGGCTAAACCTGTCAAAAAGCTATAGATACTTAGCACTTATCTCATAAATAACCTCTGCTATTCTTCGTGGTACCAGCTATAATGGAAGATTCCCTCTTTATCTGTACGTTCATACGTATGTGCTCCAAAGTAATCACGTTGTGCTTGAACTAAGTTTGCAGGTAAGCGTTCTGCACGATAAGAATCGTAGTAAGTAATCGCAGATGAAAATGTTGGTACAGGTACGCCAGCTTGAACAGCGATAGCAACAACTTCACGAACTGCTTGTTGATATTTTTCAGTGATTTCTTTGAAATATTCATCTAGCATCAAGTTGGCTAAGTCAGAATCTTTTTCATAGGCATCCGTAATTTTTTGTAAGAAACGTGCACGAATGATACATCCAGCACGCCAGATTTTCGCAATTTCACCAAATGGTAGATCCCAATCGAATTCTTTTGAGGCAGCGCGTAGTTCAGAAAATCCTTGCGCGTAACTCATGATTTTGCTGAAATAAAGAGCTTCACGGATTTTTTCGATTAATTCTTGTTTATCGCCTTCGTATTTATAAGGAGCTGGTCCAGAAAGTACTTTACTTGCTGCAACACGTTCTTCTTTGTAGGCTGAGATAAAACGAGCAAAAACAGATTCTGTGATCAATGGTAACGGCACACCTAAGTCCAAAGCACTTTGTGAAGTCCATTTCCCAGTTCCTTTGTTCCCTGCTGCATCTTTGATGACATCAACAATTGCTTTGTCTGTTCCTTCATCGTCTTTACGAGTCAAAATGTCAGCTGTGATTTCAATTAAATAGCTGTCTAATTCACCTTTGTTCCATTCAGAAAAGACATCTGCCATTTCCTCTACAGAAAGACCTAATAGACGCTGCATCAAATCATAGGATTCTGCAATTAATTGCATGTCGCCATATTCAATTCCGTTGTGAACCATTTTTACATAATGACCTGCTCCATTAGGACCAATGTAAGTTACACATGGTTCGCCATCTTCTGCTTTAGCAGCAATCTGTTCAAAAATTGGTGCAACTAGATCATAGGCTTCTTTTTGTCCACCAGGCATCATAGAAGGACCTTCTAAGGCACCTTTTTCACCACCAGAGACCCCAGTACCAATGAAATTGATTCCTGAGTTGGCTAGCTCTTCGTTACGACGAATCGTGTCTTTGAAGAAGGTATTTCCTCCATCAATTAAGATGTCCCCTTTATCTAAGTGAGGTAACAATGATTGGATCGTTGCATCTGTTGCTGGCCCTGCTTGAACCATCAACATGATGCGACGTGGTTTCTCGATTGAGTCAACAAATTCCTCGATTGAAAAAGTAGCTTTTAAGTTGCGATCGGGATGTTCTGCTACGACTGCTTCTGTTTTTGATCCAGTTCGATTATACAAGGCCACTGAGTAACCGCGGCTTTCGATATTCAATGCTAGATTTTTCCCCATCACGGCCATACCTACGACGCCGAATTGTTGTTTTGACATAATTATCCTCCTAGTTCCTATTAATGATCTTATTTCTCAGCAGAAAAATAAGGTGGATTCTCACCACAGGTATCTTTTCATTAATCATATCCAAGTACGCTCAATAAAATAGATACTTTAAATAATTCAATACGTTTCTCATTATATCCTAAGAAAGTGAGAATGGAAAATGAATAGTGTTTTTTTCTAAGAAAAAAACCTCAAGACTCCATGGTTAGTCTCGAGGTTTTGACTTTCTCTATTAAAAAGTGCTTATGCTTCTTTAGACATAACATCTTTTCCATCATAGTAGCCGCAGTTGGCACATACGTGGTGGCTCTTCTTCATTTCGCCACAGTTAGGACATTCATTCAATCCTTTAATGGTCAATTTGTAGTGAGTACGACGTTTGTTCTTTTTAGCTTTTGATGTTTTTCTAGCTGGTACTGCCATTGGGTGTTACACCTCCTTATAAAATGAAGTATCATTTTCTGATACATTTTATTCCAATCTTACTTATCATCTTCCGATTCATTGAATAGTTCAGATAATTTCGCAAGACGAGGATCAATTGTTTCAGCAGATTCTTTTTTCTGCAAATACTCTTCTTCACTGACGACTTCCCAATCGTTACCTTTGGGTAAGTCTTTTGTTTGCATTTCTTCTTCAGAGAATACTTGCATTGGAATCGCTAATAAAATGTTATCTTCGATAGAATCTGTCAAGTCGATTGTATCATTGTCTAAGACAAGAATCTCTTCGTCTCGTTCTTCTTCCATTGAAGACCATTGCTCCCTTGTCATGAATACTTCGTCCACTGAAAGATCAAGTGGCAGATCAACTGGTTCTAAGGAGCGGGCTGAAGGAACTGTTACAATAGTTTTCAGCCGATAATGTAAAATATATTCATTCTTCCCGACAGACAAGATTCCTTCTACAGTAACAGGTGCTACGGCTAAGATTTCATTATCCCGGGCAGTTAATGCCTCATTTACATCGATCGTTTCTGAAAAGTTTAAAGTTTCTTCTTTATAGCGGCGTAATTCGCCAATCGACCATTTCATTATTCATCACCTCTAAGCAACAATCGCTATTATACAGGTGTAAAAAATCTTTGTCAATGAAATTTTCTTGACACCTGCAAAAAACGTTGTGATGCGGTTTGTTATTAAAAACTAGTTTTTCATTCACTCTTAAATTGTTACAAAAACCTTAATTGACAAAAAAAGCGAACCAATTAACTGGTCCGCTTCCTAACAATCTAAAGCTTAGATTGCTGTTGTTTGTCCACGGTAGACGATTCCACGACGAGGATCGATTGTGACTAATTCACCATCAACAACTGTTGATGTTGCATCTTTTGCACCAACGACTACTGGGATATCTTGAGCGATACCGACAACAGCAGCATGTGAAGTTAAGCCGCCATCTTCAACGATCAATGCTGCAGCTTTTTCAATTGCAGGCATGTAATCTTTATCAGTTGTCGGTACAACTAGTACCATACCGTCTTTAGCGTTTTTGATTGCTTCTTCTGCTGAATGGGCAACTACTGCATGAGCAACAACCGTTGATTCACCGATACCTTGTGCTTCTAATAATTTAGAACCGATCATTTGAACTTTCATTACGTTTGTTGTTCCGCGTTCACCAACTGGTACACCGGCAGTGATCAAGATCAAGTCGCCTTCTTTAGCAAAACCTAATTCAACTGCTTGTTGTGCTGCTAAATCGAACATTTCATCAGTTGTTGATGGTTTTTCAGCAACAGTTGGGTAAACACCCCAGTTGACCATCAAGCTGCGTTTTGTATTTTCATCAAAAGTTACAGCTAAAATGTCAGCATCCGGACGGTATTTAGAAATCATACGAGCAGTGTGGCCAGATTCTGTTGCAGCAACGATTGTTTTAACACCTAAGTTTTTCGCTGCACGTGCAACTGACAAACCGATTGTTTCTGTTACGTTTGATTTATCAAATTCATTGATTTGGAATGAACCTAATTCTGATAAAGCAGATTCAGCTTCCATATCGATACGAGCCATAGTACCAACCGCTTCAACTGGATATTTACCATTTGCAGATTCTCCAGAAAGCATTGTAGCATCTGTTCCATCAAATACAGCATTGGCAACGTCAGAAGCTTCTGCACGTGTTGGACGTGGGTTTTCTTGCATTGACTCTAGCATTTGAGTAGCGGTAATAACAGCTTTACCAACATAGTTACATTTTTTAATGATTCGTTTTTGAACCATTGGTACTAGTTCAGGAGCGATTTCAACACCCATATCACCACGGGCAATCATGATACCATCAGAAACTTTGATGATTTCGTCGATGTTATCGATACCTTCTTGTGATTCGATTTTAGGGAAGATATGAACGTGTGTCATATTTTTTTCTTCAAGGATTTCGCGGATATCAAGAACGTCTTGTGCTTTACGAACAAAACTTGCAGCGATAAAGTTGATATTGTTATCTAAACCAAAACGAATATCGTCTGCATCTTTTTCAGTGATCCCAGGTAAGTTGATTGAGATTCCTGGAGCATTTACACCTTTACGTGAGCCTAGCATACCAGCATTTTTAACAAGCATTACTAATTCACGATTTGCTTCATCTTTATCGATGATTTCCATATCGATCAAGCCATCATCGAATAAGATGTGTCCGCCGATGTGTGCATCGTCGTATAGACCTGGATAAGTTACAGCAATTTTTTCTTTCGTTCCTTTGTGTTCAGAATCCATTGAGATACGTGTTTGGTCACCTACGTTAAATTCGATATAACCTGCACGGCCATAATCTTCTTCTGTAGTGTCTTGAACAGTTGTCCGGATTTCTGCACCCTTAGTATCTAAAAGAATACCAACGTCTTTACCAGTTTTTTCTACTGCTTCACGAACCATGTTCATGCGTGCAAGTTGTTCTTCGTGATCTCCGTGTGAGAAATTGAAACGGAACACGTTAGCACCAGCTTCAATTAATTGAGAGATTGTTTCAACCGTGTTACTTGCTGGTCCTAATGTACTAACGATCTTAGTCTTTTTCATTACCTAATACGCTCCATTCTTGATTGTTTTAATATATAGTATTCACTATTATTAACGAGATTAAAATGAGATTTGGTTGTTCAAATCATATAATGATAAATCAGGTTTGTGTTTATTGTTTTCTAACGTCTCAACAATATTAGCAGCGACTACTTGATTGTCTAACATACCAATACATAATCCGCCTTTACCTTCTAACAATAAATCCACTGCATATGAACCGAATTTGCTTGCTAACACACGGTCGCGAGCACTTGGTGAACCCCCACGAACAACGTGACCCAACACACTGACACGAGTATGGAAATCACCGTATTCAGCTAATTTATCCGCAAATTCATTTCCGCCCATCACACCTTCAGCAAGGATGATCAAGCAATGTTTTTTCCCACGATCGCGGCCCGCACGAATCTTATTTGCAATGCGTTCCATATCAAAATCGTGTTCAGGAATGACGATTTCATCAGCCCCGCCTGCAACACCAGACCATAAAGCGATATCGCCAGCGTTACGTCCCATTACTTCGATAACAAATGTACGAACGTGTGAAGTCGCTGTATCACGAATGCGGTCAATAGATTCCAATACTGTGTTGATTGCTGTATCAAAACCAACTGTAAAGTCTGTTCCTGGGATATCATTATCAATCGTTCCTGGGATACCGACAGCTGGATAGCCATGTTTTGTCAATGCCATCGCTCCATGATAAGAACCATCGCCACCGATAACAACTAACCCTTCGATACCGAATTTTTTCAATTGTTCGATTCCTTTTAATTGTCCTTCTTCAGTCGCAAATTCTGGATAACGAGCTGAATATAGGAACGTCCCGCCTCGTTGGATCTTGTCACCAACATCAGCAACATCTAAACGACGAATATCACCAGCAACTAAACCAGCAAAACCATAATTGATGCCATAGACTTCCATGCCTTCAAAGATCGCTTTACGTACGACTGCACGAACAGCAGCGTTCATTCCGGGAGCGTCTCCTCCACTTGTTAAAATTCCAATGCGTTTCATTTTCTCACCTCATAAGTATTCTCAAAAACATACATCGTTAATCCATGGTACATTCTATCAAAAAACATTCCAAAAGTCTTGAGATGTCTCCGGGAAAAGCCCAGTTTTTGAAAAAAGTTTTTGAAAGTTACAAGAAATCATCTTATTACGACATTTTGTTCCCCTAATATGTCGCTTAAAGCCGCTAAAAGGGCGTCATTAATCCCTATCCAAAACTTTTTATCCAGCGCAATCTTTCGGCGACTTTTTTCATAATAGATTACAACAGGGACTTTTCCAGGAGATAATTGCAATCTTTCGGCGATCTCTTTTTGAATATCTGGAGTGTCTTGTTTTTCTTGAACACGTAAAAATAATGTTTTATCGCTAATTTCTTCCTCTGCTGTTTGAGCAGGAATCAAAGTTTCAACTAATAATTGGATAGCTTGATCATAGCGACTACGTTCTACTTTACCAGAAACAAGATAAACTTGTTCTAACTCAAGCTCATTGCGGAAACGCCGATAACTTTGTGGAAAAATCGTTAAAGAGATCTCGCCGCTTTGATCATTGCCTGTCAAGAAAGCCATCTGTTCTCCTTTTTTCGTTCGAATTTCACGAATGTCTTTTAAATAGAAGAGAATTTTTCCTTGTTTACCAACAGTTAGTTCAGTGATTGGTTGTAAATCTTTTTGTTTCAATAGTTTCGGATAGTTTTCTGTAGGATGGCCAGATACATACAATCCAAGGTATTGCTCTTCATAATTCAATCGTTCTGCTAATGAATAATCTTCTATCGAACGTTCTTTTAAACTCATGACATCTAATAACGACATGCTGCCACCACTATATTGAACATTTTGAATCTTCCCTTCCAATCCATCCGCCAATTCTCGGCGATTGGAATGTAATTCATCAAATGCACCAATAAAAATCAATGGTTCAATATATTCGTGTTTCAACCAACGTGTTTCAATACGTAATAGGAATTGATCCAATGACTGAAAGGCGCCTCCTTCTTTACGAGCTGTCAAAATGTCACTGACAAAATCACGACGCATGCCTTTGATTGCATCTAAACCAAACCGTATTAGGTTTTTTTCTATTAATGTAAAACTGTAGCTGCTACGATTGATATCTGGTGCTAATAATTTTACACCCGCACGATTTGCTTCAGCGAAATATTCTCGTAATTTTTTCGGATCATTACGGACAGATTGCATCAATGCTGTATAAAAAGCGCCGGGATAGTGGACTTTCATGTATGCCATCTGATAGCCGACAAATGAATACGCCACTGAATGAGAACGATTAAACCCATAATTTGCGAAACGTTCGATATAATCATAGACTTCTTCAGCACTTTTTTGACTATGTCCTCGAGCGACCGCCCCTGTGATAAAGTGACGTCTTTCTTCATCTAATAAAGCTTTTTTCTTTTTGCTGACAGCACGACGTAAAATATCCGCCTCGCCTAAGCTAAATCCGGCCATCTGAGCAGCAACTTGCATGATTTGTTCTTGATAAACAATAAAGCCATATGTCGGTGCTAGAATCTGCTGAACAGAAGAATCTGGAAAAGTCACTTGTTCACGACCGTTTTTTCGAGCGATAAAACGATCGATGATCTGCATCGGACCTGGTCGGTACAATGCATTTACTGCAACGATATCTTCAAACGAAGTTGGATGCAGATTGCGTAAAACTTTACGAATACCTGCTGATTCAAACTGGAAAACACCGCTAGTTTCTCCCCTTTGAAACAGAGCCAGTGTTTCAGGATCATCTAACGGGATCGATTTCAAATCTATGTCTTCTTGATAAACACGACGAATCGTTTGTTGGGCATTGTCGATGATTGAAAGATTGCGAAGACCTAAAAAATCCATTTTCAACAGCCCAATTGCTTCCACGTCTGTCATTGTAAATTGCGTCAACAAAATATCTTCAGAACCTTTTTGAAGTGGAACAAGCGTCATGAGATCCACATCGCTGATGATGATTCCCCCAGCATGAGTCGAGACATGCCGCGGCAGTCCTTCTAAGGTTCGTGCTGTTTGAAAAAGCAATTCGCTTCGTTCATCTTGTGCAACTAGTCGTTTCAAAGATTCAGATTTTTCGTACGCTTCATGCAAGGTGATTTTCAACTGATTTGGAATAGCCTTTGACCAACGATTGGCTTCGCTTTGTGATAGTCCAAAAACACGACCGACATCCCGTAACACCATCTTAGCCGCCATCGTACCAAACGTGGCGATTTGCGAAACATGGAAATGACCATATTTTTCATGAACATAATGCAACACTTGATTTCGACGATTGTCAGGAATATCCAAATCAATATCCGGCATACTATTACGTTCAGGATTCAAGAACCGTTCAAATAACAGCTCATATTTGATGGGGTCTACATCGGTGATGCTCAACACATAGGCCACTAAGGAACCCGCCGCAGACCCACGACCAGCACCCGAGACAATCTTACTGCGATGAACATAATCCATAACATCCCAGACAATCAAAAAGTAATCATCAAAGCCCATATGATGGATAATTTCTAGCTCATATGCCAAGCGTTGACGATATTCTTCTGTAACGTCTGAGATTCTTTTTGGTAATTTTTGCCAACAGAGTTCTTGCAAATACGTTTTTGCTGTTTGTTGAGCAGGAAGCGGGTAATGGGGCAGTAATTTTTGATGCAAAGGCAGCTCAAATTGACAAATTTCTACCAGTCGTTGGGCATTAGAGACAGCCAGCTCATCTGTAAAACTTGTCAACAGCTGCTCCATTTCTACTAAATAATTTTCTCCTAATTGATTAGTCAACTCTTCTTTTGGCAGTTGATCCCCACTTTGAATATGGTTCATCACTTTAACGGAAAATGCTTGCGCCGCATCTAAGTACGTCACTTCATGAAGCGCAAGCTTTGGATAGTTTTCTGGTAAATCAGATCTGTTCGTTGCCGGCGAAATACCTAAATAAACTTCACTGGAAATAGTTTCATTGATTTTTTTCAAGATCCGTTCAAGTGGAGCTTCTCTTCCTTCCACCGGTAAGACCGTGACCAGATTTTCAGCAGCAATTTTATATGTCGCGAGATCTAGTGGCGTTTCTGCAATCATCCGGGTACTAGATAGACGCATCAATTCTTGATACCCTATACCGTTTTTAGCGTATAATAAGAGTTTTTCAGAATGATCATCCACTAAAAAATCTAATTCTAGACCGATAATTCCGCTGATTTGATTCTTTCGACAAGCTTGGAAAAATTCCACTGCTCCATACAACACATTCTCGTCGGTGATTGCGATTGCAGAATAGCCGCGAGCTTTTGCTGATGCCACGTATTCGTTGATTGTTAACGTACTTTTCAATAATGAATAGGAAGTTTTTGTATATAGTTGTGGTAATGTCATGGTTTCCCTCCTATGTAGACTCTCTTAGTCTCTGATTAAACTTTCAGTACTTCTCTTTACTTTTCAGAAAATAATGCTAAACTGTAGCTAAATATTGTTGCGAAAAGAGGTACTCTTGATGAAATATCTAGTTACATTATTTTGGGCTTTCGCAATTGGCCAAGCCGTTTGTTATTTAGGCGGTGCTCTGCAAATCGGTACTTATAACTTCGGATTATCTACAATTATTTCGTTGATTATTGGAGTTATCGTCATCATTGCTGCGCATTTTGTTTCACCTAAAAAAGCCGAAGCATAGAAAAAACCAGTTACTTTATTGTAACTGGTTTTTTGTTTATTTCAAATTAATTATATCTTTGTCTTTGTCGTCAGTAACTTACGGAAATTGAACGTACTCAAAATAATATTTCCAAATACACAGGCACTAGTAACTAAAAATACAGCTGGATAACCCATTGTATGAGCCACAGTTGATCCTAGCATCGGACCAATTACCTGTCCGAAATTGTTGAACATTTGATTGTAACTAAAAATTCGGCTGACTCCTTCTGGCGGGCTGATTTTGCTGATTAATGTATTGATTGACGGCATTAGAGCACCCGTCGAAAATCCTAGGAAAAACCGCAGCACTCCCAGTTGGAATGGTGTTTTCACAAACGCCATCGGAATAAAACAAATCAATGATAAGATCAAACCAGCTAATAAGACTTTGTGATTGCCAATGCGATCGCCGATTTTCCCTAATGTTGGTGATGAAGCAATCGCTGAGACTCCTGCAACAGAAACAATCAACCCACTGACTACTAACGCGTTCCCACTTGATCCACTCAAATCACGTATATACAAGGTTAAGATTGGACTGATACTGGTTGCTCCAACTTGTAGAATCAATGAGCTGATAAATAGACCAATCAAAATTGGCATATAATTGATCCGCTTGCGTAACTCTGCCATGCTGATGACATCTGCTTTTTCAATGGGTTGAAAATCTTCTTTTACCATAAAGACAGTCAACACCGTACAGATCAGTAAAATACTTCCTGTAATAATAAAAACATTACGTAAACCAAACCACTGTGCCAACATCCCACCGATCAACGGCCCAATCAAGTTTCCCGCGACACTTCCAGTAGCTAACGTCCCTAACGCCCAGCCACTTTTTTGTTTAGGCACTTGCGAGGCAATCAAAGCTGTTGCATTTGGTATGTAGCCTGATAAAACACCTGTCATAAATCGCATGAACAACAGCCAATAAACATTTGGTACAAAAGCCAGCGAACCCATCGTAACGGTCATTCCTGCAGCCGCACGAATCATCATCAAACGTCTTCCTTTGCGATCAGCTAGATTCCCCCATAATGGTGAAACAATCGCTGCTGAAAACGCTGTTACAGAAATTGCCAGACCGGAGAATAGATCGACCTGTGATGCGGTCGTTCCTAACTGTTCGATATAGACTGGCAAAAAAGGCATCACTAAGCTGAAACTTGCGCCGGTAAAAAAACAACCGATCCAAGAAATCAACAGATTTCTCCGCCAATTGATTTTCATTTTCCGTATCCCCTTTCTCACCATTTTCACTTTATATACTACCAGATTCTAGTCAAAAAAACTTTTCTCCCCACTCATTTTTCCTGTTAATTTCTTAATACTTCGTTCTTTTTTAAGCGCTACAGTTGCGTTTTTCAAAGAATATGCTAGACTAAAACAAATCGAAATGAGGAGATTTTATGAAAAAATTAATCGCAATTGATTTAGATGGGACGACTCTAAATCAAGACTCTAAAATTAGTGATAAAACTGTAAAAACGTTGCATCGTGCGATTGAAGATGGTCACTCTGTCGTGATCGCCACTGGTCGTCCATACCGCATGAGTAAAAACTTCTATCGTCAACTGCAGCTAACGACGCCGATGATTAATTTTAACGGTGCGCTTGTCCATCTCCCTGGAAAAACTTGGGCGGGTGAACAAGAAACATCTTTTAATCGAAAAATCGTGTTTGATTTGATTTCAGAAAAGAAAAATCTAAAACTAGATTTTATTGCCGCTGAAAATCGTGAAACTTTTTTTATCGATGACTTAAAATTTTTCGATCAGCATTTTTTTGCTAGTGATTTTGCAACAAATGATAACTTATTGACAGTCAACACGTTGAAAACTAACCCCACTTCTGTTTTACTCCGCAGCCAGCCAGAAAACGTCAATGGTGTCTCTGACGAACTGAAACAACAATTCGGCCATGAAGTTGAAGTCAATACATGGGGCGGCCCAAATCCAATCTTAGAAGTCGTCGCTAAAGGGATTCAAAAAGCCCATGGTTTAAAACGCGTGATTGAGAACCTTAACCTAAAGAGTGAAGATATCCTGGCATTTGGTGATGAACATAACGACGTAGACATGCTGAAATTCGCCGGTTGGGGTGTTGCTATGGCCAATGGGACTGATCAACTAAAAGCTGTTGCTGATGACATCACTGAAAAACCAAATACAGAAGACGGTTTGGCCGATTATTTGACAAAATATTTAGACTTATAAGCTACTGTATTTGCTATACTAACTAAAAGCTGAGGACGGAATCATTAGTGATTCGGCACCTTAGCTTTTTTAATTTTTCCTCAAAAAAGAGAAGCCAAAAAGCTTCCCTTACTTCACTATCGTATATTCATCAATCGTTTTTCCCTGTTGATCTTTTAGTACTAGCCACCCATTCGTCCCAGCATAATAAAGAAAGATTCCGACCTCATTGACACTTTTTAAGACGATGTCTTCTGTCGTCACAAAATCCGAGATCTTGTCCGCATGATCTGCCCGTAATTTTTCAGTAAAGCGCGCACTGAATCCTATCGAGCCATCTTTATTCAGCGGCATTTCCTGTTTAAGTTTTGCTCCAGCTTTCAATACCATCTCATTGCGTTTTCGCCAAATGACTTCTCCTTTTGAATCATTGTAATCAACATAAAAAGAAATCTCACTAACTGTTTTATTCCAACGATGTTGTGCCTTAGCCGGTTTTTTCTTCAATTGCTTGTGTTCATACCCAAAAGCAGTCAAAATCTCAAACAATTCTTGTTGATACTCTGCGACTACTGGAAAATGATTGGTCGCGATTTTTTGTATAGCAAACAATCCAATCGTTTTTAAGGAATTTTCTTTCCAAACATCGAGCATTTGTTGCGCGAGATCTTTTGGCTCAATATCCCAGGGGACATTGATAGTCGCTAAGCTGTCTGATTCTTTTAACACTTTTTTATCAATTTTTTGCCCATAATCTATTGCGTATGCTTCGCGTCCTTTAAAATATACCAACAGTTCATCACTGGCTATTGTCGGTACTTTTGCTAGATCACGATAGATTACGATTGTTCCTTGCTTATCAAATTGGATGTTTACTGTCGCTTGATCAAGCTCAACCGCTAATTTAATCATCATCTTTTCCTCAAATCTTTTTTCTTTAGCTTATAAAAAAAGCATCTTTGAGTCGAACAATCTGCTTCTCTGATTTACTTTTTATCATACTGTTAATAAAAATTCTTCAGCTGCTAACAAATTTTTCTAATCAAGAATCTTTTTTACTGTAAATGGCTGGGTCGTTTCAGAAGATTCTTCTTGGTCTGCTAAATCAAATAAAATAAGTGTCTCTTTACCTTCACCTTCTACGATGACTAATTTTCCCAATGGATCACGAGTATCCTTTACAATCTGAGCTTCTTTAATCAACTCTTTAGGGTCACGTTTAGCAGCAAGTGCGTTACCTAAATTAAAAAATACAGTCTCTTCCATCTTCATCTACTCCTTCAAGATCGATTACCTTTAGTATAACAGACCTCGGGAATCCCGCCTCAACATACGCATATATAAGCAAAAGACAAGAACAGACAAACGTATAGATTGTCACTTGCTTTACATCAGTAAGAAATTTGAATCATCCAGTTATGTCAAATAGTCAGCGTCTTTACCAACTAATCGCACCTATATCCCCCCATTGTTTAGTATTCAGCTAAAAATAATTACTTTCAAAAAATAGAAATTTCACTTTTTAACCTTGACTGACTCTTTTATCAATCGAGACTGCCAGTATGTGGAACTTTCAGTTATATTTTATAAACTGTGTTAGACTGAACAAGCACGAGATCATCATTATGAAGTTTTTTTTAGTATCGAGCTATAAAAAATAATAGAAATTGAAATGGAGATGGAATTATGAAATTAGGTTTTGTAAAATCAAATTTTCCAAATGAACGTCGTGTTCCTTTGTTACCTGAACACATCAAACAATTCACCAATTCAATTTACATCGAAACTGGTTTTGGCGCTGCTTTAGATATCTCTGATGATGACTACCAAAAAGTAGGATGTACTATCTTAAGCCGTCCTGAAATTTTTGCTTTATGTGATGGTATCTTCTCTCTCAAAATCCTCCAACCCTCTGATTATGATTTCCTTCGCCAAAATCAAATCATTATCGGCTGGACTCATCCACTAGGATCTGGAAAAGAATTTATGGAGACTCAAGCCATTCCTAAAAATCTTTATATTCTTGATATCGATAATCAAAAACCTACTTTATACTATCAAGGAAAAGCTTACGCCACAAACTTGATTCCTAAAAATTTTGTTTATCAAAACAGTTTTTATGCTGGCTATGCCGGAGTTTTACACGCGCTGCTGAGTTTTGGATTGTTACCAGATAGCCAGTTGAAAATTGCTATTTTAGGTTCAGGAAATACCGCTCAAGGCGCCTTTCATGCTATTTCCAAAATTTCTTCATCTGTAAAACTTTTCTATAGAAAAACACTTCCCGAATTTAAACATCAAATAGCTGATTATTCGATTATCATCAATGGAATTGAAGTAGGAGATTTAGGCACACCAATTATGACAATTGCCGAACAAGAACAAGTAAAAAAAGGAGCATTTATTATTGATATAGCAGCTGATGCCGGAAACGCTATTGAAGGAAATCATACAACGACCGTCTCTGATCCAATATATGAAAACAACGGCATTTATTACTATACACTACCTAATACGCCTACTTTTGCCTATCGAAATGTAAGCGGTATATTAAGCGAACAGTTTAGTAAGTATATTTTTAAAAATGGTATTTCATGTTTCATTGATGAAATGACAAATTAATTTTAAAGTAAAGTTTGTCTTTCTTACCAGATATCGAAATACCTCTCATCTTTTTTAGACAAAGATTTTCTTAACAACTGAGACTAAAAATGTAAGAGAAATTTCTCTTACATTTTTTACTTGATTAACTTAAATCAAGCACTTGGCGTAAAGATGTCTATAAGATTGATGTACAGATAATAGCTGGTATCTACATTCACGTTGCTGATAAATTTATCGACTTGATAAATTAAGGAAAGCCAGCAAATAGTTTAAATGATAAAAAGACACAAAAAATAGCGTGGTCAAAAACCACGCTAACACTTGGTGCTAAAGGAAGGTACAGGATTTGAACCTGCGCGCCGGTATTAGCCGGTTCGCCGGATTTCGAGTCCGGTGCATTACCACTCTGCCAACCTTCCGCACCATTTATCTTACCTTTTTTATTTTAAATGTCAAGATTTTATAATGTATCTAAAACAGAAGTATCTTCTTCTTTTAAAATATTATTAACTGTACGGTTGATTAAATGAACAATCTCATCTTGAGTAGGCTCTATAATACCTGAAGACATCAACGTCGCAATACCTGTTACACAGATCCAAGTCCCCACATGCAATGCATTGATATGATTTTCAGACAACCGACCATATTTAGGATGCTCTAAAATTAATTGATGGAAGTAATTGTAAGAAAAGTCGTGCATTTTTTTTCCGCCACCATATTCTTGAGCAAACAAGGCATTATAAAGATTGCTTCGTTCTTTCGCAAAGTAGACATAGTTTAGACCTAGATCAACAATCGTATCACCTGTACGAACTTCTGGGAAAATATCGTAATACAAGTGATTACAAATCTCATCTAATAATGTATTTTTTAAATCACTCATATTTTTGAACTCTAAATAAATTGGTTGTGTACTGATGCCCATCTTTTTTGCAATATTTCGGGCTGTAAATCCAGAGAAACCTTCATTTTCGACAACTTCATAAGCAGCTTTTAGAATCTGGTCTTTAGTGTAAACTTTTCTTCTCATTTTAATTCCTCCCAGAATGTTATTATTTTTCCCGTCATTTTATTTTAATCAAAAACTGATTAGTTTTGCAACCCTTATCGAAGATGTTATCTAAATTTACATATTTTTTTTTAAATAAGCTAAATTATTTTTGTATTTTTTCTTATAAGGGGAGTGGAAACGTTTTATTTTCTTATCAATATTTAACTAACTTTTTTATAAAATGAAAAATACGTTATCCATTTGCAGTTGTTTTTGTTTCTTTAAAGCTAAAACAAAATCTTCTTTTAGAAATTTTTCTGTTACTTTATTATACGTTTTCTAACAGTTAGTGACAATCCTTATTCTTTTTCTTGTCTATTTTATTTATTTTCTCTACTATAGTATTGAAATAGAAAAGGTGGTTAGCTTGATGGAACAGCAAAACTATACACAACTTGTTTTAAATACCTGTTTAAAGGCAGGTAAAATCATGATGGAATCCGGATCAGAAGTCTATCGAGTGGAAGACACGATGAAACGGATTGCTCTCAACGCAGGGCTCGACGATATCCAAACTTATGTAACTGCAACGGGCCTTATTATCGGCTTTCCTTCTGAACAAAATAGTCAAGTCGTTCAGATTACTCCCCAATCGATAAATTTAGAAAAAGTTACTGCGGTGAATCAGGGTTCTCGCCAATTTGCTGATGGTGAATTATCGTTACCGGATTTCTATCTTTACTTAGAAGAAGTGGATCAAGCTACTCCTGACTTTCCTTATTTATGGAAAATCATCGCAGCTGGGATCGTCAGCAGCACATTGATGATCATCTTAAATGGCACTTGGTTTGATTTTATCCCGACTTTCATTATCGGAATGATCGGTTTTGCAGTCCACACCTTTTTTGGTAGAAAATTACAAATGAACTTTCTAAATGATTTTGTCGCTGCTTTGATAATCGGTTATCTAGCATTACTTGCCGTCTCGTGGTCCGTTGCTAAAGATGTCAATAGCCTTATTATCGGCTCCATCATGCCATTAGTTCCAGGCCTAGCGATCACTAATGCTTTTCGCGATATCATGGCAGGCCATTTAATCAGCGGTGTTGCTCGCGGCACTGAGGCTCTATTCATTGCTGGTGCAATCGGGGGCGGAATTATCATCGCTTTTAATTTTTTTTGATCAAGCAACTATAACTGACAATGAAATGAACGATTCGTTGTTCATTATCTTTTTATTGCTCATAACTCTTTTGACAAAAACTGTTAACAAACGCAACAGTTCTTGTTTTATTCGGAACAAGGAGGGCTTTCATGAATTTTATCGTCAATTTTCTATTCAGCATGTTTAGTACAATTGCCTTTAGCATCATTACCAATATACCTCGACGTGCATTTTTAGCTTGCGGATTTACTGGTGCAGCCGGTTGGATGACTTTTTGGATCTTGCATACCTACTTTCAGCAAAGTATCGGGATCTCTAATTTTTTAGGCGCCTTAATGATTGGATTGATTAGTATTTTGTTTTCACGCATTCGCCATATGCCAGTGATTGTGTTTAATGTCCCTAGTTTGGTGCCATTAGTTCCAGGAGGACCCGCTTATATGGCGGTACGTCATATGATGAATCAAGAATTTACTGAATCTATGGAAAAAGTAGTTATCGTGTTAGTCACTTCCGGCGCGATTGCGATCGGTTTTATGTTCACCAACCTGATTGAGCGTGCTTTAAAAAGAACACGTTCTAATTTCCAAACAAAATAAAAAGTAGGAAAATCTTCCTACTTTTTATTTTTATCTCAACGATACAAACGCATTCATTTATTTTCTAAAAAAATTTTAAGTTTCACACAAAAATCATAAATTACAACTTTAGACCTATGCATTTCCAAAATGAATCCTATATACTTCATTTTAGAAAGACAAAGGAGATGAATCGAATGAGTGTTGTTCAATCAAGAAGATTATTAAATATCATTTCGTTGATGGGAATCGCCTTGACGGTTAGTATCACGATTTATTTCTATCACTTAGGTGTATTTAATGATATGGACTCATTACGTCAACTCATCGGTCACTCACCTATCGCGGGTCCGCTTATTTTTATTTTGATTCAGATTATCCAAGTTGTGATTCCAATCATTCCTGGAGGGATCAGTCTTGCAGCAGGAGTATTGATTTTCGGTCCTTATATGGGCTTTGTTTATAATTATGTCGGGATTGTAATTGGTTCTTTAATCCTTTTCTTGTTAGGCAGACACTACGGCAAACCCTTGATTATGCATCTTGTTAGTGATAAGGTATACAAAAAGTATATTCACTACCTTGATGATCAATCTCGTTTTGAAAGAATATTTACCTGTGCGATTTTTCTTCCTGTAGCACCAGATGATGCGCTATGTTTAATGGCTAGTCTGACGAATATCTCTTTTAAAAAATACAGCGCGATTATCTTGTTAGCAAAACCCGCTTCGATTTTCTTGTATAGTTGGGCTTTACTACAAGGCGGCAACTTATTATCTAACTTACTTATCCACTAATTTTTAGTGGATTTTTTAATTGGAGGAATCATGAATTCTATTCGCCAACAACTTACCCATTTTTTCAGTACGTTTTCTTTAAACAGTTTTCTATTGCTTAGTTTTGGTCTCCCTTTCTTAACAGAGGGACTCTTTTTATTTTTACGGCAAAGTTTCTTAAATAATTCGTATCATTCTTTTTATCGGTTGTTATTTTTTGCCTTAATTTTTCTTTACAGCCTCGTTTTTAATCAGCTTCAAACACACGAAACATTCCAAAAAAATTTTTCATTAGCGTCTGTTTTTATTAGTTTTATTTTTTGGCTGTTGTTATCACCTATCTTTTTCTTTCGTTTTTATCAACTGTTTTTAGTGTGGCAACCGCTCCCAGCTCAAATCCTTTCTTTTCTATTTTTATATCGTTGGAAAGTCTTACCAGCAATCATTTTGCTTTATTTAATAATCCTGTATTTGCTTTATCGATCCATTTTGACGCCACGCTATCTTAAAGAAGGCCACCCTTTAAAAACAGGTATTCAACTTAGTTGGACAAAAACAAAAAATAGCGTGATCAAACACGTTATCTTTTTCCTGATTCTGCCTGCTGCTTTTTTACTTACTAACTTTTTATTGAAAGGGGCATTTATTGCAGCAACGCAAATACTAACTGGATCAGTTACGGCAATGTTGTTGCTGTTGTTGCATCGAGTACTCCAAAATATGTTGTGGGCATTATTTTTTCTTTATCTACTTGCCGCTGATAAAAAAAGACGTATTACTACTTCTCGGACAAAAATTTCCAGTACTTGGTTACGTTTGATGATCCTTGCTTGCCTTAGCCTTTACTTTTTTCATTATGAAGCTATTTATCATACGCAGAGAGCTACAGAACCTTTGACGATTTCCCATCGAGGAGTCACCAATCGTAACGGACTTCAAAATTCCCTTGCAGCTCTAAAAAAGACCCATACAACGTCTCAACCTGATTTTATTGAAATGGATGTTCAAGAAACTGTCGATCATCAATTGGTGGTCATTCATGATGAAGATCTAAAGACGCTCGCCCATAAAAATTTACGAATTGACGAAACTACTTGGAGTGAGTTAAAAGAAATCTCCTTAAAAGAAAACGGCTATACTAGTAAAATCTCTTTGTTCTCTGATTACTTAGCTGCTGCTAATCGATTAAACCAACGCTTACTAATTGAATTGAAAGTTACCGCAAAAACTAAAAAAACAATCGTCCAACGATTGCTTCCTTTTAAAAATCAGCTAACTGATCATCAATTACAAAGTATGGATCTAAATACAGCCAATCAAATGAAAAAGAATTTCCCAATAATAAAAGTTGGCTATATCTTGCCATTTAACTTATTAGGTTCTCCTAAGAACACACTAGATTTTATCAATATCGAAGCACAAACCGCACACAGCGACTTGATCCAATACTTACGACAACAAAAGCAAGAAATCTATGTTTGGTCGATTGATTCAAAACAACAGGCAGCCGCATTTCATTTTCAACGAGTCCACGGCTTATTGTCTGACGATCTTTCTATGCTCTCAGCAGTTCCTGATGATATAAGAAGCAGAACAGCCAGCATTTTATACTTTGATTAAAAAATAGAAGACAGCACACAAAAATATCCGAATCATGTATCATTGCTACTGTGATAAACGGCAGCCTTCCCTGATAGATGATTTGGATATTTTTTAATCCTATTTATTAAATTCTTTCCGTCCATATTTAACAAAAAAAGATCTGAATCCATCAAAAGATCCAAATCTTTTTCTTCCATAATAATCTTTCCCCATGACCCTAAAAATCATGCAGTATATTCTACTTCAATATAAGATAGAACATCCTCATATTTTACCAGCAAACGATTTTGTAATTCGATTATCGCTGCACGATCTGATTGATCACAATCGAGGACATTAATAAGAATCGTATTGTTATAAAGTTGTTCAACAATCCCTACAACTTCATTTTTTATTCCAATTGCTCGACATTCATAGGCAAGACCAATTTCGATTGTTTCCATAACGACGCCTCCTTTATTTCTACGTTTTTATAATAACATAATAGGAATAATTTGGAAACGTTTTTATTTATATTTTTGCCTATAAATCAATACAAAAATATAGTTTTTAGAAAATTCGGAAAACACTAACTTAAACAACCAAAGTTATTTTTAATCTTATATTCATTTTATATTTATCCAGTTACACTCAATTTCATGTTCTAACAATTATGTTTTTTCTGGATTATTTATTTTTATTCAATCATCCAGAAAGTACCTAGCTAAAAAATAGAAAAGTCGTTTTATTAATTGTAAAAGAAAAAAGCACTCAAAATTGAGTGCTTTTTACTCATTCTATAAACGATCGTTTAATTCTTTTGCTAAATCTTCAAAACCTGGTTTGCCAAGTAGAGCGAACATATTTTTCTTGTAAGCTTCTACCCCTGGTTGATTGAATGGGTTAACACCCATTAAATAACCAGAAATACCGACAGCAATTTCAAAGAAGTACATAGCATAACCTAAAGTATAAGCATCCATGGTAGGAATGTTTAATACAAAGTTAGGAACGCCGCCATCCGTATGTGCTAACAAAGTTCCTTGGTATGCTTTTGAGTTAACAAAGTCTACGTCTTTACCTTCTAAGTAACCTAATCCATCTAAATCAGATTCTTGTGAAGGAATCGCCACAGATTTACGAGGTTTTTCAACCTTCACGATTGTTTCAAAAATATTACGACGGCCTTCTTGGATATATTGTCCAAATGAATGTAAGTCGGTTGAGAAGTTAGCACTTGATGGATAAATACCTTTCAAGTCTTTCCCTTCTGATTCGCCGTATAATTGTTTCCACCATTCGTTGAAATATTGCATACCTGGTTCATAGTTGACTAAAATTTCAGTCACTTTGCCTTTACGGTATAAAATATTGCGTAATGCGGCATATTGATACGCTTCGTTTTCATCCAAGTTATCACTTGAATAAGCTGTACGGGCATCTGCTGCACCTTGCATTAATGCGTCAACATCTGCACCGCTTGCTGCGATTGGTAATAAACCAACTGCGGTAAGTACTGAGAAACGTCCACCGACATCATCAGGAATAACGAATGTTTCCCAACCAGCAGCATCTGCTTCAACTTTTACAGCACCGCGAGCTTTATCTGTTGTTGCATAGATACGTTTGTTTGCTTCTTCTTGACCGTATTTTTTGATCAACAATTCTTTGAAGACACGGAATGCGATTGCTGGTTCAGTCGTTGTTCCTGATTTAGAAATCACGTTGACTGAGAAATCACGGTCGCCGATTACTTCGATCAAGTCAGCAATATATGTTGAACTGATTGAGTTTCCTGCGAAGAAAACTTGTGGTGCTTTACGATCATCTTTGCCTAATACATTAAAGAAACTTTGATGTAAGAATTCGATTGCTGCACGGGCTCCAAGGTATGAACCACCGATTCCGATAACCACTAATACTTCAGAATCAGATTGAATTTTTTCGGCTGCTTTTTTAATACGAGCAAATTCATCTTTGTCGTAGTTTACTGGAAGATCAATCCAGCCAAGGAAATCATTTCCTGCGCCAGTACCTTCGCGTAATTTTTTGTGAGCTAATGCTACTTCATCTTTGATGTAGTCCATCTCATGTTCGCTCACGAATGGTGCTACTTTCGAATAATCGAAATGAATGTGTGCCATTGTTTCTCCTCCTTGAAAGTCACTTCATACAATCTATACTTTACGTTTCTTTTAACTATTTTTCAAGCTTAAACCTTTTAAATTATTAAACTGTTCCTTGAGCAAGCATTGCAGCAGCAACTTTAGCAAACCCAGCAATGTTTGCTCCTGCGGCAAAATTGTCTTTGTTTGCATATTTTTCTGCGGTATCACGACAAGTTTCATAGATGTTTTTCATGATATCATCTAATTTGCTGTCAACTTCTTCTGCTGTCCAAGCCAATCGTTGAGAGTTTTGGCTCATTTCTAATGCTGAAACAGCTACGCCACCTGCGTTAGCAGCTTTACCTGGTCCGTAAAGTACGCCATTTTCATGATACAACTTGATTGCTTCCATTGTGCTTGGCATATTTGCTCCTTCAGCAACAACTTTCACACCATTTTTTACTAAGATCTCTGCCTTTTCATCATTGATCTCATTTTGAGTCGCACATGGTAAGGCGATATCTGCAGCTGTTTCAAGTTCCCAAACAGATCCTTCATGATATTCTGCAGTTGGTGATTCTTTAGCATATTCAGTCAACCGTGCACGACGAACTTCTTTGATTTCTTTTAAAAGTTCAACGTCGATACCATTCTTATCGTAAATATACCCGTTTGAATCAGAGCAAGTTAAAGCAGTTGCACCTAAAGCCTGTGCTTTTTCAATCGCGTAGATTGCCACATTCCCACTACCTGAGACAATGACTTTTTTTCCTTCAAACGAATCTTTACGATCTTCCAGCAAATGTTTTACAAAGTAAACTGCTCCGTAACCTGTAGCTTCTGTCCGTATTAAACTTCCATTAAAGCCTAATGGTTTTCCTGTCAATACACCCATATCGTATTCACGCAACCGTTTGTATTGTCCGAACAAGTAACCAATTTCACGACCGCCAACACCGATATCCCCTGCTGGTACGTCTAGATTTGGTCCGATATGTTTCGCTAATTCAGTCATGAAACTTTGGCAATAGCGCATAATCTCAGCATCAGATTTTCCTTTTGGATCAAAATCAGAACCGCCTTTTCCGCCGCCGATTGGAAGACCCGTCAAACTATTTTTGAAGATTTGTTCAAAACCTAAAAATTTCAAGATACTTAAATTCACGCTTGGGTGGAAGCGTAATCCACCTTTATATGGTCCAATCGCAGAATTAAATTGTACCCGATAGCCACGATTGACTTGCCAATTGCCTTTATCATCTTGCCAAGGGACACGAAATTGGATCAATCGTTCTGGTTCTAGGATCATACCTAAAATATTTTTTTCTGCGTATTCAGGATGCTCTTCTAGAAAAGGAATGACTGTCGGTAAAAATTCTTCCACCGCTTGTAAAAACTCTTCTTGGTTCGGGTCTTTTTTCACCAGTTCTTTTTGAATCTGCTCTACATATTGTTTTACTTCCATCAAATTCCTCCTCACATTTAATACACATATTTTACATCATTTTCTAATAAAAGTGAAAATTTTTTTGAATTTCATTGCAAATTGAATGTCAATTGTTCGTATTTACAGTATGATTATACCGACTTAACAGAAAATTAGTATTAAATGAGGAGATAATAAAATGAAGAAAACATTCGATGTGATCGTAATTGGTGGTGGCCCGGCTGGAATGATGGCCGCTATCACAGCAGCAATGAACGGTGCTAAAGTCGCGTTATTCGAGAAAAATAAACGATTAGGAAAAAAACTACTGATGACTGGCGGTGGGCGCTGCAATGTGACAAACAATCGTCCTGTTGATGATTTGATTGTCCATATTCCCGGTAATGGCCGATTTTTGTACAGTACATTTTCACAATTTGATAACCAAGATGTCATGCGTTTTTTTAGTGAACGTGGGGTCGCATTAAAAGAAGAGGATCATGGACGGATTTTTCCTGTTTCTGATAAATCGGCTACTATCGTTAATACCTTAAAAGAGGAATTAGAAAATTTGTCTGTCGCCCTTTTCTTTAAAGAGCCGATTGAAAAAATCATTACAGATGGAGTGATTGTTCAAGGTGTCCGAACGACTGAAGGGGATTATTTTGCTAAAAGTGTTGTAGTAACTACTGGTGGAATCACTTATCCTTCTACCGGTTCACAAGGTGATGGGTATCGTTTGGCCAAAAGTCTTGGTCATCATGTCACTCCTTTGTATCCAACGGAATCCCCTATTTTCTTAACAAATGATTTTATTGCCGCCAAAACATTGCAAGGTCTATCTTTACAAGATATTAAATTATCCGTGGTAGATGAAAGCAACAAACTAGTCGCTAGTCATGAAATGGATCTGCTTTTTACCCATTTTGGAATCTCTGGACCTGCTGCTTTACGTTGTTCAAGTTTTGTTAATCAATTGTTGCGAACTCAAAAAACAGCAACCTTAGTCCTGGATTGTTTTCCTGACAGAACGAGTGATGAATTGATGGATGAAATCATCGATTATTCAGCGACTAGTTCAAAACAATTAAAAAATGCATTAACTGGTTTCTTACCTGAGCGACTGTTGCTGTATTTCTTAACAACTCTCGGAATCAGTGAACAGACTTTTGCCCAAACATCAAAAGAACAATTAACAGCCTTCATTTCTTACTGTAAGGATTGGTCGTTGTCTGCTAATAAGACCTTTGGCTTAGAAAAATCATTTGTAACTGGAGGGGGAGTAGAACTAAAAGAGATCAATCCAAAAGAATTAGCCAGCAAAAAAATCCCCGGCCTTTATTTTGCCGGGGAAGTATTAGATGTCAATGGATATACAGGCGGCTATAATATCACCACCGCATTTTGTACTGGCTATGTTGCCGGCACACACGCTGCGTACCACGCCTTTACTTAATGAATCAATTCTACAAATCGTCCGCGAGTCAATTCTACAATGGCCTCGGGGGCGATTTCCATTTGTAGTCCTCTTTTGCCAGCTGAAATCGCGATTTTTTCGAATTTTGTTGCTGAGATATCAACATAAGTTGGAAAAAGTTTCTTCATTCCAATTGGAGAACAACCGCCGCGAATGTATCCGGTCGTTGTCTCTAAATCTTTTAAATGAAGCATCTCCACTTTTTTATTGCCGCTGGCTTTTGCTATTTTTTTTAGGTCTAACTCATGATCACTTGGAATAACTGCCACAATCGGACCTGTTTTATTTCCCACAGCTACTAATGTTTTGAAGATCCTTGCGGCTTCTATTCCTACCTGTTCAGAGACATGTCCGGCACCTAAGTCTTGTTCACTCCAAGCATATTCATGTTCGATATAAGCGATTTTCTTTTGTTCGACTAATCGAATCGCATTGGTCTTTTGAATTTTCTTTTTTGCCAAGCTAATCCCTCACTTCATTTTTTCTAAAGTCTAGCAAAAAAATACTAGAAAACAAATTCGGCAGCGTTGAGCTGCGTTTTTAAAATTCGAAAAGAATTTTCCAATTTCTACTGATTAATCCCTAAAAATAAGGCTTTGTTTCTATCTTAATTCATCAATCATTACGGCTAATTTTTCTGCTTCGATCTGTGCATCAGGATATGCTTGTCCTGCTAAACAACCATAGGCCATGCATGATCCGTCTAGCGAACCGCTGACTTGTGAAAATTTCCCTATCCGTCCAAGTGATACCGAAATAATCGGTAAAGAAACAAAGGTTTGAGCTTTCATAGCAATTTCCATCTGGCGCAAAACATCTGCTTCATTTTGTGGTTGGAGTACAATTTTTGCAATATCTGCACCACAATGTTCCGTCAAGTTTAAGCGAAATAAGATGACCGCATCTTCAGGAGTTTCTTCAAAATTGTAATAACTTAAAATCACTTTTACTCCTAAAGACTGCATCCATTTAATAAATGACGTCGACAATTGATCAACGATTGAAACTTCCACATCAGCTAGATCAATTGTTCGTGAAGAAACTGCAAATTCATTGATATGACGATATTGAGTTAGAGAAATATCGATTTGTCCCCCAGCTTCGGCCATCCGTAAATTGAAAATCAGTGGAATATTTCGAATCTCGTCTCGCAACGCTAACAGCGTAGTGTTCAGCTTCTCATCGTCTAAGATGTCTTCATAATAATCCGCGCGCCATTCGATCACTTCTGCAACTTTTTTAGCTTGAATCGCTTGTTCAATGATCTCCTCAAATGTTGCCCCCATGATTGGCACACAGATTTTAGGTTTTCCTGCATCAAAACGCACATCTCTTACTTGAATATCCATCATAAATATCCCACCTCAATTTCTTTATTTTTTTATCCTGTAAAACAAGACCTTCAAGTAGTTACTCTCTTCAAAATCACTAGCTGGAAAATCAGCCGGCAAGCGATAACTTTCTACTAGTTGATAGGTGACTTGTTTGTCTTGCAACGCGCCTTCGATCGCATGTCTGAATTTTTTAATCGAAAGATTTGCGGCATTCGTTGAAGCGATGATCATTCCTTCTTCCGCCAAAATCTCCACACTTTCTTCAATCAATCGTCCATAATCTTTTGCTACGGAAAATGTTTTTTTCTTATTACGAGCAAAACTTGGAGGATCCAAAATAATCAAATCATAATTCAATTTTTTTCTGCGCGCATAGCGGAAATACTCGAAGGTATCCATTACGATAATTTTTTGTTGCGCCAAAGGCAATGCATTCACTTCAAATTGTTCTTGTGTCTTAGCTAAGCTGCGTTGGGCTAGATCGATACTAGTCGTCTCTAATGCACCGCCATATGCTGCTGCTACGGAAAACGCACCAGTATAACTGAACATGTTCAATACTTTGTTTCCAGCAGCAAGCCCTTCTGTCAGTCGTCTGCGGACATCTTTTTGATCTAAGAAAATCCCCGTCATATAGCCTTCATCAAGATATACCGCATAAGAAACTCCATTTTCTTTTATAATCAATGGCTCCTGCGGTTTTTCTCCTACCAACCATTGACTTTCTTTTGATTCACTTTTGAAACGAATCTTTTCGACAATGCCTTTTGCTTTTGGAAAAACTTCCAGTAAACTAGCAACGATCATCTTTTTAAAATGATAAATAGTCTGGTTGTACCACGAGATTACTAAATAATCAGCGTAGTAATCAACGGTCATCCCACCGAAACCATCGCCTTCACCATTGAACAGACGAAAAGCAGTCGTTGTTTCATCAGAAAAAAATGCTTGACGCTTTTGAATGGCTTGTTGGAATAGCTGCTTAAAAAACATTTGATCGATCGAACGTTGTGTTTGGTCAACCACCCAGCCAAAGCCTTTGTTTTGTTTGCCTAAGTAACCCGTCGCGAGATACTTTTGTTTATTATCAACAAATTCCACCCATTCTAAGGGAATTTGCTTGATGGTTTGTTTTAAGTCTTCTTCTTGGATCAATGGATTTCCTTGACGGATCCGTTTTACTCCATAATTAGTTAATTCTATTTTCACACTCATCCCCGCTTTCTTCTATAGTATAGCAAAAAAAAATAGGATTTTTCGCTTATAAAGTTTTCTTTAAGGCTGATTGCTCTTGATTTGATAAGAATTGACGGGGTTGCTAGAAGCGAGTAAACTGATAACAAGTGAACATTTCGCAGTTTAGCTGCGTCAGAAAGGAAGTTTCCATTGAAAAAATTAAAGGCTCCTACATTTTTGAATAAACGTCTCGGCTTTTATGCGTTATTAACATTCTTATTGTGGGCAAAAAGTGTTTTTGCATACTTATTTGAATTCAATTTAGGGATCGAAAGTCTGACACAATACTTCATCCTATTTATTAATCCAATCGCATCGACAATGTTCTTATTATCGATTGCTTTATACGTGCGTCGATCAAAGGCTTCTTACTTTACGATGATGCTCATCTACGCATTGGCAAGCTTCTTACTTTTTGCCAACGTCGTCTACTATCGTGAATTTACTGACTTTATTACAGTCAATACTTTCCTAGGTGCTGGTAAAGTCGCTAGCGGCTTAGGAGAAAGTGCGATTCGTCTGTTTCGTCCATACGATCTTTTGTATTTGATTGATATCGTAATCTTGCCTTTGCTTTTATGGCGCAAACGTATCAAAACAGAAGAACGTCCGGTTCGTGCCCGAATGGCTTTTGCGATGACTGCCCTTTCAGTTATGGTTTTCTCAGGAAATCTTTTTCTAGCTGAAGCAGATCGTCCGGAACTATTAACTCGTACTTTTTCTCGCGATTATTTGATCAAATATCTTGGCGTAAATGCCTTTACTGTTTACGACGGTATTCAAACGTATAAGACAAATCAAGTCCGAGCAGAAGCAAGTCCCAATGATTTAAAAGAAGTTGAATCCTATGTAAAAGAACATTATGCTGCGCCTAACAGTGAGTATTACGGTCTTGCTAAAGGCCGGAATGTCATTACCATCCATTTAGAAAGTCTGCAACAATTTGTGATCGACTATAAATTAAAAGATGAGAACGGACAAGAACATGAGGTTACGCCGTTTTTAAATAGCATTTTCCACAGCAACAGTACCTTTGCCTTTGATAACTTTTTCCACCAAGTAAAAGCTGGAAAAACTTCTGATGCTGAAACATTGATGGAAAACTCATTGTTTGGTTTGAATCAAGGATCCTTATTCTCACAATTGGGTGGAAAAAATACTTTCCAAGCTGCTCCAGACATTTTAAAACAAACAGCCGGTTATACAAGTGCTGCGTTCCATGGGAATTCTGGCAATTTCTGGAACCGTACAGAAACGTATAAAAACTTAGGCTATGATTATTTCTTTGATTCTTCTTATTATGACGTAACGGATGAAAACTCATTCCAATATGGCTTGCATGACAAACCCTTCTTCCAACAATCTGTGAAGTATTTGGAACGTCTGCAACAACCTTTCTACTCAAAATTTATCGCTGTTTCAAATCACTATCCATATAGCGAATTTAAAAATGATGAAGCTGGCTTCCCGATGGCAAATACGAATGATGAAACAATCAATGGTTACTTTGCCACAGCGAACTATTTAGACAAAGCAGTCGAAGAATTCTTCAATTACTTGAAATCTTCCGGCTTGTACGACAATTCTATCATTGTGATGTATGGCGATCATTACGGGATTTCAAATTCCAGAAACTCTGACTTAGCGCCATTACTTGGCAAGTCAAAAGAAACTTGGTCAAATTTTGACAATGCCCAAATGCAGCGTGTCCCTTATATGGTCCACATTCCTGGTCAAGATAAAGGCGGCATCAATCACACTTATGGTGGCGAAGTCGATGCATTGCCTACTCTATTACATCTTTTAGGCACGGATACAAGCAAGTATATCCAATTAGGACAAGATTTATTATCAGAAGACCACGATCAAATCGTAGCCTTCCGTGATGGCGATTATGTCACACCAAATTATACGTATTACAGTGGCAACTTATATGACAATAAAACTGGATTGCCTATAGCGGAACCTGATGCAGCCCTTCAAACACAAACAGATGCTTGGAAAGATGCCGTTTCGACTCAACTAAGTACGTCAGATAATATCAATAATGGCGATCTGCTTCGATTCTATTCCGCTAGTGGATTGAAACCAATCGATGCTTCACAATTTGACTACAAAGATGGGCTCAATAAAATGACGAAAATTGAAAGCAAACTAGGCGATAAATCAACCAGCCTGTTTGATCAAAATGGTAAAAAATCTACACAAGAATTATATAAGACCGAAACTTATAAACAATATCAAGAACAAGGTCAATAATAGGAAAAATAGGAAACACTCTTCACAAAATTGTGAAGAGTGTTTTTGCGTTTGTTTCTTCAGATAGAATTCATATTTCTTTCAAATTCCGCTTCTATACTTAGCGATAAGAGGTGGAAATCTATGGAACTTATTTCTAGGACATTTTCAACTATCAAACAACAGAAAATCCAATTTTCAGTTTCTTGGTTGATCACTCTACTCACTCTTTTAATTTTGACCAGTTTGTCTATGTTAAACTTGCTCTTACAACGATTAGATTCCGCTGATCAGATACAGTTACTTACGACTGAAGAAGTCCATCAACTTCAGAAATATTTCTTTGATCAACTCGTTATTGTTGCCATCTGCTTTTTTGTCTTAATCGTGCTGTTTTTCGGATTTAGGATTTACCAACAGAAAAAAACTGCTGGCTTGAAACAATTGATTGATTCGATCAGTCTGGAATTTTTTTTCGAGATATTGATTGCAAGTGTCGGCTTGATTTTATTCGTCATTCTTTTTGAACCGATGTATACCTCAATTTTACAATTTTTTTATCATCAAGGATTGAATCAATTAACTGAACTACCAAACTTTGTCTTAAGTAATGGTACTAGCGGAATCGCCTACTCCATTCGTTCGCCGCTTTCCTTCGATCTATCTTCAACTGCGTGGCTGAATTTATTCTTTGTTTCATTATTTAAAATAGTCTTCTCTCTTTTTTTATGTCTATGTTTGTTAATTTTCACTTTTCGATTACTGTATTTTAGAAACAAATGAAAAACACGCGATAAACACGAACGTTGTTCCGTTTCCTTTCGTTTTTATTCAGATAATACTTGAAAGTCGATTGATCCTTCATTATACTTAGAAAGTATTCGGTTTTTACCGATATAATGAACTTATTTCTAAGGAGCGTTTACTTATAATGGAGAAATTCTTTAAATTAAAGGAACAAGGAACTAACATTTCTACTGAAGTAATGGCAGGAATCACAACATTTTTTGCTATGAGTTACATTTTGTTCGTTAATCCAACAATTTTATCTGCATCAGGAATGCCGTTCCAGGCGGTCTTCTTAGCAACAATCATCGCCTCGGTCATCGGGACTTTGGTTATGGGCGTATTTGCTAATGTCCCTTATGCGCAAGCACCTGGTATGGGACTAAACGCATTTTTTACTTATACTGTTGTCTTTGGACTTGGCTATTCTTGGCAGCAAGCATTAGCTATGGTATTTATTTGTGGAATTATTAACATTTTGATTACTGTCACTAAAATTCGAAAGTTGATCATTCATGCCATTCCAGAAAGTATGCAGCATGCCATTGGCGGCGGGATTGGGATCTTTGTTGCTTATGTTGGAATAAAAAATGCTGGCTTGCTCTCATTTAGTGCTGATTCAGCGGCCATCACTAACAGTGTAGTCGAAGGCGGCAAAGCGACCAATGTTTCTATTAACAGCGGGATTGTTCCAGCATTGGCAAACTTTAATAATGCGCCTATCTTATTGGCTGTGATCGGTTTAGTCATTACTACTATTTTAGTCGTTAAAAATGTTCGTGGTGCAATCTTGATTGGTATTGTACTTACAACGTTATTAGGCATTCCAATGGGTGTGGTGCAATTAGGTTCCATTGATTGGCATGCAAATTCATTAAGCAGTTCGATTCAAGAACTTGGTACGACTTTCGGAGCCGCTTTTGGTACAGAAGGAATGGGATCGCTCTTTTCTAATTCAGCTAAATTGCCACAAGTGCTCATGACTATTTTAGCTTTTAGTTTATCTGATACCTTCGATACAATCGGCACCTTCATTGGTACTGGTCGCCGAACGGGGATTTTCTCAAAAGAAGATGAAAAAGCTTTAAATGATGATTCACGCGGTTTTAAAACAAAAATGGACAAAGCATTATTTGCTGATGCAATCGCTACTTCAATCGGTGCAATCTTCGGGACCTCTAATACAACGACTTATGTGGAATCAGCAGCTGGTATTGGTGCTGGTGGTCGAACAGGACTTACTTCCGTCGTCGTAGCAATTTTATTTGCATTAAGTAGTTTGTTCTCACCATTGATTGCCATTGTTCCTGCACAAGCTACAGCACCGGCATTGATTTTAGTCGGAGTCATGATGTTGGCATCATTTGCTGACATCAATTGGCTCGAGTTAGAAGAAGCCGTCCCTGCTTTCTTTGCCAGCATCTTTATGGGACTTTGCTACAGTATCTCCTATGGAATCGCAGCTGGATTTATTTTCTATACGATCGTCAAAGTCATCAAAGGAAAGACAAAAGAAATTTCTCCAATACTTTGGATTGTAGACCTTCTATTTATTTTAAACTTCATTATTTTAGCAATTTTGTAATCGATCGTTGTTCTACAATTTGAGCTTCCTAAAATAATTACTACTAGTTAAAAAAGGTCGTGACGCAATGCGTCACGACCTTTTTATTCGTTAGGTTTATCGGGAAATACAATGGTAAAAGTCGTCCCCTTGTCTAATTTGCTAGTAACTTCAATCGTTCCTTTGTGCAAACGAACCAATTCTTCTACGATCGACAACCCCAAACCAGATTCTCCGTATTTAGTATTTTTTCGTGATGGATCGGCTTTGTAATAACGATCCCAAATATTCTTCACTTGCTCTTCAGTCATTCCAATACCTGTATCTGTGATTGTGATCTTCGTTGCTTGTTCCAATTTTTTAATTGCCACAGTAATCGTTCCATCTTTAGTAAATTGAATCGCATTTTGGACCAAGTTAACCATGATTTGGACAAAGCGGTCATAATCTGCATAAACATTGATCGGCTCACTTGTTTGTAAGATTAAATGATTTCCTGATGCTTCTGCTTTAGGCTGTAACTGAGCAACCAGTGTTGCAACAGCTTCAGTCGCATTGAATGTTTGTAAAATGATACTTATTTGATTAGTACGAATCTTTTCATAGTCTAGATTCTCATTGACCAAACGAATCAAACGAGATGTTTCGTTTTGCATCAATGTAATGGCTTTGGCTTTTTGGTTTTCAGGAATCGCATTATATTGCATACCTTCTAATAAGCCATTGATTGTCGTTAATGGGGTCCGCATCTCATGGGACGCATCTGCCATAAATTGTTTGCGCCGTTCTTCTTGCCGTTCGATTTCTTCTTGTGATTCTTTTAATGAGACCGTCATCTGATTAAAATCATTGGCTAAATCATCAAATTCATCACGGTTTCGATTTGGTACGACTACATCAAAGTTTCCTGCTGCTACTTCTTTAGTTGCCGAACGCATACGGTTGATACGCCTTACTTGACGCATCGCAAAGAAATAACTGACGATGATCGCAAGAATCGAGGCGATGATAAAGGCTTTAAATAGATCCGTTACAATTAGATTCACACTAGTCTCCACATTCATCGCTGGTTGGCTAACCAGTAAGACACCAAAAAAAGCACCATCTGTAAAGAAAGGGACCATCGCATAAGAAGTTGTTTGATTGTTCCCCATCACATTTTTTGAACTCGTTTCTTTTTGTTGTTGGCCGTCTTTCAATGCTTTCCATTGTGCGTCACTAACTAGATGTTTATTGACTTTCCCTGATTGCTCAGGATATTGGACTCTTCTGTCTTTATCAATAAAAACAAAAGAAACGTCTTGTTGATTTAAACTGGATTCTGTCACGCCGATAGCGAATTGAAAAATTTCATTGCTGGACATTCCCTCAAAACGGATATCTCTACTTAAAGAAAGATTGTTTTTTTCCATCGACTGGGCATAGCCGAGCAGTGCCTTATAGTTATTATCTTCTAAAGTTTTACGAGTAAATTGTGTAAATGAGACTCCTAATGTTAGTAAAATCAGGAGGATCAACCCGCCGAATGCTAACAATTGTTGATACAGGTATTTCATTGACCAACCTCAGTATCATCAAATTTGTATCCTACACCCCAAACAGTTTGAATCACTTGCTCACCGACTTTCTCAATTTTTTGTCGTAATTTTTTGATATGAGCATCCACTGTTCGTTCATCACCAAAATATTGGTAATCCCAGACTAACTCTAACAACTGTTCCCGGGTAAATACTTGACGCGGTTTTTTCGCCATCGTGTACAATAGATCAAATTCTTTAGGTGTTAATCCTTCAATCAATTTATCCGCTAAATACGCTTCCCGCGTTTTCAGATTCATTTTGAAATGAGCCGTTTGGACATCAAAATTTTCATCATTTGATTCGCTATCTTTTTGGGGTTCAGCTGTCAATTCACTACGCCGATACAAGGCTTTAATCCGAGCAATCAAAGTCAATGGAGAAAATGGTTTTGTCACATAATCATCTGCTCCCATCTCCAACCCAATTACTTGATCGCTTTCAGAATCTCTTGCCGTTAACATGATGATCGGTACAGTTTTAGAGATTTTACGAATCTGACGTCCAACCTCCATACCGTCCATACTGGGTAAATTCAAATCCAATGTAATCATATCCCATTTCTCTGGGTCTGATTTAAAGGCATCCAAGCCTTCTTTACCATCATATTTGAATTCTGCTTCCCAACCTTCATTCAAGAAAAACATCTGCATCATTTCAGAAACAGATTCATTGTCTTCAATCATTAATATATTCATGTTTTACCTCCTATAATGTCACTTGATTCTCATTATCAGTATACTCTATTTCATTTTTTTCAACCATCACCATACTCGTATCTTCATTAACAATTTGTTTTTTCTTCAATCTTTTCACCTATATATAGAAATTCTTAAAGTATCAGTTACTTCTTTGCATTTTTTATAACAGAATGTTATACTCATTTTTGCAACAAATTTATTTTATTTGGGGGCCGTTACGGATTCGACAGGCATAGTTTGAGCTTGAATTGCGCTTCGTAGGTTACGTCTACGTAAAAACGTTACAGTTAAATATAACTGCAAAACAAAACAACAACTCTTACGCTTTAGCTGCCTAAAAACAGTTAGCGTAGATCCTCTCGGTATCGCCCATGTGCTCGAGTAAGGGTCCTATTCTAAGTGGGATACGTTCCAATTTTCCGTCTGTAAATTGGAAAAGAGCTCATCAGACTAGCAATGTCCACGGCCTGTCATGCGGCAGAGGACAACGCGAAATCCAAATGGTATGACTATGAGCGTAGATTTTTAGGTGTCGATATGTTTGGACGCGGGTTCGACTCCCGCCGGCTCCATTATTGTATTTTCAGTGATTTTCTCTAGATTCTAAAACGACTTAAAATCCTTTTATACCAAGGGTTTTGGTTGTTTTTTTGTTTTCGATAGTTTTCGCTAAAAAATATCATATGGCATTCAAATTAGATTCATCAATCCACGTACCTTCTCTAAAAAAAAACACTCCGCTAAGCGAAGTGTTTTTTTAATTATTTTTAAAAATTAACGAACAACCATAACATTACACGGTGCATGAGCAATGACATAAGAGGTCGTTGAACCAACTAAAACTCGTTCAATCGCACTTTTTCCTGTCGCACCCATCACGATTAAATCAATTCCTGCTTCCTTAGCAAACTGTACGATAGTTACTTTGGGACTGCCTTCAATTTTTTTAGTAGTATGATCGATCTTACCAGAAACCATTTGCGAAGCCTTGTCTAACGTTCGTTTGGCGTTCTCTTCTCCTACTTCTTTAGCGTATTGAATAAGGCGTGCGTCCACAGTAGCAACAGACATATCTGTCACCGTTAAAATATACAAGTGTGCCTCATTTCTCTGAGCAATTGACACGGCTTCTTTCAATGCATCGTACGACTGATTAGATTCATCAACTGGAACTAAGATTTTTTTATACTCATCCATAAAAGCGCCTCCTTTTTAATTGATTATACATGTTCCATCGATAGAACTTAACCATAACGTTTGGTATTAATCAAAGAACCGACTATTCAATAAAAAAACAAGTTCTTATTTTTACCCGAACTTGTTTTTTACTAACTATTTATTTTTTTCTAACTGATTTAACTGTGTCTCAATTTTTTCAAGTAGTTGAATCATCTGACCGTCCTCTTGATTTGGTAATAAGAATCGATTCAACTCTCCCACTTTTTCTTTAACCGACAAAGCAGTTTTTTTTCCAAGAGGTGTTAGTCTTAACAAGGCACTGCGTTTATCTTCCGAATTTAATTTCTCAATATAACCATTTTTGACTAGTGCATTGATGGCTCGGGTGATTGTGCTTTGATTCAATTTAACTAATGTAGAAAACTTACTCTGAGTAATCTCTGGATAATCTAGTAATTTCAATAGATAAAAATAATTGGTTGCATTGATATGAGGTGAAGCCAACATGTGATTTAAATAAACCGTGATCTCCTGGTTCAACAAAGCCAATCGTTGAACTAGGCCGTCTTCTTTTGTAAACGTCATAACCGTACTCCTTTGTTCATTAAATAAACACGGCTTTCCTCACTACTTCGTGAGAGAAGCCGTGTCTATTCAATTATTGGTGTTAGTATCAAATCTTAGACAACTTTTCGTAGAGACAGAAATAAATTAAACTTATCTACGAGAGGATGG
>NZ_BJDQ01000016.1 GCF_005405225.1 Enterococcus dongliensis
AATCCATCCTCTCGTAGATAAGTTTAATTTATTTCTGTCTCTACGAAAAGTTGTCTAAGATTTGATACTAACACCACTACCCTCTCCTTTTTGACTTACATAGTCGCTCAATTATCCCTATCTTTATACGTATCAAATCATTCGTTTTAACGAGTTAAAAAAAAACGATTTATTCTTTCTTGATAGTACTCTTTTTTTCAAAGACCAGCAAAGAATTTTTCTCTGAAAACGTCCTTTTTTGAAAACGTTTTTTAATTGTAATTAATAAAAAATCAACTATCAAAAAAAGATAGTTGATTTTTATGTTGATTGATTTTCTTTTATAATCAGACCGGCCTCTTTTAAAAATGGAGAAGATTTGACGGCTTTCTCATTTAGTTTTTTAGGAAAAGTCACATATAAATTTTCTTTAGCACGAGTGATTGCGACGTACATCAAGCGCCGTTGTTCTTCGATGGTCGTAGGCGGTGTTGCGGCTTCTTTTGCCTTTTGTAAATCACAATCAGCTTTTTTGACTGCATGATGATTAGGCAAGGCATCTTGATAAACACCTTTGATGAATATATTTTTCTTGCCTAATCCTTTACTGGCATGAATAGATAATAAATAGACTGCGTTTAATTTAGCTTGATCATAATCATTCAGTCGTTTTTTCATTCCTTGATTTTGTTGCTTAGCTTGTTGGAACGCCTCCAACAGACCCGGCCAGTCACTGGCTGAAAACAATTCCTGACGCAACCAATCTGATTCTTCTTCACTCAGATCTTTTTTAAACTTTGGTGTAGCTAACAAGGTTTCTACTAACACACTGAGGTTGATTTGTTTTCTTTGATAAAACAAATAGATCTGTTTGAAAAATTCCTTGGCTTGATCTTGTGACTCTTGGGAAAGTGTTCGCTCACTAACTAAAAATGCAACGAGGTCATTGATTTTAAATTTACTTTTACGAAATAATTCCTCACTGAATTTAGCACTTGCACTAAATTTAATATAATGATAAAACGCATATTGTTGGATAATCTTTTTTAATGCCTCATTTTTTTGCTGCATAGATGAGGCTGAGGCCAATAGATCCAATTGTTGGAAAAGTGTTTTAAATAATGGCAGACCAAAAATCCCCAACAAATCATCATTCGCCGGTGTCACAAAGGGTACTTTTTGTTTGGCTAACTGTTTTAATAAAGAACGTAATTGAATACGAGTTGGATACAGCACCATCGTATCACGATAATCCGGGCTGCCGTCACTTCTCGGTGTTTTTTTTGCCAGTTTTTGGATTTTCTGTCCAATCCACGCGGCTTCTTCCTCATCATCTGAAAAACCAATGGCATAGCAGTCATGTTCGGTCGTGGCTCTGCTTGCTACCATTTTTTTCTGCAAACGATCATGTCCATTGTGTTGGATTAGTCGATTACCCGCAGTTACAATCGGTGCATCTGAACGGTAATTAGTCATTAGCTGCAAAGAAGTCTGCTGATATTCTTGTTCAAAGACTTTGATATAACTAGGTTCTGCTCCGCGGAAATAATAAATACTTTGATCGTCATCACCAACAATGATCAACTTGCTGATATTTTTTTGATTAGAAACTCGATCTGGTGGACAGATTAACGCTACGATTTGTTTTTGTAGGGGATTGATATCTTGAAATTCATCAATAAAAATATACCGATACTTCTTTTGTAAAAATTTTCGTGCTTTTGAATCATTTTCTAAGATCAATTTTAGATTGAACAACATATCATCAAACGTAATAAAATGTTGCTCTTTTTTTATCATTGCTAATTCAGCTAAAAACTGTTGAAAAACAGCACTTAATTTCTGATTAGCCAGCAATCCTTTGGCATCAAAATGCTTCGCAACAAATTCTACCATCGCCTGATCTGAATACCCCATGTTACGCCAATAACTAATTCTAGCTGCGATCGTTCGCTCTTCGAATTTATCAAAATTATACAAACGATATTTTTTGATCAATTGGCTAAGTATTTGATAATACTGTTCCTCGTCGATTGTCCCTTCGATTCCCCACTGCTTCAATTCAGGAATCCGACGAATCAGTTCTGTGTATTCTGCATTGAACCAACCATGAAAAGTTTGGACTGATATTCGTCCATGACCATCTAAATATTGATTGACACGTGCTTCCATTTCTAATTTTGCCTTGCGAGAGAACGTGCACATCATGATCGTTTTCGGATCAATCTGTTGTTCCAAAACCAAATACGCAGCTTTCGCACAAATCGTTTGTGTCTTCCCACTTCCTGCTCCGGCAATGATGCGTAAGTGCGTCTGCATTGGAAAACGAATCGCGGCAAGTTGTTCCGGACTAAACGGGTTCCCGTCATTTTTTGCAACCAATTGCTGCAATGTTTTGTTATCAGTCCGTTGATTTTGCTTTATCTCAAACATTTCAGTTTCTATGTCCTGTGAAAGCTTTGTAAACATCTTCAAATTGGTTCCCTTCTATGTAAGAAATCATACCCATTCATTATACCGAAATCCTTTATTTTTAATAGCCCCACCCACTCAACATTTACCTGAATTAGACAAGAAAAGACCAATAAACTGAAGGGATCTAGAAGATTTAACTTTCCAGGATCATTTCAGCAATCGGTCCTTTTAATAATCAACTTTCCTTGTTTCTCATCACTGATCCACGGATTTTTTATCTTTACGATAATTCAGCGGTGTTACTCCAGTTATTTTTTTAAAACTACGAATAAAATAACTTGGTTCAACATATCCCAATGCATCACTGATTTCAGCGATTGACCAATCAGTTGTCTCCAATAATTCTTTTGCCCAATAAACTTTCAACTTTCCATACATTTTACTAAATGGTTCGCCGAATTCTTCCTTTAGCAAGCGACTTAAATAACTTGATGAAACATTCGTTGCTGATGCTAAAGTCCCCAGATCGATATGGCTTTCTTTGTTGGCAAATACTAGATCAATCGCAGGTTGTAGTAATTGATTTTTAGCCAAGTACACACCATTAGTTGTTTGTAGGCGATTTTCTAATTTTGACCGTTGAATGTCTTTTTGAACAAATTCTAAATCCAATTCCTCTTCACTAAATGATTGCTCACGTTTTGAGATACGCAACGTTTGCTTGTAGGCCTTAATCAAATAATCTTTTTTGATTGCTTCGCTAACAATGTATTCACTGATTTTTTCTAGCATCTCTGCTGTTCTTTTCAAATCAGATTTGCTAAAACGCGGATATTGATCAATCAAATCCTGATGTTCTTTTTTAAACATTTTTACAAATGATCGATCTTCTAATTGCAAAACTTGTTCCAATTCTTCTTGTCCTTCATTTAATAAAATCTCTCCCGCCATAATCGCACCAACATAGTGATTATCGATCATGATAGGAACAGCCATATCAACGATGTTGAAATGACATCGATAAATAAAGGGTTGACCTGTTCGAACCGCTTCAAGTCCACCTCTTGAATCACATTTTTCACAATAGACAGAAAGCTCTGGGTGATTGCGAACTAATTGACAAAATGGCTGAACTTGACTGTGTTTCGTTATCGGCTTACCGCGATAATCTACTAATATAATCGCTAAATGTGTCGCTTGTGCGATACTTTCTTGTAATGTTTCCCATTTATTTAAATCTAGGACCTGCTCGATATCAAATTGCCCTTTACTCACACGATCACCTCTTAAACATAGTATAGAACGGATTGATAGAACAACAAAATAATCCTATTTAACAAAATAATTCAATTAATTTATATAAGAAAGCGGTATCATTGTTCAATGCTTATTTCATGATAACGTTTTATGATTGTCTTGTAAATAAAACTAAGGAGGATCTACCCCATGAGAAAAGCACTGATTTTACCAACAAAATATGTCCAAGGAGAAGATGAATTATTAAACTTAGGCTATTTTGTCACTACATTTGGCAAATCTGCATTATTGATCGCTAATCCCGATGACGTCGAACGTGTTCGACCACAACTGGATGCTACTGCAAAAAAATTTGGTATCTCTTTTATTGAAGGCGGATTCAACGGTGAGGTTACTCGGGAAGAAACAAAACGGCTTCAAAAAATCGCAGAAGAAAAACAAACTGACTGTATTATCGGTTTAGGCGGAGGAAAAGCCATCGATGCTTCAAAAGTCGTAGCAGAAGGAGAACGGTTGATTATTGTCCCTACAATTGCTGCTCAAGACGCGCCAACCTCGCATTCTGCTGTACTTTATCATGCGGATGGTTCTTTTGATGATTACGCTTATTTTAAACAAAGTCCTAGTGTTGTATTGGTCGATACGAAAGTCATTGCTAAAGCACCTACTCGTTTTCTTGTTGCTGGTATGGGAGATGCTCTATCTACTTATTTCGAAGCTCGGGCAACGCACAATTCCTACTCAAGAGTAAATGCTAGTTTACCGATGGGTTCTCGTGAAGGATTAACTCCACCAGCTAGTGGTACTTATGCTGCTTTAGCAATGGCAAAACTTTGTTGGGAACATCTCCAAGAAGACGGTTTAAATGCTAAAATCGCTTGCGACGCAAACTTAGCCACTGAATCATTGAATAAAATTGTTGAAACAAATATTTTACTGTCTGGTTTAGGTTTTGAAAGTGGTGGTCTAGCAGCTGCTCATGCAATTCATAATGGGATGACCGTTCTTCCAGGCGCCCATCATTGTCTTCATGGAGAAAAAGTAGCCTTTGCCACCTTGGCACAACTAGTTTTAGAAGATGCTGAAACAACTGAAATCCATGCAGTGATGGACTTTATGGCATCAATCGGTTTACCACTTACCTTGGCAGATCTCGGTGTCGAATCCATCACATATGAGGAAGCTTTAGAAGTAGCTAAAATCGCTTCAATTCCTGAAGAATCAATACATTCTATGCCATTTCCAATTGTTGAGGAAGAAGTGGCTAATGCGATCATCGTAGCGGATCGCATTGGTCAAGCATATAAAGACACTCATTGATAGATTGAATAAGCTTTTATTAGCGATCAGTAGGACGGAGTTTTAATTCCTCCTACTGAATACATATCGATCTCTCGTTTTTAAAAAGATTCCCTACAATCAAAAATCATTGATTTAATCAAATTTGAATGAAAATGACAAATCGTTCAATCTAAATTTCATTAAAAACTATTTTATGTGTAAACAAGGAGTGATTGGATGAAAAAAGCAATTTTATTAGTTTCACATAGTCAAAAAATTACAGATGGAATCAAAGAAATGATTGAGCAGATGGCTCAAAGCGATTCCCTACAGATTTTTTCATTAGGCGGGACCTCTGACGGTGAACTCGGCAGTGACCCAATGAAAATCATTGATGTCATTAATGAAGCAGATTCAATCGAGAAATTTTTTGTTTTCGCCGATCTAGGCAGTGCTGTTTTAAGTGCTGAACTAGCTTTTGATATGTTAGAAGAAGCACAACAAGAAAAATATGTATTAGTAGATGCACCTTTAGTAGAAGGAGCATTTGCTGCTGGAATTACTGCAAGTGTCTCAGATGATGTCGAGCATATCTTATTAGAAGCAAAAAATACTCCTGGAAAAGGATGGAAATGATATGAAAAAAATTATTAATCAACCAGAAAATATCATTGAAGAAATGTTATCTGGAATTGTCCATAGTTATCCTGAATTAGTCCATCGTGTTGCTGATTCTCGAGTAATCGCAAAAAATACAACGAACAAACAGGTTGGACTTATTTCCGGTGGTGGCAGTGGTCATGAACCTGCCCATGCTGGATTTGTCGGAGATGGGATGTTAAGTGCTGCTGTTTTAGGTGATGTCTTTACTTCCCCTACTCCTGATCAGATTGAGATTGCTATTGAAAATGCGGATCAAGGTCAAGGAGTTTTATTAATCGTCAAAAATTATACTGGAGATATTTTAAATTTTGAGATGGCAAAAGAGTTGGCAGAGATGAATGGAATCGCTACAGAAATTGTTGTCGTAGATGATGATATTGCTGTAGAGGATAGTACCTATACAGCCGGAAAACGTGGTGTAGCTGGAACGATTCTAGTTCATAAAATCCTTGGTGATGCAGCTGGTCATGGCGCAAATTTAGCTACGCTAAAAGAGTTAGGTGATCGAATTGTAGCAGCCACAAAAACAATTGGAGTTGCATTAAAGGCTGCAACAGTTCCTGAAGTTGGTAAACCGGGATTCACATTGTCAGAAAATGAAATTGAATTTGGGGTAGGAATTCATGGCGAGCCTGGTTATCGTCGTGAAAAACTTCAACCTTCAAAAGATTTAGCAAAAGAACTCATTAGTAAATTGCTAGCCGCATATGAACAGAAACCAAAAGAAATTGGTGTTTTAGTCAATGGGATGGGCGGAACTCCTTTAATGGAACAATTCATCTTTATTAACGATGTCTTACAACTACTAACAAAAGAAGCTATCCATGTTTCCTTCCATAAAGTTGGTAACTATATGACCTCTATTGATATGCAAGGTCTGTCTTTGACGTTTATCGATTTAGCCGATCACTCGTGGCAAAAAGCACTATCAAGTCCAGTTTCAACTATTTCTTGGTAAACAATCACTTTTAAAGGAGCACAGATAAAATGATATTGACAGTAACAGAAATTCAGGCTTGGTTGTCCGATTTCACCAAAATGATTGAAGAAAGCAAAGAGTATTTAAGTGAACTAGATACGCCCATCGGTGATGGTGATCATGGGAATAACATGAATCGAGGAGTAATTGAATATAAAGCAGCCTTTGAAACAAAAAAACCGACAACTATCAGCGATACTTTCAAAGTTCTTTCCATGGCATTGATCTCAAAAGTCGGCGGTGCCTCTGGTCCATTATACGGCTCAGCATTTATGAATCTAACTAAAGCAACAAAAAATATCGAAGAAATTACTAGTAAAGAACAATTAGTAACTATTTTGGAAACTGGATTGACCGGTATTCAAACTCGTGGAAAGGCAGAACCTGGCGACAAAACGATGGTAGATGTTTGGTATACAGTCATTGAAAAGATGAAAAATACTGATTTATCGAAAGAAAGCATCCTTATCGCTAAAGAACAGACGAAACAAATGCAAGCCAAAAAAGGGCGTGCCTCTTATTTAGGGGAACGATCAATTGGCCATATCGATCCTGGAGCCGCCTCTAGTGCACTTCTTTTTCAAAGCTTACTGCCTTATTTAGAAAAAGACTAAAAATTATCCCTCTTCATTGTTACTTATTTCTTCATATCAATCAAACGAGCCAGTGACAGTTAGATGTCACTGGCTCGTTATAATTTTCAAATCAACGATACCAAGCTGGCTTATCGCCATCAGTATTTGGTTTATTTACACCAAGCGAGGTTCCGATATATTCTTTTGGATCAAGAATGATCTTCGTTACCAAATCAGCGACACTTGTGCGAGAAACCTCTGTTCCTTTGAAAGTCTCATCTTTATTAGTTAATTCATAATCAATTTCATCCTTATCATCTAACCAGGCTGGACGAATAATTGTATAATCCAATCCAGAAGCTTCAATGACTTTAGCAGCTTCTGCATAACTTTCTAGATAACCGCCATCTAGTTGTTCGTGATTCCATTCCCCGTATTTTCCCGGAACTTCATCATAGATTCCTAAAGTTGAGATCCAAATCAAGCGTTTCACGTTTTTTGCTTTCATCGCAGCAACTACATTTTGTGCTTCTTCAACGATTTTTCCTGCTAAATTTGCATAAACAATATCTACATCAGTCATTGCTTGCTCTAGATCAAACAAACTGGTGGCAGTTCCTTCAACAATCGATTCTTTTTCTGGATCTTCAAGCCGTAGTCGAGCCGAATTACGCAAAAAAAGCGTTTGTTTAATGTCTTCAGTCAATAACTGTCTTGTAACGATTTGAGCGATTTTTCCATGAGCCCCTAGAATGATTACTTTTTTCATGAGTGATTCCTTCTTTCAAAATATCCCTTACTCACATGTCTCATGCTACCACCCTTTATTAAATCTCTCAAATAGAAGTACTTTATTTCTGATAAAAAAAAGAGCTCTCGATTTTTCGAGAACTCTTACTTTTTTTAAGGATGAATATATTGTAGACCTGCTGCGCTTAATGTTGCAGTGTTTGGTCCAGTCGGTGTTGGGAAGCCCATACCGCCTTGTGTGATTGTGATCGTATTGTTTGAAGCGTTATACGATTGCACATACGCCACATGTCCATACGCAGGGTCTGCGTTCCAAGTTCCAACAGATTGACCTTGTGCAAAGACAACAATTGAACCTGCAGCTGGCGTACCATCTACTTGGAAACCATCAGCAGCCGCTGATGCGCCCCATTGGCAACCATTGCCCCAATATGTTCCTGCCCATGGTGCGACATTTTTAACATACCAAGTACATTGACCTACAGCATACATATTCCCTGAACCAGTATGGTCCACTTTTCCGCCAGTACTTGGTGTTGGTACAGGTGTCGGAGTTGGTGTATCAGTATCATCTTTTGTCGAACTGGTCGTTGTATCAGCTTGCGTTTCTGAAGATGTACTTTCTTCTGTTGAGCTAGATGTTGTCGTCTTATCCGCTTCAGCAGCAGCTTTTTCAGCTTCAGCAGCTGCTTTAGCTTGAGATGCTTCAAAAGCTTTCTGTGCTTTTGCTGCTTCTTTTGCTTGACGTGCTTCTTCGGCTTTACGTGCTTTTTCAGCAGCTTGTTGTTGTTTCAAAATACGTGCTTGTTCCGCTTTTGCTGCTTGTTGTTGTTTCTTCAATTTCGCTTTATCTTGTTCTGCAGTTGCTTGTTCTGCAGCATAATTAGCTTTCACAACATTTAATTCAGCTTGTTTGTTAGCGATAGTATTTTTTTGCGCTTCTAATTCTTTTTGGTTTGCTTGAATTTCAGCAACTTTTGCTTCGTTATCTTTCACTTTTTCTTCGACCGCTTTTTCATCGGCTTTTTGCTGTTCCATCAATGATTGATTGGCTTTTACAATCGTTGACATCGCTTGTACACGGCCGATTACATCTGATAATGAATCAGCTTCTAATACAGCTGAAACATAGCTCGTTGCTTGGCCTTTCACTTGTGTATCACGCGCTTGATTTTTGATTATTTCGTTACGTTTTGCGATACGCACTTTTAAAATAGCGATTTTATCTTGTAGTTTCATTGTATCTTTATTTAATTGATCTTGTTTTGCTTCTAAGTCTTTCACTTTTCCACTTACTGTGGCAATTTCATTGGTTAATTCGTCGATTTGAACTTGAACTTCTGATTGTTTTCCTTGCAAATCGCTAATTTTTTGATCTTTTTCTTGAATTTGTTGGTCATAATTATCTGCTAGCGCAATACTAGGTACCGCTGAGACAGCAAATGAACACACCAACAACGCTGCTATAATGCTTTTTTTCACTAATTATTCCTCCGGCTATTATGTTGATTTAAACTGATCGATCGCATAACGTCAGAGGTAATTCTAACATAGTGATATATCACGCAGATAAAAGAAATGTTACAAATATGTTTCAAAATTATATTTATTAGAAGAAAAACAGTTGTTTTTACAATCCTAACTCTCGTAAACAACAAGTACAAATACCGAAACACTTGTTATTTTTTTGTGTGATGATTTCTAGTTAATGGATGCTTTTCCTCTTCAAGTTTTTTAAGTTGTATTCTTTGGCGGCTTTTCTATTTTCAATTAAAATAAAAGAAAAGGCATAAAGGAGGAATGACTATGCGTTGGCGCGGGGGGCGGCAAAGTTCAAATGTTGAAGAGCGCTCCGGTAGTAGCGGGCGATCCATTGGAAAAATAGCTTCTGGTGGCGGGATAGGGGTTTTCTTAATCGCTGTTGTTGTTTTCTTTTTATCAGGTGGTGATTTAGGTACAGTCATGGATAGCTTGGGTGGTGACATCACACCCGCAACTTATGAAACAGAAAACGTTTCTTCAAAAGAATATACTGATGAAAAAGAATTTGCGGCAGTAGTCTTTGCTCATTTGGAAGATTATTGGAATGAAGAATTTGATAAACGTGGCCAATCTTATCAAAATCCAAAACTTGTTTTGTTTACTGACAGTGTCGATTCTGCTTGCGGGCAAGCAAGTGCCCAAATTGGCCCGTTTTATTGTCCAGCTGATCAAAATGTTTATTTGGATTTGAGTTTTGCTAATGAACTATCTAGCAGTTATGGCGCCACAGGAGATTATGCGATGGCGTATGTAATTGCTCATGAGGTTGGTCATCACGTTCAAAATCAGCTAGGCATAACAGATCAATTGAATGCACTTCGCAAACGTGTTTCCGAAACTGAATACAATCAGTATAGCGTTCGTTTAGAGTTGCAGGCTGATTATTTGGCCGGTTGTTTTTCTAAATATCTAGCCGAACAAACCTATCAAGGACAACCGATTTTAGAAGCTGGGGATATCGCTGAAGCCATAACTGCGGCTAATGCAATCGGTGATGATACGTTACAAAAAGAATACCAAGGCTATGTCGTTCCTGATAGTTTTACCCATGGAACGAGCCAACAACGAACTAGTTGGTTTAAACGCGGCTATAAGTATGGGGACTTAGAACATGGAGATACCTTTAACGAAAAAGATTTAGACTTAGCTGCTTAACTCATGAACCCCCAGCAATTTATGCTGGGGGTTCTGCTTATTCACTATCAATCTGCTAGGCGACGTTACAAGGCTAACACACGAACGATATTCTCAACCGTTCGTTCCAAATTATCTTCACCGGCTTGTAAGGCTTCTTCAATCGAACTTGCCTTAGCTAATATTCCAAAAATTGCTGTTATTCCTTCATCATATAAAACATCGACTTGATTACCGATAAAACCTGCACAAGCAAAAACAGGTTTGTTATATTTTTTAGCGATCTGCGCTACACCATAGGGCGTTTTGCCGAATTTTGTTTGAAAATCTATACCACCTTCACCAGTAAAAACATAATCTGCTTTAGCAATTTTTTTCTCTAGTTGGGTAAATTCGATCACTAACTCCACACCGGAACGTATTTTTGCCCCAGTAAAAGCAAGAAGTCCCGCGCCTAATCCGCCAGCTGCACCGGCGCCAGGAACCTTTTGAATATCAATAGTGAGATCTCTTTGAATGATTTTTGCATAATGAAGAAGATTGCTTTCTAATTCTTTGACCATTGTTGGTGTAGCCCCTTTTTGTGGTCCAAAAACAATAGAAGCACCTATTGGGCCAGTCAGTGGATTGACCACGTCACTTGCGAGAATAATCTCTGTTTTCTTAATTCTCGGATCAATCATCGATTCATCAATTTTCGCTAGTTTGGCTAATGCACCACCTCCTGCGGCTAGTTCATCCCCTTCACCGTCTAATAATCTAACACCTAATGCTTGTGCCATACCGGCGCCGCCATCATTAGTCACACTTCCACCAAGACCAATGATAATTTTTTCAACACCTTGGTCTAGTGCGGCTTTTATCATTTCACCGGTACCATAAGTTGAAGTGAGTAGCGGGTTTCGCTTTTGTTTGACTAATCGATCGATACCATTAGCCTTAGCCATCTCAATCACAGCAGTTTTTTTATCAGCTAATACCCCAAAATAGGTAGTTACTTTTTCTGTTGGAATCGGACCTGAGACTTCCACCTCTATTCGAGTACCTCCATTGCTCATTATTAACGCATCGACAGTCCCCTCACCACCATCAGCCATTGGCACCTGAATCACTTGAGCATCTAATGAAACCTTGCGAATACCGCGTTCCATCACTTCACAGACTTTTGGTGCACTCATACTTTCTTTAAACGAATCCGGTGCTAAGACAAATATTTTTTTCATCACTCTTCTCCTTTTTTATATTATATCCAACTTAACATATTCTCAGTTTTTCTTGACCTTTTTGATTGCAAAATCAGAAAAAGAAACATTTCAAGCAAATCAATTTAAAAACATGCTGCTACATAGTAAGGTAGAAGTATACTCATTTTAAAGGAGGAACTTGTTTATGCCATGGAATATGAATGACTATCCGGTTTCAATGAAAAATTTAGACCCTTTGATCCGAAAAAAAGCCATTGATATCGGAAATGCCTTGCTTCATGACGGCTATCCAGACGATCGAGCGATCCCTATTGCAATTAGCCAAGCAGAAAAATGGTACAATGCTGCTTCTACCGAAGAAAAGAAAGACTTTCAAAAAGCGAAAGCTCCTCAAAAAGAAGACACTCATACACGTAATAAAAATGCTAAAAAATTACTGACTGCTGATGTAAAAGTTCAATACAATGATTCCAAGTGGCAAGTGATCTCTGAAGGAGCACGTCAAGCAAGTGACGCGTTTGACACAAAAGAAGCGGCAGTTACTCGTGCAAAAGAAATCGCAAAAAATAAAGCTGTCGCTTTAAACATCTATAAACAAGACGGACAGCTACAAGAAACCTATGACTATTCAAACTAAAATGACCCTCTCAAGAAAATTCTTGAGAGGGTATTTTGATGAGAGTCGTTTTTTTTAAAGAATAACTGTGAATTTTCACACTAAAAATTATTATCAGCACGCCGATTAAACAGCATCTAAATAACGTAATGCCTCTAATAATAGCTCAACAAATTTTTGTCGATCTACTTCTTGCAATACTAACGTTGGTTTAAATTTTGAAGCACTTTTTCGAAAGTCCCCATAAGTTAGTCCTCTAGCTAAAGATTCATCCGTGATGACATGAATATTTGCGTAAGTACCTTTAAATATCTCAGGTGCTAATAAATATGCGACCGCACATAGGTCATGGATTGGTGAATCAATAAACCCAAATTGACGACCAGATTCATTGTAGAAAGATAATAATTCATAGACTAGCTGACTTACTCTGCCTTTTCCTTGAAGTGCTTTAATCTCGGCAACTGTAATTTCTGCTTTTTCAGTAACATCTAGACCTGCCATAACGATTGGTAATCCACTCTGAAAAACGATCTCAGCTGCCTCAGGGTCCACATAAATATTAAACTCAGCTAATTCGGTATAATTTCCATGATCAATCCCACCACCCATCAAAGAAATTGTACCTATTTTTCCTTTGACTTCAGGGTGATTAGTAAGCAACAAAGCAATATTTGTCAAAGGGCCTAAAGCAACTATGGTCACTGTTCCTTCTGAGGCCATAATTTTTTCATAAAGAAAATCAACACCGCTCAGATCACTCAATGGATACGTAGTCCCGTCGAAAAAAGGACCGTCCATTCCAGTATCTCCATGTGCTTCTGGCGCCGTTTTCAATGATCGTTTTAAAGGATTACTTTGACCGGCTGCTAGAGGTACCTTTGCTTTTAAGAATCCTAATAGTTTTTTTGCATTTTCTGTTACCTTCGTTATCGTTTGATTTCCGCCAATAGTCGTTATTCCTAGTAAATTTAATTTTTGAGGATTGGCTAAAGCGACTATGATTGCTAGAGCATCGTCATGTCCTGGATCACAATCAATCAAAATATTTTTCATTCCAATAATTTCCTCCCTAATTCTTCCATTGTTAGTATATTTTGTATTCCTAACGCATTCGCTAATTGGCAAATATACGGTTGTTTCAATGCACTAAATGACAACAATTTTTCATCCCAAAATATTTCTCTTGGGGTTCCTTCTTTACGTAATTGCTTATCTGCAAATACAAACACACGAGAAAACTCGTTGACTACAAATTCCATATCGTGAGTAATGGTAATCACTATTTTATTTTTCTGTGTCAGACTCTTAATTATTTTTCCTAATAAAACCGTAGATTCGCGATCCTGCCCTGCAGTTGGTTCATCTAATATGATGACTTCTGGATCCATCGCTATGATTGCAGCAATCGTGATAAATTTTCTCTTTGAGTAAGGCAAGTTATACGGATGCTCGCTCAAAACCTCTTTTAAATTACATAAAGTTGCTGCACTCGATACTCGTTCTTTTACAACGGAGTCTTCTAACTTCTGATTTTTAGGACCAAATGAAATCTCCTTCTCAATACTATCTTGAAAAATCTGATCATCAGGATTTTGGAAAACATATCCTACACGTTTTGAGATTTGGGCTGTAGTCAGTGACTGTATTGATTTGCCTTCAACCAAAATCTCACCTTTTGTTGGTCGTAATAGTCCGTTCATTAATTTTACTGTTGTGGTTTTCCCTGCACCATTTTGACCAATAATCGCAACAGCCTCGCCTAATTGAACATCTAATGAAACATCTTGAACAGCTTCAAAACCGTTAGGATAGCTGTAACTAACTTTTCTTAAGGTTAAAAAACTCATAAGGCTTTGGCTCCTTTCAATATTTCAATTGCTTCTGACATTGTTATAGGAACTCGTTCACAATTTTTCACATGCTTGATAAAAAATTCAGCTACTTGCGGCAATGAACCCCCATGTTTCAAAATATCAGGGTCACTTAACACTTCATGAACTGAACCGAATTCAATGATTTGTCCCTCTTCCATCAAGATGATTTCATCACAAAACTCCGCCAATAAATCTACCTTGTGTTCTACTACAATGATCGTTTTACCACTTTCTTTAAGTAATGAAATGATTTTAAATACTTCCTCCGTACTTTGAGGATCAAGCTGTGAAGTTGGTTCGTCTAAAATAATCACTTCAGGATCGAGTGCTACGATTGAAGCCAATGCTACCCGTTGTTTTTGTCCCCCGGATAATTCATACGGATTTTTGGTTCGAATCTCTTCTAGATGGAATAATTTGATCAATCTAGAAATCGTGGTCTTCATTGTTTCTAAATCGATACCTATATTTTCCATTCCATAGGCGATTTCTTCTTCCACTGTATCTTTAACTCCAGAGATTTGAGTAAAAGGGTTTTGAGAAGAATAACCTATCTCGGCAGCCAATGCGCCGACATTATAACTTTGTACAGATTTTCCTTTGTACATTGCTTCCCCTGCTAAATCACCGAAAAACATTGCTGGGATGAATCCTCTGATGATATTGCACAATGTCGTTTTTCCTGACTGATTGTTTCCAATCAAGCCGTATACTTTTCCCTTTTCTAAAACTAAATCAATCCCTTTAATCACTTCTTCAGATTCTAATGGATAACTATAAGAAACATTTTTTAATTCGATTATGCTCATAATGGACCTCCTATAAAGTAGGCAATCAAACTTACGATACAAATAGCAACAATGACATAGTCAACAGCTGTCTTCTCTATTGAATAATAAGCCGTTTTGCGAGCTGGCGCCGAAAACCCGCGTGCTTCTAGCGTTAAGACACGCTCGTCAATTTGTTGAATAGAAGTGAGTACCAATGGTCCCATCATTGGTAAAAGTGCCTTCAACCGTGTAAGAATTGAACCATCTGTCTCGATTCCTCTAGCTCTTTGTGCATCTGTAATTGTTTGTGACAACTTAGTCATCTGCGGTACTAATTGAATTGTCGAAGCAATTACGAAAGTCGCTTTTTTAGGAATATTAGCTTTTTCCAATGATGAAATGATGTCTTTTACACTAGTCACTTGAAAAAACCAAATAATAATTGAACTTATCGCTACAATTCGAGAAGATAATCCAATACTCGTATTCAGACCAATCTCTGAAAAACCGATAACCCACCAAATTTTTTGACTATCTTCATTTTGAACAATAAAAACTTGAACTAAAAAAATAAATAAAATAATTATGACTATCGATTTAAAAAATGTCTTAAAAAAATTACTCAATGTCCCTGAACATAGACTCAATAAAATAGATAAACCAAAAAGAACATATTGAACCGTTGGAATAGTCGAAAACATGCTGATGATTATCACACTAACGACAATCATCAATTTTGTAGAAGGATACCATTTACCAATTTGACTAAGCATCTTCCCTAACCTCCTTATCAATATATGGCGCACCATAATTTAATTTGATCAAAAAGCGTGGCGGAATTCTTTTTACAACTAAATAACTGATTGCAAAATTCAAAACAGTATTGATAGAGCCTGTAATAATATTCGTTGAAAAAACAGAGTCCCATAGTTGCCGACCTGCTGCTAAAAACGTAGCTGTAACTAAATCAGTCCCTGCACCTGTTATTCCACCAAACATGAATACCGTGACGATTGCCGCAGAACCAGCAGATATAACAGTCAAAACAGCACAAGCAACCACTATCCCAATGATATTTTTAAAAAACTTGAATTTCGAAAAATAACCGGCAAATAATCCAATACTCATGGATACTAAGCTATAGGGAATCGCTACTGGATTTAGCATCCCATTCACTAAACTTCCTAGAAAACCTGTGATAAGCCCCACCCATGGTCCTGCGACTAAAGCAACTAAATACGTACCAATTTGGTCAATAAATACTGGTAATTTTAAAATCGTACACAATTGATACCCAACCACATTTAAAGAAACGCCCACTGGGATCAACATCAATGCTTGCAGACCAAAGTCATATTTTATTCCTCGTTTCATCTTTTTCCCTACTTTCTATTTTTCAAGTACACAATGTAACCGTTTGCTGTTTTGTGACTCAAGTATATTTAAAAACAGCTGACCACGAAAGGACAGATGTCCTCTCGTGGTCAGTAATCTGATTAAAATTACATATACGATATATTTTCTCTCAAACGTTGCTGTTCTTTTTGTCCGATAACTATTTTTCTACTTTTATTCAATATTTCTTGGTTCTCTTTTAGTTTTTTTAATGCTCGTCCTACTGTTCGAACACTCATGCCTAATTTATTCGCGATTTTTTCTCGACGTTCCTCAACTTCAATAAGACTACCTTCAGTAGTTATGTGTTCATCGTAATAAGTAATCAAAAAGTAACGTAGCCGATCGATGCCTTCAAGATGGTAAAATAATCCATCATTTCCAGAACGATCATACAAATCATCTGCTAAAAGATGGAGACTCAAGCGAAGCAACTCCAGATCTTGCATGATCAATTCATATACAATTGCAGACGGGATTCGAATTGCTTCGACTTTACTCAAACAGCTGACCGTAGCAATGATTGCTTCTTTTTGAGCTAAGGTCTCCAATAATCCTACACTTCCATTGCTTTTGTCTAAATGAAAATAGTCATACTCATTGCCATCCTCATAGTCTCGTGTCCCAATCGCTACTCCACTAAGAATAAAGTAGATATATTGTGGAGATTCGCCTCGAAGAACAATCGGCGTATTAACATCGAATTGGATAATTGGATAATTTCCATGTAACTTCTTTTCAATTTTACTGTAATTGAAGCTAGTTCCTCGCCCATATTGTTCCCACTTTTGTTTAAGCATGTCCATTATCCACACCCCCATCATCATTATAACTAAAACAATAATTAGTTGGTTCTTTTTTAATCATTTTTCCAACCTCATTGATGAGATCAGTCCCTACCAGTTAAGAAGTTCGATCGACTCAATACAAACCTATAATCGAGAGAGTCTCTCTAATCTTTCAAGTCTTGTCCTTCTTTCAGCTTTGACAAATACTAGTATGAATGGATAGACCCGCCCAATCAGATTAGTCTCGTCTAAATAGTTACAGCACATGATCTCCACGAAGATATCATGTGTGTCATTTGTAACAATTCCAAATTTTTATCAGCCAAACGCTCGACTACTTTCGATCGACTTGAAATCACACACTCGAACAAAATAAAATTTTTGTATCCATCACTTAGAATAAATAAGTCCAGCCACCTTTTAAGATAACTGGACTTATAGACGATATTATATTTATAGTGACAATAATTTTTTTAATTAATAACAAAGAAATTTTCAATACTTATTCATATTTCTAAAAAAGAAGTAGCGCTTTTTATGTAACTTATATCGATGTATTTTTTTACTGATTCAACAAATCTCTAGCCGTTTTTTCATCAGTAATCAAAATATTTATTAGCTTTCCTGTAAGTGCTGCTTTTATACCAGCCACCTTTTCTTTCCCACCAGAGACACCTATTCGTTTAGGGATTGATGTTAGTTTATTTAAATCAATCGATAAAACCCTTTCATTCCAATCACATTTAGCTAGCTCACCAGAATGGTTAATGAAATTATAGCAAATATCCCCAGCAATTCTTTCTCGTGAGTATTCTGATTCCTCATTTATTTGATCTGTAAGGTATGCATCAGTAAGTGTTGAATAGATAGGAGCGCCGCCGATTCCTACAAGAGCGATATCTGCTTTTTCCCCTTCTTCAAAGATTTTTTTGATAAATGACTGACGCATTAGAACTTCTTTAGAAGGGGCGTCATCGACTGTAATCGGAGCATGCAATTCTACAGTTTGTCCGCCTGTTCGTGCGGCAAATAACTCACACACTTTATTCGATTGAATAGTGATATGTTCCATACCCATGCCTCCTACTAAAGGAATAAACTTTATATTGATCATTTGATTTTGTTTTGGAAAATTAGCTGCGATTTCATGAACTGTTGTACCTGCTGAAACACAAATAGTATCTTTTGGTTGGATAATTCTAGATAAATATTTCGCAGCTGCCATACCCAAAAGTTTGCTTTGTAAACCTCTATCAGAAGATTCAATACAAATAGCATCAATCAGGTCAAATTTCTTTTGAAGTTGTTCTTCAATAGCCCAAAATGGACTTGCATATTCATCATGAATAGTGATTTCTATGATTCCTTCTTGCCTAGCTTTATCTAAAAATTTCGATACTAAAGACCTGCTGATATTCAATTTCTTGGCAATCTCTTCTTGTTTCAGTCCATGTTCATAATATAATGAGGCAATTTCTACTAATAATCTTTTATCATCTAGCAATCCCATAAAGTTCCTCCAAGTAAAATCCAATTTTCAAAAACTTATCGTTTTATAGTAGATTGTTCCTTTTTTATAAGTAGATATTCTGCTAGAGAATCCGTCAATGCTATACAGTTGATGATTCCCGAATCAACTGTTGTATATAAAACATCTTTCTTTTCTTCCTCGAAACAAATGGCACACACACGTTCAATATTTCTTATATCCTTCAAATTAATTCCAATTACATTTTCATTGATTCTACATGATGTCTCATTCCCCTCCCAATCAAAAAAACGGGAATTGACATCGCCAATAACTTGAGAATCTCTCAAATCAGCGATATCCTTTTGATCAATATAACCGATTTCAGTCATCGTATTATTTTCAGAAAAAGGGGAAGCAATCCCTACAAAAGCAAGATCTACATTTTTTCCAGCTTCAAGAACATCTTTTACTGTTATATTTTCTACTAGATTTTTCTTTATTTCTTTGCTATCCACAAGTGCAGGTACATAAAGATATTTACATTTTGCACGCATCTTTCTAGATAAATCATGTGCAATTTGATTAGAGTGAACTTCCACTTGATCAGATCCCATCCCACCAATAAGAGGAATTATCGTCGTATCGGGCTGATTAACGTAAGGATACTCATCTGTTAAGCGACGAAGCATTTTCCCCCATGAAACACCGATTTTCTTAGCTCTAGCTACGTCTTTTTTGAATGCAGAAATTGCGGTTTGAATAATCAATTTTTCCACTTCATGCCTTTTCAAATAGCTAGTATCTAATACCGCAACACGTTTTAGACCAAAAACCTTTTGTAATTTTATCTCCAACTGAACCGAATACGCGCTCGAACTATTAATATTAATATCAACGATTCCACTACTTCTTGCATCTATAAGATATTTCGATACCAATTGTCTCGAAAAACCTAATTGCTGAGCAATATCAGATTGTTTCATATCCTCTTTGTAATACATCGTCGCTACTCTTACTAAATCTCGATTATCTTGGTTAACCATCCCTTTTCCTCCCAATCAAAAAAACTCCCTCATATAAAAAGGGAGACTTTCAGCTAAATAAATTCTATTTCGTCGCCAACTTCAAAACTTGGAAATTCTCCCGGACTCACAATAATTGCTCCAGGCAAGATTTCTCCTACTTCATTACGGAAGTAAATAGAAATATGACCCAATTCATCAAAATTCGAATTTGCCTGTGAACCAACCTCTTCTATAGTATACTCTTTATTTCCAATTTTTAGTTTCCCACCAATTGAAATTGAGTCATTTGGTTGTTCTTCTACTTCATGGATAACTGAAATATCTCTTAATTCCGGTGTTGCTTTTGGACCAAATAAAATTATTAATCGTTCTTCTTCGAAAGCTGGTACCATACTTCCAATTTCTGTTATTTTTGTCTTTACCATCTTAACTACTCTCCATTCAGATTTATTAATACATTCCAAAACTTGCAAAATATGCAATAATTACCGCAGTAAACCCGGTAAGTACACGGCTATACAGAATTGCTGGAACTCCAACCTGGACTGTTTCAGGACTTGCTTCTCCTAGCGATAATCCCACTGGAATAAAATCACAACCAACATGTGCATTAATTGCAAAAAGGGCAGGTAATGCGTATTGAACAGGAATCGATCCATTCGCAATTTGAGTACCAATCAATACCCCAATCACTTGAGAAATAACTGCACCTGGTCCTAAAATTGGTGATAAAATTGGAATACTACAAATTAATGATAGCACAATCATACCTGGAAGCGAACCCGCTAATGGTGATAAAACTTTAGCAATTAGATCTCCTATGCCAGTATAGTTGATAATACCGATCATCATACTAATAAATGCCATAAAGGGAATAATATTCTTTAATAGCATATCCACAGCATCACGACCTGATTGATAAAACACACCCATTACTCCACCGATTCCACGAGAGAATTTAACTAAAAAACTATCTTTTTTAGCATTTTCTTGAGCATGCGCTTCTTTTGCTTTTGCATACGTTTCTTCAAATTTTTCTTCGGTTACCTCTTCAGTTGCTTGAGGTTTTTCTGTTGGAACAATATTCTTCTCATCTGTTAATTTTATGTTTCCAGGTTTAACACCTGAAACAAAGATATCCTCTGTAATATGTTTTGCTAATGGCCCCGATGGTGATGAAGGTAGAATATCAACTGTTGGAATACGTTTCATTGGATATACCCCAATCCTAGCCGTTCCTCCACAATCAATTACAGCACAAATCATTTCATCCTCAGGAATTTGATTTTTAAAACCATCCCATGCTTCCGCACCTGTCAAATCTGCTATTTGTTGTGCAACAGGATGAATACCTCCGCCAGTTACAGATACTACTTTATTTCGTTTTTCTGTAGGAGTTAACGTTAGGCCTACTCCCCAACCACCAGTTCCAGGTTCTACAAAGACCGATTTATACATTTATTTACCTCCTGTATTTAGAAATTCATTTTAATTTATGCTTTTACACTTTTCGCTTCCTTAGCAATCAAGAATTTTGTCAATCTTTCTGTTACAATACCACGCATTAAAATGACCACAATACCCACTAAAAAATAGCGAACTGCCAAACTAGATTGACTGTATCCTGCTTTCATCACACCATTCGCGATTCCTAAATACACAAACAGCTCACCTGCATTAGCATATGGGAATAAACCAGTCACTGGGTGTAAAAAAGATACCACTGAATCATAAAAAGCAGGTTTTTCTTCTTCTTTAACAAATTTTCCAAATGTGTATGCCATAGGATTCGTCAACATCATAACTGATAGCATCGGCATAAGAGAGTAACGTAAAATCATATATTTTGAACAATAGCGGATAGCTTTATCAACACGTTCTTGTCCTATAAATGCAATAACAGAATAAGTGAAAGTTAGTAAAACAATAAGCAGTGGAACAATCCCCGTCATAAAATCCATGAATTGCTTCCCACCTGCTTCAAATAATCCAATAAAATTTTTACCAAACCATTCGATGTACTTCATATTATAATTCCTCCTAAATATCAGAAATCGCTTCCATTTTCCTTAAATATATTTTGTCTAGTACATTCTCTATGGAATTGACACGATCTTGATTTATTCTTTTTTGATGAATTTCTGCCAATGTTATATTATGATAAACTTCTTCTTTTCTGAAACGTGCAAATATTGTCAGACCTTTGCAAGCATAGCAGTTAATTATCTTACCATTCGCATCAATTACGACAGCTACAATCGTTTTGAACAAAGAGCCTTTTGATACATCTGTGTATAATTCATATGTTGAACAATGATCAAATTTTTCAGTGATTTTTCGGATAAATTTTTGGTAATACTTTACCTGCATAATGCTTGTCAGACTTTGAGTCACCATCAAAAAGAAAAGAATAATTAGTAGAATTCGCATACAATCTCCTCTTTTCTATATCAAGCTACAGATAGAAGAAAACTCCATCTGTAGCTAGGTTAACTTTCTAATTAGGCAAAAGTTTCATCTTGCAACTTGCGTAATTTATAAACAGTTGTTGATTCATCTAATTCTACATCATCTATTGTCAAGAATGCTCCGTCTTTAATATCCTTTTTCGCAACTGCACCTGCAATCAAACCAATTGGAATATTCGCATTTTTCTTCATATCTTCATGTGTCTCTAGTACACCACGGACACAAAATCCACCGATGCCATCAATTTTTTCTCCAGCTTTGATGTCTTTTTTAGCCACACACACAGTTTCTGATACAGGAGCTCCCATCGGAACAATCGCCGTATCTTGCTCTAAAACTGCACGTGCGATAGTAAGTGGTGTTTCTAATGAACATAAATGGTATGGACGATATAAGATATGGTGATCTCGTTCGCCTTTCTTCAATAAATAATTTAATTCGTGAGCAACACCTTCATTTTGTCCTTTAACGATACAAAAGATTCCTGGAGCGATTCCGTCCACATATTCAACAACGCCAAATTTACTTAAAACTCCGCCGTTTTCCTTTATGTCTAAGTTTTGAACAGTACCATCTAAGTCAGCTGAAATCCCATGCATACCTACTACATCAGGAACAAATCCAGTAGCATTAGATAATAAATTCATTTCTCCCATCGTTTTAGTACCATCTTGGAATGAGGCTAAAATTTTAGGACTCATTACTTGAGCTTTTGCTTTTTCAGCAGCAGTATCAGGGTTAGCGTGTACCATCAATTTATTGTTTTTACCTTTACCTGCTACTAATACTTCCATTCCCATGCTTTTAGCAAATTCATACATTTGCATAGTTGCAGCAGGCTCGTCACCATCTGAACCAGTATAGATTAAATCAGTTGCATCATATAATCTCTTCATTAGCGGGCCAATTGTAATATCAATTTCAACATTTAGTAACACTAAGTGTTTTTTTGCCATAAGTGATTCTAATGATATTTGAGCACCAGCTTCTGGAACACCAGTTGCGTCTACAATAATCTCAACTTTATCAGAATTAATAATATCTTTGAAATCTTGACTGATCAAGATATCAACTTTTTTGTCTGCACTAGCATTGTATGCATCTGCAGCACGATTTGCAGCATCTAAGTTAATATCACTAATACCTGCTACAATCATACCGGGAATTGTAGAAATTTGAGAGATCATTCCAAATCCCATCTGACCCGCACCAATTACTCCAACTTTAATCGGAGCACTATTTCTTTCTCTTTCCAATAACTTACCATATAACGTCATTTGAAACCCTCCAAACTTTTTTGGCATATGCTAACAACGTTGTCATATGTCTTACAACGAAAGTATAGCATGAGATAACTATTTGTCAACGCTTTCTTTTATTTTTTTTTGTAATCTAAAAAAATATGCTTAAATATAAGAAAAATAAACTTGAATTATAATTTATTTAAAATAACATTTATCTACATTTTCTATCAACCGATTATTCTATTTGCTCAGTAAAAAAGCTTGCAGATTTTCCTCGAGAGAAAATCTGCAAGCTTTTGTCTAAACTGCCTTAGATAAAAATGAGCGCCTAAGAAACTTTCTGAAATCAAACGGTTTATGTATTAATAAATTCTTGAACATTCTTGTAATCATGGATGGCATAAAACATTTCATCTAAATTTTCATAGGTATTTTTGCACTGACTATATTCACCAATACCATCCATTCCTTTTAGCAATGAATTTAAAATCAAATCAGTTGATATTTTTTTTGCCCCATAAATGATTGAAAGATTAGGATTCTCGTTTTTTATTTTGAGAATATCTGATTTTTCATTCTTTCTAAGAGAACTATTTTCTTCATGGGATTGATTGTCTTTCCATTTGATTATCTGGATTTTTTTTAAGAGTGATTTTGGAATCTCTAATGGGTTATCTACTCGAGCCAAGATCAGAAATTCTAACTTATTGGCCGTATTGATCACCCTTTCTAGTGCAGTGAACTTAAAAACTTGATCGATACCATCAAAAATCAAAACGTCTACACCTGCTTTTTTTATTTCTTTTAGTTTATCCTTCATCGAATCGTGATAAGTAATTCCCACTTGAATCCGATTTGTTGCAGCTTTTATCAACGGAACATCGGATAATCTCGCAGTAAAAATTGCATCTAAATTTAGTTGAGCAATCTTTTTGTCAATTGATAATGCATTGATTAGCGCCTCTTCACCTTTCCATAACACCTCAGAATTTACACAACAAAATGGGATTTTCAGGTTCTTTTTTTCCATAATATCACTCTCCTGATTTCAATATTTTTTAGTGAAAAAAATCACAAATGGCTATAAAAAAAATATTTCTTTGTCCTTCATTTCTCGGTTACTTTTATGCCGTTACTCACTTTTCAAGTATCACAATAATTAATATAACGTATTATCCATTTAATTACAACTGTTTCCGTTTGTTTTGAACTATTTCCTCAAAAAAATAATTTGATAGTAATATTTTTTGTGAATACAGTTTCGTGATTTTAGAAAAATAGTTTACTATTTCACAATTTGTAGGTATATTAGATTAAACTAGATGAATGACTTTCAACAAAAGTTAAGCGCGTCTAACAACTAAATCTAGAAGATTGGAAAAAATAGCATTCTCAACACAGTCAAAATTAAAATCCAAATTTTATTATGAGGTGAGCAATGATGGAACAGACGTTAGTAATTATTAAGCCTGACGGTGTACAAAGAAAATTAGTTGGACGAATCATTCAACGATTCGAGGATCGAAATTTAACGATCAAAAAAATGTATCAAACTGTTTTAGATGAACCTTTAGTTAGAAAACATTACGATCATTTGAAAGAGCGAGATTTTTTTCTCGATATAATTAACTACATGACATCTGGGTCTGTGATTGTTATCTTACTAGAAGGTGAGCGCGTGATTGAAATAGTGCGGAAAATGATTGGAAAAACAGATGCCCTGCTAGCTGCTCCTGGAACCATTCGGGGAGATTTTGCTCTAAATAAAAGCGAGAATATTATCCATGCTTCTGATTCAATCGAAGCTGCCCAATTGGAGATTGAACGTTTTTTTAACAGCTCAATTAATTGATAAATCTCTCTATTGCGGTTAGACAATAAAATTTCTAGCAAAAGAAGCAACCACAATCTTTATATGTGGTTGCTTCTTAAGCCTCTTACTGACCCATAATCATCAAGTTACACGTGCGGATACGTTCTCTATTTTGATCCCAATCAATAAAGTAAAGATAACCGACTGAGCCAATCAGTGGTTCATTATCCTTAATGATTACTGTTTCGCTAGCACCAAACAGTGATCCTTTAATATGAGCATCTGCATTTAGAATCGATACAGGATCGGGTAAGTAGTTTGGATCATTTGCTGCTAGATCTTTCAGAAATTCTACATGAGCTGGACCAGGATATAAATAATCAGATTCAGTCTGTTGTCTTGGGATTATTTTCTCTAGAATACGATTTTGATCTACTTGTAAAAATTCATCGCCCTTCCAATCCTTATCGTGCACATACTCTTCAAAAATTACTGAACAAGTTGTATGCGGTGTAGTGATCGCACAGAGACCATCTTTGATACCAGAATTTTTAATTACCTCTCTTACTTGCTGTGTAATATTTAAATAAGTAATTTTACCTGCCTGTGTGTCGAGTGACAATTGTTCATGTTTTATATTCATTTTCTACCCTCTTTCCTTATATGCTCTCACTAAAGCGTCCACCATATCAGTCAGCATATCTATTGGTGAATCGGCAGTGGTTATCCCACTTGTACACCCAGTACCATCAGCACCTAACTTAATCGTACGATATACATCATCTGCGGTACTGATTCCAGCTGCCTGCATAACTAAAATATTTTCATTGATTGCTTTGATTGCCTGATTTGTTTGTTGAATATAACTATCATCACTAGTTTTCCCTGTACCTATCAGTTCTGTTGGTTCGCACAAAATTACATCTGCTCCCATAATAGCAACTGCTCGAGCCTCATCGATTGAATCCGCACAAACAATCGTCTGTATCCCAAATTCTTTTGCCCTTTTCATTGATTTGCCTAAATCTGATATAGTTAATGGTCTCTCAGCATGATTCAAAAAAACTGCTCGAGCTCCTGCATGATAGACTGCTTCGGGTAATACATGCCCTACTCCTCTTCCAGGTTTAATTCCATCCATATGCTGTGCTGTTACAATAATTTTTTTTGTCGCATTCTTTACTGCTGAAATATCAGTATAAGGTACCGTCACTAATATGGAACATTCTGGATACTTCATTGCTAATTCATCTGCTCTTTTAGCTATTAGCAATAAATCCTCTCCATATAGATAAGATTTAGGATTGAAGACAAAAAATGGATAATTTATATTATTAGTCATATGCTCCTCCCTTTCATTTCACACTTTTTGTAGCAAAAATCTTATAGCAACTCTCCAGAGTCTCCGCCATGCCTTCGTTAGCCAACCGCTTTATTTCTAAATAATCTTTCGGTTTTCCAGTCAAATTTTTCTTGTAGGCTGCGTTTAAAAAATCAGTAAAAATATTGATTTTAGCAATTCCATTCACTGCACAACGATTCAAGTTCGTGTTTCCTGAGGAAGAACCTCCGTGTAATACTAATGGTGTCTCTGTCACTTTGCGAATTTCTGCTAAGCGTTCAAAATTTAAAATAGGAGTCCCTTTATATGCTCCGTGAGCGGTTCCAATTGAGATCGCTAAAGAATCCACATTTGTATTGCTCAAGAAAGTTTGTACATCACTCACTTCTGTGTAGATAGAATCAGTCATTTCATGATTTTCATAATTATTACCTGATCCCACATGACCTAACTCTGCCTCTACGGTCACATTTTTTTGATGAGCATAATCAACTACTTCTTTTGTGATTTTGATATTATCCTCTAAACTCTCTTTAGAGGCATCTATCATTACAGATGTAAATCCCAAATCAATAGCGCGTTTAATAAAATTAAAATCCTCTCCATGATCTAGATGCAATGCAACAGGAACAGAAACTTTTTCAGCTAAATATTTACCGATTAATGCGGCTTCTTCTAGTGAAATTAAATCTTTGTGTGCTTGTGCAAAAGGTAGTATTAAAGGTTTGTTTAATTTCTCTGCTACCTTGACAAACGTCCGAGCAGAATCTAAATCAATAAAATTTGTAGCTGGTATTGCATAGTTTTCTTTTCGAGCCTCTAAAAGCATTACTTTTGTGTTGATTAACAAAACTACCGCCCCTTTATTTTACATTTGATAAATTATATTTACTTTTGTAAAAATAGTAGTATAATTACTTTGAAAAGTCAACGGAATATATACTTATCATTTGATATAAAAAAAAAGACTCGGTAACATATGTTACTAGTTCTTAAGGAGGAATCGGGAGATATGTTAGATAGAGAAAATTTGATTATAAAAGTTGTTCTTTTATACTATGAAGAAGAAGCTACCCAAAGTGAAATTGCAAAAAAATTAAATATCTCACGTCCAACAGTCGCTTCATTGCTTCATGAAGCCAAGGAAAAAGGTATCGTGAAGATTACAATCCAACATAATGAGTTGCATTTAGTCAAACTTCAAGAAATGCTTGCAAAAAAATATGACTTAAAAAACGTTAGAATTGCTGCTAAGAAACAAAAAGATATAAAAGTTGCTGCAGGAAAATTATGTGTTGACCTTATTGAACCTTTACTTAGTAATATTAATAAACTAGGTATTGGTTGGGGATCTACTCTTTATGAATATGTAGAACAGGCAAATTTACTAAAACTAAATCACTTGAAAATTATCCCACTAGTTGGAGGAATCGGACTTTCTGAAGTTCGTTTTCATTCTAATCACTTAGCTTTTGTTTTATCAGAAAAATATAATTGTGATGTTTCCTATTTTTATGCTCCAGCTATAGCAGATACTTTAGAGGTAAAAGAAACTCTTCTGCATACAGAATTAGTTAAAGAAATTATTGATGAAGGGAAAAAAGTAGATTTTGCTCTTCTTGGAGTTAGTGACCCTGTACGGTCTTCTACGTATAAAAAATTAAAATACATCTCTACGGAAGAAGCAGCGCTACTAAAAAAAGAACGCGCTATTGGAGATATTGGCAGTACTATTTTTACTGCTAATGGCACACCCTTAAAAAGAGGATTTTCACAACGATTACTTGGAATTGAATTAAAAGATATAAAAAAAATTCCTCGCGTAGTAATCATTGCTACCGGAAAAGAAAAAACTGAAAGTATCCAAGCTCTTCTTAATATGAATGTTATTACTGACTTAATTATTGATGAAGAGATTGCTGAACTATTATGATTTAATCTAATTCAAAAAGATAGCATTTTTATCATAGATGATACCTGTTTCAAAAGATTTTTTTATAGATATACTGCTCTAAAAAAACTACCTATTTAATAAATCAAATAGGTAGTTTTTTACTTTTCTTACGCGTTTGTTGTTGGTAAAATTGATTCTACTTCTGAATGTGGACGTGGAATAACATGGACAGATAGTAACTCTCCTACGCGTTGAGCTGCGGCTGCTCCAGCATCTGTTGCTGCTTTAACAGCACCGACATCTCCACGAACCATGACGGTAACAATTCCCCCGCCAACGCGTTCTTTACCAACTAAAGTTACATTTGCAGCTTTGACCATAGCATCCGCTGCCTCAATTGATCCAATCAATCCTTTTGTTTCAATCATTCCTAATGCATCTGATTTCATTTTATGTTCCTCCTAATTATTTTTTGATTTTTATTTTTGTCCCTGACGTAACGCCAAGAGCATTCGCTTCTTCAGTGTCAATATGACATTCTAAACCTGAGTTTTCTTTCGCACGGACAATAACATTTGCTAAACTCCCGCCCCGTTCACCATCAAATTCGATAGTAACAGCTTCTCCATCAGTTACCCCAAAACGAACTGCTTCTTCTGGCAACATATGGATATGACGCTTAGCTACGATCACTCCTTGAGTAATTTCAAATGAACCCTTAGGACCTATCAAAGTGACCCCTGGAGTTCCTGTTAAATCCCCGGATAACCGCAATGCACCTTTGATACCTAATTTGAAAGTATCACTTTGTAAAATTTCTACTTGTGTCTCTGGACGAACTGGACCTAAAATACGGACTTTTTCAATCACACCTTTCGGTCCACAAATCATCAGACATTCTTTACAAGCATATTGACCAGGTTGAGATAAATCCTTTAATTTGGTCAATTGATAGTTGCAACCAAATAATTTATCTACAGCAGTTTGGCTTAAATGGATATGCCGATTTGAAATTCCTACGGGAATAGTATTATCTTGCGGCATATCTGCTGGATTTAAATGTGCCATCAACGCATTTAATATGACTTCATAATCTTCCATTTTTTCTCCTTGTTTGATTCCTTTATTTGTACTGAATATGTTTATGCATTCATTTGGTGTTAGTATCAAATCTTAGACAACTTTTCGTAGAGACAGAAATAAATTAAACTTATCTACGAGAGGATGGATT
>NZ_BJDQ01000017.1 GCF_005405225.1 Enterococcus dongliensis
CGATCATATGTTTTTCTCAATAGAGTTCATTCCTTCCGGTAACGTAACTGATAGTCAAGAAAAGTGTATCATAGCCCTAGTATTATATTAAAAGAAGTTATATAAAGGTTTTTTCTTAAAAAAATATAATTCATTTAAGTTATTCAGCATTTTTTACATTTCACAGAGATCTACTCTGTATACAATAAAAAAAGGAGTGAAGCTATGAATCAAAAACTAAAAGAAAATATTTCTGAATCGTTGTCGGCAGTTTTGCCGATCACAATTACCGTTCTAGTTATCAGCGTTTTTTTAGTTCCAATGGAGATTGGGACATTTGCTATGTTTTTAGCCGGGGCAGTGATGCTGATTATCGGAATGGGCTTCTTTCAGCTTGGTGCTGAAATATCCATGATTCCACTTGGTGAAGGGATAGGAATCCAGCTTTCCAAAAGTAAAAAAATATTTTTACTGATCCTCAGCGTGTTTATTATCGGAGCGGTGATCACAATCGCTGAACCTGATCTACAAGTATTAGCTGATCAAATGCCGGCAATCCCTAGCAGCTTATTGGTATGGACTGTAGCTGTCGGGGTCGGGAGCTGTTTGACGCTGGCCGTCTTGCGAATCTTATTTAAAATCAATTTATCTTTGATATTGATGATTCTCTATTTCATTGTAATCCTCCTTTCATTTCTGACCCCAAATGATTTTGTCCCCGTCGCATTTGATTCTGGCGGTGCTACCACCGGTCCTATTACTGTGCCCTTTATTTTGGCTTTAGGTGTTGGGCTAGCTTCCGTACGAAGTGATAAAAATGCTTCTGATGACAGCTTTGGTTTAGTTGCCATTTCCAGTGTTGGACCTATTTTGGCGGTTTTGCTGTTGGGGATTTTCTTCCGTCCAACTGATACGCCTTATACCCCCATCGAGTTTCTTGATGTCACCACTACCCAAGATGTCATACGTGAATTTATGCTAGAATTGCCTCATTTTGCAATAGAAGTCGCTATTTCTATTTTACCAATCGGTTTGCTTTTTTTGCTTTTCCAATTGATCAGTCGGCGGTATCATCATCGACAATACGTTCGGATGATTATCGGATTTCTATATACTTATATCGGTCTCGTCCTTTTTTTGACAGGTGTCAGCATTGGATTTGCTCCTGTAGGCAGTTTGTTAGGCAGCGAGCTGGCCGCAAGTGAATTTAAATGGTTGCTGATTCCAATCGGGATGTTGATCGGCTATTTTATCGTAAAAGCGGAGCCGGCAATTCAAGTATTAAATCATCAAGTCGACAATGTTACCGGCGGTTCGATTGCAGCAACGACTATGAACGCTTGCCTTTCAATCGGTGTTGCAATCAGTGTTGGCTTAGCGATGTTGCGCGCACTCACAGGTATTAGTATCTATTGGATCATCATCCCTGGATATATTATCGCGTTGATTCTTTCTAAATTTGTTCCTAAGATTTTTGTCGGGATTGCCTTTGATTCCGGCGGTGTAGCAAGCGGGCCTATGACTAGCACCTTTTTGCTTCCTTTGTGTATCGGAGTTAGTAAATCCCTCGATGGAAATATTATGGCGGATGCGTTTGGTGTAGTAGCTCTTGTTGCATTGACACCTCTGATTGCCGTACAGATTATGGGGATTATTTATAAATGGAAAGCCGCAAAATCTCTGCGGAATATAGATTTAGTAAAAGAGGAACTCAATGGCATTGAGGAATGGGAGGATTCTGAAGATGACGTCTAATAAACCGGCAATTCGAATGTTGCTATTGATCATCAATTATAAAGATATAAAAAAAGCTCATGCTATCTTTGCTTCACAAAAAGCACCCGCTCAATATTTGTGTACCGGTGAAGGAACCGTCACAAATGAGATCATCGATCTTTTAGGACTAGGTGTTTCTGAAAAGGCGATTCTTTTTTGTCCAGTGTTAAAAACACAAGTGCCGGCATTATTCGATGCGCTCACCGAGGGGCTCTCGCTTCACAAACCCAATAGAGGATGTGCCTTTACTTTTCCCATCTCTGGAGCAAGTGCGTATATTATGAAAATTCTAACGTCTTCTGAGTTATTCCATGAAGAACAAAAAGAGGAGAAAAAGGAGGAACATCAGATGATTCATGAAACAAAACACAGTTTATTGATCGTCACTATCAATCAAGGATTCAGTGAAGAAGTCATGACTGCAGCAACTACCGCTGGTGCTGCTGGTGGCACAGTCGTCCACGCTCGCCGTTTAGATTCAAAAGAAACAATGAAAAAATGGGGAATAAGTATCCAACCGGAAAAAGAGATGGTATACATTTTAGTAGAACAGGACAAAAAAACAGCCATCATGAAAGCCATCAGTGAACAATGTGGTCTACTAAGTCAGGCTCAAGGAATTTTAATCGCTATTCCTGTTGATAATGTCGTTGGTCTGAATACGGATTCCCCCTTATAACTTCGCGCAAAAAAGCGGCTATCATCAATGATAGCCGCTTTTGATTATAGATTTTATAGCTTATGCATCAATTTCTGGTGCTTTGCCTAAATGTGCTTGAATCATCCAAATACGTTTTTCAGTAGCTGTTTTAAATTCGATGAAAATATCTTGTGTTGGATCGTCGCCTTCTTCACCGCTCACTTCGATCCCTTTTTGATAAAGGTCTGCCAAGTAACGGTAACCGTCAACAAGAGTTGCTAAACGTTCTTCCATCGTACGATCCCAACGACCTACTTCATCTGGAATTTTTGTTTGTTCAGCCATTTCATGCAATGTAGAGTAAGGAGAACCGTCTAACGTGATTAAACGTTCAGAAATTTCATCTAATTGATCATTCACGTCATCCATGAAATCATCCATCATTGGATGCAACGTTAAGAAACCAGGACCACGCATGTACCAATGTGTTTGATGAATAACCATAGACATTTGACTCAAATCTGCTACTAATTGGTTTAAGACTTCTTTTGTTTTTTCAAATTTCATTTCTTTATACCTCCTAAATTTTTTGCTCCATCAAAATCATAATACAATTACGGCAAAAGTACAAAGAAAACGCTAGAAAATCCCCCCTTTCTCGTATCTTATTACAAAAGGAGATGAGAACGATCAAACAGTTTATTTTCGGCACAATTATGGGGTCTTTTTTAGCCGTCGTTTGTATTCGGGTTCCACAAAAAAAATCTTTGCTTTTCCCTTCTTCTTGCTGTGATTATTGCGGACAACGACTTCATCCGAGCGAAATGATTCCTTTGTTTTCTGCTCTGCGTCAAAAATTTCACTGCTCCCACTGCCAACAGCCTTTTTCTTCACGTAGTTTTTGGTTGGAACTGATTTGCGGTATCCTATTTTGGCTTTTTTTACGAGATTTCCATTGGCTCCTGTGTTGGCAATTGTTTTGGTTACTAAGTTCATTGGTGTTAGCCGTGATTGATTGGGATCACTTGATCGTCGAAATGAGGATTTTCTTAAGTACCGGGATGATTCTACTAATCAGCGGTTTATTTTTAGTTCCTATTTATTGGTTACATCCGTTAATTGTCGGTAGCGGATTTTTTCTCAGTCAAAAAATTTTCCCAAACAGCTTAGGTTTAGGAGATCTCTGGGTGATTGGTTTGTGGAGTCTCTTTTTAACCGGCTATGAATTGCTGCAACTTTTGTTTATTGCCTCTGTCAGCGGCCTGATCTTTTTCAGCTGCCAATTGCTTCGTAAAAAAAAGCCAGAACGGTTGCCCTTTCTGCCCTTTTTATTTATCGGCTTGTTGATTCTTTTAATAAAAAATCATTGATTATCCCAGTGTTTACGAATAAATCCTTTACGACCAGAACCTTCACTGTAGGCATTGTAATGTGCCGGATTTTTACGGTAAAAATCCTGATGATATTCTTCTGCTGGATAGAAAGTCTGAGCTGGCTCAATCGTTGTAACGATCGGATCTTTGAATCGATCACTAGACTGCAGTTGATTTTTTGACATTTCGGCTACATTTTTTTGTTCAGAAGAAGTATAAAAAATTACTGGACGATAAGAGTCTCCCCGATCAGCAAATTGACCAAAAGCATCTGTCGGATCTGTTTGCTGCCAATAAATATCAACTAACTGCTGATAAGAAATTACTGCTGGATCAAACGTGATCTCAACTGCTTCTGTATGTCCAGTCATCCCGCTGCAAACTTCTTCATAGGTCGGATTTGGTACTTGTCCGCCGGTATACCCCGAAACAACTTGTTTGATACCCGGCATTTGATCAAATGGTTTCACCATACACCAAAAACATCCACCAGCAAAAATTGCTCTTTCTTCTGTCATAAATCCTTCCCCCTTTTGGATTTCATCATAACCATTTTTAGAAAAAAGAAAACAAATCTGCTCGATTAGCAAAAAATACGACCGATAATCGGTCGCATTTTTTTGTATTTAATAGTTTTCTTCATCGATTGGATAGATGATTGTTCCATATCCTGTGTAATCATAATGTGTTCCCGCACTAATTTTTTCGACTTCGCTATCATCGAAAAACAATTGATTGTCGTCTTCTTCTGCTAAATTCGGCAACTTTTTCTTCGTAGGCAGTTCCAGCTGTTTTTTCAACCTATTTTGTTCATCCAACAAACTGTTCAGTCCTAATATTTGGAAATAGATAGCGTCGATCATCTCGCCTTGACCTTCTACTTGCGTCTGCTTGATTGTCTCTGCTGCTGGGGTATAATTTTTTACAATCGTTACCATCTCATTCCAACTAAGATCTGTTCGAACGTAATCTTCTACCGCATGTAAGTACCGTTTATATTTAGTGACCGAATTGACAGACAGCATTTTATGAATGATTTTTGATAAAATTTCCCGTTGCCGTGCTTGCCGACCAACATCGCCTTTCGGGTCTTCATGACGCATACGGACATATTCCAACGCATGTTTGCCATCTAAAGTCTGTTTGCCTTTTTTTACGTGCACACCATCCAAGGTAAAATCAATTTTATTATCCACTTCGATTCCACCAACTGCATCGACCAATGTTTTCAAACCTTTCATATTGATCTCAACATAATGATCGATTGGAACATCCATCATGGTTTGTACAGTTTCAATTGCCATCTTAGTACCACCCAATGAATAAGCCGCATTCAATTTATCATAATACGTATCCCCTTTAGCAACATAGGTGTTCTCATCTCCGTGATAACCAACGATTTGCGTATAAATATCACGCCCTAAACTAGTCAATAAAGTCTGCTTTTTTTTAGGATTGATGGTCACTAACATCATGGAATCCGAACGTCCTTGATATGTCCGCCCCTTGTCTCCCGTATCTGTTCCCATTAACAAAATCGAGAAAGGTTCTCCACTCGCTAAATCGACCGAAGCGGTACGTTTTTTCTTATAATCAACTTTTCTTGTCATTTTACTGATTGCCTGATCGACATCGTTATTCACTTTTAATAAATAAATACTCGCTGCTCCGACGAATAGTACAAGTATTCCTACGACGATCAAGATAATTTTCTTTGCTTTGCTCATGTAGCACCTCAAACATTTTATACACAAATATTGTTTCTGCCATTTTCTCATAAATTATCTTATGACAATAGTCTTTATACGATGCTCTAAACGAAATTTAATATCTACTCAAAGAGATTGTTATCTTTTTCATCAACTATCTTCTTTAGGATAGCGTAAAAAGAAAAAGACCACAAGATTCAAACGAATCTTGTGGTCTTATCAGGTTAGTTCAATGGATTGTTTAAAGCATCTTCAGCAGCCATTTGCGCTTCAATGTCAGAGATACTGTAGACATTTTCACTAGCTACAACGACTTCTTTAGGTTCCATATTACGATATGTTGCCATACCAGTACCGGCAGGGATGATCTTACCGATAATAACATTTTCTTTCAATCCAAGTAATGGATCTTTCTTACCGCGGATTGCAGCATCGGTCAAGACACGTGTTGTTTCTTGGAATGATGCGGCTGATAAGAAACTGTTTGTTTCCAATGATGCTTTAGTAATACCAAGCAAGACTGGACGAGATGTCGCAGGCGTACCACCAGCAACCAAGGTATTGTAGTTTTGGTCTTTAAAGTCAGCGATATCAAGCAAGGTACCTGGCAAGATATCCGTGTCGCCTGGGTCCATGACGCGGACTTTACGCAACATTTGACGAACCATTACTTCAATATGTTTATCGCCGATTTCTACCCCTTGCATCCGGTAAACTCGTTGAACTTCACGTAGTAAGTACGTTTCAACTGAGATGACATCACGAACTTGCAGCAAGTGTTTCGGATCGATAGACCCTTCAGTCAAGCGTTCACCACGATGGATCATGTCTCCTTCTACAACTTTCATCCGAGCTGTGTAAGGAACTGTATACGTACGAGTGTCTGTTTCACCTTTGACAGTAACTTCTTTTGAACGTGTCGCAGCATCTTCTGCAATTTCAACGACTTCACCAGTAACTTCAGTAATGACAGCCAAACCTTTAGGGTTACGAGCTTCGAAGATTTCTTGAACACGAGGAAGACCTTGTGTGATATCGTCTCCGGCAACACCCCCGGTATGGAAGGTACGCATGGTCAACTGTGTACCTGGTTCACCGATTGATTGAGCAGCGATTGTACCAACTGCTTCACCAACTTCAACATCATCACCCGTTGCTAAGTTACGACCATAACAATGTTTACATACACCATGTTTGGTATTACATGTAAAGACTGAACGAATCGTTAGTTTTTCAACGCCAGCGTCGATGATTCGTTTTGCATCTGTTTCGCTAATCAATGCGTCACCAGGTAAAATAACTTCACCTGTTTCAGGATGCATAACAGATTTTTGTGTATAACGTCCAACTAGACGTTCTTCTAAGGATTCAATAATCTCATTTCCTTCACGGATTGCAGAAATCTCTAGACCGCGATCAGTTCCACAGTCTTCTTCACGAACAATGACATCTTGAGCAACGTCAACCAAACGACGAGTCAAATAACCTGAGTCAGCAGTCTTCAAGGCAGTATCGGTCATCCCTTTACGAGCCCCGTGAGTTGAGATAAACATTTCCAAGACAGATAATCCTTCACGGAAGTTAGAGATAATCGGCAATTCCATGATTTGTCCATTCGGAGCGGCCATCAATCCACGCATCCCAGCAAGCTGAGTAAAGTTGGAGATGTTACCACGGGCTCCAGAATCAGACATCATGAAGATTGGGTTTTTAGCATCCAATGATTCCATCAGACGTTGTTGGATATCATCTTTAGCGGCATTCCAAACGGCGATAACTCGTTCATAACGTTCATCATCTGTAATCAATCCACGACGGAATTGTTTCGTAATCGTGCCGACTTGTTTGTGGGCATTATCGATGATTTCTTGTTTTTCAGCTAGAGCCATGATATCAGCGATACCAACAGTCATACCAGCATGGGTTGAATGTTTATAACCTAAGTCTTTCATTCGGTCAAGCATCATAGAAGTGTCTGTCACTTTGAAACGTTTGAAGACTTCAGCGATAATATTTCCAAGATTTTTCTTCTTGAATGGCAAGATAATTTCTTGTTTTTTGATCGCTGCAGGAATATCTGCACCTTTTTCGACAAAGTATTTGTCTGGTGTATGTTGTGTCAAGTTGAAATCAGTTGGTTCGTTCAAGTAAGGGAATTCTTGCGGCATGATTTCGTTGAAAATAATTTTCCCAACAGTCGTAATCAACATCCGTTCTTTTTGTTCTTCTGTGAATGGTTTATCACCTAATGTATTAGGATCAACAGCCACACGTGAATGCAAGTGAACATAGCCATTGCGCCATGCTAGGACAGCTTCATTCATATCACGGAAGATCATTCCTTCACCTTCACGGCCTTCTTCTTCCATTGTTAGGTAGTAGTTCCCTAAGACCATATCTTGAGATGGTGTAACAACTGGTTTTCCATCTTTCGGGTTCAAGATGTGGGTTGCAGCTAGCATCAACATCCGAGCTTCTGCTTGAGCTTCTTCTCCTAAAGGTAAATGGACAGCCATTTGGTCTCCATCGAAATCGGCATTGTACGCTTCACAAACTAATGGATGAAGACGAATTGCACGACCTTCAACTAAGATTGGTTCAAATGCTTGGATACCAAGTCTGTGCAGCGTAGGTGCCCGGTTAAGTAAGACTGGATGTTCTTTGATAACTTCTTCTAAAACATCCCAGACAACATCTTCTTGACGTTCGATCTTACGTTTTGCATTTTTGATATTTGAGGCAATCTCACGTTGAACCAATTCTTTCATTACGAAAGGTTTGAACAATTCGATTGCCATTTCTTTTGGCAGACCGCATTGATACATTTTCAAGAATGGCCCAACAACGATAACTGAACGTGCAGAATAATCGACCCGTTTACCCAACAAGTTTTGACGGAAACGACCTTGTTTCCCTTTCAACATGTGAGATAAAGATTTCAATGGACGATTCCCTGGTCCAGTGACTGGACGACCGCGACGGCCATTATCGATTAATGCGTCAACTGCTTCTTGCAACATCCGTTTTTCATTTTGTACGATGATATTTGGTGCATTCAAATCTAACAAACGTTTCAAACGATTGTTACGGTTGATTACCCGGCGATATAAATCATTTAAGTCAGAAGTCGCAAAACGACCACCTTCTAATTGAACCATCGGACGTAGATCTGGCGGGATGACAGGAATAACATTCATTACCATCCATCCTGGAAGATTACCAGAAGAACGGAATGCTTCCAACACATCTAAACGGCGAATCGCACGTGTCCGTTTTTGACCTTGAGCTGTTTTCAATTCTTCTTTTAATTCTGCAGATTCACCATCTAGGTCTACTTTATCTAGTAATTGTTTGATGGCTTCAGCTCCCATTGCCGCATGGAATTCTTGACCGTATTGATCACGTTTTTCACGATATTCACGTTCAGTCAATAATTGTTTCTTCTCTAGGCTTGTATTACCTGGATCGATTACGACATATGATGCAAAGTAGATAATCTCTTCTAACGCACGTGGACTCATGTCTAAGACAAGTCCCATCCGAGAAGGAATTCCTTTGAAGTACCAGATATGCGTCACAGGTGCTGCTAACTCGATGTGACCCATTCGTTCACGACGAACTTTTGAGCGTGTTACTTCTACTCCACAACGGTCACAAACGATACCTTTATAACGGATCCGTTTGTATTTTCCACAGGCACATTCCCAGTCTTTGGTAGGCCCAAAAATTCTTTCATCGAATAATCCTTCGCGTTCAGGTTTCAATGTACGATAGTTAATGGTTTCCGGTTTTTTTACTTCACCGTATGACCAGCTTCTGATTTTTTCAGGAGAAGCCAAACCTATTTGCATACTTTCGAATTTATTTACATCGATCAAAAGGGTTTCCCTCCATTTCATTTTATCGTAAGTCAGCTAGGAGTTAGCTGACTTACATCTGGCAAGCATTACTCTTATAAGTCTTCAGCAGTTTCGATTTCTTGGATCAACTCTGATTTTTGTTCGGCTTTCTCAGCAGCTGCTTTTGCTTCGACTTCTTTAGCAGATTGTTGTTGTTCTGCGTATTTGGTCAAAGCATCAACCGTGATCAAGTCATCATCATCATCATCCATGTCTCGCAACTCGATTTCTTTGTCATTGATATCTAAGACTTGCATATCTAAACCAAGAGCTTGTAATTCTTTCACTAATACGCGGAAAGATTCAGGCACACCTGGTTTTGGAATAGGTTCACCTTTGACGATGGCTTCGTAAGTTTTCACACGACCAACCACATCATCTGATTTGTAAGTCAAGATTTCTTGTAACGTGTAAGCTGCACCGTAGGCTTCCAGTGCCCAAACTTCCATTTCCCCGAAACGTTGTCCACCAAATTGAGCTTTACCACCCAATGGTTGTTGTGTAACAAGAGAGTATGGTCCAATTGAACGAGCATGCAATTTGTCATCAACCATGTGAGCCAATTTGATCATGTACATCACGCCGACTGAAATCCGGTTATCGAACGGTTCACCTGTACGGCCATCATAAAGAACCGTTTTAGCATCTGCTGCCATACGAGCTTCACGCACCGTTTCCCAAACATCACTATCTTGTGCACCGTCAAAGACTGGTGTAGCAACATGGATACCTAGTTGACGTGCTGCCATACCTAAGTGTAATTCCAATACTTGTCCAATATTCATCCGTGATGGCACCCCTAATGGGTTCAACATGATGTCAACTGGTGTACCATCTGGTAAGAACGGCATATCTTCTTCTGGCATGATACGAGAAACGACCCCTTTATTCCCGTGACGTCCGGCCATTTTATCACCTTCATGGATCTTACGTTTTTGCACGATGTAGACACGTACTAACATATTCACACCTGGAGATAATTCATCACCTGCTTCACGAGTAAAGATCTTCACATCATGAACGATTCCGCCACCGCCGTGAGGAACACGTAGAGAAGTATCACGAACTTCACGTGCTTTTTCACCGAAGATTGCATGCAACAATCGTTCTTCAGCTGATAATTCCGTTACCCCTTTAGGAGTGACTTTACCAACTAATAAATCACCATCATGAACTTCTGCACCAATGCGGATAATCCCCATTTCGTCTAAGTTCTTCAGGGCATCTTCCCCAACATTAGGGATTTCGCGTGTGATTTCTTCAGGTCCTAATTTTGTATCACGAGCTTCTGATTCGTATTCTTCAATATGAATAGATGTATATACGTCATCTTTTACCAAACGGCGGCTCATGATGATTGCATCTTCATAGTTGTACCCTTCCCAAGTCATGAAGGCTACGACTACGTTTTGTCCAAGAGCCAATTCACCATTTTCCATTGAAGGTCCATCAGCTAAGATATCGCCAACTTCGACTTTTTCACCTAATCCAACCAAAGGACGTTGATTATAACTTGTTCCTGAGTTTGAGCGGCGGAATTTAGTAATATCATATTTATCTAATGCGCCATTGTCGCGACGTACACGAACTTCGTGAGCGTCAACAAATTCAACGACACCGTCATTTTTACATAATAAAGCAGCACCTGAGTCATGAGCGGCTTTGTATTCCATACCAGTACCAACCCAAGGTGACTTAGGATTGATCAACGGTACAGCTTGACGCTGCATGTTGGCACCCATCAAGGCACGGTTAGAGTCATCGTTTTCCAAAAATGGGATACAAGCGGTCGCAACAGCAACTACTTGTTTTGGTGATACGTCCATATAGTCAACTTTATCAATCGTTACTTCCAAGTTTTCAGATGTTGCACGGGCCATAACGACTTCTTCAGCGAATGTGCCGTCATCGTTTAACTTGCTGTTTGCTTGAGCAACAACATAATGGTCTTCGATGTCAGCTGTTAGATAATCGATTTTATCTGTTACACGACCAGTTGCACGATCCACGCGGCGATAAGGTGTTTCAATAAAACCAAACTTATTCACTTTGGCATACGAAGCCAAACTATTGATCAGACCGATGTTAGGTCCTTCAGGCGTTTCAATCGGACACATCCGGCCGTAGTGAGAATAGTGAACGTCACGGACTTCATAACCCGCGCGATCACGTGTCAACCCACCAGGTCCTAAGGCAGATAGACGACGTTTATGGGTCAATTCCCCTAATGGGTTGGTTTGATCCATGAACTGCGACAACTGAGAAGATCCAAAAAATTCTTTGATGCTGGCAACTACTGGTCGAATGTTGATCAATTGTTGCGGTGTCAATGTCTCTTGATCTTGGATTGACATCCGTTCGCGCACGACACGCTCCATCCGAGCCAAACCAATCCGGAATTGGTTTTGTAATAACTCACCAACTGAACGAATCCGGCGATTTCCTAAGTGGTCGATATCGTCCACATTGCCGATACCTTCCATCAAGTTTAAGAAGTAACTCATTGAAGCAATAATGTCTCCTGGACGAACTGTACGTACAGAAGAATCAGGATAGGCATTACCGATCACTGTTACTTCACGTTCTGGATCTTTTGGTGAAAAGACTTTGATGACTTGGACTGTCATAGGATCAGTTACGACCGCATCTTCAGATGGATAATAAGTCACAGAATTCAAGCCATTTTCTAAATGGGCACCAAGGGTTTCTTCCATTACTTGATGAGTAAGAACTGTACCTTTTTCTACGATGATCTCACCTGTTTCAGGATCAACCAATGTTTCTGCCAATGTTAAGTTCAACAGACGTGTTTTAAGGTCTAATTTTTTATTTACTTTGTAACGACCAACATTTGCTAAGTCGTAACGTTTTGGATCGAAGAAACGAGCAGTCAACAAACTACGAGAGCTGTCTGCTGTTTTTGGTTCACCAGGACGCAGACGTTCATAAACATCTTTTAATCCTTCTTCAGTACGCGAATCACTTGGATTCTTGTGTAAGTCTTTCTCAATTGTATTGCGTAAAGATTCACTTTCACCAAAGATCTCAAAGATTGTATCATCTGAACCAAAACCTAGAGCACGTACTAACGTGGTCAAAGGAATCTTACGGGTACGGTCAATACGTACATAAGAGATGTCTTTTGCGTCTGTTTCCATTTCTAACCATGCGCCACGGTTAGGAATGACAGTCGAGCCAAAGCCTTCTTTTCCGTTTTTATCCACTTTCCCATGGAAATAAACGCCAGGAGAACGAACCAATTGAGAAACAATAACTCGTTCTGCTCCGTTGATGATAAAGGTTCCTTGTTCAGTCATTAAGGGGAAATCACCAAAGAATACTTCTTGTGATTTGATTTCTCCTGTTTCGCGGTTTACTAAACGTAAAACTACATGTAATGGTGCAGAATAATTTGCATCGTGTGCACGTGCCTCTGCAACGGTGTATTTAGGTTCTTTCAATTCATAGTCAACAAATTCAAGTGACAAGTTTCCATTAAAATCTTCAATTGGCAAAATGTCTTCAAACATTTCTTGCAAGCCCTCATCTAGGAACCATTGATAAGAATCTGTTTGAATTTCGATCAAATTCGGTAATTCCAACACTTCACTGATTTGTGCGAAGCTTCTACGTTCTCGGTGTTTCCCGTATTTCACTACGTGTCCAGCCAAGTTCTTCACCCCTCTTAAAAGTTTGAAAACCGTTCCGAAGATAAATTACATTTATGTTACAAAAATTAAATTAATGTAACACCCGACATTTTTTGCGGCTTTTAGGCAAAAAAAAACCAAAAATAGAACGTTCTCTTGAAAATATTCGCGAGCTTCTACTTTTGTTTCCTTATTAAAAGCCGGAACGGACAATATTTCGTTCCTGCCTTTTATCGTTTCAGATAGTTTTAGCAAATTAATATGATACATGACACCAACATAAAAGTCAATAGCCACTAGCCTTAACTTCAGTTTTCGCAAACTTTTCTTAAAACTTTCAATAAGCATAAATGGAAGGAATTGATCGGTATTTTTGAATATTCAGAATATTCATCTGTTTTTTATTGACATCTCATTTTTCTTACCGTATACTAATGTACATCTTAACAAGTTGGAGGTTGTTCTTATGCTGAATACAACAAACACACAACTGAATAACCGCTATTACTTTAGCTATTTTAGATAGGTTTGTATTCATCATGATGGATACAAACGACCCAAGCGTTTTTTGTATCTATGATGGCTAGAGCATTTCAACGTACTACCGGCCGCATAGAGAAATCTAAGTGGCTGAAAGATCATACTATTATTGTATTTGTCTCACCCACTTAGAAGTTTGTTCATTCTAAGTGGGTGATTTTTTATTACAAAAGGAGCGAGAATAATGAAAAAAATGGTATTAGCAGGAATTGGATTAGTAAGTTTATTGATGTTAGGCGCTTGTGGCAATAAGGAAGCTGACAGTAATGACGGAGCAAAAAAAGTAGGCGTCTTGCAATTGGTACAACATCCTTCATTAGACAATGCTTATGAAGGATTCAAAGAAGGCTTGGCTGAAGGCGGCTATAAAGAAGGCGACAATTTAAAAATTGATTACCAAAATGCCCAAAACAATCAAGACAACCTAAAAAGTATGAGTGAAAAATTAGTCAATGACGAACCTGATTTACTTTTAGGAATTGCAACTCCTGCTGCTCAATCTCTCTTAAATGTAACCACAGAGCTCCCAATCACGGTCACTGCTGTTACTGACTTAAAAGAAGCTAAGTTAGTCAACAGTGATAAAAAACCTGGAGGAAATGTCACTGGCACAACCGATATGGTCCCAATCGACAAACAAATCGATCTATTATTATCAATCGTCCCTGAGGCAAAATCAATCGGGATTATGTACAACGCTGGAGAAGCCAATTCAAAAATCCAAGCTGATCTCGCTGAGAAAGCTCTGAAAAAAGCCGGTGTTGCTGTAAAAATAAAAACAGCAAATACTACCAACGATGTCCAACAAGTCACTGAGTCGTTAGCCGGTGAGACCGATGGAATCTATGTTCCTACAGACAATACTTTTGCTAGTGCAGCAGCAGTTATTGGAGATGTTGTGAAAGAAAAGAAAATCCCATTAGTAGCGGGTTCAACAGAACAAATCGACAGTGGCGGTCTAGCAACTGTCGGAATCGACTACAAATCTTTAGGAAAACAAACAGGAAAAATGGCGGCTAAAATTTTAGACGGTGATGCAAAACCAGCAGATACTCCAGTCGAATCTGCAGACACCTTAAAATTAGTGGTGAACAAAGAGATGGCTGCTGCTTTAGGAATTGATCCAGCCAGCATCAAAGAACCTAAATAACTAAATCAGTTGAACGTAGTTTCATAAAGGAAGAAGGAAGAATCATGAATGTTATTACTTTATTATTATCAGCGACATCGCAAGGAATTCTCTGGTCATTGCTGGCGATTGGCGTGTATATGACTTTTCGTATTTTAGATATTGCTGATCTAACTGCTGAAGGAAGTTTTCCTTTAGGCGGCGGGATCGCTGCTGTGGCCATCATCAATGGAATACACCCTGCTCTAGCAACATTACTTGCTTTTGGCGGCGGGATGTTAGCCGGATTGGTGACGGGGATCTTAAACACCAAATTCAAAATCCCTGCCTTACTAGCTGGAATCATCACCATGACGGGATTGTATTCGGTAACTTCCCGTGTGATGGGAGCGCCAAACATCGCTTTACTTGGTGAAAACACTGTTTTTACAGCAACTCAAACAATGGGTTTGAGCAAAAACAATGCCGTAATTCTGATTGGTCTATTAATCACATTGCTCGTCATTTTTCTGCTCGTCTTATTTTTTCAAACAGAAATTGGTTTAGCCGTTCGAGCAACTGGTGATAATCCTGATATGAGTGAGGCAAATGGAATCAAAACAGAGAATATGAAACTGTTGGGTTATATGATCTCAAATGGCAGCAACGCTCTTTCAGGGGCGCTGTTGGCGCAAAATAACGGCTTTGCCGATTTGAATTCAGGTGTTGGGACGATCGTCATCGGATTAGCCTCAATCATCATTGCTGAAGTTTTGCTCCACAACAAACCAATCTGGGTTCGACTGATTACGATTGTTGCTGGTGCCATTATCTACCGCTTCATTTTAGCTTTAGTCTTTGAAATGAATGTGGAGCCTACTGATTCAAAATTGGCTTCCGCAATCGTATTAGTTATTTGTTTATCTTTACCACAGATTCGTTCAAAATTTACCTTCAAAACAAAGAAAGGGGCGAATGTCCATGCAACCAGTTCTAAGAATCAATAACCTCCATCAATATTTTGAACGCGGAACCGTTAATGAAAATCACGTGTTGCGCGGGATCAATCTAAGCTTGGCCCCTGGTGAATTCGTTACTATCATCGGCGGAAATGGCGCAGGAAAATCAACGTTACTTAACAGCGTCGCTGGGACTTTACCGATTGAAGAAGGACAAATGTTTTTGAATGAAGAAGAAATCACGAAGTATTCTGTGACTAAACGTTCAAAAAGAATCAGTCGTGTTTTCCAAGATCCTAAAATGGGAACTGCCGTACGTTTAACAGTGGAAGAAAATTTAGCATTGGCTCTAAAACGCGGTCACAAACGCGGATTTTCTCTTGGTGTAAAAAGCAAAGACCGTAGTTTCTTCCAGGAACAATTAGCAATGCTGAACCTAAATTTAGAGAATCGACTCGATGCCGAGATCGGTTTGCTCTCTGGTGGACAACGTCAAGCCATCACCTTGTTAATGGCAACTTTGCAACGTCCAGATCTGATTTTATTAGATGAACATACTGCAGCACTTGATCCAAAAACTTCGTTGACTGTCATGCAGCTGACTGAACGTTTGATCCGTGAACAAGAATTGACTGCTTTTATGGTAACTCACAATATGGAAGACGCCATCCAATACGGCAATCGTTTGATTATGCTGCATCAAGGACAGATTGCTTTAGATCTAAATCAAGCAGAAAAACAACACTTGACCGTTCCTAAATTAATGGAGCTCTTCCAACAAAATTCCGGTGTCGAGCTTAAAGACGATGCATTGTTATTAAGCTGATAAACAATAGATTCCCACTCTTCTTTCTTGGCAGGTTACTTTTATGTGGCCTGTTTTTTTGTTACACTAAATCCCAGAACGAATAATCCATCCGTCAGACATCTACAAGTAAAGGAGGCAAGCAATTGACAACAAAAGAAAAAGTTTTAGCGCGTTTAAAAGTAGCAACCGAAGTGCTGTCCGGCGAGGTCTTGGCCCAAGAATTACAAGTATCACGAACAGCAATCTGGAAAGCGATCAAAGAATTAGAAAAAAAAGGCTATCAGATTCAACATTCAGCAAACGGTTATCGCTACCAAACTTCGGATATTTTAGATGCCAAAGAAATCCAAGAACAGATTCAGCAGCCCCTCGAGGTTACTGTGCTGGAATCCTCTGTCTCAACGATGAAAGATGCTCAACTCGCCGTACTAGAAGGAAAAAAATCACCTTTACTAATCGTGGCGGACATGCAAGAAGCGCCCCATGGACGTTTCAATCGGCCTTTTTTTGCAGCAAACCAGCAAGGAATCTACATGAGTCTGCTGTTGGAACCTAAAGAGCAATTGCAAGAACTGCCGCAATATACGATCTTGATGGCTGTCGCTGTCGCTGAAGCAATCGATGAATTGTTAGGTGTCGATAGTCAAATCAAATGGGTTAATGATATTTATTTAGACCAGAAAAAAGTGGCTGGGATTTTATCAGAAGCAATGACTGATATTGAGACTAATTCATTAAAATACATCATTATCGGTATGGGGATCAACTTTTCGATTCCACAAGAAAAGTATCCCGAAGCATTACAAGAAAAAGCGACCTCTCTCTTTCCTGATGGTCAAGCAACAATCACCCGAAACCAATTGATTGTCGCTATTTGGAATCGTTTCTTTAAATTATTGACTGAACAAATGGGATTTTTAGATTCTTATCGTAAAAAATCTTTTGTATTGGGGAAAAAAATTACTTTCAAGCGCAAAGACCGTACCTATCTGGGAACAGCTATTGCTATTACTGATACAGGAGAGCTCATCGTAGATCTAGGCGATGAGCAGATTACACTTTCATCAGGAGAGATCAGTTTGAGCTCAATCCAATAAAAAATGATGCGCCATAATCGGCACATCATTTTTTTTAACGCATCGTTACAAATTCTTCACTACCTGTCGGGTGGATTGCAACAGTATCATCAAAATCTTTTTTCGTTGCCCCCATTTTAATTGCCACCGCAAAGCCTTGCAGCATTTCATCTACCCCTACACCAATTGCATGCAGGCCGATGATTTTTTCTTCTTCTCCTAAACAAACCAATTTCATATCACATTTTTGACGATAGTCACTTAGTGCAAAATACATCGGGGTAAAACGAGAATGATAGATTTTAATCTGGTCTTTGCCGTAACGTTCAAGGGCAGCTTCTTCAGACAATCCAATCGTCGCAATCGCTGGATGAGTAAAAATCACAGTTGGGACATTGTCATAATCTAAAAACTCTTCGGATTTGCCATTAAAAATCCGCTCAGATAATCGGCGGCCTGCAGCAATCGCAACCGGCGTCAAATCAAGTTTTCCAATCACATCACCTACGGCATAGACACCTTCACTTGTTGTATTTTGGTATTTATCGACAATCACAAAGCCTTTTTCATTCAACGTCACCGAAGTGTTCTCCAAACCTAATTTATCAGTATTTGGCAAACGCCCTCCCGCAAACAAGACTTTATCGCCGGTCAATGAATTTCCGTTTTCAAAATAAACTGTATACGTCCCATCACTATTTTGTTTGATCTCTTTTGCGACATGATGATCATACAGATTCATCTTGTTCTCGCGATAGATTTCAACCAAATGATCTGCCAACATTTTATCAAAAGTCCGTAACGGACGACTATGACGAAACGCCCAATGAACTTGAGTGCCCATTCCTTGTAATACTCCGCTTAATTCCGCAGCGATGTAGCCAGCCCCTAAAACGACCACCTCTTTAGGTTGTTCAGTCAATTCAAAGAAACCATTGGAATCAATCGCAAGTTCTCCGCCAGAAATATCCATCCGACTAGGACGGCCGCCAGTTGCAATCAAGACATTAGGTGCCGTATAATCATTACCGTTCACGCTGATGACATGATCCGACTTAAAGGTCGCATACCCTTCGATTCGTTCTACATGATTGCTATCAAGCCCACGATCATAGGCGCTATGTAAAAAATCGATATATTTTTCACGACGTGCCACTAATTCTTTAAAATCAAATTTTTCAATAGCTGCTTGAACACCATAACTAGGTGCATCCCGCTCAATCATTTCCAACATACTGCTAGCTTGCCACATAACTTTTTTTGGTACACAACCTACATTGACACAAGTTCCGCCGATTTTGTTTCCTTCAATCAGCAAAACTTTTGCTCCATGCATTCCTGCCCGATTGGCTGAAGCAATTCCGCCGCTGCCGCCACCGATAACGATGTAATCATATTCTTTCATTTAATTTCCTCCTACTATGGTCTTTAGGCTAGACGTTTCTTCGTTTATCAGTAATGAATAAACCCATTCTGGCCTATCAAATAGAATTAAGCGCCTAAATAGATGACCTCAAATTCAATACGTTCATTCTAATACATTTTATTAAAAATGCACCGTCTTTTGCTTTTAGATTATCCGTGACTAGAAATTACAAAAAATACCGACCCCAAAACATTCCTTTTTGGCGTCGGTAAGAGTCTAGTCTTTTTTCTTTCGAATCATATCACCAGGTTTGACTGGTTGAGCGACTGGCATGGTTATAATCATCATTGGATTTGGCGCCCGATCGATTGATTCGCCTTCATCATTTTTCATTTCAGTAATTGTTTGTTCAAAGTGATGGAAATTGGGTCCATAAAATTCGATCTCATCCCCTACTCTAAAGTGATTTCGTTGGCGGATTGTCGCGATTTTGCTCGTTTCATCATAACTCAAAACTTCGCCAATAAACTTATACACGGGGATTTTTCGACGAGGACCGAATAATTGCTCATTTTCTGTTGGTACTTGGTAATAAAAACCAGATGCCAACTCACGTTGTGCGACTTTCCATAATTCATCGATCCATTCTTGTTTGCAGACATAATTATCTGGATCAGAAATATAACTATCTACTGCTGCTTTGTATACGTTTGATACTGTAGAAACATAATGGATGGATTTCATTCGTCCTTCGATTTTCAAGCTGTCTACGCCGTTTTCAATCAAATCAGGAATATGTTCGATCATGGACATATCTACTGCACTCATCGAAAATTCTTCAGTTACATCGCCATTTTCTGTCAATGAACGGTGTTCTTGTGCAAACGGCATATCGAACAATTCGTACTTCCAACGACACGACTGCGAACAACCGCCTCGATTGGCATCACGCATAGACATATGGTTCGATAAAGTACAACGACCTGAATAAGAGATACACATTGCGCCATGGATAAACGCCTCAATCTGAACGTCCGTATTGCGGCGGATTTCGGCTAATTCTTCCATCGAAACTTCCCGTGCCAATACGACTCTTTCCAAGCCTTCGTTTTTCCAGAAGTTCAATGTCTCTGCATTAGTTGCAGAAGCTTGCGTGGACAAGTGAATCTCTAAGCCCGGTGCTTCTGACGCACAAATCTCAATCAATGCTGGATCAGAAATAATCACTGCTGAGATTCCAATATCGCGTAATTTTTTGAAAAATTCGCCGGCCCCTTCTTCATTGCCTTCATGGGTCACCATATTTGCTGCGACATATACTTTGGCACCATATTTTTTAGCAAATTGGACGCCCTCTTCCATTTCTTCAAATGAAAAATTCCCAGCTCGAGAACGCAAACCATAAGCGTCTCCCCCGATATATACTGCATCGGCACCATAGTGAATCGCTGTTTTTAATTTTTCTAATGTTCCGGCAGGTGCTAAAACTTCCGGCCGTTTCAATGTTCTTTTTGTCATGTTGCCATTACCCCTATTTAATCGCTGTTGGGTCTAAATGATAAAAACCTGTATCCATTCCTCGACCAACAGGATGATATTTTTGAATCTCTTGTTGTGCAGTTTTTGCTGCTGCTTCATTCCAAGTATTTGCTTCGATTGCTTTCTTGGCTGAAACGAAAATTTTTGCGATCGCGACAAAATCTTCCCCTGGTGTAAATAACCCATCTAATTTCCATGTTTGATAGCCTGTTTGATTTAATTCTGATAATTCATTGATTAAATTTAGATCATTATCAGCAAAAACATGGGTACCATGTAGATCTTCATAGATGGAATAGTGTGTCTCTGGTTTTTTAGGTTCTGAAATAAACAAGCCACGCTCTTTTGATACGTCTTCTGTCTGTTTCGTATAGTTAAAATAATTATCTAATAGCGGTCTTTTCGACTGATGAATGCAAGTCGCACCATACACCAATATTTCCACTGGTACAGTGACTTGTTGGCTCAAACGTTGCATCTCTTCAAAAGGAACTTCACGGGCCAATACTGCTCCTACCGCTCCTCTTTTTTGCCAAAAATTGATTTGTCTTGCATTTGTCACCAATGTTTCGGCATCATAAATATAAGGCAGATCATATTCTTGTAATAAATAAATGACACCTGTATCTCCTACAACGACATTATCTGGTTGGACTTCTGCAAGAAAGGCCAAGTATTCTGGGATTTTTTTCATTTTATCCGTATGCATGATGCCATTTACAGCAATATTCACTTTTTTTCCTTGCGCATGTGCCAACTCAATCAACGCGCGCTGTTCTTCACGAGAAAAAGAATGCGCAAGTCGCAGACCAAATTCCTCTTCTCCGATATATAATGTGTCCACGCCGGCAGCTAGCAATTCTTCCGCTTGTGCTACTGATTCAGCCGTCGCAATTAAATCGATCATCGTGTAACCTCCTAGTTCCGATTGATGAAGTCTATCTTTTGACGGTACTTCATCCGGTATCTCATTTAACTGACTAGTAAAAAGGATATTTTGACTTTTAACTACTTGCCTAAAAGAACCATTGGGTCAACATTCTTTTAGACTTTTTCATACTATCACAGCTTCAAAAAGTTTCCAACTGGCGATCAAAAAAAGAGGATGACGCATCAGCATCATCCTCTAATCAATCAAACTTTTTCTGGTATTTTTTCTGCCTTGGCATTTTTTACTGTCAATGTGATCTTACCTTTGCTGGCTCCAATCGTTACCGCATCTCCTAATTGAATTTGACCTGATAATAACGCTTCAGCAAGCCGATCTTCAATTTCTTTTTGCAAAGCTCGACGAATAGGTCGCGCACCATATTCAGGATCAAAACCAACTTTTCCAATCACATCATAAGCAGCCGCCGTAATCTTTACTTTGATTTCGTGTTCTTTCATCCGGTCTAAGATCGAACGGCTCATAATTTTCACGATTTCATGCACTTGTTCCTGATCCAATGATTTGAAAACGACTGTTTCATCAATACGATTGAGAAACTCTGGCCGGAATGCTGTTTTCAAGATTTCTAAAATACGTTTTTCCATTGCACGATGGTCTCTTGTAATATCTTTTACGTTGAAACCAACATTTTTTTCTTCACGAATCTCTGTTGCACCAATATTTGACGTCATAATCAAGATTGTATTGCGGAAATCAACTTTTCTTCCTTTTGAATCTGTCAAATGACCATCATCTAAAACTTGTAATAAGATGTTGAAGACATCGGGGTGGGCTTTTTCCACTTCATCTAACAAAATAACTGAGTACGGTTTTTGTCGAATTTTTTCAGTTAATTGCCCTCCTTCTTCATAACCAACATAGCCTGGAGGAGAACCGATTAAACGACTCGTACTGTATTTTTCCATAAACTCAGACATATCCACCCGTATCAATGCTTCTTCACTACCAAACATCGCTTCAGCCAAAGCTTTAGCTAATTCTGTCTTACCGACACCCGTTGGTCCTAAAAACATGAATGAACCGATCGGACGGTTAGGATCTTTCAAGCCGCTGCGTGCTCGACGAATAGCGCGAGAGATTGCTTTAACGGCATTTTCTTGCCCTACAACTCGTTTATGCAAAACTTTTTCTAAATCCAATAGACGTTGACTTTCTTTTTTCTCTAGCTGTTGCAATGGTACGCCGGTCCATTGTGAAACCACCGCCGCAACATCTTCATCAGTCACTTGATCAATATAGCCATTTTCTTGTTTAGCTGCTTTGATTTTAGCTTGTTCCAACGTTTCTGCTAATTGTTTTTCCCGTAACCGTAAACGAGCGGCTGATTCAAAATCTTGATTTTGGATCGCCTTTTCTTTTTCAGTCACTAAATCTTGTACTTCTTCCTCCAACTCGGTCAATTCCGATACTTCATCGGTGGAATCTAAGCGGACTTTAGCAGAAGATTCATCCATTAAATCAATCGCTTTATCCGGAAGCTGCCGAGAATTGATATAACGTACGGATAGAGAGACTGCTGCATGCAGTGCTTCATCCGTAATCTCAACACCATGATGTTCTTCATAACGCGGACGCAGACCTTTTAAAATTTCCTCTGCTTCTTCCGGTGTAGGTTCTTCTACTTGTACTCGAGCAAAACGCCGTTCTAAAGCAGAATCCTTTTCAATATATTTCTGATATTCATCTAATGTAGTTGCACCGATTGTTTGTAATTCGCCACGAGCCAAGGCTGGTTTCAAAATATTGGATGCATCAATCGCACCTTCAGCGCCACCAGCTCCGATTAGCGTATGCAATTCATCGATGAACAAAATAATTTGACCATCGTGATAAATTTCGTCAATCACTTTTTTTAGTCGATCTTCAAATTCTCCACGGTATTTTGTACCAGCTACTAAAGCGCCCATATCCAACATCATCAAGCGTTTTCCGCGCATGTCTTCCGGCACATCACCAGAAATAATTCGTTGGGCTAGCCCTTCAACGATTGCTGTTTTACCGACACCCGGTTCACCAACTAATACAGGATTATTTTTTGTTCGACGACTCAAAATTTGAACTACTCTTCGTACTTCGCTATCACGACCAACTACAGGATCTAACCGTTTTTCTCTGGCAAGTTTTGTAAGATCTCGAGCCAGACCATCCAAAGTCGGTGTTCCTTGCGAATTATTTTGTATTGGTTTTGTCGGTGTCTTCCGCCGATTTCCAGTACCTTGATTCCCATTCGGCGCTTCATTCACACCCATTTTTTTCAATAGAAGTTGACGCATTTTTGGCAGACTCAATCCTAAATTCACCAGGATGTGAGACGCTAAGATCTCGTCATCACGCAAAAGCCCCAATAAAATATGTTCCGTTCCAACTAATTTTGCATTAAAACGCTTCGCTTCATCATCAGCAAAAATCAAAATTTGTTTGGCTCTCGGAGAATAAGGTAGATAACCACCTTCAGGATAGGATTTGACTGATCCGTAGCCTGTCATATGTTCAATCTCTTCACGAATGTCGTTTTCATTTGAATTCATCTGACGCAATGTTTTACCTGCGATTCCTTGTTGTTCGATCACTAATGCTAACAATAAATGCTCCGAACCAACCGAGCGATGTTTAAAATACTTAGCTTCTTGTTGTGCAATCGTTAGCACTGCTTTTGCACGTTCTGTATACAGCTGATCCATATCCTCACTCCTTTTTCTCATAACTTAAACGTTCTAAAAATCCATGGAGGATTCGCGAACGTAGCCTATTTTCAATTTGACTGATACCAAGAACATTCTTTGATACGGCGCTTAACATCAAATTGCCTTCATTTTCGGTAATAATCTCCTCTTCAAATAACTTTTGAATAATCCCAAAAGCATTTGCTTCAGAAATCTCGTTACCGAAAGAATCCATTAATTGCTCCAAAAAATAATGTTGATCAGAGATCTTCACTTTACTTATTCGAATATAGCCACCACCACCTCGTTTGCTTTCAACTAAATAGCCGCGCTGAAAGGTAAAACGTGTATTGATCACATAATTTATCTGAGAAGGTACACAATTAAATAACTGCGCCATTTCAGCTCTTCGAATTTCGATTATTTCACTGTTCTCCAAAATATTCTTCAAGTAAGATTCGATCAAATCAGAGGTATTTCTGCCCATAATATCGTCTCCTATTGACTATTCCTGACCATAATTATAGCGAATTTAGACTACGAAATAAAGAAGAACGCCTTTTTTAAATGAAGATAAAAAAAAAGAAGGCTTACACCTTCTTTTTGATCGGGAAGACAGGATTCGAACCTGCGACTCCTTGGTCCCAAACCAAGTACTCTACCAAGCTGAGCTACTTCCCGGGAAAATAAAAAAAACTATGCACCCGAGAGGACTCGAACCTCTAACCCCTTGATTCGTAGTCAAGTACTCTATCCAATTGAGCTACGGGTGCGT
>NZ_BJDQ01000018.1 GCF_005405225.1 Enterococcus dongliensis
CATTCCTTTCAAAAATAGTGTCTAGTCAAATAGCAGTATAGCAGAAAAATTGTCTACTTTATTAGCATACATCCAGTGTGAACACGATTCGATCTCGGTCGGTAGAAAATATTGTTTCTGTCTTTCTTTCATTGAACATGGAGGTAGAATAAGTTAGATGAAGAAATATACATTAGAGAATGAATTTATCTTAGTCGAGTTTTTAGATCTAGGCGGTTGTATCACCAAATTGGAAAAGAAGAATAACCAAACAAATTTCGTGCTTCATTATTCTGATAGTGAAACCTATCAGTCCAATCCTTATTTTCTAGGTGCAACAATCGGACGAAATGCGGGGCGTACTTTTCCGCCATATTATTTGAATAGCGATGAAAAGCAAATTAGATTGGATATAAACGAAGGGGATTTGCATCTTCATGGTGGCAAAGAAGGTCTTCAATTTAAGCAATGGTCCGTTGAAAAAATAGATGAAACTGCGTATAACTTGTCTTATTTTGACACTGATTCTGTATACGAAGACATGGACTTCACCATATATTATCGATTAGAAGGAAACACCTTCATTGTTGAAATGCATGGAAATTCAGAACAGCCAACGATTTGTAATCTGACGAATCATTCCTATTTCAACTTGAATCACAATAAAAACACGATTGAAAACCATTGGTTGACAATTGATGATGCAGAAATACAACTTATTAATGCACAGCTTGTTCCAACGAAGGAATACGTGAAACCTACAGGTGAATACGAAAGCTACAATTTTCAAAAGGAAGTACAGATCAAAAAGGCATTGGGTACAGAAAAGAAATTAGCAAAACTATGCGGCAATGGGATTAATCTGGCCTATCGTTTTACCGATCCTGATTTTATGCGGATAAAAATAGAACTAAAAAATGATGCTGGAGACAATCGCTTAACAATTCGTTCTAATCAGGAGGCTTGTGTCGTCTACACTTTAAATAGTATTGATGACCCCGTAATTTTAAATCAAGAGATACCAATTGAACCTTTTATGGGTATTACTTTTGAAATGCAGCAAATTCCCAATCATGTTCATGAGAAAAAGGATCATCTATGTCAAAAATATTCTTCGATTACTACTTACGAAATAAATTAAGGGAGCATGCGCGATGGACTATTATTTAGGCATTGATTTAGGAACAAGCTCTTTAAAAATCGTCTTAGCTGATAATCAGGGAAGAATACTCGGTAATTCAAGTAGTTCTTTCTCTATCATTTCAGAAAAGGAAGACTATAGTGAAGAAAATCCAACCGATTGGCTGCGAGCGTTTGATCACGCATTCAGTGAAATTTTGGAAAAATATCCCCAAATAAAAGAGAATATTGTCTCTATCTCCTTCTCTGGACAGATGCATAGTTTGGTGATGATTGATGAGAAAGGGAACCCTATTCGTCCGGCGATTCTATGGAATGATGTTCGAACAACTGAACAGGTGAAACAGTTAAAGAACGATATTCTACCTCACCTATTATCGATAGAAAAAAATTTTCCTTTAGAGGGCTTCACGTTACCAAAAATACTGTGGATGATGGAAAATGAGCCGGAAAACTGGCAAAAGGTTTGGAAATTCATGATGCCGAAGGATTACCTCATTTATTATCTTACAGATAAAGTTTGTACAGATTATTCCGATGCATCAGGGACTATCATGTATGATGTCAGGAAACATCAATGGGATGAGGAGATACTGAAAAGGTTTGATATCCGTTTAGATCAATGTCCTGAACTTTTGTATTCTACTGACAGTGCGGGTGTGCCTACTGAACAGATAAAGGAAAAGTTTAACCTTACTAAGAACTTTGCTGTGATAATGGGTGGGGCCGACAATGCCTGTGGTGCATTGGGCACAATTGATAATATTGAAGAGCAAGGACTTATTTCAGTTGGAACTTCTGGCGTTGTTTTGACCTACTCCAATGACAGTATGAACCAAGTAGGAAAGTATCACTATTTCAATTCATTGATTGAGGGACAAGATTACAAAATGGGTGTTACACTTTCCGCTGGCTATTCCTTAGATTGGTTTAAAACAAGATTTGCACCTGGTGAGGATTTCGAGACACTAACGAAGAAAGCTGGAGAAAGCTCCATTGGAAGTAAGGGGATACTTTTTTTACCTTATCTTTTTGGCGAACGCAGTCCCTATTTCAATGCAAAAATGTCTGCGGAGTTTGTTGGAATGAAGGCATACCACAATGATGGTGACTTGATTCGGTCGGTATTGGAAGGAGTAGCCTTTTCGCTTAAGAACGTATATCAAACTATGAGAGATTTATCCAATAAGCAGGTGCAAAAATTTCGGATTACTGGAGGCGTAGTGAAAAATCCTCTTTGGCTGCAGATGTTTGCAGATATTTTTAACTCCCCGATCGAAGTTTTAGCAATTGATGAGGGCCCAGCCTTTGGTGCTCTTATCTGTGCGATTCATGCTTCTACCGGACAGCTTCCATCTGAGATATGGAAAAAATATAACCAAGTCAAAAAAATCTATACACCTGAGAAAGAAGCTATTGAAGAATATGAAGTTTATTATCAGAAGTTTAAACAACTGAGTGATAAGATGGATGCTTCATTATAAGGGACCAGTAATTTAGTGTTTGATACTTAATAGCAAAAGTAGAAATAAACAATTAGATGTTTACTTTAAAACTTTTTTATTATTCTTTGGACATTCAACTTAGAATAATAGAACCAATTTTTTGATTTTTTGTGCTTTACGGTTCTTCTTTTTAGGGTGGTAGTGTCATTTAAATAATACTTGTACAGTAGAAATCCGTCGTTAATCAATTGTTATTCGATAGATTTAAGCCCTTGTATATCAAGGGCTTTTTTTCTTTTGTTTAAATATATAGAACTAACTTTCAATACTGATATTTCTGTCAATAAATCAATGTGTTTAAAAATAAAATAATCTGTTTAAACAGATATAAAAGGAGTGGAAAAGGTGCAATAGTGCATCATTTCCACTTCTTTTATTTTTGGCACAGTATTTGCTTATAATAAAGTGAGGTGATAAATATGAAAAAAAGATTCCTGGTTGCAACACATGGGCAACTAGCAAGTGGCTTTCAAAGCTCCTTGACAATTCTAGCAGATAAAGGGGCAGAACTTAACATAGTTGATGCATATTTAACTGATGAGGATTATACGCCGCTCATCGAAGAATTTATTGAATCTGTTGGAGAAAATGAACAAGGCGTGATTTTTACTGATTTGTTTGGAGGTAGTGTCAATCAAAAGGTCGTAACAAAACTTATGATGAGTAAAAAAGACCAAATTTTTGTTATCTCTAATAGCAATCTAGCTATTATTTTAACTTTAGTTTTGGCACCAGAAAAAGAAATTTTTACACAACAGACTATCAATGAAGCAATCAATGAAAGTCAAGTCCGTTTAGTAACGACACAATTACCTAAAGAAGAAACATTTTTTTAATATATGAAAATAATAATTAGACAGTAGAAAACTAAGGAGGAAAATATAATGATAACTCAAATTCGTGTGGATGATCGCTTGATTCATGGGCAAGTGGCTGTGGTGTGGACAAAAGAATTAAATGCCCCATTATTAGTAGTTGCAAATGATGAGGCAGCAAAAAATGAGGTTATGCAAATGACTTTAAAAATGGCAGTACCAAATGGTATGAAGTTATTGATTCGTTCAGTAGATGATGCAATTAAAGTATTTAATGATCCAAGAGGGGCTGATAAACGTATTTTTGTCATTGTAAATAGTGTATCAGATGCAAACAAAATTGCTCAAAATGTTGAAAATTTAGCAACAGTAAATGTAGCAAATGCTGGACGATTTGACAAATCTGATCCAAAAACTAAGACAATGGTCTTTCCTAGCGTACAGCTGAATCCGGATGAGTTAGCTGCAGCAAAAGAATTATCTCGCTTGGAGCGTGTGAATAGTTACAATCAAGTTTTGCCGACGAATCCACAATTGAGTTTAAAAGAAGCTTTGAAATAGGAGGAAAACAATATGTTAATGCATGCAACGATGGCGGCTTTAGCAGTGTTCATCTGTTTTGCCGGAAACTATTTAACTGGACAGAGTATGATGGAACGTCCATTAGTAGTAGGTCTTGTAACAGGTATTCTAATGGGCGATATGAAAATAGGTATTTTAATGGGAGCGTCATTAGAAGCGGTTTTTCTAGGAAATGTAAATATTGGAGGGGTAATAGCAGCAGAACCAGTAACTGCGACCACACTAGCAACAACTTTTGCAATTATTTCTAACGTGGAACAAAATGCAGCTATGACGTTAGCAGTACCAATTGGAATGTTAGCAGCGTTTGTTGTAATGTTTCTTAAAAATGTCTTTATGAATATTTTTGCCCCATTCCTAGATAAGGCTGCACGAGAAAATAACCAAAAAATGATCGTCACACTTCATTATGGTACTTGGGTAATTTATTACTTAATTATTGCATCAATCTCGTTTATCGGAATATTAGCGGGTAGCGGACCAGTAAATACATTTGTTGAAAATATTCCACAAAATTTAATGAACGGACTTAGCGCTGCTGGGGGGTTATTACCTGCTGTTGGGTTTGCAATGTTAATGAAATTATTATGGGACAACAAACTAGCAGTTTTTTATATCCTAGGATTTGTTCTAACTGCCTATGTTCAGTTACCTGCTGTAGCAGTTGCTGTTATTGGTGTAGTTATTTGTGTTATTAGTGCACAACGCGACTTGGAAATTAGAGATATGAGTAATGGTACTGGAAATCATCATACTGGTTCCATGACCAAAACTGAAGAAGAGGAGGACTTTTTCGCATGAAATTCCAAGAAAATTTAACTAAAGAAGAAAAGAAAATGATGCGCTCTGTTTTCTGGCGTTCATGGACAATGAATGCAAGTCGTACAGGAGCAACTCAATATCACGCTGTTGGAGTAATCTATACGTTGTTACCTGTCATTAATCGTTTTTATAAAACAAAAGAGGATCGTGCAACAGCAATTGTTCGCCATACAACTTGGTTTAATGCCACAATGCATATAAATAATTTTATTATGGGACTCGTTGCTTCAATGGAAAAACAAAATAGTGAAGACGACCACTTTGATCCTAGTTCAATTACAGCGGTTAAAGCATCCCTAATGGGACCAATCTCTGGAATTGGCGATTCATTTTTCTGGGGAATCTTACGAGTGATTGCAGCTGGGATAGGAATCTCTTTAGCTGCTACTGGTTCCCCTTTAGGTGCGGTTATGTTTCTACTCATTTATAATATCCCTGCATTTCTAATTCATTATTATGCGTTATATAGTGGCTATTCTGTTGGGGCAAGTTTTATTCAACGGATGTATGAATCAGGTGGTATGAAAATACTGACGAAAGCTTCTAGCATGTTAGGTCTGATGATGATGGGATCAATGACTGCTTCAAATGTTAAATTCAAAACAATTTTAGAAGTTAGTGTAAAAGGTAGTAAGGAAGTAATGAAGATTCAAGATTATCTTGATCAATTATTTGTAGGGATTGTTCCCTTAGCTGTAACATTATTTGCATTTTGGCTATTACGAAAAAAAGTAAATGTGAATATGGTGATGTTTGGGATCATGCTTTTAGGAATAGTATTAGGACTGTTAGGTATATGTTAAAGAAAAATGCTGTTTTTTTCGATATCGATGACACATTACTAGATAATTATGCTGCATTCAAATGTACAATAAAAAAATTTTTTCCAAATCTTTCGTTTGATGAAAATTATTTTATGCAACTATATCGTGATTTTCGTCATCATAGTGAGGAGATTTATCAACAATATCATGAAGGGCAAATAGTTCATAATTACAATCGATGGCTATCTATTTTAAAAAAATTGGAAGTAACTAATGATTCAAAGATTATCGATTTAGATAATTATTACCATGAGTGTCAAAGTAAGCAGACATTATCTGCCGAAATGACTATTCTTTTACAAGTTTTAAAAAGAGCAGATATTTTTTGTGGTGTTTTAACGAATGGATTTACTCGACAACAACAAGCTAAATTGGATCAATTAGAACTTAGCCGTTTCATTGATCCAAAGTGGCAGTTCATTTCGGAATCATTAGGAGATGCTAAACCTAATGTGAGTTGTTTTCAAAAAGTAGCTGCTAAGATACCAGAAAGTATAACAAGAATACTCTATTTAGGTGACAGTTATCGCAACGATATCATTCCTGCTCAAGCTGCTAATTGGGAACCGATTTGGTTGAATCGATTTGCTGATAAAGGAGAATTATCAGTATTGGAGGCAAAAACAAGTAGTGAAGCAGTGATTGTTTTATTGTCTCGACTACTCAGCTCTAGTAATGTAAATGCATAGAAGTTTCATTTAATTTTAAGAAAACTATTCTAGTCAGAGAGTAAATGAATCATACTCTTAACTGGGATAGTTTTTAGTGCTATGAGTTAAGTAAAAATATTCAATTAAATGACATTTTTTCTGAGATACGGTATTTTTATTGAAGGAGGTCGAGTGATGCGACAAGAGACACGTGAACAATTATTAAATTTATTGACTGAAAAGAAAGCTTTAACAACGCAAGAAATCGCTGATTCTATCTTATTAAGCCGTTCAGCTACAAGTTTGTACTTAAATGAATTATTGGATCAAAAAGAAATACAAAAAAATGGAACAAAGCCTGTATATTGGTCGCTCAAAAATGTGGGCGACAATGAAGATGTGGATGTCTTTTCTCAATATATCGGAAGTAATGGAAGTGCTAAAAAGGCAATCGAAAAATGCAAAGCTGCAGTTTTATACCCACCGTTGGGTCTGCCGCTTCTTTTACATGGGGCAAGTGGTGTGGGGAAAAGTTTTTTAGCACAGTTGATCTTTGATTATCTGCACGAAAAAAAATGTAATGGGGCACAAAATTTCTTTGTATTTAATTGTGCAGATTATGCCAATAACCCTGAGTTACTCTCTTCGATTTTATTTGGTCATACTAAGGGAGCTTTTACGGGTGCAGAAAAAGAAAAGAAAGGTCTTCTGGCCCAAGCAAATAATGGCGTTTTATTTCTAGATGAAGTTCATCGACTTTCCCATGAAAATCAGGAAAAGCTATTTCAATTTATGGATACTGGAAAATTCCGACCTGTTGGAGAGGAAGCAGAGTTAATCCATTCAAATGTACGTTTATTATTCGCCACCACAGAGATACCTGAAGAGGTATTATTACCAACCTTTTATCGCCGCATCTCTGTAATTATCGACTTACCCACTTTTCACGAACGGCCAATCTTTGAGAGGATAGAGCTCGTTAACTATTTATTTGAACGTGAATCAAAACGAATCAAGAAAAGTATCATAATCTCAAATGATGTTTTTTCTGAGTTAACAACACAAGAGCTGTCGGGAAATATTGGAAGTTTAGCTAATCAGGTAAGAATGGATTGCGCAGACGCTTTACGCGTATCTCCAAATAGTCAAACCTTGTTTGTTGGAGAAAACAAGCAATCTGTTATTCAAATCAATTATCCGTCTGATTTGACATCCTCGGTAGAAGAGACTCCGCTTTTTGCTAAAAAAATTACGCCATTACTCCAAATAACTGATTTCATTACATTAAAGGATGAATTGCGTGCTTTTGATAGTCAATATTTAGAAAATACGGTGACGTTGATAAATGATAGCTTAGCATTAAATATCAAAACAAATGTTCAAAAACAAAATCATCAGATTGTTGATAATGAAATACTGACTAAAGAAGCGCTAGATACTGTTTGTCGGTTGTTACAAGTTTTAAAAGAGGAAATATCTCCGCAAAAAATAGAAGAAAAAATGTATCTGTTCTCAAAGCAATATCCTAGAACGTCACTTCTAGTCACAAATCTGACTAAAAAGTTACCAATGGAAATTCAGAGCTTTGTCACTTTTTTCTTGGGAGTAATGTTGATCGGTAAAGTTTCAGAAGAAATTCGGTATCAAGCACTTCTTGTCGCACACGGCAATACGACAGCAAGTAGTATTCAAGCTGTAGCAAATAAAATGTGTGGAGATTATGTTTTTGATGCTATCAATATGCCATTAACTTCTTCTGCCAGAGATATTATAGCAGAAGTTAATGACTGGCTTTCAGAAAGAGACACATCAGAAGGAGTCATTATGTTGGTGGACATGGGTTCATTAACACAATTGTATAAAAGTTTAAAACCTCAGATACTTGGAGAACTCCTAGTAATCAATAATCTAACAACTTCTTACGCTCTAGAGATTGGACAACAACTAGTCAATGGAAATCTTTTTTATGAAATTGCCAAAACGGCTGAACGAGACTTTATTACTAATGTACAGTATTTTGAAGGATTTGCGGTAGAAAAAAATGTTATCATTGCAAGTATTTCTGGACGAGATGTTGCCAAAAAAATAAAAGCGATTTGTGAAAAATATTTTAATCCTGATATTAAACTCATAGTCTTGAACTTCAGTGAACTAGTAAATACTTTAGAAAGAGCTTATTCAGAAGAAGGATATTTAAAAGAGACAGCGGCAATCTTGACGACTTCCTACCTAGATAATAAAACACCTGTCACTAGTATCAATCTAATTGATGTTTTAGATGAAGATGCTGAAAATCAATTGAATATACAATTGAAAAATTTAATCCATCCTAGTAGCATCCCATTATTGGTAAATGAATTTATTCATTTCTTTTCTAAAGAAGGCCTTTCTGAAAAGCTTGAATTTTTAAATCCAGATGTTATTATTCGACAAGTAGAAGATGTCGTTGGAAAATGTGAGAAAAGATTTAATTTGCAATTAAATGCTAAGATGAAGTTTAATCTGATGATGCACATAGCTTTAATGGTAGAACGTACCATTCTCGGTGCTGAGGACTATCCAGTTCCAGAAGATATTAACCAACTGAGCATTAATAGCAAACCGTTCTATCAAAATGTCCAAACGATTTTTTATACATTGGAACAATTTTATAAGATTAAGATATCGACCTGGGAACTGTATATTATTTATGAGATTTTGATTGGCTGAGATTGTTTAATAAACTGTATGTTAGTAAAAAAATCAAGTTGTTTTTAGTTACGTTTATCGATTGTTGTGGTCTATAAAATGATTTAGAAATTTGATTGTATAATTTGACAAGTAATCTGTTGCTAATTCTAGAGATATATCACAAACTCTTGAGAAATCAAGAGTTTTTATTTATCAAAGAAGAATGTTTTTTTAAACAGCAAATTAATTCAATAATTTTACAAATTATAAGATAAATGTAATGATTAGTATACATTCATAAATGTGAGCGGGGTTTTGAGCGACTCATTTGTTATAAAGTAAGGAGTGGATATAGTGAAAAAAATAATCATCGTAGGTTTGTCAGCGGTAGTATTGATTGGCTTAGCAGGTTGTGGGTCTAATTCAGATGATTCGAGCGGTTCTAGTTCTACACAAAAAACAAGCCAATCTGTTAAGGTTTCCTCTGAGGGAGAAACGAGGGCGGACGTAAACGTGAGTGTTGCAGATGCAATTAAAGCCTACCAGGAAGCTTACCCAGATAGTGATATTACTTCGATTGATTTAGAAACATCTTTGGGAAAATATTTGTATAAAATTGAAGGTGTCGATGATGATAAAGAATATGAACTGCGAGTAGATGCCAATACTAAAGCTGTTTCTAAAGAGCGGGAAGAAAATTTAGATGCTGAAGATAGAAATGGTGTCAAAAGAACAGAAGACAAATTAGACTTAGAAGGTCTTTTAAGTATCGAACAAGTATCAGACATTGCTGAAAAACATGTCGGTAAGGGAGAAGCAGTTGACTGGAGCTTGGACAAAGATGCAGGAACTATGTATTGGGAAGTCAAGGTAATAGCAGGCCAGGATGAAACAGAAGTTAAAATCGATGCAACATCAGGTGAAGTGTTAGAAACTGAAATTGATGATTAAATAAGAAAGTTCACGATAGAAAACGTATCGTGAACTTTTTTGCATGGATTATTTTCTTTTAAGCAGATCTATCTTGAAGATACAATAAATGAAATCAAACTTTCGAAAGTGGTGACTAATTTTGTCACCACTCTGTTTTTTTAATTAACGATAAAATGTGTTAGAGCAGCTGTTTATCGTTGAATAAAAGTGTGGGGTATACAAAGTTTTTCTTGTTTATGATAAAAAAAAGCTTCAAAAGCAGACTGACCGACTTTGGCTAGATGGTGATCAATACTAGAAAAACCAAGCAATTGGCTGATTAATAAATTTTCACGACCAATTACTAAAGGGGGATTCTCATGATACTGAGTGAGTAGGACAGCAGCTACTTCATCTCCATTTGTTAAAATGCCATCAACGGTCCGTTGTTTAAAAAATTCAACTGCTTTTTGACCATCTTGATCATGGGCACAACAATCCCAAAAAATATTCTGTCTGTCAAAGCCAGGAAAAATTTCTTCGGCGATTTGCAAGGTCACTTTGGAATTATGACTGATATTTTTGCTGCGACCAAGTGTCATTCCTAAGTGTTTCACTCCATGATTTTTTAAGTATCGAAACGCTTCACGCAAAGAATTCTCAAGATTGTAATAAACACAATTAACAGGTTCATCCGGGATATTTTCGCAAAAAATAATCGGCCCATATCGATGATAGTCTTTAAAAACATGAATGGGATTTGATTTGGTGGTAACAATCAGGCCATCATACGTTTTCATCGCAAATTCATCCAAGTAGTTTTTTTCAAGCTCTCGGTCATAATTTGTTGGCAATAAACTGACACGGTAGCGGTGAGTAAAAGCTGCTTGCATAATACCGCTGAGCATCTGGTCATAATAGGGGTGGTTGATAAAAGGTAAGATTACACCGATATTTTTTGTCTTGCCATAACTTAAATTTTGTGCTGATCGATTCGGGACATAATTTAGTTCTTTCATTACTGCCAAAATTTTTTCCCGCTTTTTTTCATCCACATAAGGATGATTATTGATGACACGAGAAATCGTGGAGACCGAATAACCAGTGATTTTTGCGATATCACGGATATTTGCCATGAAAATACACCTCTTCTAACTTTTCTAACTGATTAAATGTTCTTTTAAGTATTCCATCACACCAAGACCGGATTGATAAAAAGTATACCGACGATCTCGATAAAAGAAACTAATAATGGGACAGCCCAATACTTCATGAATAAACAAATGTTTGATTTCAACTAAGCGGAGTTTTTGAATAATCGGCCGCTTGAGTCCGCGGTTTCTTACAAGTTGTAATTGATCATCGGAAAAATGTAGGGAAACTTGAAAATGTTCTTGTAGATTTTCTTGCTGAACTGAGACATACGTATTCATAAACTTATTCCTCCTTTTTCTTTACAAGAGGAGTATAAATGATGAAACGAGTTTCATAGCAAGCATTTTAGTTTGTTAAAATAAAGTGAGTTGTTCTTGTTTGGTCTCAAATTTTTTTAAATAGCGAAAAATTTCTTCTGTCCGCCAAAGAATGCCGTGTTTGTTGCATGTTTTAATGAACAGTTCCATCAATCGTTCATTGTGGGGACTATGGCAGATGTAACTATTTCCAAAAGCATAGTGATATTTTTTCTTCATACCTGGGAAGTGTTTATCCAATTGTTGGTAAAAATAATCACGATTTCCATCACGGAGTGTTACACCAAATCCAAAACAGAGGATTCCTTTCACATCTGCTTTAATACAGTAATCTAAAATTCCTTGCAGATTTTCTTCACTATCATTGATAAACGGTAGGATAGGAGAGAGCCAGACAATGGTTGGGATACCGGCAGTTTTAAATTTTAGGAGTGTTTCAAAACGTTCATAAGTCGTAGAGACATGAGGTTCCAAGATTTGGCACAATCCTTCATCATAGGTCGTCAACGTCATTTGAACTACAGCTTTTGTTTTTTGATTGATAGAGGCCAACAATTCCAAGTCTCGTAAAATTCGTGAGGATTTTGTTTGTATAGTCACACCAAATCCATAATGATCGATTAATCTCAATGCACCTTGTGTGATTTTTAGACGTGATTCCAATTGGATATAGGGATCAGTCATAGCGCCTGTACTAATCATACAAGGATTTCGTCTCTTTTGTAATTCTCGTTCCAAAATTTCCAGAGCATGTTTCTTTACTTCGATATCTTCAAATATATGATTAATGTGGTAGCAGTTACTGCGACTGTCACAATAAATACAGCCATGAGTGCAGCCGCGAAAGAGGTTCAACCCATTTTTGGCTGAGAGTATTGTCTGATATTCTTTGTAATGCATAAACGGCCTCCTTCTAATCTACTGAATCTATTGCTGTATTTTTGGAACGAATGTTCGTAATTATTATCCCATAATTTTTTTAGGATAACAATCTAAAGCAAAGTAGGCGAGGCACATTCAAGAATGGAGAAGCTCTTACTTTGATAAATTATTTATTATGTAGATGAAACGAGGAAAATCAATGAGACTATCTTGAGATGAATAGAAATTTTTATTCAACTATAACTAGCTTAAATCTGAAAAGTAGTTCAATATCTATGTTTTGTTGAGAGCACTTGTAATCAATTGGAATGGTGAGTTCACTAAGAATAACGAAGTGGCAGAATAGATTTTTATTAAAAAAAGTAGCAAGATCAGAAAAACACTCTGATCTTGCTACTTTCTATCTATTTTTAGACTCCTAATAAAGGAGCAGGGTTAACAAAACTAGACCATAAAGCAGTGGATACACCAAAATGTAAATGGACACCAGTCGAATTTCCTGTCGTTCCCATGCCGCCTAAAACTTGTCCAGTGCTAACTTCTGAACCAACAGCGACGCTTGGTGCTGAGACCATATGCATATAGTATGAATAATAGCCATCTGGATGCTGAATCACTACATGATTACCTGCTGACCAGTGAAAACCTGCTTCTACGACTGTCCCGCTTTTAGAGGCCATAATCGGGGTACCGGCAGAACCTGCAAAGTCAATGCCGTCATGTTGTCCGCCAGAAGCACCTGTTGGGTCTTGCCGCAAACCGAATGTACTAGTGACAGACAGACCAATTGATAAAGGTGAGGCCCAGCCATTGTTGTTTGCGGCAGGTTTTGTCTCATTTGTCGTAGGGGATGTTGTCACTTGATTGGCATTTGTATCGGTCACTGTTTGAGCTTGTTCTTGTTGTTGAATTGCTTGCTGTTCCTGTTTTTGTGCCTCTAATTGGGCAATCTCTGCTGCTTGTTTTTGCTTAGCAGTTTCTGCAGCATCCGCTTGTTTTTGTGCCTCTTCTGCTTGTTTCCGAGCATTTTCAGCTGCTATTTTTGCTTGTTTTTCTGCTTCGGCTTGTGCTTTTTCTCGGGCTGCTGTTTCTTTTCTTTTTTGTTCTTCTAAAGCTTTCAAAGCCGCTTGTCGTTTTTTTTCGGCCTCTTCTTTTTGTTTTTCGTATTTCTTTTTCTGATCTTTTTCAGTTGCGATACTTGCTTGAAGGGCGTTGATTTTTACTTGTTGATCTAACTTCATTTGTACGAGCTGTTCTTGTTTTGTTTTTAACTCAGTTGTTTTTTTATTGATTTGTTGTAAGCGTTGTTCTGCTTCTGCTTCAAGTTTTTCAAGTGCTATCTTATCTTTCTTTTGTTGTTCCATGATATCTTTACTTGCATTCAAGATTGTAGAGACAGCAACTGTTTTCTTCACAGCTTCGCCTATTGATTTGGCATTGATGACTACGTCTACGATTGAAGCACTATCATGATTCGTTTGGACGTCGCGTGCTTGGTTTCGTAGTTGGACTTCCCGTTTTTGGATCTTTTCTTGTAAAAGTCTGATTTTAGTTGTCAATTCACTTAATTTCTTTTCTTCATTGGTTTTTTCTTTCAAAACAGCAGCGACTTCTTGCTCAATGGCAGTTACTTGTTGTTCTAATACATTTTTTTGCTCTTCCACCGATTGTTCTGATTGCTGTAACTCAGTAATTTTTTTTTCTTGATCAGTGATTTTTTGATCGTACTCATTTGCTAAAACACTTAATGGTGCAGTGGTCAATGTTAAGGCACATAGCGTTAGTACCGTATATTTTTTTAATTTAATCAATGGGGTCCCTCACTTTTCATCTTTCGAACTCAATTATATAAGAAGAAATAACTAAAAAGTGTGGAAAAGTTGAATTTTTATTTAACCGTATTGATTGTAATAGTAATGAAATATTTAATATACAAGAAGAACGAATCAAACAACTAAGAAAGTATCTATTTAATTGATATTTCTATTAGTAAAGAGAATGATAGTACCGATGGAGTTATCCTTAAAGTTAGGGTAGAATAAATCAAAAGTGTTAATTTCTCACTAAATAATAGAAGAAAATCGATTTTAATTGGAGGAATCATGATGAGTTGGAAAAACCAAACAGCAAAAGAAGAAGCCTATAAATTATTATTATTGCAACAAAAAGCATTGCTAGAAGGAGAAACCGATTTAATTGCTAATTTAGCGAATTCATCAGCATTGTTGAATCAAACACTGCAAGAAACTGTTTTTGCTGGATATTATTTGTTTAAACAGGACGAATTGATTTTAGGACCGTTCCAAGGAAATGTCTCGTGCGTCCATATTGCTATGGGGAAAGGCGTCTGTGGCGAAGCGGCAGAAAAAAATCAAACAATGATTGTTGAGAATGTTTTAGAACATAAGAATTATATCGCATGTGATTCAGCAGCACGTTCTGAGATTGTGGTTCCTATGAAAAAAAATGATCGATTGATCGGAGTATTAGATCTAGATAGTTCAGAGATTGGTATGTATGATCAGATAGATCAATCATATTTGGAACAATATGTGTCGTTATTATTAGAAAATATCGATTAAAAATCGTTTTTCTATTCAAAATGCTGATTATTATCAGAAATAACACCGTTAATATAGTTTTTTACGCCGCTTAGTGCTATTATATAAGTGTAGTATAAAACGTTAATGAGGTGGTTGAATGAATAAAGAAGCGATTATTATAGGAGAAAGCTATGAATGCCGTAAAACTGATTTTGCTCGGCCGATCATTGGCGAAGTGATCCGTAAGGAAAATGACGGTTGCATTGTGAATGTTGAGCGTTTTTACGGACTGGATGCAGATAAAATTGACCAAGTAAATGGACAAGTATTAATCAAATATAGCGAGATAGCTGGGATTATTTCTAAAGAATGTTTCTTCAGTTAATCAATTGGTCTATTCGAAAAAACCACTCAAACTCAGTTTGAGTGGTTTTTTTTTCTGTATATGAATATAAGCAGATGTCAGAAAATACCAAGTGTTTATTGACTTTTTTGGATAGAATGAATCAAATAATCCGCAAAATCTGTAGTAGACAACTCCTCGATAGCAAGCATCTGTGCAAAGTCATGGGTCATTTGTTTATTTAGTAAGGCTTGCTCAACTGCAGTAATGATCTTTTTGCTAGCTTTATTCCATCCAAGATGGTCCAACAGCATCGCAGCTGAAAGAAGTAAAGAGCAAGGATTTGCCCAACCTTTACCCACAATATCAGGAGCGGTACCATGAGTTGCTTCAAAAATAGCATGTCCGGTCTGATAATTAATATTTGCTCCTGGTGAGATACCGATACCGCCAACTTGTGCAGCTAAAGCATCAGAAATATAATCCCCATTCAAATTTGTAGTAGCGACAACTTGATATTTTTCTGGATATAAAAGGATTTGTTGTAAAAAATTATCCGCGATAACATCATCTACAATGATTTTTCCGCTATTTTTTGCTTCCTCCCATGCATCATGGGCCTGTTTATTTCCGAACTCTGCAGCGATTTTTTTATAGTGATTCATTGTGAAAACTTGAGGATAATTTTTTTCAATCCATTCGTATCCCCAATTTTTAAATCCGCCTTCTGTGAATTTCATGATATTTCCTTTGTGGACTAGAGTCACCCGTTTTTTCCCTTGTTTGATTGCATAATCGATTGCAGCTGTAATCAAACGTTGGCTTCCTTCTTGAGAGATTGGCTTGATCCCTAAAGCGCTTGTTAGGGGGAAGCGAACATTGGTCACTGATAATTGATCGGTGAGAAAACTCAAGAGTTGTTTTACTTCAGCAGAATCTTTGGCAAATTCAATGCCAGCATAGACATCTTCAGTATTTTCTCGAAAGATTGTTATCTCTGTTTTTTCAGGTGCTTTTAAAGGGGAAGGCACTCCTTTAAAGTAGCGTACAGGACGCACACAAGCGTATAGGTCAAGTTCTTGCCGCAATGTGACATTCAATGAACGAAATCCTTCACCAATAGGGGTAGTCAACGGACCTTTGATCGCAAGTTTATATTTTTTTATAGCTTCTAAGGTCGTTTCAGGAAGCCATGCCCCAGTTTGATCAAAAGCTTTTTGTCCAGCAAGTACTTCTAGCCATTCGATTTTTTTTTGATCTTGATACGCAGAATAGACGGCAGTATCAACAACTTTTTGTGTTGCTTGCCAGATTTCTGGTCCAATCCCATCGCCTTCAATATAAGGGATGATCTGTGATAGATTCGTCATTAAGCTTGCTCCTTTTGCATTTTTTTATTGATAACTAAAGGCAAGATCCCTTGATTTTTCCAATAGATAATATCAGCTTTCGAATCGAAACGTAATTTGACTTTAAAATGGATCGTCTGTTCTCCTTTAGCAGTTACATCAATGATTTGATTGATAGTAGGATTTTCAGGAAGATCGAAACGATAACTTTCCATCCCTGTTAATCCAAGGGTTTCTGCAGTTTCTCCTGAAAGATATTCAAAAGGAACAACGCCCATCATCACTAGATTGCTTCGATGGATTCGTTCATAGCTTTCCGCTAATACGGCTTTGACGCCTAAAAGATTCGTCCCCTTAGCCGCCCAGTCACGAGAAGAGCCCATTCCGTAATCTTTTCCAGCAAGAATTAATGTCCCGATTTTTTCCTTTTGATAATACATCGCTGCATCATAAATCGAGAGTTCTTCGCCAGTTGTTGCTAACTTGGTATAACCGCCTGTGGTTTCAGGAGTTAGTTGATTCTGGATTCGAATATTGCCAAAAGTTCCCCGCATCATAACTTCATGATTTCCACGCCTAGAGCCAAAGGAATTAAAATCTTTGTAAGCTATGCCGTGAGCTTTTAAATATTTTCCAGCCGGGGATTGAAGTCCGATATTTCCAGCCGGAGAAATATGATCTGTCGTCACTGTATCACCAAATTTGGCTAAAACGCTCAAATTATTCAGACAAGACTCACTTGTGGGCTGATGGATAGTAGTGAAAAAGGGTGGATTAGCAATGTAAGTCGACGCATCTTCCCATTCATAGCAATCGCCTTTGGATGTTTCAATTTGGTTCCAGCGTTCATTTGAGTGATAAATATTTTTGTAAGCATCACGAAAGTCATCAGGATTTAAGAAATCATTGATATAGGCATTCACCTTTTCTTGAGTAGGCCATAGATCTTGCAAATAAATTTCTTTGTCAGCAATTACTGCTAAGGGTTCTCTTGTTAAATCCTTTTTGATTGTTCCAGCTAAAGCATAGGCGATGACTAAAGGAGGAGAAGCCAAATAATTTGCTTTGATTAGTGGGTGGATTCGACCTTCAAAATTCCGATTTCCAGATAATACGGCTGATACGACCAATTCACTTTCTTTCAAACTCGTTTCGATCTCGGTATCCAAAGGCCCCGAGTTTCCTATACACGTGGTACAACCATAACCGACAATATCAAACCCTAATTCAGCTAAAGGTTCGAGTAAATGGCCCTTTTCTAAATATTGCGTTACGATTTTTGAGCCTGGAGCTAGTGACGTCTTAATAGTTGTAGGGACATGTAGTCCCAGTTTTACGGCATTTTTTGCTAATAATCCCGCAGCTACCATGACAGAGGGATTGCTTGTATTAGTGCAGCTAGTAATCGCAGCTAGAACTAAATCACCTGTTTCGATAGAAGCTTCTGTTTTTTGTAAAACGACTTTTCGATGAATCTCATCAATATCCAAGCCAAAGCCTTGTGGTCCGGTGGGTTTAGTCAAGGAATCTTGAAAGTTTTCTGCTACTTCAGCTAGAGGAATCCTGTCTTGTGGACGTTTGGGACCTGCAAGAGAAGAATGGACAGTTGCTAAATCTAAGGTAATTATTCGCGTATAAGTAGGTGTTTCAGTCCCATCATAGAAGAGCTGATTTTGTTTTGCATAAGCTTCAACCAAGTTCACTTGTTCTTCAGAACGTCCAGTCAAACGAAGATATCTTAATGTTTCTTCATCGATTGGACAAAAACCGCAAGTAGCACCATATTCAGGTGCCATATTCGCGATCGTTGCCCGATCAGAAAGGCTCAAACTTTTATAACCAGATCCAAAATATTCGACAAATTTTCCGACAACTTTTTCATTACGCAAAAGTTCAGTCAAGTAGAGGGCTAAATCAGTTGCTGTAGCACCAGGACTCAATGTTCCGGTTATTTCCACACCGATAACTTCTGGTGTAGGAAAATATGAAGCTTCGCCTAAAATGGCTGCTTCTGCTTCAATCCCTCCAACGCCCCAACCCAATACGCCTAATCCATTAATCATCGTTGTATGTGAATCAGTTCCTTCTAAAGAGTCTGGAAACACCAGGTTTTTCTCGTTTTTTATAACAACATCCGATAAATATTCAAGATTGACTTGATGGATGATCCCAGTTTCGGGCGGAACGACATTAAAGTTATCAAAGGCTTGTTGAGCCCATTTTAAAAATTGATAACGTTCATGATTGCGTTCAAATTCTTTCTCGGTATTATAGGACAAACTCTCTTTCGTTCCTGCACGATCCACTTGAACAGAGTGGTCCACGACTAAAGTGACCGGGATTTCAGGATTGATGACTTTTGGGTCACCTCCTAATTGAACGACTGCATCACGCATTGCAGCAAGATCGACAACAGCAGGAACGCCTGTAAAATCTTGTAAGACAACTCGTGACGGACGGAAAGGAACCACACCAGTGGGATGTTTTGCATCAAAAGCAATCAAATTCTCCAAATCAGTGATTTCTTGATGACGAGCTAGACTTTCTAATAATACGCGGATACTATATGGGAAATCAGAAATTTTTTTCTGATAATCAGCAACAATCGATGCAAGATCAAAATATGTATAATGTTCGTTATTAACGAAAAGTTCTTTTTTCCAGTTCAATAAAAATCCCCTCCTGAATACGTTATCGTTTAGATTTAATGGTTATATTATACGAATAAAAAAAAAGAAAGTAAATGAAATTATTAAAAGTATTTCATTTTATACCAATGATGTTATAATGTTTTCTAACTTGATTGTAAAGATGAAAATAGTTAGGAGGACACACAGATGTTAGATTTAAACAAAATGGCTGGTGTATGTCAAAAAGAAGACCATTTAGAGGCTTCTTTATATACAAGACACCAAGTAAAAAGAGGATTACGAGATCTCGATGGAAAAGGTGTTTTAGCCGGTCTTACCAACATTTCTACGATCCATTCGCAAGTCATGGATGGCGACAAATTAATCTCTAACGAAGGGGAATTACGCTACCGCGGAATCACTATTAATGAGTTAGTGGAAGGATTTGTTTCTGAAGAACGTTTGGGGTTTGAAGAAATCAGTTATTTGTTATTATTTGGTGCATTGCCAACTCAAGTCGAACTAGCAGAATTCAAGGAATCCATTGGTAAAAGACGAACACTTCCAACTAATTTTGTGCGTGATGTTATTATGAAAGCCCCCTCACATAATATTATGAATGTCATGAGTCGCAGTGTTCTGACATTAGGATGTTATGATCAAAAAGCAGATGATATTAGTATTGAGAATGTTTTGGATCAAAGTCTATCCCTGATTGCTACTTTTCCAATGATTGCAGTGTACTCATACCACGCTTATAATCACTACAGTAAAGGTGAAAGTATGTATATCCACCGTCCAGATGAACATTTGAGCACAGCAGAAGCTATTTTAACGATGTTGCGTCCAGATAAAAAATACACCTTTCAGGAAGCGCAAACGTTAGATATGGCCTTAGTTTTACATATGGAACACGGCGGAGGAAACAACTCGACTTTTACGACTCGCGTTGTGACTTCCAGTGGTACAGATACTTATTCGACTATTGCAGCAGCGTTGGGTTCATTAAAAGGGCCTAAACACGGCGGTGCCAATATCAAAGTCACTCAAATGATGGAGGATTTAAAAACCAACATCACCAATTGTGAAGATGAAAATGAGATACGAGATTATTTAGAAAAAATTTTGAATAAAGAGGCTTTCGATAAACAAGGATTGATCTACGGAATGGGCCACGCTGTTTATGCTGAATCTGATCCACGAGCAGAGATATTCAAACATTATGTAGAAAAATTAGCAGTGGAAAAAGGATCTGAGGCTGCTGCTGAATTTAATTTATACCGTAAAGTCGAACGTTTGGCGCCAGAGATTATTATGAAAAAACGTAAGGTCTATAAAGGCGTCAGTGCAAATATCGATTTTTTCAGCGGATTTGTTTATCATATGTTAGATCTGCCGCAAGAATTGTATACACCGATGTTCGCTATTGCTCGAATCGTCGGTTGGTCCGCTCATCGCATCGAAGAGTTGGTCAATGTGCAAAAAATCATACGTCCTGCTTATATGGAAGTTTCTGAAAATCGTAAATACCAAGAAATAAAAGAACGCAAATAAAAATACGTCTGGATATAATGATCCTTATTTGTAGGACAATATATCCAGACGTATTTTTTTATCTAATCAATTTGAATAACTTTTACTCCTGTATTTCTAATATCATTTACTACTTTTTGGGAAGAAAATTGATCGGTAATTAGATAATCGAATACAGAAATATCAGCAATTTTGAATTTCGAAGTCAAATTGATCTTCCGATGATCAGCAACTAAAATTTTACATTTAATTGTTTTGTTGATCATCATTTCGTTAACTGTAGATTCATTCAATATTTTTGTTGTAACCCCATTTTTGATACTGACACCGCTACAACCGATTATACAAATATCTGCATTCATTGAAGAGATAGTATTCAAAGTAATGTCACCAACAAGTGGATTTGAGTCAATATCTTGGACATATTTTAGTAGAGACTGCTAAGACATTTTCTCTGTTTCTAAATCTTCAA
>NZ_BJDQ01000019.1 GCF_005405225.1 Enterococcus dongliensis
TCTCCGCCGAAATGTTGCGCTGCTAGAACATTTTCTGATACTTTTGATACACCTAAAATCGTCATCTTACCTGAAGCATTAATCACTTCTTTTAGCCCAAATTTATCATAACTAATTGTCATAAACGGTGCCTCCAATAATTGTTTTAACTGGTTTGATCAATTCTTTAGCTGTACGTGTGAATCCATTTGAATCGGTCAATGTTTTTTCTCCATTTGCCAAATCAAAAATCGTCAGATCCGCATCAAAGCCCGCTGCTAATTGACCTTTTTTTGCTAAATTGAAAGAGTCTGCTGGTACAGCCGTTACTTTGTCCAAAATCTCTTCCCATGAATAGCCAACTACTCTTAATTTTTCCATCGTAGTCGACAGATCATAGACCGGTCCGCTTTCACGATTATGATGGTAAATATCTGTGCTAATTGACGTTGCCTTGATTCCTTCGTTTAAAGCTACTTCAGCAACGTGGAAGTTGAAACTATCTGTTCCATGACCAATGTCAAAAACGATTCCTTTATCATACGCTGCTCTAGCAAAATCTTTGATTTCATCTGTATCTTTATTTAAGATACCATTTGGCTTGCCGTTGAAGCAGTGAGTCAAAACATCGCCCTTGTCTAACAACGTCAAGACTTCTTGCAATTCTGGCGGTGCTGAACCAATATGGATCATCAATGGCAGATCATCATTTTCTCGTTGAATATTTTTGGCTAATTCTAAAGGTGTGATTCCATTCTCACCGACAACCGTCTTACTCATTCGTGCTTTAATTCCGACAATGAATTGCGGAAGTTGGGCTAAACGATCATGGACAAGATCTGCTTGGATCTTCGTTAAGTCAGCTAACTCATCTTGTTCAACGATTCCCCATTTTGAGATATTGATCAGCGCATAGACGTTGGTCTTTACTTTCTTCGTCAACTCATAGAAGTCTCCGATATTTTCCGCACCGGTCGTCCCAGCATCAATTACTGTAGTGACTCCTTTGGTTACACCGATTTTGTCTGGATAATCATAGTAAAGCGTCATTTTTTCATAGCAATGAACATGATCATCAATCCATCCTGCTGATACATAGTGTTCTCCAGCTAAATCGATTACTTCCTTTGCTGCTGATTCGATAGCCGTATCAACAGATACAATCACACCATCTTTTATAGCAACTTCAACTTTTTCTCCAGTGATAAGTTTTCCATTTTTGATTAATAAATCAAACATCCTTTACCCTTCTTTCTACTGGATCGCTACTGGGAAGATTGCTCCCAATATCATCGCACCTAGGATTGCTCCACCTGCAATTGGTTTTTTCCAAATATAAAAGACCAATGCTCCAAGCGTTGCCCCGATACCGATTGGAATTGATGCAGTCGTTGCACTCAAGATAATTAATGGGCCTAAGAAACGACCGGAAGAATTTCCGGCACCCATCATTACATCTGCACCAAAGGTAGAATTTGCTTGATTGATCGTAAATTTACGAATCAAGATAATTACACCGCCAACTAATAATCCTAAAACAGTTCCCGTTAATAATGAGACTGCAAAATTATCAATTGGTGCATGGATCCCCATGCTTAAGAAAATCGCAGGAACACCAATACCGATACCTGTTAAGATCGATCCTCCTAAGTCAAGGATTCCGACTAAAGAGCCTTCTAAAATCCGAGCAAATAAGAAACTTGCGCCAAATGCCGCTGCTGCTCCATAGGAACCGCCATCTAATCCGGCTTTTAACATCGCGACGATCGACACTTCATTAAAAGCACCGACTCCATAAGTTACATACATATGTGTCCCAGCAAAGACTGCTGCAGACATGATCCCTACGATGATGGGAAATGACCAATCAGCATACCAGAAGCTTTTGGCTTTTTTTTCTTCCAAAAGGGCCGCCTGATCTTTTTTCAACTCTTCTGTGTTATCCATTTGTTTCCCTCCTATTTCAAATAAAGGTATTCATTTTTTTCATATGTCTTTTCTTGAGTATTTAATTATTTCACTGTGATTGCTTTGTGCATATTTTCAAGCCAATTTGGTGCTTGTAAGTTAAAGCTCTTCAACATTTCCAAATCAAATCCACGGAAGAATCCACTTAGAATAAATAATATTATAATAGCTGCCATCATGACCTTCGTTACTTTAGACCAGCCGATTTCATCGACACCTTTACCAATTAAGATACCTAATACCACACCAGGAACAGCATTGCCCATGATCAATTGAGCGATTCCGCCAAATAATGTTCCCCAAAAACCTGTCCGTTTTCCTGCATCTAGCGCTGCTAACCAGAAAATAATCGGCATTACGATATTGATTAAAGTTGTTGCTGCTGGAACCAATACGGCTACTGCAGTTACTTGTAATGCTTCAGGAATTGCTGCAGCGGTTGAATTTAGAAAGGCAACAACGACTGCTCCAACGATTGCCCCAACAAAACCCATTTTTTTAGGATCATGCATCGTTTCTGAAATATTTTTATTTTTGATTAATAAGATCGAAGCTGCCCAGTTCGGAACGATCCGGTGCGTAACATCTTGTGTAAATGCTCCCGCTCCTACCGTTGATGCCCAAGCATTGAAGAAAAATCCTAGTCCAAATGAGAAATGCGATGCTGGATCGCCCATACAGGCGTTCATCTCGCCTAATGTACGAAAGGCACCTAATCCTTGCGTACTTGGCGCATGGAACATTCGAGCCGCCCCCATTGAGGCAGAAAAACCAAGTAAGCCGCCAATAATGATAGATTTGATTAAGATTACTGTAAATTCCACTTCGTTACTTCCTCTCTATACTCATATTTTTTTGGAAAAAACGGGGATTTTGATACCATCTGGATCACTCGTCGTCTCCTGCGTAAATGTCACTTCATTCAATTCGATCGTCGTCACATTTACTGTTACTTTCAGCTCCACGTAATAATGTGTTCGTATTCTTGGAAAGAAGAAGAAAAGAAATCGTTCTTTGTACGACTGCTGCACAGCCTTGACTACTTCCACTTCTACAGGCTCAATTCGTAAAATCACTTCTGATTCTTGCATCATTTTCTTTTGGATTTCTCCTAGTGCGCTCGCAAACGCATGCTGCTTAGAATCTCCCTTGCCTTCTACTGTCACGACAACTTGTTGGCAATCTTGAACACTCATTTACTCATCTCCTAGCTATTTGCATGTTTCTTTTCAAATGCTTCTGTCAGACGTTTTCCTAATTCTTCTTGGTCCATAAATCCAAATCCTAAAACGGTTTTGCCATCATTGATAGCAGTCAATCCTTCTTCGATTGAACGCATGCCATGACGTTCTGGGTATCCATATTTTGTTGCTGCTGTTAAGGCACCCGCTCCGCCGCTACCACAAAAAGAAATTCCCATATCGGCATTTTCTTGTTGCATCACATCACCTAAGCGCATATCTGCTCCCATTCCTGGTACAACAACTGCTCGTCCGCCTGCTGCTTCTACACCTTTTGCTACATTTTGTCCTTTACCCATACGGTCTGCGATTACTACTGTGATCATGTGTTTTTCCCCCTAAATTATTATTGATTAATTTTGTTTTGCTGTTTCAAAGTGAATAGATAATACATACATCTCATCTTGCGGCAGATTGCCGATTTTTTTGACTACGCCATCTGCAAGTGTTAACGCATCTTGTGATACTTCACTGAATAACTCTGGATCAACTGCTGGGATGGATTCTTGTCCATTTGAACGGTTCAACATCTCATTTAAATGATTGATCAAGATCGTCCATTGTAACTCAGTCGGTTCGATTTCTTTTTCGGCTAACTCGCTGCGGAGCCAAGTGATCAATTCTTCTAATTCCTTTTGGTATTTACTGGTTGAAATGATTTGTAGCGCTTCTTCAGTCACGATCATTCATGTCCTCCTTTAAATCATCCTTTGATATAAGCAAATAGTGCGTTGATTTCTGATTGATTAATCGTTAAATTATGTTCAGCAAATAATTGTTCAATCTCTTTGCTGATTGACTCAGAAGCCAGCTGCGCTTCGTCTGTCTTTGTTCCTTCCATTACATATTGTTGATCAAAGATAATCCGATGGACCATCAAAAACACATGTAACAGGAAAGCTTCGCGATATTCTTGACTCAATTTCTCTTGGAAAAGTACTAATAATTTTTCATAAATCGTATACGCTTGTAGAATCAACTCTTTGCTGAAATCTTCTAACGATGCTCGATTTCCTGCTGATTCCAGTCTTAATTTTCTGCGACCATTTTGTGGTGATTGACTCAATATTTTTTTAACCGTTTGTCGAATCTTATCTAAATCTTGTTTTGTTGGTAATGGATGGACTTTGATAAATTCACAATCCATTCCTTCGATTGGAAAGATACTGATTACTAAATCAGGTTCTTTTTGTTTAATGACCTCTTGAGCATTCAATACCGAAGCAAAAGCTGCAATTTCGATATTCGTTAACTCTTCTGAGATTTTTTGCTTAATCAAGCTTGTTACACCTAAACCGGTCGAACAAACATAAACCACTCGTACACTTCTCAAATCGGCTTCTTTTTCGTAAGAAACAAGAAAGTGCAACGCGATATAGGCGATAAACGAGTCATTGATCAGTAGCCTTTCTCCCTGAATTTCTTTTAATACCACTGCTTCGATAGCTTCAAATAATCGTGGATACTTAGCCTTGATGTCGTCTTTAAAAGGATTGTATTCGTTCACAAACTTTTGTTTACGAGATAATCGCATCGACAAGTGGGCGTAAAGATTTGTCAAAAGCTGCGGATCATTATAAAAAGCGTGATTGACCTTTTTGCTCACCTTTTGGATTAAATTTTCAGTTAGGAGCATCACATCTTGTGCGGGACTATTTTCAAAAGTATCGCTGTAAATGTAACGATATTCATCTTCAAATAGCGGCAATTGATAATGGTCAAACACTTCTTGCATCAATAAGTAAGAGAGTTCTTGTTGTTCTTTTGGATCATTCAATAGCTGGTATCGACCAATCGTGTATTCATTTTTTAAACGAACCGTCGCTATCGCTACTCGAATCACCATATTCAGCAATTCTGCATAATTCAAATCTGATGTATCAATCTGTTTTAGTAATTGCCGCATATCCGCAAGTACTTCATTCAACACCACTTGAAAAGCTGTCCCTTTGGCGGCATATAGTTCATAGCCTTCACGTTTTTCACTTTGTAAGAGCAGATCCATGATTTTATAGATATCGTAATCAGTCAAATCTTTTTGCACCACTTGTTCGATGAGCAAGCGAATCTGACGTTCCGGACCAGTAATCAAAAAACCTTTTCGCGGTAAGCGTTCAAGTGTCATCCCTTGAGCGATCAGTTGTTGTTCCAAAGCATCTAAGTCATGCAAAATCGTATCTTTGCTGACCATTAAACGATCGGCTAACTCAAATGAAGTGATTGCTTGATTGGTGAGCATCAGCTGGATACTCAATCGATCCAAACGCAATGTTTGATCAGCAAACAACTCTAAGCGTTCTACTTCCATCAATTCGCTTTTCAGCTTGATCCGTTCAGAATCGCTTAATACTAACCAAACGCCTTGACTTCTTTTGCTAGCTAAATCTTGATTTCTTTCATGAAGCCATAGACGAATCGTATCCAGATCATACTTTATCGTACGTACGCTTACATTTTGTTGTTCAGCCAACTCCTTAGTCGTTGTCGGTTCTGAATTTTCCAGTAATTGAAGCAAGATCTGAATCTGTCTTTTGGTTATCTGTTGCATTATGCCCTCTCCTTACATTTCTAACTATAGTGCTTCATTTCACTTATAACAATATGAAATGGTTGCACTTATCCTAGTGCAAAAAATGCAAATATTATCAGACCTAACGTTTATCTCAACTTGAATTGTTGATAACTACCACTAAATAGTTGAAAAAATACTGAAATACGATTGCACTAATACATACTTAAGATCATACTTCATTTACTTGGTGCAAGTGTTAAAAAAAGATTTTTTTGAACCTAGTACAAAACTTCACGATAAGATTGCTAATCATTTTCAACAAGATAGACACTGCCTATCTGCAAACTCAATTTCATACAGCACAAAAAAACTAACGAACTCTTCAATAAAAGAGACCGCTAGTTTGATTTTCATTAGAAAATGTAGATAAAAAAAGACCATGCCAATCGGCACAGTCCTTATTGTATTAAAACAGGGGAGTTTCAATTACTTCAATCAATTTTGCACTAGTTACTTGAGTAAATAACCGAACACCCTCTTTTTCAAACAGTTCTAATTCAGATAATTTCTCTAAATGTTCTTGCACTTCAATTCCCGTTAAGTCTCTATTCGGCTCGTTGAAGCTCCAACGATGGACTTTGCCTAAACTATTTTCGAATGTGGCAGATAATTTCAACATAGTGATTCCTCCTTTTTTTTATTTAGTAATCCGTGATTGCTCAGTCAGCACGATACTATCTAGTTGCTTGTCTTTTGATAAATTAACTAAAACGTCTCCTAAAGCTAGAATCTTTTCTTCCGTTGGCGTAGCGATTACATGACTAAAATTAATATTTTGCTTGTTTCCATCAGCTGTTTCTAGTTGTACTTGTAGTTTGTTCCCAATTTTTTGGATCATTTGAAATCCTCCTATCATTATTTTTGTAAGGTCGCGACAGCTTACATTATTATTAACGAAAGTTTTAGATTGAATGCTTACCTAAAAATCATTTTTTAAGAAAATCGTTTGGCTAATCTGCGTTTCCAGTTTAAAACCGTAGAACGGCTGACTTTATAAGCCTGCGTAATTTGATTCATTGACAGACCTAAACACAATCGTGCAAACAAAAAGCGGCGTTCTCCCAGTGAAAGTTTCGGCCATAGACGGGCCAAGAAATCTTCCCACAAGACCCGATCTTCTAGCGACACTTCTTGATCAAGATCATAACACATGACTTTTTCAATCAGTGTCTGCTGATTTTTTTGTTTCCGTTGATAGTCACGTACACGCCAGCATAAAAAGCGGTACATCAATGTTAATTGATCACCTTGTGCCAGATCTAATTTCTGACTTCGTTCAAAAAAGCTTATTCGAATTATCTGTAAATAATCTTCATACTCAGGATTGTGATAAAAGATTCCGCATGATCGTAATACTTTATGAAACAATGGTTCATATTTTTGTACTAACTCTTCCGCACTCTCTGTCCTCATTTTTTTCTCCTTCACTGTACTTTTTCGGCCGATGCCTTAAAGATGAAGGAAACTATATTTTTTTACGAAGATCAATCTGACAAATTACGAGACAATATTGCAGATTTATCATTCGTTTGATGATTAAATGGCGCTTTCAAGACTAGTTATTCTGCTAAAGTGGTAAAATCGTATTTTGGCTTTTTAATCTTTTTTTGGCAAACTAGCGATACATGATCATGTAAATTCAATGAAAGAAGGAAATAAAATGATTCGACCAATGATTATTGACATCAGTGAATGGCAACGTCCCGACCAAATTGATTACCCTCTATTAGCCCAACAAATCGATCACGTCATTATTCGTGTCCAATATGGTTCTGCTTATTGTGATAAATTTTATCAAACACACTTGCAAAGATTTCAAGAATTAGGTGTGCCCACCGCTGTTTATGCTTGGGTCCGTGGTATTAATCATGAGGATATGGCCCAAGAAGCACGTATCTTTTTTGAACGTGCCAAAATTTTTCGTCCCTCTTTTTATTGGCTGGATGTAGAAGAACAAAGCATGACTGATATGCGTGGCGGGGTAGAAGTTTTTCGACAAACATTGAAACAGCTTTCAGGTGGAAAAATTGGTGTTTATATCGCTCATCATTTATATCGTTCGTTTAATCTTGCTGTGGAGAATTTTGATACCCTTTGGTTACCAAGTTATGGTAACAATTCAGGTAGCTATCATGGTGTTCAACCAACTGTTAATAAAAACTATGATCTCCATCAATACACTTCTAATGGACGCTTATCCGGATATAGCGGTACGTTAGATCTTAATCGTTTGACGGATAGAAAACCCTTGAATTTTTTCACCAATAAAATACAAGACTTTGCTGCTTGGGGAATTGCTGAAACAGGCTCTTTTACCTTACAAACAGCGGTTTATTTACGAACTGCACCAACTGTTCATGCAAAAAGTATCGCTCTCTTGCAAGCAGGGCAAACAATCTATTATGATGCCTTTTCTCATGAACAGGGACATGTCTGGATTAGGCAAAAACGTGCTGACGGAACCTATGGCTATCTAGCTACAGGCCCATCCGATGGAAAAAAACGAACTGCCCCAAGTTGGGGAAGATTTAATTAATCAAAAAATAAGAGACGAAAGAAAAATTCTTTCGTCTCTTATTTTTTGATCAATACATGCATAAATCCCCAATTTGTCGGTAAATAATAGCCTGCTACTGTTAGATTTTTTAAATCACTAGAAACTAATTGTCCAGTGATGTAATAAATTCGTTTTGCCTGACGTTCGGCTGATCCAATTTTTGCTAACAAGCCATTTAATTCATATTCTGGCATCAAAAAATAATGAAAATCAAAGCCCTTCAAGCGTTCATGCGTGATTGCTCCTTCAAATGTCAATATTTTTTGTAGTTCCTCATAACTAAATGATAAGTCTGTTGGTGTCAAAGTCAAACCTTTGTAATCAAATGTCTCTGTCATCTCGCCACCCCTTCGACTTATTTTATCATATTCGAAATAAGGTCACTAACCTTTCAGCCACTCACGAGCATTTTGGACTTCATCCATGGTTATTTGATGACCATGATTTGTTTTTGCTACTATGATATTGGCTTGACGCTCACGAAATGCTGAAACCAATGTCATAAATGACGCTTCACTAACGATTGGATCTTGGCCTCCACCATAAGAGACCCAAACATTCTTATCGGCTAAAGCAAAAGATTGAGTGTGAACTTCTAACGACATTGGATGGAAAAAGATTCCTTTAGTTAATGCAGTTTCACGCTCCAACAATAAATGTGCCGCGATATTTGCCCCATTTGAATATCCGACCAGCGTCCACTCATCTAAAGCAATCGCTTTTTCCTGACTAAGTTGTTTGATTACTTCATACAAATGATCGGTTTCTTGTTCCAAACTCTCAAAATCAAACTGATTCAAGCCATTTCGTTTAAAAAAGCGGTTCATTCCTTCTTCTTTGACCGTTCCTCGAAGGGACAAAATCGTGCTATCTGCATCTAAAATCTTAGCCAATTCTACTAAAGACGTTTCATCCCCGCCAGTTCCATGCAATAAAATAAACTTTTTCCCATTTGATTTTCCTGCTTGATAAAGATATTCCATCTCCATACACCTCACTTACTAATTGTAAGTTAACATAGATCACTTTTTTGAACAACTTCTTTGTTTGTCCGCGGCTGTTCTCCAGTACGATTAATCGGATGAAATAGACGCTAAACGCTTTTTGATCTGGCCAAAAAGTTGATAGCCAATGATACAGCCTGCTAAATTTGTCAAAATATCCAAAATATCAAATGTGCCTAAATAAAAAATATATTGAATCGTCTCAATTCCAATAATTGTTAACAATGCAATCACAAGTGCTTCAACTTTTTCAGCGCGCATGCCATACAAACAACCTAACGGAATGAAATAACCTACATTTAGCAATAGTTCGATCATTTGTTGTGGATTATTCAAGTACAATGTCATCGGGTTCAAGTTGAAGGAATGATATGCAGGTGCTTTGGTGAACAGCATAATAAACAATAAAAGCAAATAACAACTATAAAAAAGATATAAATAGCTGTTCCAGATTTTTCGTTGTTCCCACTGCCAATAAAAAAGCCACAAACTTAAAAAAATGAAAAACCAAAGCGCTCCATCTGTGTATTCAGAACGTTGTACCATTCCGGCTAAACGGGGATAATTTTCTAAAGTCGGCAAGACTAAATAATAAACCATCCCGTAACTTATTATCAAAGAAATGATTCCCGCAATCACTTTCTTCATCCATCTCCTCCTCTCTTTAGATAAAACTAGGTTATTAATGACTTCGATAAGTCAGTGTCCAAGTGAAGTTTAAACAAAAAAACCAAAGGCAAGCCAATGGTTTTTGCTAACTTAATCGACTGCTTTGAGAATCAAAAAGACTGGTTCATTTTTTTTCATGGGGCAAGCGAATTTTCTTTCCGAGCCATCGCTCGATTTCTTCTGAATAATTATCTAATCCAGCTGCTGGCGTAAAAGTTAATTCTCCAAGAAAAAGTCGATCATCACTGATAAAAAAATCAACGCGAACAAAAGGAAATTCGGCAGCCAAAATTCGGCCGTACTCGATCATTTGATCAAACTGTACTGGCAGATCAATATAACGCAGCGCTTCATACTCAGAATTTGACTCAGTCAATAATTCTTCATCTGCATCAATTTGCAGCACTTTTCCCTGAAGATCTGTAGTAATATACACAGTCTTTCGATGCCCAATCATTTTTTCCTGCTCGTCCCATAAATACGCTTCAACCATACAAGGTTCTCCATTACAAAAAAAGATCTTCCAATCGCGGTCAATATTCGGCAGATACTCTTCAATAATAAAACGACTAGGCATCTTACTATAATGCGGCTCAGCCGTCGTTAAGCCATAGACTTGTTTTTCCCAACTCACTAATATTTCCTTTAAGTCCTCAATACATAGTTTTTTTCTATTTTCAACAATTAGATTGAATCCGGATGCATTTGATTTTTTAATCACAAATTGATTAGGTAGTCTATCCCATTTAATTTTTTTTACTGAATTAACAACATTTAGCATAGGAACAGTCAGATCTATCACATTTTTCTTCTTTAAAAATTCATGTAGCCCTACTTTATCACCAGCTAGAACTGCATTTTCTTCACTAGCATAATATAGCTTTAGATAGTTTATTTTTTCAGTAAATGTCTTAGGATTATTCAGATTTAGATCATACCCAAATGTTTTTTTAAAGATTCGTTTAGCTTGTGGTACTTCACCAACTATGTGTTTGTAATAAATATATTGTGCATTTCTATAGAAAGATTCAATATAGGGAATTTTTTTAATTTTTGATTTAAGTTGCATAGTGAACACCTCGTTTTCAACTTATCTTTATCTCAAAATAAATCTTACTCTTTCTAATTTTAAAATTTATTTTCTTGTAAATACCCATTTATAACTACTATCAAGGGATTCACTTTAAGAACACTTGTAAGACTAATGTAGATACTTACTGCAATAAAAAATTGAATGATGTTCGTTGTCAGACTGGCAGGCATATTTATCGTTATGCTTCTAGTAACGACCATCATTACCAATCCAGAGATGACATAAAAAATTATTTTTCTTATATCGAATTGAAATCTTGTTTGCTTTAAAAAAGAACGCAGTCGTACAAACGTGACAAAAAATTCTGCTAGAATATTTGAAAATACGACCCCGAAAAAGCCAAAAATTGGTAGTAGAATAAGGTTTCCAAGCATATTGATAACTGCACCGATAATAACAGATTTATTATATTTTCTTACTTGACCAATTGGTATTAAATACTGAGTTGCAAGTGATATCCCTAAAGGAGAAATAACAATCAATACTGAGAACAACGGTACGACATAATTCATAAAACTAAACTGATCGCCAAAAAACCAAGGAATTAGTTTATCATAAACAGTCAACATACCAAACATTACAGGGATACTGAAAAATAGCTGAATATGTATCGTCTTTTCCATTAATGTGATAATTCTCTCAATATTGTCTTTAGCGAATAAACTACTCATATGTGGTAGTAAAACCGTATCTAACGTAGTAATTACAGTTGTAAATATTATATTTATTGTAAAAGAATTCGTATAATATCCAACTGCTGCACTACCTAAAAAAATACCGAGAACTGTCTTATTTAGATTCGTATATAAAAGAATCGCTACTTCAGGTATAAAAAACGCAATTGAACCTTTTAGATGGCTAAAAATATTAGCTATACTTATTTTTTCAATCTTAATGTAGTTTCTTGTAAATAACCATACTAAAGATTGTGATAGCAATAGTCCCATTGTTTGGATAAAAGTATAGATAAGTAAATCTGAACTATCTTTTATAAAAAAAAGAATCGCAAGAAAAGTCCCCGTCTGCACTATCAGATTACAAATACTCGTTTTTTTAAAATCTTCAATTCCCATAAAAAACCAGGAAATATCAAATAGAACGGCTAAGATGGTTATCCCTTGTACGTATAATATCAGCCTATTTTCAAAAAAACTTACTACTATTAAGTAAACTACTAAAACAGCAATAGTAAATATCGCCTTAAAGAAAAATAATTCCCAAAATAGAGTGGAAATATTTTCTTTTCGATTATATGCCAATGCGATCTCTCGATTTCCATACATTGCGACACCAAGACTTGCTACTAATACAAAATATTGTGCAATTGAGTTTGTGTAATTGTATAATCCTACACCTGGTGGTCCCAAAGCTTTTGAAACAATAGGAATTGTGATAATAGGGATAATTATTTTCATTACTTGAAAAATTGATTGATAAATAAAATTTTTAGCAACATTTCTCACATGATCTAGTCCTCTCCAAAAATATTTCGCGTATATACCATTTCCCTATTGTTAGCCTTCCTTAGTATCGCCATAATAAACTTTGAAAAAAAATTTATTAGTGAAAATAATGATTTAGATTTACAAAACAAACCTAGTACCAAACGAAACGTTTCTGAACTCATAAACTCAAATTTTACAGAACCTCTAGAAATAAAAATTCCATCTTTGATGCATAATGATGGATTAGCAATAATATCTAAAATTTGTTCTCTATCTCTCTGTATTTTATTTATCATCTCTTTATTTGACAAAGAGACGATTCCTTCACCATTGAAGTAATGCAGTATGCCAACATTAAACAAATATTTAAATCCTCCTGTTACACCCGATATCTGTGTGTTTAAACAAGGATTCAATTCTGAAATAAATCCTCCTATCTCTCTATTTACATAATTTAAAGATGGTTGATCTACTAAAACTCCCTTTTTTTGGCAGCGTTTCCATTCGTTGTGCCATTTCTCAAAAAAATTTCGTGTTCCTATAGTATCTTTCGCCCAATAAACTCCACTGTTATAATATTTTTTTTCAAGATAAAAGTTATAACCTAACGTTGAGAAAGTTTTTTTTAACTTCTTTAAATCCATTGTTTCCTTTTTTATCAAAGATAAATGTGTATCTTCTACAAAAGCAAATTCTGCTGAAAAATCGATATATATCGATATATCTTGACAAAATAAGGTATCTGTATCGACAAATAAGTAATCACCTTCTATAAATTTTCGCGCAGAAGTTTTAATAAATCGTGATTTTTCTATATTGGAATATTGATTTGGTGTATCTACTTTTACAACTTCAGCATAATCATAAATTTCGGCTCGTTCACCATTTAAAGTTTCATAGGTCTTTTCATCGACTAAAATTATAATTGGTTGTTCTTTCATATACTTGCGGAGTGATAAAATGGAAACTAACATTTGATTATAATAATGATCATTTCTATTGCTCGTCAATGCGTAAACTATACTATACATCAGCCTATTTTTCCTTTCTCTCTTTGCCCGCAATGAGTGCCCCTGCGATTAACATTATCAAAGCGCCTGTGGAACTCGTATAATAACTTGATGCCAACGTGGTCCCAACAAGCGCTAGTACAGCAGTCAAGCAGAAAACTTTATCTTGTAATAGAAGTTTTCTATATAAGATATATTTAATTATTACCAAACCTTCAATAAGAAACAGAATTATACCCAAAAATCCAAATTGACCTATTACTGCAGCAGAATAATTGTCACTTAGAAAAAAAGATGACTCTCCCGAACCCATGCCATGTAATAAATAGTAACCTTTTTCAACATATATAGGTGAATACGCCGTTCTTGACATTGGTGAAGCAAAGGTAGAAAAGCCAGCTCCTAGCGGAAAATATTCTTTCATCAATTTAACTCCATCATCAAGAAGTAGCTTTCTAGGTGAATATTCAGCTGTTACAAAATAATTCTGAATTGTTGGAATAAGAATAATCATTCCTATAAAAACTATCGAAATGATATGGATAAACTTTACTCCTTGCTTTGAGGCTTTTTCAAATAAATATATTCCTAAAAATATCAATAAAAAAAATAGAATCTGAGATTTGAAAGTGAATAACATAAGAAAAAAAATCAGAGAAATCCAGATCTTTGATGATACTTTCTTGTCACTATCCACCAGCGGAATTAGTGCATATAAAAACAATCCAAAAGCACCTGAAAAATCAAAAATAAATTTGAAATTTCTTAGATTACCGAATGTATCATCAGACATATCGATTTTACCAAGTAGATTAAGAAAGAAGAGAATCACAATTACCCCTAAAAATATTCTTAGCGGGACTTTCAATCGTTGTCTCAAAATCAGAATATAATCAGCCGATGCTAACTGTATAGATGCTACAAAAATCACTATTGGTTTAAGTAGAATCAACGAGTCAACTGCTATATTAAGCACGGATATATTTAAATTACTTAGATAATTTGATATTAGTCCGACCAAAACTAAAGCTAAAATAATCAGGATCATTGAAACACTACTTACTTTAAATTTGCCTATAATAAATAAAACCACTATAGATAGTAAGGAAAAGCAAGCGATCAATTCATCTAAATAACCAAATACTCCTTTGGGATATAGACAAGCGATCAATAGCATACAGAAAAAAAAAGTCACTATTACATTTCCAATTCTCACTCTCTTTTGTAAGATCATTTGTTTGAGCTCCTTATTTATCTTATATTTCTATAACTTTTTCACTCCACTCATTTCCTATTTTTTTAACTGTGAACTCTTTTACTCTAGCAAGCGATTGCTTTGAAAGAGCATGTTTCTCATCCTCTGATTTAGATAATCTATTTAGAATATCAGCCATTTTTTGAACATCCCCCAGCTCTACTAACTTCCCATACTTACCATTAGCTGTTACTTCTTGTAATGACGGTATTTCAAAACCAATAAACGGAAGTGCCAGTCTCATTGATTCAACGGCAACCAAGGGAAATCCTTCATACCTACTCGTCATAACGAATGCAAAAGAATCTGAGTAATGATCAACGAGTTTTCTCCCTTTCAAAGCACCGTGGCAAATAATCTTTTCATTTACATCATTGGATGTATGCTAATAAAGTAGACAATTTTTCTGCTATACTGCTATTTGACTAGACACTATTTTTGAAAGGAATGT
>NZ_BJDQ01000020.1 GCF_005405225.1 Enterococcus dongliensis
TCTCCGCCGAAATGTTGCGCTGCTAGAACATTTTCTGATACTTTTGATACACCTAAAATCGTCATCTTACCTGAAGCGTTGATCACTTCTTTTAGCCCAAATTTTTCATAGCTATTCATTTTTACACCTTCAATAATTTTATAATAGTCCGAAGAATGAAGCGACAATACTAATTACAACTATCGTGCCAATGATAATACCGTATCTCGGTCCTTTTTTAACCATAAAGAAGTAAATGGCAAAAACCGCTGTTAATGGTAACAAACCTTTTACAATTTGATCAAAAATATCTTGCAGAACAATCGTTGCTCCTCCAGGAACTTTAAACTTCATTGGACTAACAATATTTACATAACTTGCGCTCAGAGCTCCCATCATCATCATTCCTAAAACATTTGCAGCATAGATGACTTGTTTTATCTTGCCATCTTTCAATAAACTTAAGATTGAGTTGCGACCTAAAGTATATGATTTATTAATCAAGACCCAGCTAATATACATTGTAATTACTGTATAAATTACAAGTGGCCCAATTCCACCAATTGCATTTCCGCTAGAAGCCATTGGTATAAAAATTGAGATAATCAATGGCATAACAGCAGCCCAAATAATTGAATCACCAATTCCAGCTAATGGTCCCATTAAGCCAGTTTTAATGGATGTAATAGCAGTGTCTGTTATTGCTGCACCATTAGATTTTTCTTCTTCCATCGCAATAACAATTCCTTGGATAGAAGAACCAATTGTCCCTTCCGTATTGAAAAAATTCAAATGTCTTTTCAATGCCTCTTTCTGTGCCTCTTCATCATCTGCATACAATTTTTTTACCGCAGGAATCATTGAGGCACAAAATACTAAACTTTGTAATCGTTCATAAGAATTAGACAATTCACAACCCAATTGATAAATCCAAAAAGAACGAGACAATTCTTTTTTGGTAATCTTTTTTTGTTCCAGTTGCTGTTCATTTTTTTCTGTCAATTGTTCCATTATGCGGCCTCCTCTTCCAATGCCTTGTTCCTAACTAAAAATGCTATACAAACTCCAATAATTGCAACTGCCATAACTTCTGCTCCAAAATAGACTACCGCTACAAAACCAATCAAGAAATAAGGAATTAAATGTTTCTTCCCAATAACCATGATTGTTAAAGCAAATCCAAGTGCCGGTAAAATCCCACCCATTACTTCAAAGCCATGCATTAACCATTCTGGAATTACATCTAGAATTTGATTAACAATTGATTGACCGAAATAATTAGCAGCAAAAACAAGAGGGAAACGAATAATAAAACCAGCAATTGCTGGATACAAGAAAGCAGCTCGATAGATTCCTGAATAATTTAACTCCTCTGCATATTTATCTGCCATATGGACCCAAGTTGCATTAATTGTACGGCGAAGCTGATCCATAAATACTCCGAGCACTCCAAATGGTACAGCTAAAGCAATCGCTGCTTCTGCATTCATACCTACCCCTAAAGCAATTGGAATTGCAATAGCTGCGGCTAATGCGGGATCACTAGGAACATTACCACCTGGTGTAGATGTAACTCCTAAATAAACTAACTGAATTCCAGCACCAATTACCATTGCTTCAGATAGCTTTCCCGTTGCAACACCTGCAATTAAAGCTGCAGAAAGTGGTTGTGACAACATTCCTGAGAAAGTATAGCCAAACCGTAGTCGAGCGAACCAATAATATAATCCCATTACAATTGAGATACCTAAAACACCCATAATTTAAACTCTCCTTTTTATAATGTTTTGTATTTTTCAATTAATTTTTGGATTGGTACTGGTGTTTCTTCTGGAATTGCTTGGAAATAAACATCCATTTTTTTCACCAAAAGACCTTCTAATATTTCAACATCTTCTTCAGAAAGATTGATATTTTTTATTACATTTTTTCGATTAGGACCTCCTCCCAGTCCACCAACTTGAATACCTTCCGTTATTATTCCAGCTTCAACCATCTCTTTTAACGTTATTAAGTCAGGAACTAGAAATAGGACTTTATTATTTCTTTCTTTTTTTTCATTTTCCCAGAATGTCTTAACAGATTGCATTCCCTTAATAATAACTTCTACTCCGGGAGGGGCCGCCATCAAATAAATACTTTGTAGAAATTCATCTTGTTCCAATTCATCACTTACTACAATAATTTCATTTGCTGCGGATTGTTGTAACCATTTAGTAACCACCTGTCCATGAATTAAACGACTATCTACTCTAGCTAATACAATTTTTGACATTTTTTCTCATCCTTTACTTGTTAATTGGTAATTCTAGAATTTGACAACTATCAATAACTGAAGTATGAATCTCCTGAACCATACTTCTTGTAAATCCTCCTGCATCTTGTTTCATTACTGCTTCTAATAACATAGAAGCACATAAACCAGACATCGCTACTACTTCATAATCTTTTGACAATCGTAGAGCAACATTACTAGGTGTTCCTCCTCTGATATCTGTTAGAATCAACAATTTATCTTTCCACTTCAATTGTTTGATCTGTTCTGTGACACGCTCTAAATAATCTGGTAAAGAGTCTTCCGCATTCAGTGCAACTTCATAAACATTACTAATCTCACCAACAATCATTTGAACACTTTTTAAAAGCTCTAATCCCCATCCATTATGAGTTAAGATTAAAATTGGTTCTTTCTCCATATTCTCACTCCTTATGCTCTTTTCACTTTTATATAAAGCAATTACTGTGCCAAAAAAAATAACCCTTGAAAAAGAGCTATTTTTCGAGTTTTACATACTAACTTCAAAGAGTAATTCATAAATATATTTTACTTCCAATGGTGGAATAACAATTTTATATGACACTTCGATAGGACGAAAGGCCATCTTGATGACAGATGCTAACTCTGGTAGATCTCTATATGACAGTTCATAGGAAGTATGGTCATATTCTGGATGTTGAATTTGACGTTCAATCATACATGCACAGTGAATAATAAAACGTAATAGACGTTTTTCATCGCTTTTCTTTTTAGTTTGCATACAGATATCTGAATAGATTTTAGATAATTCAATTGTGATACTTTTTGGATTTAAAATACTTAATAAATCTGTAATGGCTTCAATTGATAATCCTTGTATGTATTTAGCAGAAATCCTCTTGAATATCTCTTTATTTTCATCTTTCGTCAAATCAAAGCCTAACATTTGAAACACTAATTGAATACCATGATCTGAAAGTAAATTATCTAATGAAATAAACGGAACATCTGGAACCTCTGTCTTCACTGTTCCAATAATTCCGACTAATTTCTCATCTTCATGAACAAACGAAAGTAATCGCGTAAGGTTTTCTAGTTCTTTTTTTTCAAGTGTGATAATTCTTATATTGGTTAACAATTCTTGCGGAAAAGTATTTAACAATAATTTTTCAATTTTTAATGCTGTTCCTAAACCTGTCAAACAAGAAATGACTAATACTTTAGAATCTTCAAAATTACCTTTACGACAAATTAGTACTTTATGATTTTTTTCTTTCAAAACCGGTAATAGGTAATCAAAACTGGTTGATTCATAAATAGCTTCTCGAGCTACTTCTAATAGTGTCAATAAATTAATATTACTAATCAAAAGTACTTCAATTTGAAATTCTTTACTAATTACATTCCCAAAGTAAACCAATGAACCGATATCTACCATAAGGATTAATTTACTATAACCATTGTTTCGCACCATATTTCGAACCTTATCCAAAGTTTCTTCTACCGATTGATTAATTGGCATATTAACTGAATTCATCAAACTTGTTGAAAATAAAACATTTGTATATTCCACCATACTCGACGCGGTGGCACTCCCATGCGCAACCACAATAATGCCACATTTTTCATCTAATTCGTATCGACGATCTGTTGATTTAATTTTACGGATAAATAAATCATAAAAAATAATCTCCGTATTTGGTAACTTTAATGCAAAATAATTCTCAATGTAGTTTACTGTTTTTTCTGCTAGCTGATAATTCTCAATTTTTCCAGAAAAAATATTTTTTGTTAAATCAAAAAATACATCATCTATTTGTGCTGAATAAAATACACTAGAATAAATATGTGCTGCTAAAACATCTTTCAAATTCTCAGGAAGGAGAATATTCATCTCTTCCTCTATATATTGAACAATTTGATTGATTTGATGATAAAAACGGTCATCTATATTATGACTATCTGAAAATGATTGACTAAAAAGATCCATATCATAAAGTTGATCTAATTTATTTTGCATCATTGCTATAGCATCTTTAGAAGAAACATTTACATTTTTAAGATCCGTATATTCATTTAATAAAAAGTTATAGAAGCGATCATTTTGTTTACCTTTTACGCACATTAGCTGCTCTATATGGGGATAAAAATAATCATGTTGAATCTTAATTCCTTGATTAGGCACATACTCATTCAACATAACGATGTCTTTCGTATCTATTGTATTTTCATCTAGCATACTTAGTGGCAAGTCGATTGTTAGTTCTTGAAATTCATAATCAATCGCATCCAGATAAGCTTGTGCACAAATAAATTGAATCTCCGATTTTAATTCTCCGACATTTGCTTTATATTTAGAAAAAACTAAATATTTCAAAGTATTATAAGAAATGAAAATGTCTTTTTGTATTCCCTGACCTTCTTCCATAAAAAAAGTCAGGATGAGTTGAATCTTTTCTTTAATCGAACGTTCAGATAAATTAGGAATATGTAAATTTACTGGTATTCTCCGTAAAAATGTTTTCAAGAAGGTTTTCTCTAATTCCTCTGTAGTAGCAAAAATGAATTTGATTGAAACATGGCGTTGTTTTTCCGCCTCTCCCATACGAGTAAAGTATCCTTTATCTAATAAAGTAAAGAGTTTCTCTTGTCCTTCATTTGTTAATCGATGCACTTCATCTAAAAAGAAAAATCCTCCATCTGCCAGTTCTACCAGTCCTTGATGATCATTATCTGCTCCAGTAAAACTACCTTTTTTATAACCGAATAAGTGAGAAGTCAATAGTTCCGGGTTATTAAAGTATTCCGCACAATTAAAATAAATAAAAGGAACTTTTTGATGTGTTTTAGCTTCAAAAAATTTATGTAAATGTTCTGCTAATAAAGTTTTTCCTACTCCTGATTCACCGGTTAGCATAACATTTAAGCCCTTAGGTGGATATAAAACAGCTGCTTTTAATTTTTTTATACTATCTGCTAAGCTCCCATCATAACCAATAACCTTTAAAAATGGATTGTTCTGAAATTCTTGTTTAAGATTCTCTTTTTTCTCTATTTCTTGACGAATTTCTGTCTCTAACTCCTCAAGTGAATCATATTCATCTTTTCTAAGAGAAAAAAAGAAAGACTTCTCTAAAATAGACCGTACAAAAAATAATACTGGACGTGTTTTAATTTTGATTACTTGATGTCTATCAGTTAACTTTGATAGATCCTCACTGACCGCAGTTCTTGCATAACCTGTAGCTTCACAAATATTCTTTACCGTACACCCTTTTAAGTTTTCAAGTTCCAATTCGTCTTTCTGATGGAATTTATATAGATATTCAAAAATATTATCAATTCTCATAATTTCCTCCTTTAAAGAGCAGTTAGCTTGTTTTTATCATCAATCACTACGAAAATCAATATAATCTTCAAAATAGTCTTCATTCACCATAAAAAGTGTATTTAATGTTATCCCATTTATTTTAAAGATTTCTTATTAAGCCAAACATCCTAATTGTAACATTGTTTTTATCATCATATTAATAATACATAATCACGAACATCTAGCCATTCTTACTATATAACTAGTCAAGCAAAAATTACTCATAACAAATAGTTAAGTCTTCACTATATGAATCTATTATTAAAAAAACTGCTTTTGAGCAAATGCTCAAAAGCAGTTTTTTTAATAATAAACTTCGTCTAAGAATAGTCCTTGTGCTGGTGCGGTCTCGCCTGCAGCTTCTCGGATTTTATTTTCTAATACTTCATCAATGATAGTTACCGGCAGTTTACCTGAACCGATTTCTAAAATGGTCCCCACTAAGATTCGGATCATTTTATGCAAGAAGCCGTCACCGATAAACGTAAAGTGCAGCATACTACCTTCACGTTCAATTGAGATTGTCTCAATCGTTCGTGTCGTTGATTTTTTTGTCTTTTTCAATGCGGAAAAGCCGACAAAATCATGTTTTCCAATCAATTTCTCGCAAGCAGCATTCATTTTATCCATATCCAATGTTTGCGGAAAATAAAAACTGCGGTACCGTTCAAATGCGGTCGGGATTGAATCATTCCAAACGTAGTAGCTATATTGTTTACCTTTTACATTGTACCGTGCGTGAAAACGTTCGGGCATTTCTTCAACTTTTTTTACTACGATATCACTTGGTAAATAGCGATTAAAAAATATCAGCATATCATTACAAGTCATTTCAGTATTTGTTTTGAAATTTGCAACTTGACCTCTAGCGTGTGTTCCGGCATCTGTACGTCCCGAACCAATGATTTCAATTTTTTCGCCAGTCATTTGTGTGATTACACTTTCGATCTTTCCTTGAACAGTTTTCTCTGAATCACCTAAACGTTGCCAACCAAGGTAACGTTTTCCATCATATTCAATCGTTAACTTAATATTTCTCATAGGATATCCTCCTCTAAAGTTTCCCCTGAACCACTGTACCACAGAAGTCTGAGATGCTCTAGTAATGCAGACAAAAAAGCTGGAACAACAGCTGTTCCAGCTTCCACTTATTCTTATTATAAATAATTATTTTCCAATCACCATTCTTCTAGTATACACCGCTTGTCCAGAATGCATCACAGCATCGTCAATTGCTGAAACGATGCGAACTTGACGAGTGACTGGTGGATTCCAACTGGTATCAATCACATCAGAAAGGCTAGCTTCATCTATTTTTTCCAAATATTGTTTAGTAAATTCGATACTGACAGCCAAATAATCACGTACTAATTGTCGATCAGAAACAACTACTTTCGCGGCTTCCTCAGGAGTGTGTCGCCAATCTTCCGTATCATCTGGTAAGTCTAAATGAAATTTTTCCGACCAACCTTTGCTTGTCCATAAAGGTTCTGTTTCCTTCAAACCTGAGATCTGCAAGTCCAACTCCCGCGCCGTATGCCACATTAACCACGTCACCGATTTGATCAACGGTGCTGGCATCTTATTGGCTTCTTCTGTAGTCATTTGTTCAAATGTGTCTTCAAAACGTTCCTGCGCTCGATCCAACATTTCTATTGCGATTTGCATATTCTCCATTTTGAAACCTCCTAAAATAGTCGTTACTTTTACTCTACTACAGTGATTTTTTATGAGCAACTTTCCTAAACTAATCGAGCTATTCTTCGATCAAAATCGCCGGAATTCCAAATCCTGCTAAGATTCGAGCAGAAGTATACGTGTTCAACCCTTTTCTAAAAGTAATATAAACTTTACGATCTTTTGGAATCTCATTAATCCGATCACGTAATTCGTTCATCGGAATATTTTTGCTGGCTTTGATACTTCCTGATTCTGCCTTATCTGATTCACGAATGTCTAAGAAAAAGGCCTCGATCAAATCTTCTGCTGGGATATCTACAGCTTTGATTGTTTCAACTACATTGGTCATTTGATTGATTGCTACATATCCGGCAATATTTAACGGGTCTCGCGTTGTTGAATACGGCGGTGAATATGGTAATTCTAAATCAGGCAGATCAAATACTGTTAAATTCCCAGTGATTGCAACGGATAGCTCACCGATTCGTTTATCGACACCGTGTTCTCCGACTGCTTGTCCGCCTAAAATTTTTCCACTCATTGCATCAAAAATGATTTTTAAGTTTAAGCGTGAAGCCTCAGGATAAAAGTAAGCATGATCAAAAGGTGTTACAAAAATCGATTTATAATTTGTGATTCCTGCCGCCTTTAACGCATGTTCAGTCATTCCAGCATAACTAGCAGTATATTCAAAAATCTTAGCTACGCCCGCTCCGATGTAGCCGCGGTAACGCATTGGCGTCCCGTTAACGATGTCTGCCAGCATGTGTCCTTGTCGATTGGCCGCACTGGATAACATGCTTGATGTCGCTAACCCCGTTACTACACTGGTCGTTTTGATAATATCTCCGATGGCATAAATGTCTGGTACATTTGTTTCTAATTGATCATTGACGATGATTTGCCCATCCTCACTCAATGCAATTCCTGCTGTTTTTGTCATTTCATTGTTTGGAGCTACTCCTGTCGCAAATAAAATCAATTCTGGATTGAGAATCGTTCCATCAGACAACACAACTTCGTTTCCATTCTGTCTGATTTCTTCTACCCGAGTGTTCAAATAAATCTGTAGCCCTTTTTCGATTAATTTGTCATAAATCAGATCTGCGATTTCTATATCATAAGGAAACGCTACTTGCGAAAGCTGATCGACCAAGATAACATCTAATCCACGATGCTTGAAATTTTCAGCTAATTCTAAACCCATCACCCCTGCGCCTAAAACTAACACACTCTTAGGATTATATTGATCGATGTATGTTTTGATCTCGGCAGCATCCGTTACACTTCGTAAGGTGAACCCATTGGCAGCATCACTTGCTCCTTTGATTGGTGGCAAAGTGGGACGCGCACCTGAAGAGATAACTAATTTGTCATAATTCGTTGCAAGCTCTTCACCAGTCTGTAAATCTTTAACGATCAGTTGTTTTTTAGCTGGATCAATAGACTTGACCTCATGCTTTGTAAAAACATCGATATTATTTTTTACTTTTAATATTTCTGGTGTCCGTTCGATCAACGAATCTAATTCTTCAATCACGCCGCCTAAATAATACGGCAAGGCACAGCTAGCGTAAGAGATGTTTTCTCCTCGTTCATAGATCACGATTTCGTGTTCTTCATTTAATCGACGCAAGCGTGTAGCAAACGAAGGCCCTCCTGCTACTCCACCAATAACAACAAACTTCATACTACTGGATTTGAGTCAATATCTTGGACATATTTTAGTAGAGACTGCTAAGACATTTTCTCTGTTTGGATTTGAGTCAATATCTTGGACATATTTTAGTAGAGACTGCTAAGACATTTTCTCTGTTTCTAAATCTTCAAA
>NZ_BJDQ01000021.1 GCF_005405225.1 Enterococcus dongliensis
AAATCATCCTCTCGTAGCTAAGTTTAATTTATTTTTGTCTCTACGAAAAGTTGTCTAAGATTTAATACTAACACCACTTTATTTAGAGCATCTTCTTCACTTAAATTTTCTTCAGTCATCAACTGAGTCATATAGTCTTTGAGATATCCTGCAATCTCATCTGTTTCTTCCTTGCGATCAGGCTTGAGGTTTTGTTTTGTTTTCTCATGGAGTTCTTGTAATTTCAATGACATCCGTTCCGGATAGCTCAGTTGGTCTTTACTCAAACTTTTTTTGACCATTTCGTCTGCAAATTTTTGGATTTTATTATCTGTTGAAGTATTCATTTTCTTTCGTCTCCTTTATAAAAAGTATCCATTAGTTGTTTGATAAATTGCCATTCTTGTTTTTTGTGGTCTAAAAAGGCACGGCCTTTTTCCGTGATGTGATAATATTTTCGACGAGCCGCTTGGCCTTCTTGCCAATAGCTGACTATATAACTATTTTTCTCTAAACGCTTGAATGCAACGTATAAAGTTCCTTCTTTTAATTCAAAAGTTCCGCAACTTAGCTCTTTGGCTTGACGAGCGAGGTCATAGCCATAGCTATCTGCTTTAGCTAAAATACTTAGAATGATGGGATCAATGTATCCACGTAAAACTTCTTTATCGATTTCCAAGTTTATACCTCCGTTTATTAAGTATATCGTGTTATAAAGATAATAAAGCGATGTATTGAAAAAGTCAATCCTAAATTATTCAAAATGATTAGAAGTGAGAAGGGAATACTGAAATGCTTGTTTTTGTTATACTGAAGGTAAGAGGATTTAGTCCAAGGAGGTTCCTGATGGATAGCAGAAAAACATTTAATCAAGAGATGTGTTCATGGATCAACGTAGACAGTACACAATCTCACGAAATAAAAAAATTACGTGCTAGTTATGAAATCAGTGATGAGATGCTGACCTATGCTTTAGATGACAATGAACGAGCGCGGGTAGAGTACGATCCGATGGAAAAAGCATTGCTGTTGATTTTTAATGTACCAAATCTTTTGAAAAAAGATAATCATTATGAGACTAGTCCGATGGCCTTTATTTTAAAAGATCAGTATTTTATTTCTTTTATAAATGAGCGGACGGCCTATGTTGAAAATGTCATTGAGAATTTACTTTTAAATGAACCTAATCAAAGTACGGCAAGTTTATTGTTCCATACGCTATTTTTGATTTCGGATTATTATTTTCCTTTGGTGGAGGAAGTAGACAGTCAGCGGATCCAGTTAAACAAGCGCTTGCGAGAAAAGACGACGAATAAAAATTTATTGGCTCTTTCCGATCTAGAAATCGGGCTAGTTTATTTAGTAACGGCGACAAAGCAAAATGCCGTGCTGTTAGAACAAGTAAAAGTGCAGGCTATTTTTTCTAGTTTTACGGATAAAGAAAAAGAAGAGTTGGATGATGCGTTGATCGAAGCAAAACAAGCAGTGGAGATGACCAAACTTGCCAGCGAAATCTTGGATCAATTATCTGGCACGTATAATAATTTATTGAATAATAATTTGAATGATACGATGAAAGTTTTGACAATTTGGTCGTTATTATTGACGATTCCAACAATCGTAACAGGCTTTTTTGGCATGAATATGCCTTTGCCGTTTTCCCATTCTGAAGTTGGTTGGCTGATAACGCTGATCATCAGTTTGGGACTATCCATATGGTTGATTTTGATTTTATGGCGCCGAATACGCTAACAGAAGTTGTGGATTACATGAGTTGATTTAGTGAGATGACAAGTAAATATAAAAAAGAGTTGTGATTTATCACAACTCTTTTAAGATAAACGTTTCAATGACTTCAGCTACAGCACTTTGTTCATGTGTTGCAATAGTCGTATGCTGAGCGGCTGATTTGATAGAAGGCACAGCATTTGCCACAGCGACACCTAATTTGGCAGCTTGGATCATAGTAAGATCGTTTATATTGTCTCCGATAGCAATTGTTTCATCCATGGAAATCTGTAAGTGTTCGGCTAATAGTTTCAGTGCCATTCCTTTATTGACCCCTTTTGGATTGAATTCGATGTAACGGTTGGAAGAATAACTTATTTCTAACTGTGCTCGCAGATCAGCAGGCAGTTCTTGTTCTAGTTTTTCTAAGTAATTGCGGTCCAAATTTTGGAACAACACTTTGTAACATGTTTGATTTTTGAGAAAGCTGAAATCATCATCCAGACGTTTTTCGTGAGGAATCGTGGACAGATACGCATCTTCATCAGGATTACTGTGATAAAGATAGGTTTGTTCAAATGTATAAAGATGGATTGCCACGTCATAGGCGGCACCGAATGCAAATAGACGGGTAAGAATCTCAAAGCTTAAAGGGAAATCGTTGATAATTGTCGGTCCCTGATTTTCAACGATTATCCCGCCGTTAAAACCAATCATGTAATGATTTGCTTGATTTTCAGCAGCTAATTCTTTCAATGTTTGTTTGATTGAGTAAAATCCGCGACCAGTCGCTGGTGTAAAGATCAATCCTTGAATTTCGGCTTTTTTTATGGTTTCTTGTGTCTTTTGAGAAACATGCCGGTTTTTATCTAACAATGTTTCATCCAAATCACAAGCAATCAATCGATACATATAAAAGAACCTCCTTCGTTTTTCTTGATCTCATTATAACAAAAACCGAGTGGAGCCACTCGGTTTTATTGTTTCGAATGAAACGTTCGATTATAAAAACTTAAGCTAGTGTTTATCAAATAGGCTGCAAGAAGTCCCAATAGACTGCCGATTACAATGCCAAGAAAGCGAAATTGGATCAAGGTATAAAGATATTGTTGCTTCGCCAGCATGGCTAGCATCAAGGACATCGGTGTAGTGAAAAATTGCGCGAGGGCATAATTACGTTTGATAAAGTATTCAACCGTAACAAATAACAGCGTGATCACGACCAATGTCTCAAAAATGGACAAAGGCAAATTCAATAAAAATGCAGCAATCAATAGCCCGATAATTGTCCCGAAGATGCGTTGGACATTGCGATGAGCCATAGCACGGAGCGTATCTCCTTGTAAGATAGCCGCACAGGAAACCACTAGCCAGTAAGGATTTTCTAATTGTAATCCCATACTTAGATATACAGCGAAAAATAAAATACAACTATATAAAAGACTATCAATAATTACCGCTGGATCTGCGATAATCCGTGTTTTTAAGGATTTACTCGTTTTAGTTACAGGCAGAGGAGTCTTTTCCATAAAATGCAAAAGAAATGCAAAAATTAAGGCGAAAATTACACCGATAAAAAAATAGCTGCTCATGAACGGAATCTTCGTTAAAGGGATTTTTGTACTTGTCCCCATTGCAGTCACCATGACGACAAAAAAAGGTCCAGGTTTAGCAATCTCGTGTAGCCGAAAGAAAAAGCGTCCTAAAAAACCAATTAGTGCTACTACAATCGGAGCAGTCCAAGATGCGTGTGTGGAGAGCATGCCGAGAAAATTTCCTAAAGTTAAGAAACTGCCGATAATCAATAAGCGTAGGAGTAATTGTTTTAAAGGGAGTCTTTGGTAGTAGAGAAAGGTGAAAATACCTAATGATCCAAAACTAGCGATCGCTAGTTGATGAGATAAGTAACCGGTGAGCAATACACTAATCATACAAAGGCCTGCGCCAATTAAGCGGAAAGGGGATTCCTTTGGTTTATTGTAATGAATCAATTCTTTCAAAAAAGATTGTTCCATTCTATCACTTCCTTCATTCTCTACGTTAGCATAATTTCAGAAGAAAACTCAACAGAAAGTTTCTGAAAACAAAAAGAAAGAAGAATAAAGTGATTGACATCTTACAAAAATACTTGTATACTGTTAAAGTTGAGAAATGAAAGCAGAAGCACCCGCTTCTCGCCTTACGCGAATATCTCGCTGGGCTAGATAGTTAATGACTGATCTTTTCGATGAGTCAAACTACGCGCGGGTTCGTAAAGAACTCGTTTTTTTATTCGCTTTTTTTCTCTCAAAAAATTTGGAGGTGAATGACCATAGCAAAGGATATGATGGTTAACGACGGCATTCGTGCGCGTGAAGTACGTTTGATCGGACAAGACGGCGAACAATTAGGTGTAAAATCGAAAGTAGAAGCCTTAAAAATTGCTGAACAAGCAAATCTTGATGTAGTCCTAGTAGCACCTGGTGCAAAACCACCGGTAGCACGTATTATGGATTACGGTAAATACCGATTCGAACAACAGAAAAAAGAACGTGAAGCTCGCAAGAAACAAAAAGTGATCAACGTTAAAGAAGTTCGTTTAAGTCCAACGATTGACGTAAACGACTTTAACACAAAACTTCGTAACGCACGCAAATTCTTGGAAAAAGGCGACAAAGTGAAAGCTTCGATCCGTTTCAAGGGCCGTGCCATTACCCACAAAGATATTGGTCAAAAAGTTCTTGATCGCTTAGCTGAAGAAACTGGCGATATCGCGACAGTGGAACAAAAAGCGAAGATGGATGGACGTAGCATGTTCTTAGTGCTTGCACCGAAAGAGAAGAAAGACTAGCAATAATTTTGAGAATGCTTCTTTAACACTAGTTGAAGAGTATGCGAAATGAAAAGTAGGAGGAATTTTAGTCATGCCAAAACAAAAAACACATCGCGGTTTAGCAAAACGCGTAAAACGCACTGGTAACGGCGGTTTAAAACGTTTCCGCGCGTTCACAAGTCACCGTTTCCACGGGAAAACTAAAAAACAACGTCGTCAATTACGTAAAGCGTCGATGGTATCAAAAGGCGATTACAAACGTATCCGCCAACAATTGGCACGCATGAAATAATTGCGCAACCCGCTTTACAATTAAAAAAATTCAATGATTTATTTATTAGGAGGAATTAAACATGGCACGTGTTAAAGGTGGAACTGTAACTCGTAAACGTCGTAAAAAGACATTAAAACTAGCTAAAGGTTACTACGGTTCAAAACACACTCTATTTAAAACAGCTAAAGAACAAGTAATGAATTCATACAACTACGCATACCGCGATCGTCGTCAAAAGAAACGCGACTTCCGTAAATTGTGGATTGCTCGTATCAACGCAGCAGCTCGTATGAATGGCTTGAGCTACTCAAAATTAATGCACGGTCTTAAAGTTGCCGGTATCGAAATCAACCGCAAAATGTTAGCTGACTTAGCAGTTAACGATGCAGCTGCTTTCACTGCACTAGCTGACCAAGCAAAAGATTCATTAGCTAAATAATGAATAAAAAAACCTCACTTTCGAAGTGAGGTTTTTCTTTTGGCCCGCAGACTGATTATTTATCATAAAAGCATCAAAAAGTGAATCGCTTTAAGATACCACTGGTATGATGATGCTATTGCTTATTTTTTATCGGAATTTCATTGATTAAGAGTAACAAGGCTCAGAATGATAAAAAATGAATTTGATTTATATTTGGGTTATAAATAGCAATAAAGAGATAGAAATAACAGACGATGAAAATAAATAAGATATTTAATCATTATAATTTTTTCTAACCAAGTAAACTCAATCCATTATAAATATTAATCAAAATAACAAGCACAATAACAATTTGGAAAACCAGTGCGATGCGTTTTTCTGAAAGGATATTGCTAAGACGAGCCCCCAAAATCCCACCTAGAATAGCAGCTGGAATAATAAACCATAGCATTTTTAAATCATATCGTTCAAATCCCGTCGTAAACAAGATTGTTAATATCTTTGAAAATTGAGAAAAAAATATCGTAGAGATAGAGTAGATGACAGCCTCTTTAATGGGAAAAGAAAACATTATCATTAATAAAGAGACATTTATCGGACCGCCTCCAATCCCGAGAAAACTTGCAAGAAAACCAAGAATCAGACCACAGAGAATGTACCAGGGAAAAGTATTTAATTGATAATTGATCCAAGAATTACGGTTATAGAAAAAAGCAAAAATTAAGGTAAGAATTGTCAAGATGATTTGAATCATTAATACGTGTCCTTCATCTACGAATAATGAAAGAAATATTTCAAAAATACTATTTCCTAAAATTCCACCCAAAACAGCACCCGCTGAGATAAATAGAACTACTTTGGGATTGATTTTAGTTCCTATTTGAAGATGTCGTAAAGTTGAGACAAAAGACATCGTAAAGACGGCGACTGTGGAAAAAAATGAAACGCTAGCTACCGAGTCCGCACCGATAAAATCAAATATCGGTTTAATCAATACTCCTCCACCCATTCCAGAAATAGCACCAATTGTATTAGCGATAAGAATCACGAAAAAGTAAAGAATGCCAATCATTGACTGGTTCCTCCTAATAAGTGGGTTATCTCATTCACATTTGGAATGAATTTCTCCAAAAAGTGTTGATACCCGCAAAATTCTTGCTGTTCATCAACATACATAACATCTGACATCCGTTTACATCCGCCGCCACACATTTTTTTAAAGGGACAGGTGCCGCATTTATGAGGTAGTTCCGAACGACTGCATAAAAATGGATCTCTTTTGAGAGAATTAAAAATTTGTTTTAAGGTTTTTTCTGTGATGTTTCCTAAGCGCCATTCATCTAGTACATAAAAGTCACAAGGATAAACACTACCATCTGCTTCAATTACATACTGTATCCGGCAGTTTCCCATCAGTCCACAAGCAGTAATCTGTTGGTTAACCAACAGATTCAAAATGTCATCAAAAAGCTTAATACTGGTATATCGTCCTTGCCTCAGATCAGCAAGCCATAGCTTGAATAACTGCTGATAGAAACTTGCAAAACGTTGAGGAGTGAGGGCATAGGAGGTGCTTTCCTTTTCTTCTTTATCAAGATCGGGTAAGCAAGGGATTAATTGAAGGTATTCAATATTCTCCTCTCGAAGAAAACGATAAATTTTCTTCGCTTCTTTTGCTAATGGGTTGGTCAAAACACAAAGTATATTGAAAGGAATTTGAAATTTTTCAAACATTCGCTTTGTCTGGTGTTAGTATCAAATCTTAGACAACTTTTCGTAGAGACAGAAATAAATTAAACTTATCTACGAGAGGATGGAT
>NZ_BJDQ01000022.1 GCF_005405225.1 Enterococcus dongliensis
AAATCCATCCTCTCGTAGATAAGTTTAATTTATTTCTGTCTCTACGAAAAGTTGTCTAAGATTTGATACTAACACCATATATCGTGCTAGACTATCATTAAAAAGGAGGATTTTTTGATGAATGATCAAGCTTGTATTTTCAATATCCAAAAATTCAGCATACATGATGGACCTGGGATACGAACAGTCGTGTTTTTCAAAGGATGTCCTTTACATTGTTATTGGTGCTCAAATCCTGAATCCCAAAATGGTCAGCCCGAAAAAATGTGGGACGACCAAAAAAAAACTGCGACCATGGTGGGAGAATACAAATCTATAGATGAGATTATAACTGAAGTTATGAAAGATGAAGCTTTCTATGAAGAATCCTCTGGTGGTGTGACCTTATCAGGCGGGGAAGTTTTATACCAAGCAGAAGTTGCGACTGAATTGTTACGACAATTAAAAGCCCGAAATATCCATACAGCTAGTGAAACTACCGGCTATGCTAAATCTGAAACTTTCTGCAAGTTTATCGAGCAAGTTGATTTGCTTTATTTTGATGTCAAGCATCATGATGAGATACAGCATAAAATCGGTACTGGCGTTTCTTTAAAACCCATTCTAAAAAATCTTGCACTAGCGAAAAAACAACAATCTCAGCTTATCGTACGTATTCCTATAATTCCTCGCTACAACGATGGCACAGAAAATGCTTTTGCATTTGCACGATTATTTAATCAACTGAATATTTCAGAAGTTGAATTACTGCCTTTTCATCAATTTGGCGAAAAAAAATATGCCGCACTTGATCGGACGTATCAACTACACAATATCCCTCAGTTACATACCGAAGAGCTAACCTATTTTAAAGAGATATTAGAGACACAAAAAATTAACTGCACTATTCACTAAAAAGCACGCTTAAAATTAAGCGTGCTTTTTAGGTTTTTTCATATGGGTGACTAAGGCTATAACTTAATCACTTGTCTAATGGATCAGCATAGATAAGTGATTAGTTCATTTTTAGCCTAAAATAATTCCAGCATCAGCTAGTGCTGTTTCAACGATTTCCATCACGATCTTACTGTGTTCAAGCTGTTTTTTAACAAAATCCATATCTCGGTCGTTGATTACTTGGCTAAATCGTTTAAACTCATCATACATTCGATGGGGATGGTCTTTATGATCAAAATTTTCAACATCATCAAAAATGATACTATAACTATCTAGCGTATTTGTCGGACCATTGATGACGACAGAACCTTCTGTCCCTTGAATAGTTGAACGAATCGGTGCTTCTGAATCTTTGGCTCCGATGCAAACCACTTTTATCTCCCCATAATCTAAAATCAACACCCCAGAAGTATCGATGTTTCTTTCAATATTTGCAAAGTATCGAACATGCCGAGGTTTCCCCAATAAGCCTACAACTAGATGAATATTGTAGATATTGATATCCATCAGAGCGCCCCCGCCTTTTTTAGGATCAAAAGCTGGCAAAATGGTTCCAGCTTTAAAAGCCTCGTAACGAGAAGAATATTGTGAGTAATTGCATTCAATAATCTTCAATTTCCCAATATTTTCGCTGGCTTTTTTGATTTTTTGATAATTTATCAAATACTGATTGGTGATTGCTTCAATCAATACTAGATTTTTTTCTGCTGCTAGCCGTTCCAAATCTAACAATTCTGCATGCTTTAGTGTAAAAGGTTTTTCACAGATTACGTCTTTACCAGCTTCCAATGCCTTTTTTGCAAAAGCATAATGCAGATGGTTAGGAACTGCTATATACACTGTGGTAAACGCTGCGCTTTGCAAACACTCGTCTATATCCGTATAAGATGCTTCGATTCCATACTGCGCTTGAATTTTTTCCGTTCTTTCCTGACTTCTTTTTGTTCCTAGTATTGCTTTTACTTGAATGTCAGGCAAATCCTTGATGAGTGGTAAAAACTCCTGCACAATCTTACCAGAACCAATTATCGCTAATTTCATTTGTTTTCTCCTTTATTAGTTATCTTGACACTTGTTGGATCCCTTTTTCCGATAATTCGATTTGTAATAGTGTTTCTTCATCTTTGACAACTTTTTCTTTACCATTTTAAGTTTGGATACAAAAACCGGGAAAAGTATATAAATGCTTAGACGACCTTCTTCTCATTAGATAACACTAATTCATTAAAATTAGCGCCTTCTAGAGCATTAAGTAAATTGTTCTGATAGTTGATTTCTCAGATTAAATAGGAATATATATACCTAAGTAATATGCTTGGTTCAGGTTGGATAGTTCTCTTTTAGAGTAATAGTAAGATGCTTTCACTCTTGTTTTTGATATTTTGGTTCCAAATTTTTTTAAAATAGTATCTTACATTTTACGTATCTCCTCTCAAATGAGAGTGATAATTTTACTTTAGCTATTTAAAATAAATTTACCACAGTCAGGACTATTTTAAAATTACAAATTGATGGTATTTCCACAAAGGTTGGCAAAACAGCTATTTTAACTGCTTTCACGTACAAAATGTAGTACTCCCTGCGCATATCATTTCAAACGTCATAATTTAAAAAAATTTCTATGTTGATTCATACTAGTTTATGCGTTGGGTTAATGACACAGTCTGAAAAATCTTCATTTCGTCTCATTTTCATCGGCCATTTATTTAACGTATTCCGATTGACTCCCTCAAAATGACTGATAGATTTAGCTTCCCTACAAACCTTCTAGCTACAGGATTGATTTATAGGGGCCTTGTTTGGATTATTATAAGACACTGGGCTCCCCGTCCTTAAGGAGGAAAATCAATACGAACTTAAAATAAATATGCTTATTTCTCAGTGTTTCTTAGTTTTCTATACTTTGTCATAAAAATAGCGACCCCAAAAGTTAGACTTCTGGTCTAATTTTTGGAGTCGCTTTTGATTTTCTCTACAATTTAATTTATCTCAGATGTATAGTATCACCAAGCTACTACGCCTTCTGCATTACTAAATGTTGCATTGCTAGTATCATCATTTACAGCAAGTTCTACGGCACGTTTTGCACCTTCTTCAACCGGTTTGCCGCCATGTGATCGAGAAAATTCCGGATCAACACCGCCAAATTCGGTTGCGACCATACCAGGATCAACTGCATTAACTGTAATTGTGGTTTCTTTTAAATCTTCCAATTCTTTGGCTAATTTAATTGTAAACATGTTTACAGCTGCCTTAGATGCCTGATAACCTACTACACTCGCGTGATAAACTTCAGATTCTGGCGTAGCAGCCATATTTAGAGAGCCCATCATACTCGACATATTGATAATTTTAGCCTTCGTGCTTTTCTTTAACAACGGCAACATAGCTTGTGTCGTGTCTACTAGACCAAAAAAATTAACATCAAAATCCTGACGAATAATTTCTGTATCCAGTTTTGATGGTACGATAAATTTATCTAAAGATATCCCTGCATTGTTAATTAAAGCGGTGAGATACCCGTATTTTTCTTTAATGAGTTCTGCAGCTTTATTAATCGACTCTTTATTTGTAACATCTATTTGTATAAAATCAGCTTCAATTTCAAGATCAAGCAGCTGTTTTACAGCTTCTGCCCCTCTTTTTTCATCTCTCGAGCCTACTAAAACATGATGACCGTGTTCTCCAACTTGTTTAGCAATTTCAAAGCCGATTCCTTTATTTGCACCAGTAATTAAGGTTACTTTCTTTGTCTGATTCATTATACTTTTCCTCCTGAATGTGTTTAAGTTTAACTTTTGAACATCCAGAGCATATCACGTTAGTGTTAGGCGAACGCAAGACCTTATTTCTTTTTTGAAAGATATTACTACCAATGGTACACTGTTAAAAACAAAAAAGGATGTTATATGATGTATTCCATAGCTGAAGTTGCCGAAAAATTTGATATCTCAAAAAATACACTGCGTTATTATGAACGTATAGGATTACTAGATTTAATCGGACGTGATTCAAAAGGTATTCGATTTTATACTGATGATAATCTAGATGAGATTAATAAAATCGTCCACTTAAGAAAAGTAGGTGCGTCTATTAGTGAGATACGGATCTTCTTGTCTGATGAGAAAAAGCCCACAATCGAGACGTTACAGAATCGCATTCAATTTTTAAAGCACTTAAACCAAAAGCTAGCAAAAGAAATGATAGAAATCAACGAGCAAAAAGATTACATCGATAAAAAACTGAATCAGTTAGTTAAAACTATGGATAGCCCAGAGAGTTAACCATGTATTGCAGAAAATTGACTATATTTTTCTGCTCGTCATATTGATTGAGTTCTTCTTCAATCCTTCTCGCCATTATTTTTTTATTTGCTTAATAAAGAATGAGCCCCTCAGTTCATTTGTCGAGTTTGTCCTTATTTTGTGACTTAACGATTAAAAAAACTCTAACCTTTTAATGAGGTTAGAGTTTTTGTGTATTTCTCATTCGAAAAGAACGACTTTCTCTTTATCATAAAAATGAATCGCTCGTTTTTCTATTTCTTTCTTCCAAGGAAGAAAGAAACAATCAAAACTAAGATGATTGCTCCGATTATCGATGGAATCAATGCCATACCAGCTAATGACGGTCCCCAAGAACCTAATAATGCTTGACCTAAAGCTGATCCGACTAATCCTGCGATAATATTTGCAATCCATCCCATGCTGTTTCCTTTACCTGTGATAGCACCTGCAATGACTCCAATCACAGCACCTACGATTAATGACCATAATAACCCCATAATAAATTCCTCCTATTATCAACTCGCTCTTTACGAGTTGTCTACACCCAATTTAATGAGTGTATTTTCTTATTTTTTGTTTCAATACACTACTTTTTCAGACACCACTTATTCAAACAATTTTTTTTGCTTGAAACATTGGCATTATTCCTACCTTCTCATCCCTCCTTAAAAACAGCTTCAAAATAAAATAACTAAATATAAAATTTCAGAAAAATTTTTCAGCTACTTTTTTATTCTCTTTCATTTATTAGCATAACTTACTTTTTTCTATTTTTACAATAATTTGCTTAAAAATCTATTAATAATAGTATATTATAATAAAAATAAATCATAAAAAAGAGAAAAATATATATAAGATTATTCTTTATTTTTTTATCAATAATTCTAACAAATCACTTTTCCCTATTTTTAAAATAACTGTATTATAAATTAAAACAAGAGAAAAATCTTCTATATGGTTTAGAAAATAAAAAAATAACCCATAACATTAGACTTTCTGCTAATGTTATGGGTTATTTAGTAACTATTATTTTTTACTTAGGTCTAGTGATTCGATGACTTCTCTTAATTGTTGGCTTGATATGGCAAATTTCTTACGTGGTGTTAGTATCAAATCTTAGACAACTTTTCGTAGAGACAGAAATAAATTAAACTTATCTACGAGAGGATGG
>NZ_BJDQ01000023.1 GCF_005405225.1 Enterococcus dongliensis
GCGTGGCGACGTCCTAATCTCACAAGGGGCAACCCCTCACTACAATCGGCGCTAAGAAGCTTAACTTCTGTGTTCGACATGGGAACAGGTGTATCCTTCTCGCTATCGCCACCACACTATTTTCCTGAGTAAACTTCGTTCACTCAAAACTGGATCAGAAACATTCAAACAACCGTGAATCAATTTTGGTTAAGTCCTCGATCGATTAGTATCAGTCCGCTCCGTACATCACTGCACTTCCACTTCTGACCTATCTACCTGATCATCTCTCAGGGATCTTACTTTCTTAAAGAAATGGGAAATCTCATCTTGAGGTGGGCTTCACACTTAGATGCTTTCAGCGTTTATCCCTTCCCTACATAGCTACCCAGCGATGCCTCTGGCGAGACAACTGGTACACCAGCGGTAAGTCCATCCCGGTCCTCTCGTACTAAGGACAGATCCTCTCAAATTTCCAACGCCCGCGACGGATAGGGACCGAACTGTCTCACGACGTTCTGAACCCAGCTCGCGTGCCGCTTTAATGGGCGAACAGCCCAACCCTTGGGACCGACTACAGCCCCAGGATGCGACGAGCCGACATCGAGGTGCCAAACCTCCCCGTCGATGTGGACTCTTGGGGGAGATAAGCCTGTTATCCCCAGGGTAGCTTTTATCCGTTGAGCGATGGCCCTTCCATGCGGAACCACCGGATCACTAAGCCCGACTTTCGTCCCTGCTCGACTTGTAGGTCTCGCAGTCAAGCTCCCTTGTGCCTTTACACTCTGCGAATGATTTCCAACCATTCTGAGGGAACCTTTGGGCGCCTCCGTTACCTTTTAGGAGGCGACCGCCCCAGTCAAACTGCCCATCTGACACTGTCTCCCACCACGCTTAGTGGTGCGGGTTAGAGTGGTCATAACACAGGGGTAGTATCCCACCAGCGCCTCTGTCGAAACTAGCGTCCCGACTTCTACGGCTCCTACCTATCCTGTACATGTGGTACAAACACTCAATATCAAACTGCAGTAAAGCTCCATGGGGTCTTTCCGTCCTGTCGCGGGTAACCTGCATCTTCACAGGTACTAAAATTTCACCGAGTCTCTCGTTGAGACAGTGCCCAAATCGTTACGCCTTTCGTGCGGGTCGGAACTTACCCGACAAGGAATTTCGCTACCTTAGGACCGTTATAGTTACGGCCGCCGTTTACTGGGGCTTCAATTCGTACCTTCGCTTACGCTAAGCACTCCTCTTAACCTTCCAGCACCGGGCAGGCGTCAGCCCCTATACGTCATCTTTCGATTTTGCAGAGACCTGTGTTTTTGATAAACAGTCGCTTGGGCCTATTCACTGCGGCTGATCGTTAGATCAGCACCCCTTCTCCCGAAGTTACGGGGTCATTTTGCCGAGTTCCTTAACGAGAGTTCTCTCGCTCACCTTAGGATTCTCTCCTCGACTACCTGTGTCGGTTTGCGGTACGGGCCATTGTTTTCTCACTAGAAGCTTTTCTCGGCAGTGTGACATCAGGAACTTCGGTACTATTATTTCCCTCCCCATCACAACTTGTCCTTGAAGACGTAAGCATTTGACTCACATCAAGACTTGTTGCTTGGACAGACATTTCCAATCGTCTGATTCCTTAGCCTCCTGCGTCCCTCCATTGCTCAAACAAAAACAACGGGTACAGGAATATCAACCTGTTATCCATCGCCTACGCCTTTCGGCCTCGGCTTAGGTCCCGACTAACCCTGGGCGGACGAGCCTTCCCCAGGAAACCTTAGTCATTCGGTGGACAGGATTCTCACCTGTCTTTCGCTACTCATACCGGCATTCTCACTTCTAAGCGCTCCAGCAGTCCTCACGATCTACCTTCAACGCCCTTAGAACGCTCTCCTACCAACACACCTTATGGTGTGTTCCACAGCTTCGGTAAACTATTTAGCCCCGGTACATTTTCGGCGCAGGGTCACTCGACTAGTGAGCTATTACGCACTCTTTAAATGGTGGCTGCTTCTGAGCCAACATCCTAGTTGTCTGTGCAACCCCACATCCTTTTCCACTTAATAGTTATTTGGGGACCTTAGCTGGTGGTCTGGGCTGTTTCCCTTTCGACTATGGATCTTATCACTCACAGTCTGACTCCCAGAGATGAATGGATGGCATTCGGAGTTTATCTGAATTCGGTAACCCGAGATGGGCCCCTAGTCCAAACAGTGCTCTACCTCCATCATTCTTACTCTGAGGCTAGCCCTAAAGCTATTTCGGAGAGAACCAGCTATCTCCAAGTTCGTTTGGAATTTCTCCGCTACCCACACCTCATCCCCGCACTTTTCAACGTACGTGGGTTCGGTCCTCCAGTGCGTTTTACCGCACCTTCAACCTGGACATGGGTAGATCACATGGTTTCGGGTCTACGACCACTTACTCATTCGCCCTATTCAGACTCGCTTTCGCTACGGCTCCGTTTTTTCAACTTAACCTCGCAAGTAATCGTAACTCGCCGGTTCATTCTACAAAAGGCACGCTATCACCCATTAACGGGCTCTAACTTGTTGTAGGCACACGGTTTCAGGATCTATTTCACTCCCCTTCCGGGGTGCTTTTCACCTTTCCCTCACGGTACTGGTTCACTATCGGTCACTAGGGAGTATTTAGCCTTGGGAGATGGTCCTCCCGGATTCCGACGGAATTCCTCGTGTTCCGCCGTACTCAGGATCCTCCTAGGTGCCAGTCAAATTTTGTCTACGGGGCTTTTACCCTTTCTAGCAGACCTTTCCAGGTCCTTCGACTATCTCACTGGACTACCATATCGGAGTCCTACAACCCCAAGAGGCAAGCCTCTTGGTTTGGGCTTTTCCCGTTTCGCTCGCCGCTACTCAGGGAATCGAATTTTCTTTCTCTTCCTGCAGGTACTTAGATGTTTCAGTTCTCTGCGTCTACCTCTAATCAGCTATGTATTCACTGAAAAGTAACATCCTATAAAAGATGCTGGGTTTCCCCATTCGGAAATCTCCGGATCAAAGCTTACTTACAGCTCCCCGAAGCATATCGGTGTTAGTCCCGTCCTTCATCGGCTCCTAGTGCCAAGGCATCCACCGTGCGCCCTTATTCACTTAACCTTATCTTGACTTTCGTCAAGGGTCTTACTAACTTTCATGAGCGATCATTTCCGTTAGTAATAAATAAGCAATTGAACTTATTAAAAAACTCATTCAACGCGGTGTTCTCGGTTTGTTTAAATTTGTTTCTGTATCCAGTTTTCAATGAACGATTGAGAGTAAACCTCTCAAAACTGAACGAATAAAGCAACCTGTGTAGTTTCCGTAACGTTCATCTAAGATGAACTATTTCCTTAGAAAGGAGGTGATCCAGCCGCACCTTCCGATACGGCTACCTTGTTACGACTTCACCCCAATCATCTATCCCACCTTAGGCGGCTGGCTCCAAAAAGGTTACCTCACCGACTTCGGGTGTTACAAACTCTCGTGGTGTGACGGGCGGTGTGTACAAGGCCCGGGAACGTATTCACCGCGGCGTGCTGATCCGCGATTACTAGCGATTCCGGCTTCATGTAGGCGAGTTGCAGCCTACAATCCGAACTGAGAGAAGCTTTAAGAGATTAGCTTAGCCTCGCGACTTCGCGACTCGTTGTACTTCCCATTGTAGCACGTGTGTAGCCCAGGTCATAAGGGGCATGATGATTTGACGTCATCCCCACCTTCCTCCGGTTTGTCACCGGCAGTCTCGCTAGAGTGCCCAACTAAATGATGGCAACTAACAATAAGGGTTGCGCTCGTTGCGGGACTTAACCCAACATCTCACGACACGAGCTGACGACAACCATGCACCACCTGTCACTTTGCCCCCGAAGGGGAAGCTCTATCTCTAGAGTGGTCAAAGGATGTCAAGACCTGGTAAGGTTCTTCGCGTTGCTTCGAATTAAACCACATGCTCCACCGCTTGTGCGGGCCCCCGTCAATTCCTTTGAGTTTCAACCTTGCGGTCGTACTCCCCAGGCGGAGTGCTTAATGCGTTAGCTGCAGCACTGAAGGGCGGAAACCCTCCAACACTTAGCACTCATCGTTTACGGCGTGGACTACCAGGGTATCTAATCCTGTTTGCTCCCCACGCTTTCGAGCCTCAGCGTCAGTTACAGACCAGAGAGCCGCCTTCGCCACTGGTGTTCCTCCATATATCTACGCATTTCACCGCTACACATGGAATTCCACTCTCCTCTTCTGCACTCAAGTTCCCCAGTTTCCAATGACCCTCCCCGGTTGAGCCGGGGGCTTTCACATCAGACTTAAGAAACCGCCTGCGCTCGCTTTACGCCCAATAAATCCGGACAACGCTTGCCACCTACGTATTACCGCGGCTGCTGGCACGTAGTTAGCCGTGGCTTTCTGGTTAGATACCGTCAAGGGATGAACGTTTTATTCTCATCCTTGTTCTTCTCTAACAACAGAGTTTTACGATCCGAAAACCTTCTTCACTCACGCGGCGTTGCTCGGTCAGACTTTCGTCCATTGCCGAAGATTCCCTACTGCTGCCTCCCGTAGGAGTTTGGGCCGTGTCTCAGTCCCAATGTGGCCGATCACCCTCTCAGGTCGGCTATGCATCGTTGCCTTGGTGAGCCGTTACCTCACCAACTAGCTAATGCACCGCGGGTCCATCCATCAGTGACGCAAAAGCGCCTTTCAAAGTAAAACCATGCGGTTTTACTTATTATACGGTATTAGCACCTGTTTCCAAGTGTTATCCCCTTCTGATGGGCAGGTTACCCACGTGTTACTCACCCGTTCGCCACTCCTTTTCTTTCGGTGGAGCAAGCTCCGGTGAAAGAAAAAGCGTTCGACTTGCATGTATTAGGCACGCCGCCAGCGTTCGTCCTGAGCCAGGATCAAACTCTCATAAAAAGTGTTTGAAACAATCTTGCGATTGTTAAGCTCAATTGTATTAATTGACTTGCTAGCATATTGCTTGCTATGTTGTTTGTTTCTATTAAATAGAAACGCCCTACACATTTGGTTTGTTTTATTCGTTCAGTTTTCAAAGGTCTACAT
>NZ_BJDQ01000024.1 GCF_005405225.1 Enterococcus dongliensis
TATGATGACTCCTCGACAATTTGAGGCGAAGAAAATAAGTAATCTAACCGACTGTTAACTAAACTGTTGCAGGTCCCTCTAATTAACATGCTCTATTAAGTTACTTTTTAACCAATAAAGCAAATTCAATGAATAAATAGCAACGATATATTCATTTGCGATATTTATAGTTCTAAAAATTCGGGTTACTTCCGACAAAAAAGCCTAGAGAATAATCTCTCTAGGCTTTTTATTGTTACCCACAGTTGCTATTTTTTTACAATCTAACCTTCATTTTCTTGTTGCAACGCTTTTAGACCAGCCATGTTAAGTAAGTTCCATGGTGTGTCAAATTCTGGTTGGAAGAAGAAGTCAGCATAGGCTAATTGTTCAATTGTAAATTTTGTTTGAATGGCAATAGAAATTGCGTTGATGTTTGCTGTCAAATCTTTTTTCGACATGATTTGTGCGCCTAAGATCTCATGTGTTTCTGGATCATAAACTAATTTGAACAACATCCGCTCTTTCATATTTTCTGGTACAAAATCCATCAATGTATCTTGATCTAATAAAACAGATTTCGTCTTGATGCCCAACCGGCTTGCCATTTGATCATTTAATCCGGTTGAAGCAAATTTATAATCAAACACTCGTAGCGCTGATGAACCTTGAACTCCAGGGAATGGGAATTTCGCTTCTACTAAGTTTTTCACAGCATACCGTCCTTGACGGCGTGCATTAGTAGCAAGTGCGATATTGACCGCTGTTTTACCTGGATTGTATTGGATCAATGTTGCGTCACCGACTGCAAAAACATCTTCAGCACTTGTCCGCATATATTCATCCGTCTTAATCATACCATTTGGATGCATCTCGACTGCGCCTTTTAACCAAGCAGTATTTGGTCGAACACCGGCTGACATAACGACCATCTCAGCTGGATATTCGCCTTTATCGGTCACAACTTTCTTAACTTTTCCATCTTCACCGACAAATTCAACGACTTTTTCTTCCATGGCTAATGTCAGGCCACTTTCTGTCATGTCTTTTTCTAAAATATCGGTAAAGCTTTGGTCAAGATAGACACCCAATGGACGGGTAATAATATCAACGACTGTAACTTTTTTACCAGCTTTTGCGAACGCTTCGGCAGCTTCAATCCCAATGTATCCTCCGCCAACCACTACAACATTTTGAATGTCTGGATTGACCGAATGAATTCTAAGATCGATCGTGTCTTGACGACCACGCATGGTTTCGATATTTCCCAACTCGTGACCAGGAACCGGTAAGATAAATGGATTTGCCCCAGGGCTTAAGATCAATTTATCATAACTTTCTGTTCGAGATTGGCCACTGATATGATCCAATACTTCAACTTCATGTTTCTCAGGTACTACTTTGGTGATTTCAGTATTTGTAAAAACGCGAACCCCGCGTTGTTCCATCTCTTCAGCTGTCATGTAACGAATTGAATTAACGTCTTTCACGACTCCTTCGAGATACATTTGCGTGCCTCATCCCATAAATGAAATAAAGTCGCCTTTTTCGTACCATTGCACTTCCGCACCGGGATGTGCCAATAGTAGCTCTTCGACTGCTTCATAGCCGCCGTGTGAAGATCCTAAAACAATAACCTTCATCAAAATCCCTCCTAATAGTTTAATACATCATGATACATCTGTATTGTACCGTAGTTTCACTAGAAAAGGATAAATTTTAACTCGTAAATAACGATAGTTACCAAAAAAAGCTACTCCCTCTCACAACCTGCAATATAAGGAGGAATCAGCCACAAAGTTATTATCAAATCGGTCAAAAATTCACCCAGAAACCACCGAATGAGTTCAAATCGTAACAATAAGCAAAAAAATATCCTTCCTATTTAAAGAAGGATATTTCAAAAAAATGCTGAATCCTAACAGGCCTCAGCTATATTGTGTAAAATCAGATTTTTTGTTCGATGCCGGTTACTTTTATTTCTAAAACTCGTGTTAAAAAAGGAAATTCCACCTTCATTTGATCAAGGATTTCGCCAGAAGAAATAAAACTAGCTGTTCCAGAAACATGGAATCCCGTTCCCGGTCCAACCAGTCCCTCTACTTCACGGCTGCCGATCGTTAAAAGAACTTGATCATTTTCAATTAAATCTTGTTCGATACTGTGCATTCCAGCCGCTGGGATATATAATTTATCCCCGTCTGCTTTCACGTATGAATTCCAAGTATTGACTACATGATACGCTCCTGCGTTACTTGAAATAATCGTTACAACTCCCTCATGTTCTAGGACTGCTAAAAATGTATTATTCATCAAGCAAACACTCCCTCCAATTAGTATAACTTACTGATATTACAGATTATATAAAATGTAAACTAGCATCACTTCTGCTACCTATTTATGTAATAATCATTTCAAAAATTCCAATACGCCAGTTAGAACTTTCGTTTTCGTACTTCTTTCAATAAAAAGGTTGTATTTTCTGAAAAGAAGAGTATATTACTAAAAGTAAAAAATAGCACGAAGTCTTTATCGTGGTAGAAAAGGAAGGTCTGAATGGTAAAAGATAAACAAAGAACACTGATTTTTATCAATATTTTGATTAGTTGTATCGCCTCCTCAATGTTAGCGACAGCTTTGACAACTGCCCTGCCGACAATGATCAACGAATTCAATATCTCCGTAACAACTGGGCAATGGTTGACAAGTGGTTATTCCCTAGCCATGGCAATTATGATGCCGCTAACTGCCTTTTTGATTATTCGTTTTCCCACCAAAAAATTATATCTAGCCGCGATTTCTTTTTTCGTCGTTGGCTTACTATTAGCCGTGATCGCTCCAAACTTTACGGTACTAATGATTGGTCGAATCTTGCAAGCTTGCGGAAATGGTATTTTATCTTCAATGGCTCAAGTAATTTTGCTGACGATTTATCCCCTAGAAAAACGCGGTAGTATTATGGGTTGGTATGGCCTATCCATCGGTGCCGCTCCCGTAATCGCACCAACAATCACAGGGATTTTGATCGACATCACTGGCTGGCGAATGATGTTCTACCTCGTGATCGCAATCATGATTGTCTCATTTATTTGGGCAATGGCCGTCTTTGATGACGTATTACCCAATCGGAAACAAACATTTGATCTACTGTCCTTTGTTCTTAGCGGATTTGCTTACGGAGGATTGACCTTAGGAATCGGGAATATCAGCAGCTCTCTTTTTTCTTTACAAAGCGGCTTACCGTTACTAATTGGATTATTGTCAATGGGACTATTTGCTTATCGTCAATTCCATTTAGACGACCCATTCTTAGATTTAAGTGTCTTAAAAAACAAAATTTTTGTTGTCAGTTTGATTGGCAGTATGCTGCTGTATTTCATCATGATGGGCTCTTCCATCATCTTGCCGTTACTCATTCAATCTATCGAAGGCTATTCAGCAACCGTCTCAGGCCTAGTGACATTACCTGGCTCTTTAGCGATGACACTTATCAGCCCTTTCACCGGAAAATTCTATGACAAATTTGGTATGAAGAAATTATTTTTCGTTGGTGCCATTGCTTTACTCTTAAGCAATCTAGGAATGGTATTCATCACGCTCAAGACAACGATTTTTATCATTGCCCTATTAAACGCCTTTAGAAGTATCGCCATTGGGTGTCTAATGATGCCATTAGTTACTTGGGGGATGAGTCACATCGATAATTCTTTGACTGCTCATGGAACGGCGCTACTAACCTCACTCCGTACGATCGCCGGTGCAATCGGCTCAGCAGTTTTTGTCAGCCTAATGACCACAATCACCAAACAATCTCTTCCAATTTATGGAGGAAACGCAGCCATCCATGGACTAAACATTACCTTTTTGGCAATGACCCTCTCCGCCGTTTTACTAGTACTGTTTGCCTTCTTTTCTGGAAAGAGCACATTAGATACTGCAACAGAATTAAAATAATTACTCTTACTAAACAAACACCAGCCTTTGTCAAAGAAAAACTTTGACAGAAGCTGGTGTTTTCAAAATACAAGAATCCTAACACATTTTAATAATTTTTTCTTCGTACTTCATAAATCAGTTTAAATTTACTCATTCATATATAGAAAAGAAGAGTTTTGAATGTGGATTTGAGTCAATATCTTGGACATATTTTAGTAGAGACTGCTAAGACATTTTCTCTGTTTCTAAATCTTCAAAC
>NZ_BJDQ01000025.1 GCF_005405225.1 Enterococcus dongliensis
ATCTAACACTTCTAAACGTGGTACTTGATTATCATAGTGATGCCTGATCATTGCAGCTAGCGTTGGTAAGTCTTTTAATAAATCTTCTGCAGAACTGAATCTGTAATGTAAATTTGACGCTACATCGAAACTAACGAAGTTTTGATTTACGCCATCCGCATAGCGAATATCTGCACCATGTTCAAATTCGTTCACTTTGTCCATTTTTCACACTCCTTTAAAACATTCTTCTAAGTTTATTTCTTTGTTCTTTCGTGACGGTCTGCTTACGTTTAGACCACATATCTTCATTGAACGCATATCTCGTTGCATCGATTGCGTGGTTGTCTTTATCCTCTAAACGTGGTTTAGGATTGCCATCACGGTCTGTTTGGTAATCTATATTTTCAAATTCTTTAGCTATGTTAGGCGTTCGTAGTGGATCGATGCAAATGAAATCTAAATCATCTAACCATTGCTCACCGTATTCAACCGAATCAGGGCCTTTCTTGACCCCTCTAATACGTTTAATACCATGTTCATTCTTTAACTCAGCATTACTTTTAGGTTCTGCTGAGTCTGAAAATATTTCATCGTTTTGATAACCTCTGTTTCGCATTTCTTTCGCGGCTTCTCGATTGCTGATTTTAACGCCATAAATTTCATCAAGAGCATAAATACCATTTTTCTTCTTGTCATAATGCCAACGTACAAAAGCCAGCGGATCAGTAGCATAACCAAAGTCAAGACCGTTTCGGATGTTGTCAAAGTTAGCAACCATCTCATCAGTGATGCTGCCGGCTTTGACTTGAAGATTATCGAAAGGTACAACTCCAGAACCAATTGCTTTGCCTAAATACTCCCAATCATAACGTCTCGAATTACGTTCTTTTGTTGCTTCTGCCTCTTCTATAAAGGCTTTAGCTATAAAGGGATTGTCTTGATATGTTGTATGGTGGACATACGTATTTTTTGGTTGAAAACTAGTCTCGTATTTTTTATTTACCCATGATTGTTTTCTTTTTGGAGGGTTGTAGCTGTAAAAGAACTTATAAAAAAGACCATCTGCAAGCTCTCCACGTAAAAGGGAGTTTGTAATGGTCGTTACATCTTCTTCTGTTTTAAACTCTGCTAATTCTTCTATCCAAGCTATTGTGAAAGGAAACTTGCTATCCTTTAAAGATTTAATCCGTTCAGGGTTTTGGGCGCCTCGAAAAGTAATATAATTTCCTCTGGGTAAGTACGTGATCCGCATAGGACTCTTATTTACTTTGAAATAACTCGTTACGCCTTGTTCTTCAATCGCCCACTTCAATTGTTCAAAAACCGATAATTCAATTGTGTTGTCAACAAATCTGATAGCAACCGCGTTGACTGGATACCTCATGATTAATTGTATGATTACATGCGCAATATCAGAAGATTTACCTGAACCACGACCGCCTTTTTCAACAATATGAAGAATTTCTGGATCAATTGCTGCTCTCCACGTACTATGAAAAGCTTTTGGCAAATACTCAGATAGTTTAACCATCTGGCTCACCACTAATGTCATCCTCAAATACAGGCGGCTCAATTGAAGTAATCTCCTTCTTATCAACAGGAGCGAATCCACCACGATCAAGAATATCTTTAGCTGCATTAAAACGAACCATTTCTGATCGGGCTGCTAATAGCTTCAGCATCGTATTCAACGCTTTGCCAGAGGACTTGCCCATAATAGTTTTTACGTATTCATCATAAGCATGAGTGAACTCTTCGTCCTTTAACCAGTTATAAAGTGTCTGTTCGCTTATCTTTAGTTCTTCAGCAATTTCAATCCGCTTCAAAGACCCTTCGAACAGTAATTCTATAGCTTTATTATGCCTCTTAGTAAGTTTCATAAAATCACCTCCAAACTAAAACAAACTATATGTATTTCCTGATATTTTTCTGAACATGTTTGTCTTTCCAATGGCCATACCCACAATAGACTAACTTGCAATGATCAATCTCTACTGGTGTCGCTTCTCTAGTCATTTCGACAATCGATACCTTTGCTTTTATCTGAACGGACATGACTACACGTTTGTACTGTCCCCTCATAGGTAAAGGATATTTATTGTTTAATGATACGTACCAGTAGTTTCTCATTGCTTAGCCTCCTTGCCCAAAATAAAAAGACCACTCAATGAGTGATCTAATAAAAATCGAACCAACGCCACTAAAGCTCGCTAGTCCTACAAACAATGATTTGTTTTTTCCTATTGACGTGACCGGATTCGAACCGGCGACCTCCTGATTAAAAGTCAGGCGCTCTACCAAATGAGCTACACGTCTAAGTCACTGGCAATGAATCGAACATTGCATGATAAAGATTATATATCCGACTGGTACGCTACTTCATTCACGTTCCCGACCTAGCTTATTAATCACGTCGTTCCCATAACCGAGGAGTACTTTATCTTACGGTCTAAGCGTCTACCCTTTCCGCCACAGTGACTAACCTATGAATTCATCATAGTGGACTGTAGTATGTCCTACCTGTGGGTATCCTCCACTCTAGCTCTCTTAGATACTAGCCTCAATTAAGTCACTGGAGTGGCACTGCCCCACTCACAAGGGTTCCGTGTGGTGTCACCCACCGATCATCAGTATACTCCCTCTTCATAGACCATTCCTGCGTCTTCTACTTCCGCCACAGTGACATAAAGGCGGCACGTGAACTTTAAAGGAAACGAAGTCTTTCAACTCCATTCTTATTTATTTTGTGCCGTCAGTGAGCTTCTAACTGCACCTAAAAGCTCGTTATATACATTGTGCAGATGTTGCCTTCTCTGTTTCCGCAGAGTGGCAGTGTAGTCAAAAAGGTGATAACTTATCAAGCGAGACGTTGTATGTTTAAAATTCAGAAAGGAGAAACTTTCATGTCAGTAAAAGGTTGAATCGTCCGCTTGATAAATTATCTACTATACCAGTTTAACCCCTATTGACATGGCACAACTATACGTTTTTGTGCCAAATTAATTTATTTCACCAATTCTTCTTCCAAAATCCATTAAAACTTTTTGTCTAACTCGGTATATCGTTCGTTTAGCATATCCATGCTTTATGCCAAATGAAGCCCAATCCATCCAAATATCCGCACCCCAATACTTCAATTCCATAAGTGGATGTATGCTAATAAAGTAGACAATTTTTCTGCTATACTGCTATTTGACTAGACACTATTTTTGAAAGGAATGTT
>NZ_BJDQ01000026.1 GCF_005405225.1 Enterococcus dongliensis
TGCATGTATCCTAATAAAGTAGACACCTTTTTTGCTATACTATTAATTATTTAGACATCTTTTGAGAAAGGAATTTTGATTATGGTAGACAAGCGTAAATCTCCACGAAAATTTGACGAAGAGTTCAAAAAATCAATCGTAAAACTTTATGAAGGCGGCAAATCACAAAACGCATTAGCTAATGAATATGGAATCGCCCTGTCCTCTGTAGCTCGTTGGGTGAAGCAATATTCTGAAGTTAAAATTGATGATGATACGATCCTCACGGCTCGACAGATCAAGCAATTACAGAAACGAAATCTTCAGCTAGAAGAGGAAAACTTAATCTTAAAAAAAGCGATTGCCATATTCACGCCACACTCAACGAACGACTAAATGCAATTCGTATGTTACGTCACGAACACTCTATTGTTACGCTTTGCAGGGTTCTTAAGGTTAATCGCTCGACTTACTACAAACGTTTTTCTGGAAAGATTTCCCCCAGAACAGCAGAAAATCAACAGTTGAGAAAGACAATCTTAGAAATCTATACAACTTCTAAAAAACGAGTAGGTCCTGCAAAAGTACGACGTATGCTTCTACGTGACTATGGCATTTCTATCAGCATTGGCCGAGTTTATCGCCTAATGAGCACTATGCACTTACCTAAAATGTCTACAGTAAAACCTGCCTTTAAACCGACCGAAGGTCAGACTCCTTTGAAACGCCCAAATCATTTGAAGCAAGCATTTAACCCTCCTGCACCAAATCAAGTATGGACGAGTGATTTTTCTTATATTCCTATTGGAAATAAATCATTTGTTTATCTTTGTGTAATTTTAGATTTATTTTCTAGGAAAATCATTGCTTGGTCTGTCAGCAAAAAAATTGACACAGCTTTAGCTATTACAACAATAGAAAAAGCAATCCAAGTCAGAAATCCTCAGGATTCTGTTCTTTTTCACACAGATCAAGGTTCCCAGTACACTTCATTTGAATTCAGGAAGTTTTTAGAAAATCATTCTATTGTTCAATCCTTATCGAAACCTGGATATCCTTGGGATAACGCCGTAACAGAAGCTTTCTTCAAATATATGAAGAAAGAGGAACTCAACAGGAGAACCTTTTCTTCTCTTCAAGAAGTCCAACTGGCTTGCTTTGAATATATCGAGGGATTCTACAACACGCAGCGCCCTCATGGCACCCTAGATATGCTTACACCAAATGAAATGGAGGATAGATATTTTGATTCTCACTAAGTACCTTCTCTTTTTGTGTCTACTTTATTGACAGTTATCCA
>NZ_BJDQ01000027.1 GCF_005405225.1 Enterococcus dongliensis
TGGATGTATGCTAATAAAGTAGACAATTTTTCTGCTATACTGCTATTTGACTAGACACTATTTTTGAAAGGAATGTTTTGATGGTAGATAAACGTAAATCCCCTCGTAAGTTTGATGATGAATTTAAGAAATCCATCGTTAAACTTTATGAAAATGGCAAATCACAAAATTCACTTGCAAAAGAATATGGAATAGCTATATCCTCTATTGCTCGCTGGGTAAAGCAATACTCTGAAGTTAAATTTGATGATGGGACGATCCTAACGGCTCGGCAGATCCAACAACTTCAAAAAAGAAATGTTCAACTTGAAGAGGAGAACTTAATCCTAAAAAAAGCGATTGCCATATTCACGCCACACTCGACGAACGACTAAAAGCCATTGAGTTCCTTAAGCACGAGCATAAGATTAGTACTCTTTGTCGCGTTCTCAAAGTTAATCGTTCGACTTACTACAAACGATTTTCTGCACCACCAGCGCCTCGAACCTTAGAAAATCAACAATTGAGAAAGCAGATTCTAGAGATTTACACAGCCACTCAAAAGAGAATCGGTGCTGCAAAAATCCAAAGGATTTTATTCCGTGATTATGGCGTTTCTATCAGTGCTGGGCGAGTTTATCGATTAATGAAGTCGATGAATCTCCCTAAAATGTCTACTAGTAAACCAGCCTTTATAAAACAAAAGCGGCAGGTTTCTTTAGAACGTCCCAATCATCTTAACCAAGCATTTAATCCCCCCGCTCCAAATCAAGTCTGGACAAGTGATTTTTCTTATATTCCTGTAGGAAAAAAGGGATTTGTTTATCTATGTGTAATTCTTGATCTATTTTCTAGAAAGGTTATTGCTTGGTCCGTAGGCCCTAAAATCGATAGTAAACTAGCTGTATCAACACTAACAAAAGCTATTTCATCTAGAAAATTAGAATCGCCTGTCCTTTTCCACACAGATCAAGGATCACAATATACTTCGTCTTTGTTTAGAAAATATCTAGACAGTCAACCAATCACACAGTCTTTATCGAAACCGGGGTATCCTTGGGATAACGCTGTGACTGAATCTTTTTTTAAATATATGAAGAAAGAGGAGCTCAATAGAAGAACATTTTCAACCCTTCAAGAAGTACAGCTTTCTTGCTTTGAATATATCGAAGGATTTTATAATACACAGCGACCTCACGGCACTCTAGATATGCTTACACCTAACGAAATGGAAGAAAAGTACTTTAATCATCTGTAAGTATCTGCTCTTTTCGTGTCTACTTTATTGACATCTATCCA
>NZ_BJDQ01000028.1 GCF_005405225.1 Enterococcus dongliensis
GTGGTGTTAGTATTAAATCTTAGACAACTTTTCGTAGAGACAAAAATAAATTAAACTTAGCTACGAGAGGATGATTTTTTATGACCCGATATGAAGAAAATTTTAAACAGATGATTGTTGAACTGAATCAAACTGGACGTTCCGTTCGAGGGTTGGCGAAAGAATATGGCTTATCTGAAGCGACGATTTACAAATGGAAGAATTTATATTTGCCTAATCAGTCCACAGGACTGACTGGAAAAGAAGTGGCTGAACTAAAAAAAGAAAATGCTCGTTTGAAAGAGGAACTTGAAATCTTAAAAAAAGCCGCAGCCATATTCTCTCGGAAAACCTAAATTCGCTTATTCAGTTTATTGAAAAATGGTGTAAGGACTACACTGTTTCTTTGTTATGTCGGTTATTAGAAATCCCTAGAAGTGTCTACTATTTTTATAAAAACAAGCCATTGACAGCTACAGAAATCAGAAATAATACGTTGAAAGAGACTATTTCGACAGTTTTTTTTACGAATAAACAGCGCTATGGTGCCACTAAAATTCATCAAGTTTTATTAAAAGATGGCATTTCAGTATCTCTTAAACATGTCCAAAAGCTAATGAAGCAATTAAATTTAAGATCGATTGTAGTAAAAAAATTTAGACCTCAAAGGTTAAATAAAGCGATTATTTCAAAAGAGAACATATTAAATCAGGACTTTTCTACTAAAACTATTTGTGAGAAATGGGCGGCTGACATTACATACATTCCTACTAAGAAAAATGGCTGGTGTTACTTGTCTTCCATCATGGATCTACACACGAAAAAAATTATTAGTTATACATTTTCAAAAAGAATGACGGTGGATTGTGTCATTCAAACGTTGAATAAAGCAAAACTAAAGTATCACATTCCGGAAGGAATGATTCTACACACTGACTTGGGCAGTCAATATACAGCAACAGAAGTAGAAAAATGGCTTGAAACCAACAAAATAAGGCATTCCTATAGTAGAAAGGGAACACCTTATGATAACGCAGGAATCGAATCTTTCCACGCCTCATTGAAAAAGGAAGAAGTTTACACGACTAGCTACTCAAATTTTGAAGAAGCAAATCGTGCACTATTTAGCTATATTGAGGGATTTTATAACCGGAATCGACTTCATAGTTCGATTCACTATCTAACCCCTCAGGAGTTTGAAGATTTGGCAAAAGAAAAAATGACATAACCGTCTCTACTAAAATGTGTCCAAGATATTGACTCAAATCCAA
>NZ_BJDQ01000029.1 GCF_005405225.1 Enterococcus dongliensis
GGGACCTGCAACAGTTTAGTTAACAGTCGGTTAGATTACTTATTTTCTTCGCCTCAAATTGTCGAGGAGTCATCATAAATTTTGTATGGATTCTTTTGTTTGGATAGTAGTCTTCTAAATAATCTTGAATCAACACCTTCATCTCTATTTTACTTTTATGCTTGTTGGGTTCGATTAATTCTCGTTTGATTGATCGATGAAACGATTCGATTACCGCATTGTCAACAGGAGTCCCAGGTTGGCTCATTGAATGTGTAATGTGGTGGTCGGTCAACAGCTCTTGATAGCTAAGAGACCGATATTGGCTACCTCTATCGGAATGAATTACCGTAGGCAATTCTCCTTTATAAATTTGTAATGGATGGATGACAATTTCTTTTTTCATGTTTGAATCCAACATATAGCAACGTGGAATACGAGTTGCTAAGTCAATGTAGGTGGACAAATAGAGGCGACCGTCATTACAAGGAATGTAAGTAATATCTGTCACCCAAACAGCATCGATTTGGCTCTGTTCAAATTGTCGATTCAATAAATTTTCTTTTACTATTTCTTCGATTGCTTTTCCTCTGCCATAAGAAGATTGGCGTCGATGAAATCCTTTTGCGCATAAATTCATTCCACGCATAAGGACCGCCACAACACGTTTATTGGTTTCGATTCCTTCATCGTAAAGTTGTTGAGCGATTCTTGGAGATCCGTATCGACCTTTGTGTTCGTAGAACACTCGCTTAATATTCTGTTTTAAAAAATTATGGCGAAGTTGAGTCCTACTGGGTTGACGATTCCGCCATAAATAATATCCTTGCCTACTTACATTTAAAATCCTGCACAAAGTTTGAATTGAATATTGTTGATGATGTTTGTGAACAAACTCAAAACGAACTACTTTTTTTGCTTCACAAACGTGTCGAACTTTTTTAGAATTTCATTTTCCTCTGTTAGCCGTTTATTTTCCTGTTCAAGAATGTAGAAATCTACTTTATCAGGTAATCTTTTTCCTTGTCCAGCAAAAGCATTTTTTCCGTATCGATGATATTCTGAAACCCATCGGGAAATTGTTGGACGAGAGATATTGTATTCTTCAGCAATTTTCTTGGTAGTTACTTTTTTCTCAAGGATATCCTGTGAAATCTTTAGTTTAAATTCACGATCATATGTTTTTCTCAATAGAGTTCATTCCTTCCGGTAACGTAACTGATAGTCAAGAAAAGTGTATCATAGCCC
>NZ_BJDQ01000030.1 GCF_005405225.1 Enterococcus dongliensis
TTTAGTAGAGACTGCTAAGACATTTTCTCTGTTTCTAAATCTTCAAACTCCTGTGGAGTTAAGTAATGAATCGAACTATGGATTCGATTACGATTATAAAATCCTTCAATGTAGCTAAATAAAGATCGATTCGCTTCTTCGAAGTCTGAGTAAGTCGTCGTGTATACTTCTTCTTTTTTCAATGATGCATGGAAGGACTCAATTCCTGCATTATCATATGGTGTTCCTTTGCGACTATAGGAATGCCTTATTTTATTGTTTTCAAGCCAATTTTCCACTTCGATTGCTGTATATTGACTACCTAAATCAGTGTGTAGAATCATTCCTTCTGGGATGTGGTACCGTTGCTTTGCTTGATTGAATGTTTGTAACACACAATCGACAGTCATTCGTTTAGAAAATGTATAGCTAATAATCTTTTTCGTGTGTAAATCCATAATCGAAGATAAGTAACACCAACCATTTTTCTTAGTTGGAATGTAGGTGATATCAGCTACCCATTTTTCACAGATAGTTTTAGTAGAAAAGTCCTGATTTAAGATGTTCTCTTTTAAAACAACCGGCTGAACAGGCCGTTGAGGTCTGTATTTCTTAACCACAATTGACCTTAGATTTAATTGTTTCATCAGTTTTTGTACATGCTTAAGAGATACTGAAATTCCTTCTTTTAGCAACACTTGATGGATTTTTGTTGCACCATATCTCTGTTTATGATCAAAAAAGATCGTTGAAATCTTCTTTTTCAATTGGTTATTTCTGACTTCTGTAGCTGTTAACGATTTATTTTTATAAAAATAGTAGACGCTTCTAGGAATTTCTAATAACCGACACAACAAAGAAACAGTGTACTCCTTACACCATTTTTCAATGAATCGAACAAGTGACTTTAGGTCTTTCGAGAGAATATGGCTGCGGCTTTTTTTAATATTTCAAGTTCCTCTTTCAAACGAGCATTTTCTTTTCTCAAATCAGCCGCTTCTTTTCCGGTCAGTCCTGTGGACTGATTTGGTAAATATAAATTTTTCCATTTGTAAATCGTTGCTTCAGATAAGCCATATTCTTTCGCCAATCCTCGAACAGAACGTCCAGTTTGATTCAGCTCAACAATCATCTGTTTGAAATTTTCTTCGTATCGGGTCATAAAATCCATCCTCTCGTAGATAAGTTTAATTTATTTCTGTCTCTACGAAAAGTTGTCTAAGATTTGATACTAACACCA